>JANRKX010000144.1:0-44549 GCA_033763255.1 Acidobacteriota bacterium | reverse complement strand
GAGCCTGTCGAACAACTTCCCTCGCACGACGCCTCGATTTGAAACCTTCATCCCGGCGGGTCGCACCGGCTGGCTGAAAGTCTTCAATCAGACCGGAGCGATCGGAATGACCGGCGCGGCAATCAACTTCAACGCGAACGCGGCGAGCAGCGCAGGAGCCTTCAACCAAGGCCACAACCTGCACCACCTGACGCTGAATTCCGGCATGAACTACATCATCCCGGTCTTCCCGCCTAGCTGTTAAACAGTTAAGCGCCATTCAAAAGCCGCAAGAATGTTGTCAGGTTCTTGCGGCTTTTTTTGCATTCGATTGCTTTGACACAAGGAATGGCCATCACTATCATCCCGCCTTCTTTCACCCGAAAAATTCATTCCTTTTCAAAACAGGAGAACTTAAAAATGAGTGTTTATGACAGCAACTCTTTGCTGAGTTACAAGGCAGCCGCGCGCGAATTCGATGTGCCGGTGACGACTCTGGAACTGGCCGTAGCCGATGGCTCGCTTCGATCAATCGAACAGGACGGCGCGAAATGGCTGCTGCGCCACAGCGTCGAACAATTCGTCAAACGCACGATCAAACAAGGTGCAGGAAACAAAGTCGTCACGCGAATCAATCGCTAACCAAAAGTAGACAGTAGGCAGAAGACAGTGGTTTTTTGCGAAGGTTGTACCGGGTTGTTGACAGCCGTCCTTGCCGACTTTCTTTTGTTTGCTTTGTCAGACAATCAGTCGTTGACGTTTCAGCTACTGTCTACTGCCTACTGTCTGCTTCCCAATGAAAAATCGTATTTCCCAAAAAGCCTCCAGCTTCACCGAATCGGTCATACGCGAAATGACCCGGCAGGCGAATCTGCACGGAGCCGTCAATTTGTCGCAGGGCTTCCCGGACTTCCCTGCGCCAGCCGACATCAAACGCGCCGCCTGCGAAGCCATCGAAGCCGACATCAATCAATACGCCATAACCTGGGGAGCGAAACGCTTCCGCGATGCGATTGCCGCCAAAACCAAATGGCATCTGGGTTTGGACATTGATCCTGACCGCGAAGTCGTCGTCACCTGCGGCTCGACGGAGTCCATGATCGCCACCATGCTGGCGGTGATTGATCCCGGCGAAGAAGTCATTGTCTTTGAGCCGTACTACGAAAATTATGGCCCGGACGTAATTCTTTCAGGAGCGGTGATGCGTTACGTCACATTGCACGCGCCAGATGAAACTTCACCGGTTTGGCATTTTGACCGCGACGAACTGCGCGCGGCCTTCAACGAAAAGACCAAAGCCATTGTCATCACCACGCCGCACAATCCGACGGGAAAGGTTTTCACACGCGAAGAACTGCGCTTCATCGCCGATCTGTGCATCGAATTCGACGCGCTGGCGCTGACAGATGAAATTTACGAGCACATTTTGTACCCCGATTCGGCCAGAGGAATTGAACACGTGGCAATGGCTACGCTGGATGGAATGCGCGACCGCACGGTGACGATCAACAGTTTGTCGAAGACTTATTCGGTGACAGGATGGCGAGTCGGTTACGCGATTGCCGCGCCGGATTTGATTAACGGCATTCGCCAGGTTCATGACTTCCTGACCGTCGGAGCCGCCGCGCCGCTTCAGGAGGCTGGCGTTTACGCGATGAGTTTACCGCGAAGTTATTACGACCATCTGCAAAGCGATTACCAACGTCGCCGAGATTTCCTGCTCGGAGTGCTGGAAGAAGTCGGATTCAAATGCTTCAAACCGGACGGCGCGTATTACATCATCACGGACATTTCGGACTTTGGTTTTGAAAACGACGTGAAATTCACGCAGCACCTGATCAAAGAACTCGGCGTAGCCGTCGTGCCCGGCAGCAGCTTTTATCGCCGCCCAGAACTCGGCGCTCAGCAAGTTCGATTTTGTTACTGCAAGAAAGACGAGACGTTGGAAGCGGCGGCAGAGCGATTGAGGCGGTTGAGATGACGGTCATCAGAACTTCATAAACTGCAACCACCAATGGGGCGACAAGCGGCAAAACTTGCGCCCCATTGGCAATAAAGGCTACCTGCCACAACGTCCGAGCGGATCGTTGCCGTTCAGCAGATCAAAGACCAAAGCGAGTTTGTCCATGTCTGCCGTGCGATTTTGGCGAATCGCCAGTTGAGTCTGCTCGAACAGGTCGTTCAGCATCGAAGCCGGGCTGAGCACAAAGCCATTGCTCAATGTCACCGGTGCGAAGGTGATGTTGTAACAACTCAGCATGCTCCAAAACACGTTGTAAGCGACCGGTGAACCGGCTCCACCTGCGGAATTGATACTCAATTGCGCGGCGACGAATTCCTGATTCAGCCGTTGCAGCGGCGTCAATCCAAAGCCCGTCGCGTTGCCCTGCAAAGCCAATCCAATCTCAGTCCGATTGCGAGTGCCGATCGGTTGGTTGTTGTTCGACCCTCCGATCAACACCGTTCCGCCGGGCAGAGAGTTCAAATTCAACAGGTAATACTGAGGCGAGCGGAAACAGATGGTGTCGCATTTGTTGGATTTCGCCATCATCGGAGTCATCGTCACCGTAAAGCTGCACGAAGCCGAACCAACAGAATTCGTCGCCGTGCAAGTCACAGTCGTCACGCCAATCGGGAATGTTGATCCCGACGGCGGCGTGCAAGTCACAGTCGCTCCGTTGGTCGCGGTCGGCGTCGGATACGTCACCACTCCGCCGGTCGAAGTCGTTGCCGTCACGTTCATGTTGATCGGGCAAACAATCGTCGGTGGTGGATTGCCGGATACGATCACGCGGAAGCTGCAATTCGCCGAACCGTTCGCGTTCGTCGCCGTGCAAGTCACCGTCGTCGTTCCAACCGGGAAAGTCGAACCCGATGGCGGCACACAATTCACGGTGACGCCTACGCCGATGATCGTCGGATTCGGATAATTAACGACAACCGAAACCGTTGAAGTCACGGTCATGTCAGGCGGGCAATTGATGCCCGGCGGCGTGTTGACCGTCACCGTGAAATTACACGAAGCCGATGCTCCGGCATTGGTCGCCGTGCAGGTCACTGTGGTGATTCCCGCCGGAAACATCGTTCCCGACGCAGGCATGCAGGTCACAACCGCAGTCGCAGGAGTTGCAGTCGGCAAGGTGTAATTGACGACGCCTCCCATTGGATTGTTGAACGTGAAGGTTTGATTCGCTCCGCAATTGATCGTCGGCGGAGGTTGCGTTTGCACGGTTACTGTAAAGCTGCAATTCGTCGTGCCGAACGAATTGCTGGCTACGCACGTCACGGTCGTTGTGCCAACCGGGAAAGTCGAACCTGAAGGCGGAGTGCAGGTTATAGTCGCCGCCTGTCCGGTGGTTGTCGGCGCAGGATAATTCACCACAGCCGAATTCGATCCGACGACAGTCACCGTTGCCGTGACATTCGACGGACAAACGATGGTGATTGGCCCGCCCGGCGGAACAAAACCCATATCAAACGTGTGATTGGATTCGCCCGCGCCTCCAGTGGTCAATTGAATGACGGCATCAATCCCACGCACGATGGCGTCAGAATCGCGGCTATCGCCGTTCGAACTGCTGTCCCGATCGTTGCCGGTCAGCGAAAAACCGTTCAGCCCCGTCTGGTTCCGATCCACCACGATTTCATAATTCATCGTAGGCAACACGCGCGTGCTGACGTTGGAATCGTTGAAATAAAACTCGCCGCGTCCGTTGGTGGTGGTTTCTCCAACTTGAATTCCGTTTTTCAACAACCGAACTCGCAGATTTGCGATGCCCAGTTCGTTCGGTTCCTGAATGCCATTGCCATTGTTGTCCTGCCAGATGCGGTTGCCGATTTCGATGGGAGCGGCATCGCTTAACACAACAACGTCGCTCAAACCGTTGGCTTTCCCAAACGGGCCGTTCAGCATCGTCAAACCGCCATTGTAGATGCGATAAGTTTTTTTGAGTCCGCCCGTCGCGTTGTTCAACCAGCGCGGCCCGCCGTCAAACAAATTGTCAAAATCAAAAATCGGAATCGGGTCAAACGAATTGATGACAACGTCCGGATGTCCCGGAATATGAGCCAGCCCGCCCATGAAAATTTCGTCAGTGAACGGCACGGCTTCGTCGCGGTGATAAAACTCGCCACCATCAGGGCCTTCGCCGGAATTTTGCGGAGCCGAACCAGCACCTCCGCAACGCCCATTGGTTTCCAGCGTCCAGCCTGCTCCATTGCCACAAGCTTTCAGCGTATCGCCCGCGCTGACGCCGTAATAACGCACAACGGGTTCTGCCGGATTATCCAACGTCGCGTTGCCGAACTGATCGCCCGCGCGGTCGCGCAATCCCAAAATCAAGTTGCCGCCTTCAAAGGCCAAATCGGTCAGCCAGGGTTGCGGATAAATTCCGCGAGCCAGATTGGCAATGCCGACTCCGTCGCCGTTGCCAATGTTGGCATACACCGGCGACCACACGCGCCACGCAGCCGAAAAACAATTTGCCGAACCAAGCTGCGCGCTGTCGGCGCAGCGGCGTGGATAATTCAGCGATGCCTGAAACACTGGCGAAGTGCTGAAATCCAACGTCGCCGGATCAACCGAATACACATAAGCCAGCAATTTGGTCGGGTCGCCGTTGGGTTGCGCCAAAGACACCGTGCTCTGAGCAGAGCAGACCATGCCGACAAAAATCTTGCCGCCATTGACGGCCACAGCAAACGGTCGCACGTCCGATGTCGCCGAACAGCCCGGCGGATTCAGCGGAACCGGTTTGCGCCGAACCGTCGCAGTGCTGGGCGTGTTATCCAACGGCAATTCGTAAAGTTGCCGATCGGCCAAATTCATCACATAAAGTTTTTTGTCGTCGTCCGAAACGGCCATTCCGCCCAGCGAAGTTTTGCCGACAGCCTCCCAAGCCGTGTTGCCGTTGTCGCGGTCGAAATCAGTTGCGTCGTGAGCATCCGCTCCCGCCGTGTTCGCGCCGAAGATGGCGTTCAAATCGGCATAAGTCGAAGCTGAGTTATTGGCAGGATTGATCTGATAAATCGCTCCGGTTCCGGCGGGGCCATAACCGGAATGGCGTTTCATAAATGCGGCGGCATATAGGAGCTTCGTCGAACGTGCATAAGCCAATCCCCAGGTTGTGCCGATTTGTCTGGCGGTTGCCAGATCGCCGTGCGCGGGCTGATCGAAATCGGTGAAAGGCGCTCCGCCGGTTTCGCGCGTGGTTCCGGCGGAATAAGGAAACGACACCAACACAGGCGCGTCATTATTTTGATCTCCGCCGACATAACAGCCCGTCACCATCGTCGGGTTGTCCTGAGAAAATTCCGCCGGAATGACCAGCCCTAAACTGACGTTCGAGGCGCTGTTGTCGGTGATGAATTGAACTGTGGTTTTGGAATCCGCGCCGAATGGCCCCGGCTGAAACCCGGCTGGAATGGTGGTGAATTCAATTCGATAAGGCGCATCGCCTGCGGCATTGAACGAATAATTTCCTTGGGCGTCGGTTTGGGCTGTACCGACGACAGAGCCGGAAGCGTTGAACGCCGTCACCGTGACATCCGCAATGCCACGGTCAATCGCCAGACTGACATTGCCCGAACCGGAGTTGTTGGCGGTTTTGGTGGTGTCGCGCACACCGTTCGAGTTGTAGTCTTGAAAGACCGTTCCGGCGATGGTTCCGGCGGCGGCGTGCCCCGCTTTCAACCAGTGCGCTCCGAAAATTGCCGTAACACAAATCGCCAACGCCGCTCCGCTGGCCAATCGGCGAGCAGTGAACAGATGCGACAAAAACCGCGAGGATGAACTCAGCATAGTAAATAGCATAGCCAATCTTCCTTCTTTTCAATCATCACGCCGACTGAGGACGTGAGCGGGGCGATTAAGTACAAACGCGAATCCGCAAGTTCGCGCAAAACGGGGGTTGGATGAAGTTCAACGACCGCCGGGCAATCGGCCTGCACTGAAATGAAATTTCGGGGTTTCAAATTCAGCGGCTCAAATAAGGATTGCTGACCGTCAAAAGGTTCAAAAAGAAATGGGATGCAACGAAACTTGGGAAAAGGCATGCGCCACGGGGAGTTCGGACGACAATCAACGTTTATGCGCTTGCCACAACAACTCTTCACATTCCGACACCAGACCACCAAACTTGCTGTGGAAATCGGTTGGCGAGATTTCAGCATCGCTGACCGATAGAAACGTTCCTGAATTGCATTGCCGAATAAATTGTTTTGATTGAATGCCGAAAAACTGCACCAGGTTTTTCGACCGCGCACAGTCTAAGCAGTTGGCCAAAACCGGTCAACCAAAAAACCGGAGTAACTGCTCAGACCGGAGTCAAAAATTCGGTGCGGAACCTGGAGCGGTAGCGACGGGGTTGCGTGCAAAGCCTCACACCTCAGGAGGAACCGGGCCCTACCGCTTCCCGTTCCGTATCGGCTGAGCAGTTACAAACCGGCTTAAAAAACCAAGGCATTGTTCGCTAACATTTTGTCCAACGAAAAATTCAACAACACGCGAGTTTCTGGTTCGCCAGCCAGCTTGGGGTGTAGAAATTCGACTTTGATGGTCTTGTCTTTTTCGCCGACGATTGGCTGGCCGTTGAGTTGGCGCGGAAAAGCCAGTTGAAATTCACGGCCTGCGCCTGTCGCTACGACAAAGCGCAACAATGGAATCCGTTGTCCGGCGGAACCGATTAGAAAAGTCGTGTTCTTCAAATTCTCAGTCGTTTGCGTTTGCCAGTATCGAGCCATTTCGCGGTCAAGGTCCGGCAGGTTGGAGTTGTAAGTGACGTGAACCAAAACCGTATCGGCAAAGCTGGTGGCCAGAAATTTTCCAATACGTTCGTCGAATGACTGTTTCTTTTCGGGCGGCAGTTGGTCGTACTTTTCAGCCAGCATTTGCTGCCGAGCCATTGCCTGTCGAATCGGCGCAGCGGAACGAAAGTGAACTCGGTAGCCCACAGTCCAGTTTTGCGCCGCACGAGTTTCGATGTTCCCGCCCTGCAAAGGCGTAATGCGCGATTGTTTCAGCGTGTAATCCGAAGCCCACGGAGAGTTTTCCAACAACTTCTTGCACTCTTTTTCAGTCCATTGTTTGTAATCTTTGGCTTGCCAGAACTCTTTGGATTGGGCCGCAACGATGACGACCAACAGGTTCAGCAAAAGCAAGACCGCAATTCGTTTTGTCATACTCGACCTCTGAAAAAAAGCCGCAAGCTCCGTTGCGAACAGCGGAAGCTTGCGGCTGTGTGTAACGCCCAGACAGGCCGGAAAGCCTGCTCTACGACTTCAAACTGAATCAAAGCAAAAACTTTGAAACAGGATGCACAGGATTTTGTTCAGGATGAACAGGATTCAGGTTTGGCAGGATGGCCTCAACCATCGAGGTTCCTGTCAATCCTGTCAAAAATCCTCCTCATCCTGTTTTCTTGCGCTCTGTACCAATCTTGCTTGCTCTGATTTAGAAATCGAACCGCGCACCGATTTGGATGCGGCGCGGGCCGGCGTAAAACGGCGCATTCTGGGTGAATTGCGACGTGATGACGCCGAAAGCTGCGGGGTTCTGCAAGTTCAATGCAGGATCGTTGAAGACCACGTTATTGAAGACATTCAGGAAGTCGAACGACAACGTGAAGCCGATCTTTTCAGTGATCTTGGTTTCTTTCTGCATCGAAAAATCGAAGAACCAGCGGTTCAATCCGCGCAAAGTTCCGCGTCCGTCGCGCGTGTCACGCGAAATTTCCAAACGGCGATAACTGTTGAACGCCTGTTCGGGACTGCTGAACAGATTCAGCCCCGATCCACGACGTGCGGGATCGCCGCTGATTCCGAAACCATTCGATCCGATGACGCCGGAGAACACTCCGGTTCCGTTGACGATGTCGCGGACTTTGATCGCTCCGGCAGTCGGGCCGAAGATCGCGCCGCCGCCAAAGGCCTGCGCGCTCTGCGAAACCGACAACGGGAATCCGGTGTGAGTTTGAAAGATGCCTGACATCGTCCAACCACCGACGACCTTGTTCAGCGCGCCGTTGCCCATATCGAAGAAACGACCTTTGCCAAACGGCAGTTCATACGAACCGTTCAGGTTGAACACGTGGCGCAGATCGAACAGCGACGGCCCGTAATCGAAATCCGGGAAGTAGCTGGTCTGATATTGCGAAACGTTGTTCTGCGTAAAGGTCGTGGATTGATCCAGCGATTTCGACCAGGTGTAGTTCGCATCGAAAGCCATTCCCTGCGAAAAACGTTTGCGAACCGTCAGAACCATTCCGTGATAATTCGAGATCGCTCCTGAATGGCGCACGAACAAATCCAGAGATTGCAGGTTTGTCAGCACAGGCGAATTCGGCAGGAAGCCTCCAAATTGCGAGTTCACATCCAGAAAGGTCTGGAAGATGTTGCTGATGTTTCCGTTGATGAAATCCGGCCCCAAAGTACTGGCCAGCCGCTGAGTTACGCCTGCACCGTAAAGGTTTTCAAAATACGGCTGAGCGACAACTGAACTAAGACCGCCGCCGCCCGGACGTAGCGAACGCGCCACAGCGTCAAATGCTTGAGCAAAGGTTTGTCCTGAACGATTGTCTTTGTGGAAAAACGGAGCCGAATTCAGATTGCCGTTGATGTACAGATCGCGGGCAAAACGTCCGATGTACCCGACTTCGACCAACATGCGCCATGGCATTTCGCGTTGAATGGTGAAATCCACGATGTGGTTTTTCGGAACCTTGATGAACGGATCAACCGAAAACGACAAGGTTTCGCCAAATGGCTTGGCGGGAATCACCGGAGGCGTAACTTGCTGCGGAGCGGTCGGCAGCGGAATCGCTCCGTCCACACCGATGCGATAAGCCTGTCCGGCGGCGTTTTTCGGCCCATTGACGCTGACCGTTTGCGCGAAGCCCACGCCCAGAGTCGGGATGATGATCGTTTGGACTGTGTTGGTACGGTCAAAGGTCAGCGAGTATCCGCCGCGAACGACGGTTTGACGGTCGCCGAAGACTTTGTTGAACAAACCCGATTTGAAAGTCGGATTCCACGACATTGCAAAACGCGGCGACAGGTTCGACCAGTCTATGTCGTAAGCCGTTTTGCGTCCGGCGTCTTTCAACGGCAGGTAAGCAATGTCCGGGTTGTAAACCGTTCCGTTTTGCGAGGCGGCCAATTTATCTTTCAAGTATTGTTTGTAATTGACCAGTTGGTTCGATCCCTGAAATACGATGACGGTTTGTTTGCCGGAATCTTCGATGGGCGGTTCCTGCCAGTTGTAATTCAAACCGTAGGTGATCGTCAGCGAAGGTTTCCAGCGCCAGGTATCCTGAAAATAAAACTCCCAGGCTTTCAGCGTGGAGTAAGTCAACAACCCAGTGCCCAGCGGTTGCAACCGCAAATTGGCATCGCGGGTAATCAGCGCCGGCACGGTGCTGACCATTCCCAACAATCCGGCGTACAAAGTGTTGTAACGACCGGTGTCAGCGGCCTGGATAAAATTCGGACGTTCCGCTGCCGGAACCGTCACGAATCCGCCAGTGGTGCTGACTTCGGCCACAGGTGTGGTGATCGAACCGATAACTTTGTCGTCGCGGAAATCAACTGAGCGGATGCGGCGGATATTTCCGCCGAATTGCATGTTGTGCGTGCCTTTTGTCCACGTCAGGTTGTCCGACCACTGATAAATGTTCAGTGTGCGGAATTGATTACGGGCGCGTTGCGTGTCCACGTCCACAATGTCGTCAACGACGGTTCCACCAAAGTTGATGGCCGCGTTCAATCCGACAAATGGTTGCAGAGAAATGACGTTGAATCCCAGCCGATCGTGCAACCAGCTAAAGCGGGCTTCGTTGGTCATGTTCGGTTTGATGACCGTGGTTACAGCACCATAAGCATTGCGCGGGCGCGACGGGAAAGAGTTGGTTCCCTGCTGAGTTCGCAAATCAACCTGGTTGGCAGCGTTTTGCAGAACGCGCTCTGCCTGGAATTTGCCGTTGAAACTCCATTTTTCCGTGATGCGATGATCCAAACGAGCAATCGCCGCGTCCGATTTCAAAACGAGCGGCGCGTTAAACACCAACCCGGCGGTATTCAATCCGTCGCCTTGCGTGAAGTCATTCGCCGCAGGATACAGCCGCAGGTACTCCAACATCTTCGGATTGACGCCAAGTCCGCGCGGGTCGAGCGCCTTGATCGCGTTTGCGTCAATAGTCTGAATGACTCCCGCCGAATCGCGGAAACGCAACGTTCCCGCTTTCAAGGTATCGGTCGGAACCAGGCGCGTGATTTGTGCCGGGCTGGGATTGCGACGACCTTCATAACCGACAAAGAAGAAAGTTTTGTCTTTGATGATCGGGCCGCCAACCGTTCCGCCGAAACGGTTGTCCAGATGGAACGGACGCTTCAAACCAAGCCGGTTGTTCGTCCACGAATTGGCGTTGAGCGCGTTGTCCTGGTGATACAGATAAGCCGAACCATGAAATTGATTGGTTCCGCCTTTGGCGCTGAGCGTGATTTGTCCGCCCGAACCACGTCCAAACGTGGCATTGGCATTGGCCGAAGTGCCGCGAAATTCTTCCACCCATTCCAACGGAACTGAAATCACCGAACGGAACGTCGCGCCAACCACGTTGTCGGACACGTCAATACCGTCAAGTTGAATCGTTGATTGATCCGAACGCGCTCCGGCAAATTGCCCTTGCGGAGTGACCGCCGGTTGCAGTGCAAATAGCGTGTTGGCCTGGCGGCTGGCGTTCGGCAAACGTTTCAGACGGACTTCGTCCATCACGGTTCCGATGCTGGCATCGGCGGTTTGCAACTCGGCTTCGACACCGGCTGCGACCTGCACAATTTCATCCACCTGACCGACATCCAAAGTAGTGTTCACGGTGGCGACAATCGTCGCCGAAGCTTTCACGTCGGTGATGACTTTGGATTTGAACCCTTGAGCCGTGACCGTGACTTTGTAATCGCCCGGCGGGATTGTGTAAAAGCTGTATTGCCCGTCGGAATTGGTGGTCGCCGTTCGTTCGGCGTTCGTTGCCATATCGGTAAGTTTAACTGTGGCTTTGGCGATTACTGCGCCATTGGCATCAGTCACCGTACCGGACACCGTCGTTGTTGCCGCAGTCTGAGCCAGGGCGGCAAACGGCGTCAGCATTAAAAGCAAAAAAAGCAGGGTAATGCGGTAACGCATACTGAACCTCCAGAAAGATTGTTGAGCGAAAGGCCGGACGGAAACGTCTCGGTCTTGGGGTGATAAAACTAGCCTGTCGTTGAATCAGTTAGATTGCCGATTCATCAAACTTCAAATTGCTTATTTTGGTCGCGCACGGCAGCAAAGACTTACTGCCTCTTTGGAAAGCGGGCGGATGGTATAACGAACTTTTGAACTATCGCAAGGTTTTCAGAGAGTGCGAGGCTCAAAGAGCAAGAAAAAGTCATCACGCTTACAAACTCGAAGCAAGAAACTTTGAGACAGGATGGACATGATTTTTTCAGGATGAACAGGATTCAAACCAGGTTGGAACTTGATTGCTATTGATGATTCTGTAAATCCTGCCGGAAATCTTGTTCATCCTGTCAAAAGATAATGTCTCAATGTTGCTTGCTCTGATTAAGAAAGCGAATGATCAAGGCGCAGATTCTTCTGAAACTTTGAGTATCTGCCAATCTACGAAACTGTGAGGGCGACTGACTTCGACGCGAATGAATTTCGGCGGCGTTGCGCCTTTGACTTCAAACAGCACAAAGCCTTGCCGATTGATGCCTGTCCCGCCGCCATACCGCGAACGCTTCAATTCCAGGTCTTCTTTTTTCCAGCCTCGCTCGGCGCAGGCGACCAATGCTTTTCCTTCGGGGCCAGGCGTCAAACTGGCCACCGCGGCGTTCAGCAAAAACAAGGTGATCGGCAACAAGACTGCCGCGACAACCAGCCGCTTCACCGCTTTTCCGCGCGGAGCGGCAACAGCAGGCGAAGAAGCTTCAGCAAATTCTTCCGGTTTCAACTGACGCAACAAGGCATCGGTTTTGGCATCGCTGAGAAAAATCAGTTTCAGTTTTGGCAGGTCGTACAACAGCAAAAACGCGCAGAGCAACGTGTAAGTCAGGCTGGCATACTTCACACCGGGAAAGCCAAAAGCGAACGTCATCACAGTGATGTTCAACGTCACGGGAAACAACGCCACGGCTCCGGCGGTTCGCGTTCGCGGAATCAACAACAACAGACCAGCCAGCAGTTCTCCGAAGCCTGTGAACAAGGCATAGGCTTTCGACCAGCCGAAAAACGCCCAGACAAGGAACGTCCCATCCACCGTTTTGCTGTCAATGACGAAATTGCCGTAGTAATACTGCCCGCCGAACAGTTTGACCACGCCATAAACGACAAACACAAAACCCAGCAAAAGCCGGATCAGTAACACAAGGTACGGCAGCCTTTTCATTTGAAGCCTCCGAATTGTTTTGGGATTTGGTAACGCGCGCGGATAGTAGACCTGCTCAACAGCAGTGACAAGGTTTTCGGCGTCAAAAGAAAACCCGCCTGCTCAGCGTGAAATCTGAAGGCAGGCGGGTTGTGATTAAACCTGGCGATTGGTTTAGAACCGCACGCGCAAGCCCATGGAAATCGTTCGGCGTCCGCCGTCGTTTTCCTGGAAGTTGAAGAAGTTGACGTTGTCCACATTGGTGTTCGGCGTACCAAACACCGGATGGTTCAAAGCGTTAATCAGCGTCAACTGATACTGAATGTTGACCGATTCCCACACCTTGAAGGTTTTGAACAAGCTGAAGTCCACAGTTTCGATCCGATCGCCTCTGGCGCTGTTACGCGCCACAGTGCCAAACGGATTGTTGAACTTCATCGCAGCGCCGGGGCCGTTCACGATGTAACGGACATCGTTCGGCGAAACTGCCGTGAAGACATTGCGGTTCAAATCCGACATCAAATAGAACCCGGTCGAACTGGTTCTCAGATTCGGATTGCCTGATGTCGTGCCGCAGCGAGCGTAGAAGATGCAAGCATCCACATCGGTGATCGCCACCGAACCAGCCGCGGCATTCGGATTGCCAGCGAACGGGCGCATTTGCGAGTTGCCGAAGAAGGTGGACATAAAGGTGACATCTTCGTATGGATTGCGCGCCGGAGACGGATGCGTCGGAGTAAAGCGAACTCCGTTTTGCACGCGAGCGGTCGCATTAACCTGCCAACCGCCGACGGCACGTCCCAGAATTCCTCTCTGGTCACGCATGAACGGCAATTCGTAAATCAGGTTCATCGTGAACGAGTGCGGCACGTCAAAACCGGAATAGCTCTTTTCACCGCTGGTCAAATTGAGCGGATTTTGCGACACCGCCACCGAGTTGCCACCTGCAAAGTTGAAAACTTCGCTGGCGTTGTCCAGAGCCTTGCTCCAGGTGTAGGTGAATCCGTAGATGAAGTCGCGTTTGAAGCGTCCGTCAAAACGGGTTTGCAATCCGTGATAAGTGGATTGAGCGCCGTTGATGCGTTCGCGCGCCACACCAAATGGAAACACGCGACCGTTGCAAACGCCTTCGTTGTCTAAAGTCGCGGCATTGTCTGTGCAAGTCTGCGGACGAATACCCGACGGAATGGCATTCGGGAATCCGGGAAGATTCAGCGTTCGAGCCGTGTTCGCCACAGGATCGTGATAAGTACGGCTGAATCCGTTCACCAGATTGCCGATAAACGGATTGGCGTTGATCGTCTGGAACAGTCCGACTGAGTGGTTGCCGACGTAACGAACTTCGACAACGTTGCTCTTGATTTCGCGCTGAATGCCGAACGACCACTGCTGCGAATACGGCGAACGCATGACAGGATTGATCGTCGTGCGCGACAGAAAGCGCGGGTCGAATGTGTTGAAGCGAATCAAGCCGCTGCTGGCCGCCGACGCACGAACCACATCGCCGGTCGGAGTGGCATTCGGCACTCCGAATTGCGGCGCACTGGTCAAAAAGACTGTCGGAGCCGCCGTCGAAATGTTCAACATCAAATTATAGAACGTCGCATCGTAGGCAATTCCGTATCCACCGCGAACGGTCGTCTTGTCACTGCCAAAAAGTTTGCCCATCAATCCGCTGTCGAATTTCGGCGAATACACAAACCCCAGGCGTGGCGCCCAGTTGTTGTTATCCACTGGAATGCGATTGTTGGTGCGAGCGTCAATCGGCAGGCTCTGTCGCCAGAACGCTTCTGTCGGAATGCTTTCACGCAACACAGTCACGTCGTTCAACAAGTTGATCGGCTGACCGGTGTTTTCGTACCGAATGCCCAAGTTCAAGGTCAGGTTCGGTTTGATGCGCCAGTCATCCTGGAAGTAATAAAACTGATCGTGTTCGCCGTAACTCAGCGTAGCCGGGCCAAACGCGACCGTGATCTGAGTCGGTTTGTTGTCAATCAATTGCTGCACCGAATCGAACTGGAAATTTCCGTTGACGTTAGGCAGGAACGGCGCGGTGTTTTGCAGTTTGCGGTAATCGAATCCCATCTTCATCTGGTGATTGCCGCGCGTCCACGTCAGGTTGTCGGTAACTTGATAGGCTTCGACCGAACGGCCTTGCGGCAGGTTGGTCGCAGGGCCAATGGTCAACAATCCAAATCCGCCAACAGTAAACGTCGGGTTCAGGAAAGCGAACGCCTTATCAATTTCGTCGGGATGCGGAATCTGACCTTTGCCGCCAGCATTTCCGCCGCCGAACAACACGAACAACTTGGAATAGTTGAAACGAACTTCATTGACCAGACGGGTCGTAAGCGTCCACGTCCAACCGCCGCCAATCTGTTTTGATTGTGCAGGACTGTCCCCCGCCCAGCCGCGAACATCGGCCAGCGAATTGATGTTCGGCGTGTCTTGCCAGAAATAACGTCCCCACAAACGATGCTTTTCGGTCAGGTTGGCATCGCCACGGAAAGTGTATTCGTCCTGGCGATTGGTCAGCGGAACCAGACGGCGAACCGCCGCCATCGGAATGTTGACCGTTCCCAGCGTCAAAGTCTGACCAGCAACGTCTGTGCGAGCCGTCGGATTTCCAATCGGCAGATTGAAGGCCGAAAAATCCGCGTAATACTGAAGCGCCGCATTGTTCGGGAAAGCCGCTTTCAAGGCCTGAATGCCAGCAGGCGTCGGAGCCTGAGCGGTGGTTCGCAAATCGGCGACACGCGGGTTACGACGGAAATACCCGGTCGTATAGAAAAAGATTTTGTTTTTGACAATCGGCCCACCAACGCCATACGTGAAAATGTTGTCGAGGTCAGGAGCCGGATTCAACTGGCCTGAACGGCGTTCGATGTTGCTCAGCGAGTTGAAATTCTTGTTGTCCAGGTGATCCCAGCCAACCGAACCGTGATATTGATTTCCACCGGAACGGCTGACGACGTTCACGATCGCGCCCTGATTGCGACCGTATTCCGCTGAAAAGTTATTGGTCACGACCTGGAATTCGCCGACGACTTCGGGGTTGCGAACGAAATAGTTCGGGCCGCCGATGGACAGGTCATTGTTGTCAACACCGTCAATCGTGAAGTTGTTGGAACGCGCACGCTGGCCGTTTGCCGACAGCGTCACGCCATTGCCGTTGACGTTGCCGAACCCGACTGTGACGCCCGGCGTCAACAATGCCACGCGATCCAGTCCGCGACCGGGAGCGTTGATCGGCAGGTCTTGAATTTTCTTCTGCTCGAAGGTCGTCGAAATCTGCACGGAGTCTTTTTCGACCAAGGCTTCAGCGCCGCCCGCAACGGTCACGACTTCCGTGATCGCGCCGGTTTCCAGCTTGCTGTCAACGACGGCGTCCTTACCGACTGAAACTTCGATGTCGGTCGTTTCCGCTTTCTTGAAACCTTGCGCTTCGACAACCAGCGTGTATTTGCCCGGTTGCATTCGTGGAATCGAAAAATAACCTTCGCTGTTGGTGGTGGTTTTGGATTCCAACCCGGTAGCCGGATTTTTGGCCGTGACGGTTGCCCCCGGCAAAGCCGCGCCGGTCACGTCAGTCACCGCCCCGCGTATGCCGCCGGTTGCAGCCTGCGCATGCACGTCAACAGGCATCGCCATCAGAAATGCCAGTCCAAGTGACAGACAGGCAATAATGCCGAATCTTTTTATGGAGTCGAACATAAACATTCCTCCTGAGTAAGTTTTGGATAGGTGGAAGAGCGCCAGGAATTACGTGGACTAGCGTAACTCAATTGACTCTTGTTTGGCATCGTTGAAACCGAACGATTTCAAACGACACGAACAATCCCAACACGGCCAGTGCAAGCTATTTTTTGTATTTTTAGTAATTGGTCGGCGATGCGCCGCCTGTGATCTCTCAAACGGATCTTATAACGGCCAATGGAAAGGCTGCAAGCTTGATGGAAAACAATTCGACTTCGATCAAAACAGCCCACACTCACATCCAGCCTCTGATCCGACGAACGACACCTCGACGCGTCCGCGACCAAAGTGAAGCGGCCTGATTGCCGATCTTTCGAGTGACTGATTTTGGGTTGGCTGAGTTGATATGTTTCGGCTCGGCTGCACAGCGAAATCCCAGACTTGGACCTTTGTCTTCAGGCTTCGCCCACACGCGAGTCGTTGTCATTGCATATTCTTTGGGATAGTCGAACGCTCCGCCGCGAACGACTTGATAAGTTCCCTGATACCCTGATTCGCGCGGAGTCTGGCGGTCACTGCCGGGATAATGAACGAAATCCGTCGCCGTCCATTCAAATACGTTGCCGGACAAGTTCATCAATCCCGTCGAAGTTGGGCGAACATCGTTATCCACATTGCGCGGACGTTCCAATCGAGATTCTTTGGTGTTGGCTGTGCCGTCAATCCATTGCTCGCCCCAGGTGTAGAGATTCATTTTGCCATTCGGCGTTCCGGCGTCTTTGCCGCGAGCGGCAAATTCCCATTCTTTTTCCGACGGCAACCGATAAATAAATCCGTCGTTGCGTTTGGTCGTCAGCCAGGTGCAATACTTCGCGGCATCGCGGTATGTCACATGAGTCACCGGCAACGAACCGGCATTGGCGGGCGGCGAAGAACCTTGCCAATGGCTCGGCGGAGCTTGACCGCTTTTGACGAACTCGGCGTATTCATCGTTCGAGACTTCGGTCTTGCCCAGCAAAAATGTTTTCACTTCTTCGGGATGAGCCGGGTAATCGTAGCTGAAAATCTTGATCGGCCCGGCTTGCGAATTGATGGCGAATTCTTTCTCGGCATCGGTCAGGTTACGCCCCATCAGAAAACCGCCGCCTTCGATCAAAACCATATCGCCGGGAACCGTCACTGGAGCCGATGGATTTTTTCCGCTGCCGGACGTGGTCGTTGTAGTTTCGCTGCCCGGTCGAAGAAAGATCGCCGCTATCGCCAAAGCCAGCACGACAACCAACGCGCCCATTGCCCAGATCAATTTTGAACCGCCAGCACTCGCAGGTTTGGTGACGGCGGTTCCGCGCACAGCGGTTCCAGGAGTCGTGAATTTACCGGAATCGGTCAGCCGAACCGTCGCCGAACCAGTCGGCGCAACTTCCAAACGTTCAGTCGGAGCCGCAGCAGCCACAGCTTTCTCAAACGCGCGCGTGCTTCGTTTGTCCACCAACCCCAATCTCAACGAATCTTCCAGCGCCAGAATCGCGTTTTTGAACTCTTCAGCCGATTGGTATCGCTGATCCGGGCGTTTGGCCAAAGCGCGCAGCACCAGTTCATCAAGCTGTTTGGGAATTCCCGGATAATAAGCCGACGGCGGCGGCGGCGCTTCGTTGACGTGTTTGCGCCGCATGGAAATATCCGGGCTGGTGTCGGGATCGGGCGCAAACGGCAATCGTCCGGCCAGCATTTCATACAGAGTCACGCCCAGCGAATAAATGTCCGAGCGCGCGTCCAGTTCCGCCAGACCGAATTGCTGCGGCCCCAAAATGGCTTCGGGCGACATGTAGGCGCTGGTTCCCGGCGTCAATTTTTGCGTGACGGTTTTGGATTGCTGAACTTTGACGATGCCGAAATCGCTGACCTTGACCGTTTCGGCATCCATCATCAGCAAGTTTGCTGGTTTGATGTCGCGGTGAACTATGCCTATGCGCTCTTCGCCTTCCCAGCGATATTTGAAGTTATGCGCGTACTGCATCGCGTCCAGTGCGTGAACGAAAATCTTCAACGCGCGTTTGTGCGGAATCGGCCCGGTTTCGTAAGCGATCATTTCGGCGACATTGGAGATGCGGCGACCTTTGTGCTGATAACCGGGCATGTATTCCAGAATCAGGAAGAGTTGATCCCCTTCGACGGCAAACTGAATGACGCTGACAATGTGAGGGTGTTTGAACTGAACCTGTAAATTGGCTTCGCGGATGAAAAGTTCGCGCAACAAAGCCGCCTGGCGTTCGCTGCTGGCATAACCGGTCAAGGTTTTGATGGCGACCTGTTGTTTGTATTCGGTCAGGAATGCGCTTTCCGCCAGATAAACCTTGCCCATTCCCCCTTCGCCGACTTCGGAAACGATTCGATAGCCGCAGACGATTTTGCCGATCAAATTGTTGTTCATAAAAAGTTTTCAGTATTATCGCTCTGCTCAATTGATGTTTCGCCAATGAGTAAGTCGCACAACATCGGACATCAACTGACGATTCGGAAGCCGAATGCTAAATCAGAGCAAAAAACTTTGAAACAGGATTGCCAGGATTTTTTTGCCGTCAATAATTTGGACTGTGGAACGGAACCGGGAGCGGTAGCGACCAGGTTGGCTGGAAGTAGCACTTACCCCCCAGTCGCTACCGCTCCTGGTTCCGTACCGAAATTTGCCAAGACACCCAAATGAAACGTCTGACCAAACAACAACTGGTTCTTGAAATTTACGACCGCGAAGCAATGGGCGAAGTGACGGCGGCGGAAATCGAAATCATCAACCGGACGTTGATCGCAGAATACGGCGAAGGCGGCGCAATGGAACCTGCTGAAATCGCCAGCATCTTGAATCAGGAAGAGTTGCCGATTCGATTCGACCAGATTTTCAGGATGGATTCGCCGACGGAAAAATATGAGCAGATTTTTCGTAGATTGAACGGTTGCGGCAGTTTGAACGAAGCGGAAATGACATTGCGGCGGGTTGATGAACTTTACGGACAGTTTCAGCAAGCAGGCGATAAAACCGGGATGCGCTTTGCTCGTCAGGCGGCAATGCGCCTGAAACAACAAACCACTGAGCTTTCGCAATCTCCAAAACTGTCTGAACTTCGCCGTATTGAGCTGGGGGAGATTGCCCAATGGGCGACGATTTGGTTGCAGACACCGGGGGTGTTTGCCCAGTGGTTGGAACTGCGAAAAGCTTCAGCGGTTTATAAAACGTTGTTTCAGGATAAAAATTCGGGGCCAAAATGATGACAATCCAGCCAGACAAAACGAGGCAAATAACAAGGAGCGGGCCATTAACGAGCCTGGTGCCGTAGTTCGCTGACGGCCCGCCCTGGCCCCTAGCTATTCTTTGCTAGGCACAAACAAAACAATCCCAATTCGATAATTCTTCCGAGCTTTGCGATCGTAAAATCAACAAACAGAGTGATTTTAATGTTTCAGCCGATTTTCGCCTGACCAATAGTCAGGCGAAAATTCAGCACTGTTTCTTAATTTCCTGACGGCTAAATTGGCGAGATCGGATTTTTCGATCACATAAATTCTCGAATAACCTTCGGAAGCTAATCTTGTCAGGCTTTCGCTCAATTCTCTCTGGTGAAGCTCCAGAACTTCAGGCGCGACTTGCCGCCTGGAACGAACCTGATTGTGATCCTGACAGCTTTCCAGCGATACATTGAACACAATGGCGACAACTGGAACGCAACTCGCTCTCGCCATTCTCAGCAGTGGTCGCCGAGCGCGAAATTGCAGATTGGTTGCGTCAATCACGGTCAGCTTCTTTTGCTGCAACCGCAATCGCGCAAGGTGATGCACAAGGCCGAAAGTTTCGGCATTGATTGTCTGATCGCTTTCATCGTCGCAAATCATCGCGCGGCAACGGTCAGAGGAAATAATTTCAGTTGGTTGAAAGTGGCGAGCGGCAAATGTGGATTTCCCTGCACCGGATGAACCAATCAACAAGACCAGCGACGGGTCGGGAATTTCTAAAATTGGCGAATTCATTTGGCGGCGGCACTGGAAATTTTCGGCTGCGGAAAGTTGTTCAACTCCGTTTTCTCGTCTTTTTCGCTGGTTGGGTTGAAGCCGGGATAACTGATACGTTCGTGATAAACGTTGATGAGCGTGTTGATCAGAGTTTCGCGTATAACTGTCAGTTCGCGCATCGTAATGTCGCATTCGTCCAGTTGGCCGTCCGACACCACAGTGTCAACAATCTTTTTGACGATGGCGTTGATGTTTTCTGGTGTCTGTTCGTCCAGCGACCGGACAGAGGCCTCTGCGCCATCGGCCAGCATCAAAATGACTGCTTCGCGGCTTTGAGGTTTGGGACCGGGATAACGAAAATCATCCACGTTGACGGTTTCGCCGCGCGCTTCGGCTTGAGATTTTGCCTTGTGATAGAAATAAGCCAGCACGCGCGTGCCGTGATGTTGCGGGATGAAATCAATAATTTGCGCGGGCAGATTGGCTTCGCGCGCCATTTCGATGCCTTGCGTAACGTGGCTGGCGATGATGCGCGCGCTGGAAATCGGCGGGCGCGAATCATGTGGGTTCGGGCCGCCTTTTTGATTTTCGATATACATATTCGGCGCGGACAATTTGCCTATGTCGTGATACAGACAACCGGTTCGCGCCAACAGCGCATTTGCTCCGATGGCTTTGGCAGCGGCTTCTGCCAGCACGGCGACCATAAACGAATGGTGATTGGTTCCGGGAGTGCGAATCGCCAGTTGTTGCAACAAAGGATTGTCTGCGTTCGACAGTTCAAGCAGCTTCATGTCTGTCAAAATGTCGAACGCTGATTCATAAACCGGAATCACAAAGCTGGCAGCGCCCGCAGTCAAAACTGCTCCGACCAACGCGGCCAAAATTCCGCCGATGGCTTTTTGCCAGGTCAGGCTCGGCTCAACAACCAGCAACGCCGCCAACCCCATCAGCACGCTGGCGCAACCAACAGCCGAACTGGCGATGATGACCGCATTACGGGTTCTGTATCTTTGCACGCTGTAAATCGCCGTCACCGAACCGCCAATTGCAAACGCGACAAAAGTCATTCCACCGGGCGCGGAAAATCCAACCAGAATCGCGCTCATCAACCCGGCAACCAACGCCAATTGGCTGCCAATCAACAGCGACAACACCAACGCGCAAGTTGCGAACGGAATGGCAAAACCGAATTCGAATATGCTGCCGAACTGCATGGCTTCGGGGCGAGCACCCAACACAGAGGCTCCGAACATCCCCACACGTATCAAAAAGGTTTGTACCATCAACGTCGAACTGGCTACCCAAAAAGCCGTTCGCGGCCCAAGCCGCGACGATTTGCTACTGACGGCTGATTTGTACAGCGCAAAAAACATCACTTCAACCAGCGCCAGCAATCCCAACAACCGTCTGGGATTTCTGTGTGCCAGTTGGTAATTGCGAATGGTTTGAATCAGCAGGAGTTTGTCGGCAGTGACTGTTTCTCCGGCGTGCAATAACAACGGACTGCGATTGATTTGCGCCAGTTCGGGTGCGCGTCTGGCTTCAAGCCGGGCGGTCAAATCAGCCGGAACGATGATATTCGATTCCGCCACCTGACCGATTTGATAATCAGGCACAACCGTCAACGGAAAGTGCGAAGCAAAAAACGCCGTCAGCGCCGCAAAAACAAACGAAGCGAACAGAAAGCGATTCTTTTGGGGAATGTGGCGATAATGAGTGGAAATCCATTGTGCCGCTGAACGCGGAAATCGCTGTAGGCGCATCAACCAGTAAAGTTGACTCTTCTTTTTCATTGTTTTTTCAGCGCCGAATCGGAAGTCAAAGGCTTGGCGCGTCCACGAAGGCGCGGATTATAGCACCGGCCTGCGCGAACAAAGCAAGGCCGAGCCACCTCAAATCCAAAACAAATCTTTTCTGGCAATCGTCTTGAACTTGTCATCAACAGGGCTTTTGTTTAGACTGCGCGCCGTCATCAATCCCCACTTCTTACAACTCTTAGGCTGTCAAAATAACTTTTGTCAGCCTGCCGTTCCGGGTGCTTTGAACCCATCATTTCAACTCGTTACTTTTCAAGGAGGATTCTGTAATGGCCAGTTTTGAAGAACTTCAAGCGAAATACCAGGCAGTTTTGGACAAAGGCCACGATGTCGGCCTGAGCGTCCAAAACGTCAACCTGGAAGGTGACAAAATTTTGATCCGCGGCACGGTTCCGGCTGAACACGGAAAGAATGTTCTGTGGGATGTCATCAAAGGCATTGATGCCGGTGTTTCCGACGCCATCATTGACATCAACGTCCAGCCCGGCAGCACCTACACGGTTGTTTCCGGCGATACACTGTCGAAAATTGCCAAACGCTTTTACGGCGACGCCAATCATTATCATGCCATCGCCCAAGCCAGCGGCATTTCCAACCCCGATCACATCGAAGTTGGACAAGTGGTCACGCTGCCTTAATTGACAATCACTTTTGTCGGCTAAAAACAAAAGCGCGCTGAGTTCGATCAAGTAACTCAGCGCGCTTTTGTTTTTATCGCCAAACGCCCGCTCTCTGGCGGTCGCGGTGCAGGCTGTTACGGCATGGAGATATTCAAATCCTTGCCGAAGTTGAACTGAATCCGTTTGCGCGTCCGCATCGCTTTTGAAGCCGTTTGCGAAAGCGCCGTCACCAACATCGGCATGGCAATCGTCGCGTCGCACCGAACAGTGACGGCCCGATTGTTTTTTGACATCTTGCCGAACGATTGCGCCTGATCGAAATCAGCGCCCGAATATCCACCGTAATCCGCCGTGTCTGTCACCACTTGAACAGCGAACTTATGGCCGCGAGAAGTGTTGTGCAACATCGCCGCCGCCGTTTCGCTTTGCTGAATGAAGGTTTTCGGAGTTCCGCCGCCAAACAGCACCACGCCGGTCGAACGCGATTTGGAAACGATCTGAGCCATTTCCACCACGTCCTGAATCACATCGAACTGGAACTGGTTTTTCTTTTCGATGCGACTCAAGCCGATGGCCACGCCAAAGGCACTGTCGGTAATTGCCGGGCAGAAAATCGGCACACGCGATTTGAAGGCGGAAGTCAGAATGCCGTCTTCGGTGGCAATCTCGCTCAACTCACGGCCAAGCAAATGCAGAAACTCGCGCGTCGAATATGGATGGGTGTTGTCGAGTTCTTTGGCAAATCCGCCAATCCATTCATACGCTTCGCGGAATTCCTCTTCCGACGCAAAGGTGTCGTAAATGCGGTCAACGCGCTCTTCCATCAATTCGCCGTCACTAACTTTGGGATCGCCAATGTAATGATGACGGCCAAGCGTTTCGTGCAGGTCGTGAAAGATATTCGCCCCCGTCGCCACCAACACATCAATGCAACGGTTCTTAATCAAGTACGCGACCAGTCGCCGCATTCCTGCTGGAACCATTGCACCGCTCAACCCCATAAACACAACCGCATTTTCCTGAAGCATCTGCAACCAGACCTGATGCGCCAGCGCCAGATTGCGCCCCTGGAAAGAAATCTTTTCCATCTTGTCCAGCAAGCCCGGAACGCTGCGATCTCGATCCACCTGTAACGGATCGGTTGGTTTGGTCAGATACTTCGCGCCTTTGATTCTTCGGATCATTGTTTTTTCCAGTTTGGCTGACTCGCTCAGGCTGCAGGTGTTGGGTTGTAGGTTGCAGCTAGAAACTGTCACCTGCGACCTGTCACCTAACACCCAAATCAATGCTGGCCGTTCGTGTCCAGATACGTGTATCCATCAAAATGGGTATCGTATTCGTCCATCAAATTGCCTGCATCTTCCTGTGTCAGCTTTCCTTTCTTGATCTGTCTGTCGAGCAGAGTACGGAACCCGCCCTGCAGAAATTCTTTTTCGTAATTGGCGTAAGAGGCCATTTCGCCAACATTTGAACCGTTGATAATCCGGCTGATGTGATATTCGCCGTCGCCGGAAATGACTACGTGAGCTTCGTTGGTCGTGCCAAACAGGTTATGAAAATTTCCCATCACCTCTTGATACGCGCCGATCAACATCATACCCAAAAAGTACGGCTCGTTGTTTTTCAAATCGTGAACTTCCAACACTTCTTTCACGTCGTGCAGGTCAACAAACCGATCTACGACGCCGTCCGAATCGCACGTGATGTCGCACAAAGTGGCGGTATCGGTCGGAACTTCGTCCAATTTGTGAATTGGAATGATCGGGAAAAGCTGATCAATTCCCCAGTGATCGGGCAACGAGCGAAAGACCGAAAAGTTGCACAGATACTTTGCCGACAACAGCTTTCTCAGATCGTCGAACTCCTCTGATTTGACCTGAGTCAGCTTGGCGAAATTGTTCGCGCGGTCACAGACCTCCCAAAACAAAATCTCGCCTTTGGCGCGGTCTTCCAGACTAATGAAGCCCAAATCGAAGAGCGTGAACAACTCTTCTTTGTGTTCCAGAGCGTCGTGGTAATACTCCAGGAAGTTTTTGGCATTCATCGTCTTGTACAGGTCGTACAACTCCTTGATGACCTGCGCTTCGTTGCCGGTCATCGTCACGTTGTGAATGCCCTGTACGGTCTCGATTTCGTCAACGATGTTCGTCACCAGCATCGCGTGATATGCCACCAATACGCGACCGGATTCAGTGATGACGTTTGGTTCGGGAACGTGCTCTTCTTCGCAGACGCTCTTAATCATATAAATCACGTCATTGGCGAATTCCTGCAACGTGTAATTGACCGAAGATTCAAAACTGGTCTTGCTGCCGTCGTAATCCACTCCTGCTCCGCCGCCGACATTCAGATGGTCAACGTCAATGCCCATCTTGCGAATCTTGGCGTAAACGCGAGCGGCTTCCTTGACTCCGGCTTTGACGCGCTTGATCTGCGTGATCTGCGAACCGATGTGAAAATGCAGCACGCGCAACATGTCCAGCATTTCCGCTTCGCGCAGTTGCTTGATCGCGTGTAGCAATTCGGTCGTCGTCAACCCGAACTTGGATTGCTCACCGCCGGATTTTTCCCAGCGCCCGGAACCGCGCGTGTACAGCCGGACGCGCATGCCGACCATCGGGCGAATGCCGGTTTGTTTGGCGCGTTCGATGACTCGCGGCAATTCGCTCAGCTTTTCAATGACAATGACAACGTTTTTTCCCGCTTGAGTGCCGACGAAAGCCAGATCAATGAAATTGTTGTCCTTGAAGCCGTTGCATATCAGCAGCGAATCCGGCGATTGTTCCATTGCAATAGCGGCATAGAGTTCCGCCTTGCTTCCGGCTTCCAATCCGTAATTGTGCTTGGTGGCTTCTTCCAGGTAAGCCTCGATCACTTGCCGTCGCTGATTAACCTTGAGCGGAAAAACCGCCCGGTGCTCGCCTTTGTAATCGAACTCTTTCATCGCCGCTCGGAAGGACTGGTTCATCTTGCGAACCTGGCTGGCGAAGATTTGCGGGAATCGAAGTATAACCGGCATTTTGACGTGCCGGGCTTGTAGATCATCAACGATCTTTTTAACGTCAACGCTGCGGGATTCGCCTTCTGAAGGCCGGACGACTAAATGTCCGCGCGAGTTGATTCCGAAGTAACCGGCACCCCAGTTTTCGATGCCGTATGTTTGGGCAACCTCAGCGATGGCTGATTTCATTTCTGACCGTTCGTAGACCTCCTCGTGGTGGATTAAAAAAAGAAGTCTTCGCCGGACTTAGTTCCGCTGTCGGGCACACTGCCACGCTGGTTAATAGCCCAAAGAAAAGAATCCAAAGGCCGTTTTCCAAGTCTAACTTGATGCGGATTCAGTAGTTGTCTAGCGAGAGCCGGAATGTAGCAGATAGGTCTCCCGGCTGTCAAAAACTATTTTCCGACAGCCCTTTTGACCTTAAATCGAACAAAAAACTTGGCTTAAAGGCCTTTTTAGAGAGTCCTTCTGTTAAAACCTCTGCTTCAAAAGTCTAACCATCAAGTCTTCTTTGAATTCCGGAGCAGGCTGAAAGCAATACTTCACCATTCGTTTGGAAGTGATTTCCCGCCCAGCCAGCAAGTACGGCTTCTCGCGCCGCTTCCCTGTTTTACGGACGTCTTCTTCCGTTTGAGTGTCGTCCGGCAAAGTTTTGATTTCCGCAGGCAGGTCTTCGCATTGAATCATCTGCGGCGAAGTCACATAGCCTATGGCCAATGTATCAAACGGATTGAACCCATCCAGCCGCAAATCGGTTTGCCATTGTTTCAACCATTTTGCCGCCGCTGGATACATCCACCGAGTCGCTTCGGTTCCTTCTTTCAATCGCTGCAAGTCGGATTCGCGCAGCCAAACGTGCGAAGACACTTCCCACGGAGCCAGCACGATCGGCGCAGGCGAATCCAGCAAGGCCTGAAATCCCGGCGCATCCAATTCAAAATTGAAATCCCGAAAACCGCGCGGTTGGTCAGGACGCGATTTGAAACTTTGCCCGGGTCGGCGACCTGCAACGGCAATGATTTGTTCAATGTTAGCGACAAGCTCCGGATGTTTTTTAACCAGCGTCGCCACATTAGTCACAGGTCCCAAAGCGAAAATCGTCAGCTTTTCCTGTTTGGCGGCGGCAACTCGCAACGCTTCAGCCATAGCCTTGACCGCTTCTGTTTCTTCGCCAAGCTGTTCGGCTTTGGCCGCGCCCGGAAAGATTGGCAACTTTGCCGGCCCGAATCGGCGAACGATTTCCTGCCCGATTGGCCAGGCCATTTCAAACGGTGCGTTGCCGAACACCACTGTTACGCCACGAATGTCCAGTTCAGGCGAATTGAACGCCTGAATCAACGCGAAACCGTCGTCCACTTCTTTGGCGCGTTCGCCTTCGGTCGTCACCGAAGGGTCAGTGTCTATCCAGATTGGCCAGACAGGCCGCAAAACATTTGGCCAAACAGTAGCCGTTGGTTTTGGAGTTGTTTCTTTGACCTTTTCCGCGCACCCACTCATCACCACCAAACTCAAGATTGCTGCAATCAGTTTTTTCATTTGTGAATTGTCCTCCGTCGCGCGCGGATTATAGCCAGTTCAGTCATTCTGGCCAGATCAGTGAGGCTAGGCGAGGAAAGTGAGCGACCTGCTCCTTGCTTTGAGCGTGATGATTTAGAAATTCGCGCCTTCTATGTGCTTGCTGCACAGTGCTTCTTCATCGTCTACTTTTCCCCATTCCCTTGGGAAAACACTGCGCGCAGCACACCTTCGGCCAACGCTTGAAAACTCAGGAAGAACGGCAAGAGGAAAATTACAACAGACTGCACAGTGTTTTCATCCTGCCAGTTGATAGCGACGCAAAGCGCGCAAGCTCAACCAACCGATGACCAGCGCGGGAATCAGCAGACCGAACAATCCGGCCAGCACTCGTTTGGCAACCACGCCGGTCGGTTCTTCTCCAAAAGAAAACGACGGAAAGCGGTCGTAATCGCTGGCGCTCAGCAGCGCTTTTTGCACGATGCGTGGCGTGAAATGTCCGCGCCATTGCTTATGAAATTCGTCCACCAGCGAAAGAAAGTGGCGATACCGCGCGACGCTGGTTCCGGCAATATCATTGAGCGCGGCTTGGGTGACGATGGCGGGCGACAGAAAGCGGAAGCGATCCACCAAGGATTGCTGGCCCAACACCTGACGGTCGAAATGATCAATTACGGGTTGAATCAAGCGCTCGGTTTCGCTCTGAATCGCCAGCGAGCGCGTGACGAAATCATTCGGATCGGCCTGGTTGCCTGCGGTCAATTCGGGATGGTCTTCCAGGTATTTCGACAGCAACTGGCTGCCTTTGGCCGTTGCTTCGGCGGAAGCGCGCCGCGTCGCCTGCACCATCTCCACACGCGAAGGCACGGGATAAATCGTCGTCACCGCCACGTTCAGCAACGAAGGAATCGGCAGCA
The DNA here is from genome assembly GCA_033763255.1 of Acidobacteriota bacterium. GTDB lineage: Bacteria > Acidobacteriota > Blastocatellia > RBC074 > RBC074 > RBC074. The sequence continues at coordinate 16,598 of JANRKX010000144.1, read as the reverse complement.
CAAACACCAGCCACAACCCGGCCAGCGCCATCGCATTCGTCGCCGAAGATTTGCCGAAGGCGTTGACGGCGACGGCCAGCGCGAACCAGAACGCCCCATATCCGGCGACAATTCCAATCCATAACAGCAAACGCAACCACGCGCCTTCCGCGTTGAGGCTGACGCCGCCAAGCAAAAAGCCCGCCAGCGAAAAGCCTGCGGCCAGCGCGAGCACAACCAATGCCCGCAAACCGATTTTGCCCGTGACGAAGGTGCGCAAACTGACCGGTTGCGACATCATCATCTGCAACGTGCCTTGTTCGCGTTCGATGGAAAGCAGGTTGTAACTGAGCGCCAGAATCAGCAGCGGGTACAGGTAAATGATGACGAAGGCCAGATCAAAGCGTCCGGCCAGCAAATTGGTCGGGTTTTCAATCTCGTCGTTGGTGGTGAAGGTTTGTTTGCTTTGCGAAGAAACCTTGAAGTAGTAGGGATACAAATCGCTTTGCCCGACGCTCAATGCCGCGAGCGGCGCGGGCGGCAGCAACGCATAACGCGGCGCGGTTCGTCCGGCGGCCACCGAAGGCAGGCGCGGATTGGCAAAGGCCGAAGCAGGCTGGCCGCCTTGTTCAATGGAGGCGACTTCGGCCTTGGCTTTGGCAAAGCGGTCGCGCTCTTCCTGTTGCGCAGCGTCCAGCGTCGAGCGTTGAAAGCTCACCCACGAAGTGCCATTGTAAACGCCGTACCCAATCAACAGAGCAAACAACGGCGCGATAATCCATAACGTGCGGTCGGCAACCAGCGACCGCCATTCGTGTCTCATGATTCGTGTCAGCATTATTTTTCCCAGCAAATCAACAAGCGGCCAAACCGTCCGTAACGCTCTCCCCCAAGCGCGTCACAGACAGTTGGCCGCTTATTGAACCTAATCCACGCGCATTTTGGCGGTCGTCACTGCGGCAAAGGTGAGCGCCGCAAGACACCACAATGTCAGCAGCGCCAAACTGATGGTTTGTTGGCTCAGTGCCCACGAAGCCGATGGCGCGTCATAACGAAAATCTTCGACCGTTTGCCACAACGCAGGTTTTGCCAGATAGCTGAAATCCTCTTTTCCGGCATTGAAGGTCATATCGTCGTTCATCTTTTTGACCAGGAAGCGGCGATAACTTTCCGCGGCAGTGGCAAAATTTCTGTGGTGCGCGAAGTCCGTTCCGGCCAGGCTCATGGAAACCGATTGAATTGCCAGCATCGGCGCAACTGCTCCGGCAAGCTGTTTCAGGCGGTTCTGCCGTTCAAACCGGTTCCACAATTCACTGTAGTGTTTGTCAAACACGACGTTGCTGTGCTCTTCGCCTTCCTGCAATGAAATGCCCGCGAAATTGACCGGCAGTGCTTCCAGTTTGTCCACGCCGTATTGCTTCAGGACTTTTTGTTTCAGGGCTTCGGCGCGTTTGTCGGCGGTGTCGTGACCGTCCGGGCCGCTTTGCATTTCGCGATCCATCGTTTGTTGAAAGGCGAATGCGGAAGGCGTTGGATGCACGCGCTTGGCGGCATCGGCGACGGCGCGCGGAGCGATCAATCCGTTGACGATCCAAAACGCCAGCAAGACGACCAGCGCCATTTGCGAAGATTTCGCCCACGCCGACACCGCCAGCGAAACGCCGATGAACACGCCGAAATACAGCAGGTAACTGACAAACAGCCACGCCATTCGTCCCGCGCTTGCTCCCAGCAATCCGTTGTCGGAAACCATCGCCAGCGCCACGACGCCGACAATCGTCGCCGGGACGATCAACAATGCCAGCGCGCCGGAAACGCCCAGCGCCTTGCCCCAGACCAGATCGGTTTTGCGAACGCCCAGGCTCAGCAACTGGCGCAAGGTTCCCTGTTCGCGCTCTCCGGCAAAGGCCGAAAACGACAGCAGGATGATGAGCAGCGGAATGAGCAATTGCAGCACCGTCGCTGCGGTCAGCTCGCCGAAGCGTTGCACGGCGGTCGCGTCCTGTGCAGGTTTGAATTTGAACTCGTTCTGCTTGTGCGCTTCCAGCCAGACGGATTGGCCGACGAACGGGTCTACGCCGCGATCCAGCATGGCGGGCAGCAGCTTCGGCTTGAAGGCGTAAATGCCGTAATGCGCCGCCGAATGTGGATTCTTGGCCGGTTGGCGCAACCATTGGTCGCGCGTTTCGGCCTGCGCCAGATCGTGCTGGCGTTTCACGTCGCGGTAATGTTTGCCGCCCATCACCAGCGAGGCCAGCAATAAGGCGAAGACAATCGCCGCCGCCCAGCGAAAGCGTCCGTCGCGCAGCATCTCGGTAAATTCCTTGCGAGCGATTTTGACGATCATCGGCTTTCTCCTTCTCAGTCGTGCATGTGTTCCAGGTAAATGCGCTCCAAATCGGTGTGGCCGATCTCTTCGGTACGGAGCTGATTGACCAGCTTGCCTCGTTTCATAATGCCGACGCGCGTGCCCGATTCTTTGGCGCGAAACAGATCGTGCGTGGCCATCAGCACGGCGACGCCTTGTCCGCTCAGCTTTTTCAGCAACTCCGAAAATTCGTTGGAGGCTTTGGGATCAAGCCCTGAAGTCGGTTCGTCCAGCAACAGCGCGCGCGCCTGTTTGGCGAGCGCGATGGCGATGCCGACTTTTTGCCGCATGCCTTTGGAATAAGTGCCGACGCGACGTTCGGCGGCTTCGCGTTGCAGCCCGACCTGATCGAAAAAGTTCAGCAACTGTTCGCGCGAGTATTTGTCGTGGCCAGCCAGCGCCGAGAAGTATTCCAGGTTTTCCAGCCCCGTCAGGTTTTTATAAAGCATCACCTGTTCGGGAATGTAGGCGATATGGCGTTTGGTTTCGAGCGGCTGCGCGGTTACGTCCAGCCCTTTGATTTTGGCCGAACCACTTGTCGGTTCAATAAAGTTCAGGAACAGATTGATGGTCGTGGTTTTGCCCGCGCCGTTTGCGCCGAGCAGGCAAAAGACTTCGCCCGGCTCGATTTTCAGATTCAGCGCATCCAGCGCGGCGGTTCCATTGTAATGTTTGGATAGATTGACGGCTTCAAGCATCAGCAGTCCTCCGAAAGCTTGTTGTCATGTGGTTTCCCAGCGGTTGTTGGTGCGAATTTGAGAAGCGCCATCCTATTGATTGCTTCCAAACATGGGCGACCTTTTTTTTATGAGTTGTCGCATTTTCCCTGCCAGTGGACTGTTCGGTTCGGTGAACAGAATCCGGAGTTTTTGGAAAGAGTGCTGAACATTCCACTTTAGGCTGCGGCCATTGGCCGCCGGAAATCAACCACTCAACTCAATGTTTAGACAGTTTATGCATTTCCTGTCGCCCGGTTTGCCAATGCGCGGCGACATTGAGCCTTGAACGCAAGCGAAAGCCGGAACTGGGAGCAAACCGATGAATAGTAATTTGCTGCGCGTGGTGATTGCCGACGACGAACGACCGGCGCGGTCGTTTCTGGCCGCGATCCTGCGCGGGTTTGAAGATGTGAAACTGGTCGGCGAAGCGGAAAACGGCGCGGAAGCCATTGAGATGATCGAACGTGAAAAACCCGATCTGGCGTTGCTTGATCTGCAAATGCCGGAAATTGACGGGCTGGGTGTCGTGCGGTTGCTGAAGAAAAGCTGCATGCCGCTTTTCGCTTTCGTCACAGCTTATGACGAATATGCCGTGCGCGCGTTTGAATTGAACGCTGTAGATTATTTGCTCAAACCGGTGGACAAAAGTCGTTTGCGGCAGGCGCTCAATCGTGCACAGGAACGGTTGGAACGCGCCGAGTTACGTTGGGAAGCCGCCGCTCGCGCGGAAACCGCCGCAGTCTCTTACGAAGAAGCGACCAAACCCGCGCTGCTCGACCGTATTCCCATTCGCCAAAAAGACGAAATTATCATAGTCCCGGTAAAAGACATCGCCTCCATTGTCGCCGAAGGCGAACTGCTGCGATTGGCAACCGTTAAAAACGAAACTTACACGCTGTCGTATCGGCTGAAAGACCTGGAAGCGCGACTTGATCCGACGCTTTTTGTCCGACTGGGACGCGGCGCACTGGCCAATCTGGAAATGCTTCGGCGCGTCAGCCCCATGCCTGGTGGAACTTATGTCGCCACATTGAGCACAGGGCAGCAACTCAGCATCAGCCGCCTGCAGGGCCGCATTTTGCGTGACCACCTGTTGAAACTTTGAAGCCGCGCCCAACCATTCACCGAAAGATTTCCGCCGTTCACCGGCGAATACCGTCAATTCATTTATTTCCAGATGCGGGCTGTAGCCAACTACTCTTAATATCCAACTGTTTAACACCAAGTTATCAAAATCCATTTAGCAACCAAATTTGCGCGGCTGAGCAAGCAGCCCGCGCACGAAGGAGATTTCATGCAGATTCGTAAGCACCTTGTTGCCCTGACGTTTTGTTTGTGCGCGCTGACCATCGGCGGACTGGCGCAAAGTGGCGGCACGTTGCGCGGCAAAGTCACGCTGGCCAACAACGGCGATCCGGTTCACAACGTCAAGGTCACGATCATTCAGTTGCGGCTTTCAACCGAAACCGCCGAAGACGGCACCTATGAATTCAAAAACGTTCCGGCGGGAAAATACGACGTGTCGGCGCACCTGGAACGCACGCCGGATATTTTGACTAAAGCCGAAATCAGCAACGGGCAAACCATCACCGCCGATTTCGAAATCCGCCTGGAAGCCGTCCGCGAACAGGTGACAGTCACCGCCACAGGTAACGAAGAAACCACGTTCAACGCGATTCAATCCGTCACGATCATTGGTTCGCTTGATCTGGCGAAGAAAAACCCGATCAGTTTGGGCGAAGCTTTGGATCATGAACTCGGCGTGGCCAAACGCAGTTTCGGACCAGGCAATTCGCGCCCGGTGGTTCGAGGCTTCGACGGCGATCGGGTGCTGGTGCTGCAAGAAGGCATTAGCATCGGCGGACTCGGATTTCAATCCGGCGATCACGGCGAACCGATTGATTTGCTGTCGCAAGATCGCATCGAAGTCGTCAAAGGTCCTGGCACTTTACTGTACGGCAGCAACGCCATTGGCGGCGTGGTCAACGCCGTCAGCGGCCACGACGAAGCTCACAAAGGTGTGCGCGGTTATGTCACTGGAATTCTGGGTTCGACGAACGATCAGCACGGCGGCAGCGCCGGAATCGAATTCGGAACCGAACGCTGGTTGTTTTGGGCAAACGGCGGCGGCCAACGCACCACCGATTACAATACGCCGATTGGCCCGATTCAAAATTCATTTTCGCGCTATGGCAACTGGTCGGGCGGGTTTGGTCACTTTGGCGACAAAGGATTTTTGAGCCTGAGTTACACCGGCGACCGCCGCAATTACGGCATCCCTACCGAACCGGAACACGAAGGCGAAGAAGAGGAAGAGGAAGAAGAAGGACACGGCCACGAAATGGTTCGGTTGAATCCGCGCCGCGACAGTTTGCAAATCCGCGCCGGATTCCGCGATTTGGGATCGGCCATCAACGGCGGAAACTTCACGCTGCAATACAACAACTATCGCCACGACGAAATCGAACTGCCCAGTGAAGAAATCGGCACGCAATTCAAAAACAAAACTTTTCTTTATCGCGCAGTTTTCGACCAACGTCGCAGCGGACGCTATTCCGGCAGCTTCGGCTTTTCAGGCTTGCACCGTGATTTCACCGCCATCGGCGAAGAAGCGCTGGCTCCGCCGACGACGCAAAACAACTTCGCTGCTTTCGGGCTTCAGACGATTGATTTTGACCGGTTCGCTTTTCAATTCGGCGGACGTGTCGAACGCAACGCTTACTCGCCCGACGGTTTGAGAGATCGTTCGTTCACGGGCTTTTCCGGTTCGGCAGGCATTCGCGTGGGTTTGGGCGGCAACACCAACTTCGTAGCCAATTACACTCACAGCTATCGCGCTCCGGCGTTGGAAGAGCTGTACAACAACGGCCCGCACGCCGGAAATCTGACATTTGAAATCGGCGATGAAAATCTGGACCGCGAACGCGGCAATGGTATTGATCTCGGCTTGCGTCATAACAGCCGCCGCGTGCGCGCCGAAGCCAACTTCTTTTATTACAAGATCAACGATTTCGTCTTTCTGGCTCCGACCGGAGAGATCGAAGACGGTTTGGTCGAAGCCAATTACGCGCAAGGCGACAGTCGGTTCACCGGCACGGAACTACGCTTCGATGTCGGTTTGACGAACAGCCTGTGGCTGCTGTCGAGCCTGGATTACGTCAATTCCGAATTGACCAACACCAGCACGCCGTTGCCGCGCATTCCGCCGCTGCGCGCTCGCGTGGGCTTCGAAGCCTTCGCCAAAGGCTTCCGCATCAACCCGGAAGTGGTGATGGCGCAAGATCAAAATCGCCTGTTCACGACCGAAGAGCGCACCGCAGGTTACGCGACGGTCAACGTGAACGCTTCGTACACTTATACGCAAAAACATTACGCGCACATCTTTTCGGTGAACGCTTTCAATCTGAACGACAAACTGTTCCGCAATCACCTGTCATTCATCAAAGAGTTCGCGCCGGAAATCGGTCGCGGCATTCGATTGGTTTACACGCTGCGTTTCTTCTAGATCGGTTTTCACTTTGGTGTATGGGACAATTTGGAAAATTGTCCCACATTTACAGTCCAATAGCGCCGGATAACCCATACACGCGAATGAAAAGCGATCTAATTCGTGGACAGTGTTCTCCAAAACCGTTTCGAGCCGCAGCAGTTTTCATTCCTGCTGCGGCTCGTTTTTTTTCTGATCAACGCGGAGAGAATTTTGTATCAATCATTGCTGAAGAAATTCGGAATTGCCGCAACTATGGCTTGCGCGGTGCATTGTGTTGCCACGCCATTTCTGAGCTTGTTGCCGTTGGTGGGCATAGGCTTTTTGGCAGACGAACGAATCGAATGGGGATTGTTGCTCGCGTCGCTTTCGTTAAGCTCGCTGAGCCTGATTCCCGATTACCTGCGCCATCATCGCCAGACCAAACCCATCGTGCTGTTTGCCGCCGGGTTCGCGCTGTTGCTGATTGCGCGGTTGTGGTTTGAGGAACGACTACATTTGGAAACATCCGCCATCTTTCTTGGCGCGGCGCTGATTCTGACAGCTTACTGGATCAATCGCAGTTTGTGCCGCGCCTGCCAAACTTGTCGGATTGACTAAATTCGCCATTGATGGCGTTTGAGAAAACGCTTCCGAAGCGTGACGAACCTGAGGGGATTGAGCCGATGCAAAACGCCGCCGCATTCAACCAAGAAAAACAACTTTGCGGACATCCGCAATCTCACGCGCCCCTCACACAGGAAATTTGTCACGGCCACCACGACCACGACCATCATCACCACGTTCAGGCGCACCGTCCGCAGCAGCAACGCGCGTTGTGGATTTGCCTGTCACTGACGCTGGTGATGATGGTAATCGAATTTATCGCCGGGTGGATGAGCGGCAGTTTGATGCTGGCGGGCGATGCTTTGCACATGCTTTCGCACGTGGCGGCGCTGGGCATCAGCTTGATGGCGTTCAAGCTGGCCAACCGCCAATGCGGCGATCATCTGCCTTACGGGTTGTATCGCCTGGAAGTGTTGGCCGCCTTGCTAAACGGTTTGGGATTGGCGGCATTCAGCATGTGGATCGTCTACGAAGGCATTGAGCGTTTGTGGAACCCTGTCCACATTTCCGGCCACGAATTGGTGGTGGTGGCAACGTTGGGATTGATCGTCAATGTCGTGACGGCGGTGATTTTGTTCCGCGCCGGAATGGAAGACCTGAACACCAAAGGCGCCTGGTTGCACATGCTCGCTGATGGCGCGTCTTCCGTCGTGGTGGTGCTGGGAGCGGTGGTCATTGTTTTTACCGGCTGGCGCGCGATTGATCCGCTGCTCAGCATTTTGGTGGCGCTGGTCGTGGGCAAATGGTCCTGGGGATTGTTGCGCGACGCGGTGATGATTTTGCTGGAACGCAAACCCGACCACATCAATCTGACCGAATTGGAAACGCATCTGCTTCAGGCCTTCCCTGAAATCCGCGACATTCACGATCTGCACGTGTGGGAAATCACTTCGCATTACTTTTGTCTGTCGGCGCATATCGTGCTGGATGATGTGAAACTCAGCGATACGCAACGAGTGCGCGCCGCCGTCGCCGAAGATTTGCGGAAACATTTCGGCATCGGCCATGCCGTGATTCAGTTTGAATGCTGAGACCTCGTCAACCACTCGTCCTTTTCTCACCACCAGTAGCCTGCCTTTTTTAGGCCACTCGTTATTTTTTGATAGGCCGAATTCAGCCTCCTCGCTAAGTTGCGCAATCGAATTCACGACTCTTTGTTTTGCCGGAGACTGATTCCGGCAAAGGCTCTGAACGCCTATGCACATCATGGAGGGCTTTTTGCCCATCACACACGCCGTTGCCTGGACTGTCGCCTCTGCGCCGTTTGTTGCGCACGGCGGACACCGGCTCAATCGGCAAATGCGCGAACATCCGCAAACCAAACTGTTGCTCGGCGCGGCGGGCGGTTTCGCATTCATTTTGTCCGCGCTGAAACTGCCTTCGTTGGCGGGCAGCAGTTCGCATCCGACCGGAACCGGGTTGGGCGCGGTGTTGTTCGGGCCGCCGGTGATGGCCGTGCTGGGAACTATTGTGTTGCTCTTTCAAGCTCTGCTGCTGGCGCACGGCGGATTGACGACACTGGGCGCAAACGCCTTTTCGATGGCGATTGTCGGGCCGTGGATGGCGTTCGGCGTGTTCAAACTCGCCCGGCGAATGGGCGCAGGGTTGGGATTGAGCGGCGGACTGGCGGCGGCGCTCGGCGATCTTTCGACTTACCTGACAACGGCGTTGCAACTGGCGCTGGCCTTTCCCGACGCGCAAAGCGGGTTTGCAGGCAGCTTTCTCAAATTCACCGGCGTGTATGCCGTCACGCAGATTCCGCTAGCCGTCATCGAAGGTTTGGTCACGGCCATGATTTTGAATTTGCTGGCCAGTTACAGCCGCGCGGAGTTGCAGGAATTGGCGGTGCTGAACCGATGAAGATGAAAAACACTTTGTTATTGCTGGCGGCATTAACGCTGTTGGTGGCGCCGTTTGCCCTGTACGGCAGCGGCGCCAGCGAATTTGCGGGAACGGATGACCAGGCGGAAGCGACGATTCGTGAGGTTCGCCCGGAATATCAACCCTGGTTCCGTTCCCTTTTTGAGCCTGATGAAACCGGCGAACGCCGGCTGTTCAACCTGCAAGCCGTGTGCGGGCTGACCGTGCTGGGATATTGCCTGTTCAAATTGCGGCAACGAAATCGCAACGGAAATCCGCATGCATCTGAGACACGCTGACATTGACCGTTGCCTTTACGCCAATCGCTGGCGCAACCGGCACGCAGGCGAAAAGCTGTTGCTGGCCGGAGGAATGTTGCTGCTGGCCGTAGCTTTGCCGCCGTTTCCGGCTTCGCTGCTGATTGCGGCGACGATGAGCGTCGTCAGTTTGTTTGTCGCGCGCATTCCGTGGCGGACTTTTTCGCGCGTGCTGGTTTTGCCCGTGGGCTTTGCCGTTGTCAGCGCCTCGACGGTGCTGGTCAGCGTTTCCGCGAATTGGCGGTTGGAAATTTCGCCGCAAGCCAGGATGCAAGCGGGCGGTTTGCTGGCGCGTGCATTGGCTGCGGTTTGCTGTCTGAGCTTTTTGATGTTGACCACTCCGATGGAAGAAATCGTGACGTTCTTGCGCCGCGCTGGATTGCCCGCGGCAATCGCCGAATTGATGCTGGCAATGCACCGATTCATTTCGATTTTTGCCGAGACGGCGCGGGCCATGTGGCTGTCGCAAACGGCGCGTTGCGGTTACGCGACGCCCAAACAGGCCTGGCGCTCAATCAGTCTTCTGGCGGCTTCGCTATTTATTCATTCGCTCGACCGCGCGCGCCGGATGGAAATCGGTCTGGCGGCGCGCGGTTACGACGGCGAAGTGAAGTTGCTTGCTCCGCGACAAGCGATTTCCTTCGCCGCAGTCTTCGCCATTCTTGGGCTGGAAACAGTCATCGCGCTGTTGGCGTGGAAAGGACGGCGGAGTTGAACAACGGCATTGTGCTGGCAGCGAGCGATTTGCATTACCACTACGACGGGCAGGTCTGCGCGCTGCAAGGCATTGACTTGACGGTGCGGCAAGGGCGTCGGCTGGCGGTGTTGGGCGCGAACGGCGCGGGCAAATCCACTTTGTTTTTACACCTCAACGGCACGCTCAAACCCGAACGCGGCGAAGTTCGCATCAATGGCCGGAAAGCTGACTACAGCCGGAACGGATTGCTGGCGTGGCGGCAACAGGTCGCGCTGGTTTTTCAAAATCCTGACGATCAACTTTTCGCGCCGACCATCGAGCAGGACGTTTCGTTCGGCCCGATGAATCTGGGCTTGAGCGAAACCGAAGTTGCCGAACGAGTAAACGAAGCGTTGTCCGCGCTCGGCATTGAAGCGTTGCGCCAACGTCCGACGCACAGTTTGAGCTTCGGCCAGAAAAAACGCGCGGCGATTGCGGGCGCGATGGCGATGCGTCCCGCTGTTTTGATTCTCGATGAACCATCGGCGGGACTCGACCCGCAAGGCGTGGAAGATTTGGTGATCGCGCTCGACGAATTGCATCAGCGCGGAACAACGCTGGTGATGGCGACGCACGATCTGGAACTGGCTTGCGGCTGGGCGGACGAGATCGCCGTGCTGTACGCGGGCAGATTGCTTCGGCAAGGCGCAACCGAAACCGTCTTGCGCGACGAAGACACGATGAACGCCGCAGGTTTGCGCGTGCCGCTGATTCTGGAACTCGGCGCGCGTTTGCAATCAATCGGCTGGTTGCCGCACGGTCTGGAATTGCCGCGTACGCGCGCCGCCTTGTTGGAATGGTTCGACGCCGCGAACGTTCACAGCGCAGTAAAAAAGGCGGCAACCCGATGAACTCTATTCTCTCGCTCGAAACCAAACGAAAAACCATTGGTCAGGTGCTGGTTTGCGTCGGTTGCTGTTGCGGACGCACGGATCGCGGCAAACCGCCTGTGCCTGTGGATTGGCTCAAAAGCGAATGGAAAGCGCGCAAGCTGCTCAAAACCATTCACCTGACGATCAGCGGCTGTCTGGGGCCGTGCGATTTGGTCAACGTCGTTTGCTTGGTGACGCCGCAACGCACCGTCTGGCTGGGCGGATTGACCGAACAGAAACATTTCGACGCTTTGCTGGGATGGGCTACGCAATCGGCGGCGGCAAACAAACTCTTGCCGCTGCCTGCATTGCTGGCCGCATCGGAATTTGAACGCTTTCAACCGCTGACGGCCACTGTAGCGGCATTCGGCGATTAACGGAATTTGCATGAACATCAACTTTGGAGGGCCGCTCGGCCAACGCAGCAAAAACGATCCGCAAGTGATTGCCCGCGTCAAAGACTGGGTGGCGGCGAGCTTCGATCTGGCCGAAGACGTGACCGTGATGGTCACTGAATTGCGCTGCGCCGAAGAAGGCTGCCCGCCGATTGAAACCGTCATCGCCATTCTGGACACACCCGGCAGCCCGCGCCAATACAAAGTTCATAAACCGATGGCCGAGGTCACCGCCGCCGACATCGCCGCTGTGGCAAGCGGCAACGGCGAACATCATCACGAACACGGCATATGACATCTCACATATCAAATATGTCGTATGAAATATAAAGAGGAATTGAGAAATGATTGAAACAAACCAAACTGAAAGCAGAGTGCCCGTCACCGTGCTGACGGGCTTTCTCGGTTCGGGCAAAACGACCTTGCTCAATCGCATCCTGACGGAAAATCACGGCAAGCGCATTGCCGTGATTGAAAACGAATTCGGCGAAATCGGCGTAGATCAGGAACTGGTCATCAATGCCGAAGAAGAAGTTTTTGAAATGAACAATGGCTGCATCTGTTGCACAGTGCGCGGCGATTTGATCCGCATTCTCGGCAATCTGATGAAGCGCAAGGACAAGTTCGATTACATTCTGGTGGAAACCACCGGCCTGGCCGATCCCGGTCCCGTCGCGCAGACGTTTTTCGTGGATGACGAAATGCAGGCCAAGGTCGCGCTGGACGGCGTGGTCACGCTGGTGGACGCCAAACACATCTGGCAACACATTGACAGCAGCGACGAAGCCAAAGAGCAAGTGGCGTTTGCCGACGTGATTTTGCTGAACAAAACCGATCTGGTTGCGCCCGCCGACCTGGATCAACTGGAAGGCCGCATCAAGGCGATGAACGCTGCGGCCAAAATCTACCGCACCAAAGATGCCGTCGTTGATCTGGACAACGTGTTGAACCAGGGCGGATTCAATCTCGACCGCGCGCTCGACATAGACCCGAAGTTTCTGGAACCGGAATATCCGTTTGAATGGGCGGGCGTCTATGAACTGGGCGAAGGCCAGTATGAATTCAAGCTAGACGCCGGGCCGGATGAGACGATGAACATCGTGCTGTTGCCGCTGGAAGACGCTTCGTCCGAATCGCTGGAAGCCATCAAGATGGAAGCCGTGCTGACGTTTTCCGATGACGAATTCGATCTGGATTGCGGCGAATACTTTTCGCCGGGCAAACAGCTCTGGCAATTGAAACTGGGCGGACGCGCCGTCAAATTCGCCGTCAAAATCAAACAACCGGGCGCATACGCGCTGTTCACCGAACACAAACCCGCCGAGTTCCAAGCCGAATTGCGCGATGCGAACGGCGCGCTGTCGCCAATCTTCCAACACGAATACAAACCCGATCACGAACACGACGACGAAGTTTCTTCCGTCGGCATCAACGTCGCGGGCGATCTGGACGAAAAGAAACTCAATGCCTGGCTGGGCAATTTGCTGCAAACCAAAGGCACTGACATTTTCCGCATGAAAGGCGTGCTTTCGATCAAAGGCAATCCGAACCGCTTCGTCTTTCAAGGTGTGCATATGCTGTTTGACGGTCGCCCGGATCGTCCCTGGGGCATGGCGGAGCGTCACAATTCACTGATTTTCATTGGCCGCAATCTGAACCGCGCCGAACTCAACGAGGGCTTCAAAAAATGTCTGGCTTAACGACAACTACGCCTTCAAAAATGCCCGCGCTTCAACCGTTGTGGAACGCGCAAATTGACGGCCACGTCATCGCGCTGCAATGGTCGCCGAGCGGCAAAAAACTGGCGGCGGCTTCGGTCGAAGGGCCGATTACGATTTTTGACGCGGACGGCGCGGCCAGCCTGACGCTGCCCGGTCACGACTTCGGCACGACGACCATCGCGTGGAGCAGCGACGGTCAACATTTCGCCAGCGCCGGGCAGGATGGCAAAGTCATCTTGTGGGACATCGCCGCGCGGACAGCAAAACAAACGATGAATGGCGGTTCGGCGTGGGTGGAGCATCTGGCCTGGAATCCGCTGGGCGGCAAAGGCGGTGTGCCGCATTTGCTGGCTTCCGCCGCCGGGCGAAAGATGCGGCTGTGGAACACGAACGGCGAATTGGCCCGCGATTACGAAGACCATGCCAGCACCATCGCCTCGATTGCCTGGAAACCGGCGTCGCAATTTTTAACCACGGCGTCTTACAGTCGCCTGGCCATTTACACGGCGGGACTGGAAACGGCGCAGCGCCAATTTGAATGGAAAGGCTCGATCCTGAAAATCGCGTGGAGTCCGAACGGAAAATACGTCGCCACCGGCGATCAGGACTCGACCGTGCATTTCTGGTTCGAGAAAACGGGCAAGGATTTGCAGATGTGGGGCTACCCGACCAAAGTGCGCGAATTGGCGTGGGACGCCTCAAGCCGTTATCTGGCCACCGGCGGCGGTGTGGATGTGACCGTCTGGGATTGCCTCAAAAGCCCCGAAGGTTCCAAACCAATCTCACTGAAAAGCCACGAAGAATTTTTGAGCGCGCTGGAATTTCAACATCGCGGACCGTTGCTGGCTTCGGCGGGACAAGATGGTCGCGTCATCGTCTGGCATCCGCACAAAGACAACAAACCGCGCGCCGGGATTGCTATCAACTCCGCTGTCGCGCAACTGAACTGGTCGCCGGATGACGAACGGCTGGCTGTGGGAACGGAAAACGGTTCCATCGTCGTGTTCTCTACGCCCTGAGCCAGGTTCCAGGCTTCGTTCAAAACCGGAAGTTGTATGAAAGCTTGAAAAACAATGTGCGTCGCTGTCGTTCCAGACCTTCGCCGAACGCGCGGCGTTGTGTCAGCGGGTCATACGCATTGAACAGCAGATCGTTGTAGCCGAAGAAAAATGCCGTGTTCGGGCGCGGCTCATAGGCATACAACAAACTCACGCCGAACTGCCGCCGCGCCGTGTCGTAATCCAGCAACGAACGAAACGAGTGCGCGCGCGAAAACTGATACGCCGTGCGATTGCGGAAGATGTCCTGCCGTAACAATCGCGCGCCCGTGCGCTTGTCTGCGATGCGATTGCTCAGGTACAGCAGCGAAGTATTGAAGCGTTCGGTCGGGCGAAAGGTGATGGTATGGTTTTGGTCTACATTGCGACCGATGACGGGATTGCGTGGGTCAAACAGCACGGCTTCGCCCCACTGCATGCGGCCATCGAAGGTAATTTTCTTGAACGTGTTGATCGTGTAATTGACGATGTTCGCTTCGTAACGAAAGTTGCGTCCGGCAAAACTGTCGCGCTTCCACGAATGGTAAACGTAAAAGTTGATGCCGCGCGCGAAATACAACGAAGCTCCCGGATCGGCATACGATTCGTCAATGCGCCCGTCGTCCGTGCGCAACAAACGCGGCACGATAAAAGGCCGCACAGACACCCACCAAGATTTTTCTTTCGGCTGAAATTCGTAACCGTAATTGCCACCTGTTTGCGTGATGCCCGTGCGTCGCACAAAGCCCGTTTGCGCCTGATAGTCGCGCGTGATGCGCAAGTTATTCGTGAACGCGCGCAGATGTCGCCCGCGATGTTCGTACCAGACGTAACTCGCCAAGCCGTCCTTCCTGTCGGTGTTCGCGGCAGCTTTCGTGCGCGACAAACCCATTTGCCAGCCAATCGTATTCACGCCGCGAAATCGAATTTGCCCATCGTTCGCAATCACCGTATTCGACGTGCCCGCCCAGCGCCGATCCAGCAAGAACGCGCCCACGCGCGAATCGCGCAGCACATCGCGTTGATAGCGCACGATGTTGAATTGCGCGTTTTCGCCGAAGCCTTTGTCCGTTGCCGTTACGCGCCGCCCCGGCGCTCGATCCGACGCCGACAAGACGCCAATCGTGTTCCTGCCAATTTTCCCCGTCAGCTTTGCGCCCCAGTCGGGGTCTACAATCTGGCGTGTGAATACAAACGTCAGCAAGCCGCCGCTGCGAAAGACATCATCGCCTTCCAGAAAAAACGGACGCCGTTCGGGAAAGAACAGCGGGAAGCGTTGGTTGGCATCAATTTGCGGCACATCGGCTTCGATTTGCGAAAAGTCCGGGTTGACCGTGCCGGAAAACGTCAGATTCGGCGTCACCGTCCACGTTGCCGTCAGGCCGGGATCAAACAAGCCTTTGTTGATAAAACGTGCCCCAACATTGGACACAATTGGGGACGGAAGCGCCGCCACGCGATCCGTCGTCAGCGAACCGGTCAGCGTCGGTGTTAGATCAAGCGTGCGTCCGGCGAAGACTTCCTGCATCCCGCCGAGCGTGCCCATTTGCACCAGCAATTCCGATTGATCGCGCGAGAGCGGCTGCCAGTAAATGCGTTCGACCTTGCGCGGAATCCAGCGATGCACGTGCAAACCCCACGTCATTTCCTTGCCGCCCTGAAAGCGCAACGTCTTGAACGGAATCGCCACTTCGACAACGTAGCCGTCAGCGGTCAGCGCGCCTTTGGAAGTGAAAATGCCATCCCACGTCAGGTCTTTGATCTCGCTCGCATTCGCAGGCGTCGTCGCCGTCAGACTCGCCGGAATGAAGATGCCATCGGCCTGCACGCCGAACGGATTGAAATAGAGCGCATACGCCCGCCGCCGATCATTGAATGTATCGAGAAAGACCGCGACATAATCGTCTTCAAAGACATTGTCGCGCCGTGCCATCCGCGCCCGAATCGCCCCTGGTTCGCGGTCAAACGCGTGAAAGGCCAAATACAACTGCTGCGTGTCGTAGCTGACAAAGACTTCGGTGCGTTCAGAAGGCTCAACGTTATCGCCCGGCAGGACTTGATAGCTGAGCGCCAGCTTCTTCGCGCATTGCCATTCGCCTGCGCCCAGCACTCCATCAATCACGGGCGGCGCAGCGCATTTCGCCAGGCTCACCGCTTTGACGGGTGCAGGCGAGTCCGCCGCTGTGGAAACAGTCGCCAGCCAGAACAGCAACAATGCAGAGAGGAAATGAATCATCGCCCGCAGAAGTGCCACAACGCGCTCTCGGCAACGAGATGATTTCAATGAACGGTTGGTTCTGCTGGCTGACTGGGCGGTTACGTGGATTCAGCAGGCGCTACGTTTGTCATACAGGCTAAACGCTCAGTACAGGACAAAAGCTGATAACTTGAATGATTTGAAAATTTAACTCACCGTGCGATTGAACTTTGTTGTGACCAAACAAGAAAGGCAATCACACGGTGAAAGACATTCGCTCTTTAGAGCAAACGTTGGGGCAACA
>JANRKX010000143.1:0-8310 GCA_033763255.1 Acidobacteriota bacterium | reverse complement strand
GAGCAGCTGGCGCTGGAGGACCGGGAGCGGCTCCGGCGGCTTATATGGAAAGTTGCGGTGATTGTCACGGCGCCAATGGGCAAGGCGAAGCTGATCTTGGACCTCCATTGACCGGCATGTCCGCCAAGCCTCGGCGCACTGCAGAGGATTTGTTCAAGATCATGGAAGACGCGCGAGCATACGACTTGAAGAAACCAATGCCGGCGAGTTTTCCTGACATTTCTGAAGCCGACAAGAAAGCAATTGTCGAATGGATGCTAAAATTGAAATAACCCCTTTTCATTCCCGGCAAGTCCGGCATTAAACAATAAGGAGATCGAAGACAGTAATGAACAAAATCAAGTTGACCATTTTCACTGCTATGCTGGCTGCGGCGCTGATTGCGCTGTCGGTCGGTGGCTTTGCAACCACGACGGCTGTGGTGTTTCAGGACGGCGCAAAAATCTACGCCGAAAAATGCGCCAAATGCCATAAAGCCGATGGCACCGGCGAAGCGAAATACCAAAAGCAGGGCATTGAAGATATGTCCAATGCTACATGGCAGAAAAACCATACCGACGCCAAAATCGCAGCCGCCATCAACAATGGCAAGGGCGACTTCATGCCTGCCTGGAAAGGCAAACTGAAACCGGCTGAAGTGACTGCTGTGGTGAAACACATTCGCAGTTTGAAAAAATAAGCTGGCCTGAGAAAACAAAACAGGGTCTTCAATTCGCCGCATTCGTGCAGCGAATTGAAGACCCTGTTTTGTTACGTGAGCGAAAAAGTTCGCCCCACAGGCTAAAACAATTTTTCCGGCGGAGGCTTGACGCCTTTCAATCGCAGGTAAATCGTTGTTTGTCCACGATGATGGGTTTGATGCTCAAATGCTTTGGCAATAGCGATGTGCCTGGGCATTTTTATTCCAAACAACGTGATGGATTCATCGAGCTTGGCCGCGTCCAGTTTTTTGATTTGAGCGATGACCAGATCATAACTGTCCATCACAGTTTTGGTCAGAGCGGCTTTGTCTTTTTTCAACTCCGGCATTTCTTCCATTTTTCGCGGGTCGTAAGGAGCGTCAATGCCGAAAATCGGTTTAGTCATGAAATAAAAACCGCCAGCCAAATGAACCATTTGGTTGCCGAAGCTGCGAATATCCGCCGATGGTTTGAAACCGATACCATCTTCCGGCATCGCGTCCAGATATTCCCTAGTGTAATCCTTCGCGCGAGTCCATTCAGCCACCAGAGCAGCGACTTTGTCTGCCGAAATTTCTTTCGGCGCCTGTACGCGGTTGCCCTGATTGCCTGAAGTTTGTTGAGCGAAACAGACGAGTGACAGCGCCGCGCTGATGGCCAGTGCGCTGACCAAAAAGCGAAAAGCTTTGAATTGTTCTTTCATGCAATCTTCTCCTGAAAGTGAGGGGTAAATGTTTATTGGAATGGTTCAGGCGGTGGTGTGACGCCCTTCATTCTCAGATAAATTGTCGTTTGTCCGCGATGGTGCGTTTGATGTTCAAAACCGTTGCGGATGACAACCTGCCGCGCCAGCATCCCACCGCGTCCTTGAATTTTTTCGCCGAGTTTGGCCGCGTCCAACGATTTGATGCCGGAGATCATGAAGTCATAACTCTCCAACACCATCTTGCTCAGATCGGCTTTAGTTTTGAATTTATCTGCGGCGAAAGCGTCACGCGCGTGAGGGCTTTTCTGTCCGGTTCCGGCTTGAGCATAAAAGTAATTGGCACTGGCCAGATGCAGCATCTGCTCGGCGAAAGTGCGAACATCCGGTGTGGCTTTCAAGGTCAAACCATCTTCAGGCATTTTGTCCAGATACTCTTTCGTCCAGTTTTTGGCGCGAGTCCATTCGGCAACTAACATACCAACCGGATCGGACGGCCATTCTGCCGCAGGAGCTTGTGCGGTTGCAGCGGGTTTGCTCCCGCCTGAAGTTTGTCCTGAAGTTTGTTGGGCAAAGCAAACCAAGCCGAATGCCATGCTAACAGCCAGTGTGCTAACCAGGTAACGCAAAGCGAGAAGTCTCTGCTTCATAATTTCTCCCTTTCGAAATTTGAGTTGAAGTGGTGATTGATCGCTAAAACTTGTTGATTACGGCCCTTGCCGTATTGTTATTACGTCGCGCGTAATCGTCAGGTTGCGGTCAACTGCCAATGAAGTCAATAGGCGAGGCGGTAAAATCTTGTAAAGCAAAACGTGAATCAGGTTACGATCGAGCGCCACATTTCTTGCTGTGATTTGATGGTGTGTTAGACTGTGGTTTCAACCTTGCCACAAACTCTGAACCCAAAACTTTTTGCCGATAATGGAAAAAATCTTCGGCCCTCAAGGGCTTTTTGCGCGACATCATCCTGATTACGAATACCGTCCGGGGCAGGTGGCCATGGCCGAAGCTGTCGCCGATGCGTTGGCCAACAAGCACCACTTGCTGGTGGAAGCCGGAACCGGAACTGGCAAAACGCTGGCATATCTGGTTCCGGCAATTGCCACCGGCAAGCGCGTGATTATTTCCACCGGCACAAAGAATTTACAGGAGCAGTTGTTCAACAAAGACATTCCGTTTTTGCAAAAAGTCCTGCCTAAAAAATTCCGAGCGATGTATTTGAAAGGCAGGTCGAATTATTTATGTCTGCTGCGATTGAAGCGCGCCGAGTCGCAGCCGGTTTTGCAGGGACTGGATGAAATGGATCACTTCGATATGGTCAGGAACTGGGCTTACGAAAGTGAAACCGGCGACCGCGCGGAGTTGGTGGAATTACCGGATAACGTTTCGTTCTGGCGGCATATAGATGCTCGTTCGGATATTTGCCTCGGCCAAAAATGCCCGGACTTCGACGCCTGCTTCATCACCAAAGCTCGCCAACGCGCGCTTGATTCGGAAATCATCATTGTCAATCACCATCTGTTTTTCGCCGACCTGGCGTTGCGCGACAAAGAATGGGGCCAAGTTTTGCCGGATTACAGCGCGGTGATTTTTGACGAAGCTCACCAGATCGAAGACATCGCCGCACAGTATTTCGGCGCGACTGTTTCCAACTATCAGGTGGACGATCTGCTGAACGATATTTCGCGGCTGGCGATTGCCGATGTGGATTCGGCGCGCGAAATCACCAAAGTTTCGGCTCGCGTTGCCAAGTATGCTGAATACTTCTGGATGAATTTTCTGGGCGGCGATTCCGGCTTTTCGATTTCGACCTTTAACGGTGAAGGTCGTTTCGTTATTCGCCCGCAGATGTTCGTTCGCAAAAATCGCAACGGCCAGGAAGATTGGTCTCCGGCGGGCGAACGTTTTCGCGCGTTGCGGCAATCTCTGGATAGGTTGAGCGCGGAACTGACTGGCGTCAAAGACGCTCCGCCGGAAATGGAAGCCATTTTGCGTCGAACCGAGCAATTGAAATTCGATCTGGATTTCACCGTGTTGAATGGCGACGACAGTTTCGTCAATTGGTGCGAACGACGCGGGCGCGGAGTTTTTTTGCAAGCGACGCCGATTGACGCTTCGGGCATTTTGAACGACCGGATGTTCAGCAAGATTGAAAGCGTGGTGATGACTTCAGCAACGCTGACGACGGCCAATTCGTTCGGCTTCATCCGCAAGCGGCTGGGAATTGATTCCGCCGCTGAATTGGTTGCCGAATCGAATTACGATTATCCAAGCCAGTCGTTGCTTTACTTGCCGCCGAAAATGCCTGATCCGCGCGATGGTAGTTTTGCCGAAGCCGCTGCCAATGAAATCGTCAAATTGCTCACTGCCAGCCGTGGCCGAGCTTTTGTGCTTTGCACCAGTAACGCGCAGATGAAAACTTTGCGCGAACTGGTTGAGTACCGTATAGACTTTCCGGTCTTGATGCAGGGCGAAGGCTCGCGCTCGGGTATTCTGGATCGTTTTAGAGAAACGCCGAACGCTGTGTTGTTCGCTACGGCAAGTTTCTGGCAGGGCGTTGATGTGCGTGGCGAAGCGTTGTCCTG
The DNA here is from genome assembly GCA_033763255.1 of Acidobacteriota bacterium. Classification (GTDB taxonomy): domain Bacteria; phylum Acidobacteriota; class Blastocatellia; order RBC074; family RBC074; genus RBC074. The sequence goes on along the minus strand of JANRKX010000143.1, from coordinate 4,342 downwards.
CGTCATCATTGACAAGTTGCCATTCGCCGTTCCGTCCGATCCTGTTGTCGCGGCTCGGCAACGGTATCTGGACAATCATGGCGGCAACAGCTTTTCGGATTATTCCGTGCCCCAAGCCGTGATTTCGTTGAAACAGGGAATCGGGCGGTTAATCCGCAGCGCCACAGATCGTGGAGTGCTTTCGATTCTTGATCCGCGATTATTGACCAAAAACTACGGCCAGAACTTTTTGAAAAGCCTGCCGCCTGCTCGCATCACGCGCAAAATCGAAGACGTTCAACAATTTTTTGCTGAGGAAGCTTGATGTTTGCTCTGACAAAACCACCGGCCAAACGCATTCAACAATTCCTAAACGAACAACGCCATCATCCGTTTTCTTACTCAGAAACCGGGGCGACCAATGCTCAGCTTCCAGCAGGTTACAACATTGACCACAATCGGATTCAGCTTGGGTACGGAGAGCAAGTCTTTCATCAAGCCGTCGCCGCGGTGCGAAATTGGAAGATGCATGATCTTGGTTGGGTGGAGTTGTGCTGGGCGAAGGCCCCGATTGAAGTCGGTTCCACCGTTGGCGTGCTCTGCAAGCATTTCGGGTTTTGGTCGTGCCACCCGGCAAGGATCGTTTATGTGATTGACGAAGCTGACGATCATTCGCGCCGATTTGGCTTTGGTTACGGAACCTTGCCCGCTCACGACGAACAGGGCGAAGAGCGTTTTTTGATCGAATGGCGGCGCGAAGACGATAGCGTTTGGTACGACATCCTGGCGTTTTCGCGGCCAGCTTCGCTGATGGCGCGGCTGGGTTATCCGCTGGTGCGAATGCTGCAAAAACGATTTGGGCGTCAGTCCAAACAGGCAATGTTGGCGGTGATTGCCGAGCCATGATTGGCTGTATAAGATTCCGCGATTTTATTCCCACCTTCGAGGAGACACTTATGATTTTTATTCGTCGGGCAAGCCTGTGTTGCCTGTTTCTGGTGCTGACCATTACTGGTTCGATTTCTGCGAGAGGGCAGGTTTCGATTAATTGGGACGCCGTTCAAAAAGAGGCCGTAGAGCTTTTCGTTCAGTATCTGAAAATTGACACCACCAATCCGCCGGGTAATGAAATCCGAGCGGCGAATTTCTTTGCCGAACTCTGCAAACGCGAAGGCATAGAACACAAAATCTTTGAACCGTTTCCCGGTCGGGGCACTTTGTGGGCGCGATTGAAAGGCGATGGCAGTCAGCGGCCAGTCGTGTTGCTGAATCACACGGATGTCGTTCCGCACAGCCAGGAATTCTGGTCGGTTCCGGCTTTCAGCGGACAGATCAAAGACGGTTTCATTTACGGACGTGGCGCTCAGGATATGAAATCCGTTGGCCTGGCGCAGTTCATGGTCATGGTGGCATTGAAACGCGCCAAAGTTCCTTTGAAACGCGACATTATCTTTTTGGCGACGGCGGATGAGGAGGCGGGTGGATTGTTGGGAGCTGGCTGGTTCGCCAAACAACATCCTGAATTGTTGGGTAAAGCCGAATTTCTGTTTAACGAAGGCGGCAATAACTCGGTTGATAACAGTGGCAAAGTGTTGGCAATCGGCGTTGGGCCTTCGGAAAAAACTCCGGCGTGGTTGCGGCTGACGGCGACTGGCGATCCCGGACATGGTTCGATTCCGCGTCCGAACTCAGCAGTAAATCGGTTGTTACGCGCCTTGAACAAGCTGTTGGATTATTCGCCACCGGTTCAACTGACTCCTGTGGTGGAGCAATCGTTCAAGGCGCTGGCTCCGTTGATGCCGGCTGATCTGGCCGCGAAGTATTCCAATTTGCGCGAAGCCATCAAAGACCCGATGTTCGCCAGAATGCTGGAAGCCGACGCCGGAGCGAAAGCTCTGACGCGCAACACAATTTCGGTGACGATGTTGGCTGGCAGCAACAAGGTCAACGTCATTCCGCCGATTGCGACTGCTGAAATTGATACTCGGTTGGTTCCGGGCGAAAAGCTGGATCGCTGGATTGCCGAATTGCGCGGAGTTATCAAAGACGATTCGATCAAGATCGAACCTGTGCTGGCGTTTGAAGCCAACGCTTCGCCGACAGATTCGGCGCTGGTCAAAGCCGTCGCCGATGTCGTTCAGCGTCGTTTTCCGGGAGCGATTATCTCGTATCCGGTGCTGGCCGGGTTTACCGATTGTCATTACTTTCGTGAGTTGGGAATTCACAGTTACGGGTTTTCTCCGTTTGTTGCACCGAACAGGGAATTGGGCGGCGGCTTTCACGGCAACGATGAACGCATCGGCAAGAAGGCCTTTGAAGACGGCGTGAAATTCTTTTACGAAGTGGTTGAGCGATTGGCGAAATGAGTGGCGCGGGACAATTTTCCAAATTGTCCCGCCGTTTGGAGAGAACACATGGCTTCAATCGAATTGAGACGGCGGATTCGTTGGGCAGATGCTGACGCTGCCGGACGGCTGCATTACCCGCGCATCTTTGAATACTTTGAAGAAGGCGAAGTTGAGTTGCTGCGTTCGGTGGGAATTGAATTTCTTGGCGGCGGTCTTGAAGTCCGTGAATACGACTTTCCGCGCAAACACGTTGATGCGGTCTTTCATCGAATGCTGCCGCTGGATGCTGAGTTTGTGATGCGAGTGACGATTGGCAAACTCGGCAACAGTTCAATTCGATATGATTATCAAGTGTTCAGCGATGGCGCTTGCACCGAATTGGCGTTGGAAGGATCAATGACCGTTGTTTGTGTCAAAGACGGCAAACCTGCTGCAATCCCTGAAAAACTGCGCGAAGCTCTGTCTTAATTTTGGAGGAAGTTATGGCCACTAGAAAACACATCCATCAGATCGAACTCGCCGCATCGCCCGAAAAAGTCTTCCGATTGCTGATTACGCCAAGCGCGATTCGCGGTTGGTGGGGAGCTTCGCGGGCGATTGTGATGGCCAAAGAAGATGGCGTTTGGGCGGCGGCTTGGGGTGATGAAGACATTCCTGATTACGTTACGGTTTACAAAATCGCCGCCATCGAACCGCCTCGCCAATTGTTTCTGACCGACACCAAGTATTTCGCCAAGACAGGGCAGCCGCCTTTCGACGCCAAAATGACAACGGAATTTACCATCGAAGCGAATGGCGAAGGTTCAATTTTGCGTGTCACGCAGGACGGGTTTCCGGCTGATGCTGTTGCGGATGATTTTTATGCCGCTTGCGAAGATGGTTGGCGAGCCACATTTGCGTCAATCGAACGGTATTTGTCCCAAAATGGCTAAATTACTTCACTGTCGTGGCAGGTAAAGAAGTTGTCGGAGCCGTTTGTTTGAAAATGATTACGGGCATTCCGACTGGCGTTACCCTGTAAAACTCCTTTGCTGCGAACATGGGAATCCGCACGCAACCATGGCTGGCAGGTTTGGTCGGCACAGATTTCGAGCCGTGAATCGCCGTGCCGTACATGAAGTAAACCGGATAATACATTTCGCCGAGCGCGCTCTTTTTCCATCCGGGGATTTTCTGCCGAACTTGATACCTTCCGGGATGCGTGATGGCATCGCGCGCCCAGCCTTCAGAAAAGAATTCTTTACCGTTGCCGGTCGAAACGGGCAGAACGCGCGTAACCGTTCCGGCGTCGTCAACGACGAACAACACTTGTCGAACCAGATCAACTTCGATGTGCGCCGGGCCGGTTTCTAGCGGGGTTGGCCGATTGGCAGCCAGCAAATGGTCGAACGTCGCTCGCGTCAATTGTCCATTAGGTTTCAACCGCTCGACCTTTTGAAACGCAATCAGCGCGTTTCGTGAAGCCTCATCCCAATTGCCATCAATCCGGCCAGTCCAATAGCCCAAGTCTTTTAGCCGCTGCTCGGCCTGCCGGTGATCTTTGGCCGTCAAAAGTTTTGATTGTTTCGGAGATTGTTGAGGCGGTTTTTGGGCGGTTGAAGGTTTGGGCTTTTCAGCAACGATTCTCGGTCGAGACGATTGAGCATCGGTTTGCGGGGAAATGCCAGCCAAAAGGCAGACGACGGTCAGCAAGGGAAGAAAACCGATGGGGCGAAATCGGCGGGAAAAATCATTCGTCAAAATCGCTTGGTACTGCATGATTGAAAACTATCATGGATTATTGGCAGTGACCAGCAAGCTTTACCCGCCTTTGTCTTCCGTTCTGAAAAAAAATACCGAAATGGTGAAATTTCAGTTGACAGGCTGTCTTGATTGGTAGCATATTCCGCGCGCTGCTTCTTCTCGAAGTAGCAAGCGGTCAAACAAGAAAAGTAACACAATTCAGTTAACACGCACACGTTACCACTCTATTCGTGACCGAGTTTCGCCTAAATCTCAACTTGGTCAGCCACACG
>JANRKX010000142.1:0-12885 GCA_033763255.1 Acidobacteriota bacterium | reverse complement strand
CATCGCGATCATCATGTTTGAGTTGGATGAACCTGATCACGCCATCCTGCGTGTCGCAGTAGGCGATAGTTTGTTGACGAGCATGAAAATCAACACCGCAATATACTGTCATTGGTGCCTCCTTTCGACTGTGCGTTTTTTGTCACAGCGAGTGTAATACTCGCCGCACTAAGGAGGCACTGTTTTCATTACATCAGTGGTGCAGCGAAGCGTAACCACCGGAAAACCGGCGGCAAAGGTCGCGCTCTGGGGGAGCGCCGGACAAGTCAGGGCAATAAAACCGACTCTTGTCCGGTGTCCCTGCCAGGACGCAAATCCGGTGATGCTCAGTTCCGGTGGTTGCGGCTACGCCTTCACCACCGGCTAATTTCCGTTGTGCCTCCGGCACAAAGAACGGGCAACGAAATTTTCAATGGCGGTAAATCGGGTTAAGGGGTTTGGGATTGAAGCAGCGCTAGTCGGTCGCAAATCACCTGTGCGATTTCCGTCGCTGGCCGATTCTTGGCATCAACGTAACCGTCAATTCCGAACACGCCTTTCACATCGCCGTCCGCGACTCGCACAAACATGATCTCGTGGTCGCGCCGTTTCTTGATCAGGTTGCGGATCGCGCGGAATTCCAGGCCGCACCATTCCTTTTCGTCATATTCCTGGCAAATGACGACCACGACCAGTTCCGATTCGTCGTGGTAAATCTTCTGCAAATAGGTGTCCAGGTTCGGACGCGAAAGCTCCGCTTCGTAATAGCGGTCGTAAAACACACGCGGCTTCGTCAGCGACGTGACGAGCGTGTCGGCAATCTGCTGAACGTAGTCACGATGCTCGCTGGGAAACGACAGCGCAACGGCGAATCTCTTGGACTTGGTTGGCGCGTGATGGGGTTGCGCCTCGGTTGGGGCTGGCGCTTTGGCAAGCGGATAGTTCGTCAGCACGCCGCCCGCGAGTTCAGTCAGGATGCGGTGCGTTTCGGCGGCGCGGTAGTTGTATTGCTGGCCGTCGAGTTGGAAGTTCTGGTCGGGGCGTTCCGGTTCCGGGTCGTGGAGCGGCTGCCAGCGGTCGAGTGCTTCCTTTAGGCGCGTCGGGGTCTGACGGCAACCCGCCGGGCAGCACGCGCAGGAAACGTTCGACGATGGCTGTCTTGCCCGCGCCGCCCATGCCGACCAACGCCAACACACCTCGACCGCCGCCGCGCCACCACTGGCAAACGTCATCAAGCTGCGGACGATGTTGCCAATCGTGAGCGCGCAACAAAGAGTGAACGAAGAAATTCTCGGCTGACATCAGGAAAACCTGCCTATGCTTAAAACCGGCCTAAAGCTGAAGTGTTCGCTTGCCTGCGAACGGCGGGCAGTATCCGTGATTTTGGACAGTCGAACAAGCATTGCGCGTCGCATTCTGACGAACTATCGCGGTAGAGCAAACGCGGCGCGGCCTTCTGTCAGGGGCAACACTTCCTGAATCAGCGTCAGCAAAAACAGGCCGGGTTCTTCCAGCATGGGGACGTGTGCTGAGCGTTCCAGCGTGATGAAGCGTTTGTGCGGCGCTTCAATCGTCTCGAAAAAGGCTTTCGCCGGTTCATACGGCGTGTGCAGATCGTGCCGCCCCATTATCACGACGACGGGCACTTTGAAGGTTTTGCGTTCGCCGGCGTTTTGGTTTGCGGGCGGCGCAGCGTCGGTTTGCGAGCGTCCATTTGCCATCACCGTCCGCGAAAACCATTGCGAAGCTTTCGTTTGCGCGTCAATGTCGGCCTGTGTGTATTCGGACGCCCAATCGGGCAGCGAAAACAGCAGTTCAAAATTCGGTTTGCCGTACCAGCCTCCGTTGAAGTGTCGCGCCCATTTACGCACCAGCAAGATGTCGGCCATTTTGCGATTCGAGGCGGAATACGGCGCGATGACTTTCAGTTCGCGCAAGGCTTCTTCATTGTTTGCTTTGGTCGCCAGTTCCAGCAGCCGCTTGTAAATGTGTTCTTCGCTGTTGCCTCCACCCGCCATTTGACCGATGCCGACATAAGCGTGCAGCCATTCAGGACGCCGCTGGGCCAGGGCTACGGCTACCGACGTGCCGTAGGAATAGCCCATCACGACGATCTTTTCCTTGTTCAATCGTTTGCGCACCCAAGCGGTCATCTCTTCGGCATCGGCGATGATGCGTTCGGTGGTCAGCGTTGGCGCGAGCGTTTCGCGGTTGGCAGTTGCGGCGTTTTTGCCTACGCCGCGCTGATCCCATTGCACAACGGTGAAGAAATCTTCCCAAGGCGTTTGATATGCCCAGGTCAGCGGCATCATCGGCGTGCCGGGGCCGCCGTGAATAAACAGCAACGCCGGATTCGCCCGATTCTTTCCACGGATCGAAACCCACTGACGAGCGCCGCCGATGGAAACTTCTTCCAGAGCTTCAATGCCTTCGGGCGTGTGAATTTTGCGCAGATCGGCCAGCCGCGCCGTGATGTAATCCCGGCTGGGAACCGTTGTGTCGGCGGGCGCAGTCGTTTGCGCCGCCAGCGGCAGCGCCAGCAGACACAGCATTGCTGAAATATGTATGAATAACCGGACGGAAAAATTTGTTTTCATAGCGTTCCTTTGACAGTGTTACCGTTTTTACTGCGACAGCGGCAAAACAAAGTTTATCGCGCTGTTGTCTGAGAGAAAATCGCGCCGTGTCACCAGTCGTATTATTTCGCGTCGCCAGGCCATAACCCAATCCCGCCGCGGTTGGGTTTGGCCGCATTCGGCAAACGGTGCGAGCTTTTCCACCGCACGCAACCTATCCCCACTCGATACACTGGAATACTGCCCTTCTGATGGTCACTCAGACGTGAAAATCGAAGTTCGTGACGCACCGATCCGCGCCAAACCCTCTGCCAGTTCACAGCATTTGATCGTCTTGAAATCCCGCGCGCTTGTGTCTCCCGGAATAATCTATGGCTTGACGCTTCCTACCTCTTTTCCATTCTGAAATATGTGCAACCAAGCTCCGTCATTTGTCGTTTGATGCGTTTGGCTCGGCGGCGTTTGAGCCAATCGAAATCCAAGACAAGCAGGCAAGGCTATGAGATTTTTGGAATCAGTATTACTGGCTCTTTCTTCGTTGCGAGCGCACAAGCTGCGGTCGTTTTTGACGTTGCTCGGAGTAATTTTCGGCGTCATGACCGTGGTGGCAGTGGCTGCCGTCATCGAAGGTTTTTTCCGTTACGTTGATCGCACGGTGACGGCGGATTTGGGAGCCAACACCGTGTTGCTGGACAAATTCGGCATCATCACCAGCTTTGAAGACTTTCTGAATGCCAATCGGCGCAACAAGGACATCACGCTGTCCGATGGACAATACCTGCAGGAACGAATGACGCTGGCGCAATACATTGGCGTGCAGGGATTCAGCAACGCCGAAATTCGCGCCGGCAACGAAAAACTGACAGGCATCAACGTCAAAGGCAACACGCCGAACATGGTTTACATTGACGCGACTCAACCCGACCTTGGACGGTACGTCAACGAAAGCGACAACGAACGGCGGCGATACGTGGCTCTGATCGGCGTGGAAGTCGCCGACAAACTTTTCAACACTCGCGAAGCCGTCGGGCGCGAAATCAAAATCAACGGTTTGCCGTTTGAAGTCGTCGGCGTCGCCAAAGAACGCGGCTCGGTCTTCGGCCAATCGCAGGATGATTTCGTTATCATTCCAATCACCACTCACCAGAAACTGTTTGGAACCCGCCAAAGCCTGACCATTTCAGTCAAAGGTTACGACAATGGCAATCTTCAAGACTTGCAGGATCAGGTTCGCATGCTGATGCGCGCCCGCCACGGATTGAGCTACAACGACAAAGACACATTCGGATTTGTCACGTCCGAAGCCATCAACAACTTTGTTCAAGCCTTGTTCGGAATCATCGCGGCGGTGGCGTTGGGCGTGACTTCAATTTCGTTGGTTGTCGGCGGCATCGTCATTATGAACATCATGCTGGTGACGGTGACTGAACGAACGCGCGAAATCGGCATTCGTAAATCGTTGGGCGCTCGGCGAAAAGACATCCTGATGCAATTCCTGATCGAATCTACGACACTTTCGTTGGTTGGCGGAGCGATTGGGCTGGGGTTGGCTTATGTGATTTCCTGGCTGCTGGTGAAGTTTTCGCCGATCCCAGCGGAACTGCCAATCTGGGCGGCATTTCTGGCCATCGGAGTTTCCAGCGGAGTCGGCATCATCTTCGGCCTGTACCCGGCCTGGAAAGCCGCCAAGCTCGATCCGATTGTCGCGTTGAGAGCGGAGTAAAAAGTTATGTTGAAGCAACAAGCAAAAGAATTGTTATCGCAAGCCATGGTTACGCTGTGGTCACACAAGTTCCGGTCGTTTCTGACCGTGCTGGGCGTAGTCATTGGAACTTCTACGGTCATCGGCGTGGCTTCGCTGGCCAGTGGTTTGGAAGCCGGGTTCAAGGAACAGATCGAACAGTTCGGAACCAACGTCGCCTTTGTCAGCCGTCTGGGCGGCGGGCCGCGTCACAGCGATTTCACTGAAGAAGAGCGCAAGCGCAAACCCATCACGCTGGAAGATTCCATCGCGCTCAGCCAGTTGCCGTCGGTCGCGGCAGCGTCGCCGAGTTTGCGTCCGAGTGGCGTGCCGCCAACAGTGAAATTTCGCGGCAATGAAGTTCGCACTTCACAGGTTCGCGGCGTCTGGGCGGCTTATGCTTACACGCGCGAAGTCGCAATTGCGCGCGGACGCTTTTTCACCGATTCCGAAGATCAGCACAGCAGCGAAGTCGCCATCATCGGTTACGACATTGCCGAAAGGTTGATGCAGGGTTATGAACCGTTGGAAAAGGAAATTCAGATCGGCAACAAAGTCTTTCGCGTGATTGGCGTGCTGGAAAAATCCAAAAACCTGCTGGGCGGAGGCGGCCCGAATCAGGATTCGATGATCTTTGTTCCTTACACCGTCATGCATTCGATGTATCCGATGCAGGAAGATCATTTCGTCGCTTTGGCGGCGCATTCCGGGAAGCTCGACACTCTGATTGACGAAGCGCGCGAATTGCTGCGCCGTCGTCGCAATGTTGCTTACGATCAACCGGACAGTTTTCAGATAGACACGCCCAGCGGCATTCAGGAAAGTTTCGGCAAGATGTTGGCGATGGTGGCGATGATCGTCATTCCAATTGTTTCGGTGGCGTTGCTGGTTGGAGGCATCGGCGTGATGAACATCATGTTGGTCAGCGTCACCGAACGCACTAAGGAAATTGGCGTTCGCCGAGCCATTGGCGCCACGCGCAAAGACATCATCTTTCAGTTTCTGTTGGAAGCCTGCACGTTGACCGGCGTCGGTGGAGTTATCGGAATCATCTTTGGTTATTTGATTAGCAGCCTGTTGAAACTGTTCAAATTCCCGTCAACCGTGCCGATGCTGTACGTGGTCATAGGTTTTAGCGTGTCGGTAGCGATTGGCCTGATCGCCGGAATTTATCCGGCGTTCAAAGCTTCGCGGCTCGACCCGATTGAAGCATTGCGTTACGAATAACCCAACTTCACAACCACAGAAACGAAAAGAGCGCCACGCATCACAGCGGGCGCTCTTTTCGTTTTCAGGCAAGGCCGGCAAAAAAACTCACCGAGCCGAAATCGTCACCAGATTCGATACCTGCGCGGCCACAGGTTCCGGTTTCGGTTCAAGCATTCCCATTTTGCTGAAGTAAGCCAATTGCCGCCGGTAACACTGTTGTTTTTCCATGTCGAACGCGACACAGGAATCAATCGGGCGCGAGTAGATGTGAATGCTGACCGCCGGTTCGTCGAAGTTATACAGCCGATGAATCGTTTGCAGTTTGTCGGCGGTCAACACAGTTCCGCCCGCACAGGCTTCGATTTCGCGGACGACTTCCAGTTTGGTGTGGTCTGAACCGGCCAGACAATCAATACCGACAACGTTCTGATTTTCAGGATGGTCACAGCCCAGCCATTTGTAATCCGTCACGCCCAGATTTCCGCGCTGAGGAATCATCCAACAAAGCTGGCCGTTGTGCGTATGCACGGCGGTTTTCTGTCCCGGTTGCCAGCAAATGGTCATGACTTCAAACAGATCGTCACGGTAAATCATGTTCCTCGTGTAAAATTTCTGGTCGAAGAACACATAAGGTTCCAGCGAAGCGTCGCTGACCTGTACGCTGTCGCAAAAATCCAGCACCCCGTCGCGCGTGATGATTCCCTGTTCAAACGAACGGATTTGGGCGATGAAATCGTCAACACTGATTAAACGCTTAGCCATTGAGAAACCTCCGCAAAACTGTGGTGTGACAATTTGAGTGTGTCACACGCCTTAACCGCCGACGTGAACAGCCGGGCGGCGCGAACGATCCGGTTCGGCCTGTCGCAAAATTTCGTGAGTTACCGGAGCCGTGTCGCCTTCGCCGAAGAAAATAAACTTCAACACGTAAATCAACGGATTGCCTTCAGTCCAACCGAAATACACGTGCGGAATCTGCCCCGTTTCATTGCGAACGTGCAGCAGGAATGCCGCAATCGCGTTCGGTACAGCAGGGCTTTTTGTTCGCAGGATTTTGTAGCTGCCAATTTGAACACCGCGCACTTTCATTGCGCCGGAAAAATCCGAAGCGTCGCCGGGACGAACTTCCAGAAACAGCACTGGGTCATTTGCGGGAATGTGGTTGTTCCATCGTTCTTCTTTTTCTTTCAATCGGTATTCGTCTACATCGCCTGCATCCGGGCGATTGGCGACAATGCGAATTGTGCCGTTTTTGGCTTCTTCGATGAACTGTTTGGCCAGATCATTCAAATCCACACCGTCAATACGCAATTCGGTTGAGCGCATTGCACGGGAAAAGATGGAAACGGCGATGATTGAAAAGATAAAGAACGACGCGATTTTGACGCCATCAGGTCGCTCGTAAATGTTCAGTGCCGTCGTATAACCGAAAACCAGGACTATGGCCAGAAACACGAAACGAATTGCTCCGTTTTTCCAGACCAGCAACGTTACCGCGACAGCCGCGGAAGTCATCAGCACCAATACCCCGGTGGCATATGCGCCGCCTTGCGCCTCAACATTCGCGTTAAAGTAAACCGTTACCGCAAAGGCGATCAGTGTAAAAACCACAGCCAATGGACGATTGGCCCGTGTCCAATCCGGAGCCATTCCGTAGCGCGGCAAATAGCGCGGCACGATGTTCAGCAATCCGGCCATTGCCGAAGCTCCGGCAAACCACAAAATCGAAATCGTGCTGATGTCGTAAATCGTCCCGAATATACTGCCCAAATAATGATGCGCCAGATACGCCAAAGCACGCCCGAAAGCTTCTCCAGCCGGTTGGCCATCGGCGGCGGCGCGGAATTCATGCGACGGGATCAACATCGTTGTCACCAGGCTGCTGGTAATCAGGAAAAAGCTCATGATGAGCGCGGCGCTGAGCAGCAGTTTTTGAGCATTCCTGATTCGCCCAGCCGGGAGTTTGTGGTCATCGCCTGGATCGCCTTTGACCAACGGCATCACAGCCACACCGGTTTCAAAACCAGAAAGCCCTAGCGCCAGTTTCGGAAACAGCAACAACGCAACTCCAATCATCAGCAACGGATTGCCATGCACGTCTGGCGAAGCAAACATGGCTTCTTTCCAGTTCGTGATCACCTCTGGATGAGTGAAAACCTGATACGCTCCCACCAGTACTACAACCAAATTCAATAGCAGGTAGGTGACCACCAACCCGACAGCCAGACCAATGGCTTCACGGAACCCTTTCAAAAAGATCGCGCCTAAAACGGCGATTAAGGCAATTGTAACGCCGACGATGTGGTGATGTAGTGCATCGGGCATGAGCGGATTTTTGACAATGTGCTCGGTCGCGTCCGCCGCGGACAACGTGATGGTAATGATGAAATCCGTCGCTACAAATCCCAGCAGCACCAGCACGAAAAGTTTGCCTCGCCAACGCGGCAGCAAATCTTCGAGCATGGAAATTGAGCCTTCACCATGCGGGCTGGCTTGAGCGACCCGCCGGTAAATCGGCAAAGCGCCAAACAATGTCAGCAACACCAAAATCAATGTCGCAATCGGCGACAAGGCTCCGGCAGCCAAAAAGGCGATGCTGGGCTGATAACCCAACGTCGAAAAATAATCCACGCCGGTCAGGCACATCACTTTCCACCAGGGTTGCACGTGATGTTGACCTTCTTTTCCGTGAGGACCGGCGACTTCTTTGACCTGGCCTTCAAAAAACCAGCGTTTGAATCGCTCGGTCGAGCTTAAAGGTGAGACTGTTGTTTCAGACATGATGTTTCGTACCGCCCTGCGCCACTAATCCGTTTAGCAGGAATTTGTTTCTTTCTAGTCTGTGGGTGAACTTTGGCAAGCAGCGCGTATCCTAGCACCAACTCGGCAACGTCTGAAGAGAGCCGGAACCATTAACCAGTCGAATGCCGTAAGTTTCAAAATTGATTCGTTTGGCAGGCGGAAAACAAAAAAAGCCGTCAATCGCACAGAACCTTAAAAGCCGGGTTATGCGATTGACGACTTGATCGGCGTTTGGCCACCGATTACGAATTTATCCGGCAGGTTGCGGGTCGTATGGTCGTTGAATGGATTCCAGATACTTCACCAGATTGGTGATGTCCGACTGGCTGAAAATCATCCCCCACACCGGCATGTCTTTTTTGCCATGCACAGGCGAAGACAAATCGCCGGAAATTTTCTTGCGAACTTCATCGGCTGGGAACTTCGCGCCTTTTTGAAGTTTGGTCAGATCGGGCGGGTGTTTTTTCAACGAAGGAGCCACCACGCCGCTGCCTTTGCCATCCGTGCCGTGACAACTGGCGCAATAATTCATGAACAATTTCTTGCCGCGAACGACCGATGGGTCTTCTTTCTGCGCGATGACTTCTGCGTTTACGTACAGCACAACGGCGAAAACTGCGATCAACAACAACTTGAAGATTCTCATGACAACGCCTCCGGGATCAGGAAATGACGAAAGCCGAAAACAGCTTTCGCCAGAATTTTCAGCAAGTGTCGTTCCCAGTAAATTGGTGGCAAATCCGGTTGAGTGGCGGGCGTTGTTGCGGAAAGTTGCTCAATTCATGCGGAAAGGGCTGGGCAAATTTTCGATGAAGCTGCTGACAAATTAGCGGCGCTTTTTTCCGCTTCTGGGTTGTGAACTGTCAACGACAGAAAAATCCACCAGATGACGATCCACATTGACGCGATCAACTCTGACCCGAATGCGGTCACCAATCCGAAATTTTCGCCGTCCGCTGCGCGCCGTCAGCGAATGCGAGCGTTCGTCGAAGTTGTAATAATCGTCAATCAGCGACGCGACCGGAACCAAGCCTTCGATGAAAAATTCGTCCAGTTCGACGTAAAATCCAAAATCGCGGACGTTGGTAATCATCCCGTCGAATTCTTCGCCCAGACGCTCAGCCATGAAAACGGCTTTTCGCCATTCGTCAATTTCGTTTTCGGCGGCATCGGCGGCGCGTTCGCGGTCGCTGGATTCTTGCGCCATCAATTCCAATTCACCGAAAGGAATCGGCTTGGGTGCATTCTTCGGTACGGAACGGGAAGCGGTAGCGCCCCGGTTTCCACGGGAAAATGTTTGTTCGGAGCTTGCCCGGTCGCTACCGCTTCCGGTTCCGTACCGGTCGCCTTCCTTCAAGCTTGCCCGGTCGCTACCGCTTCCGGTTCCGTACCGGTCGCCTTCCTTCAACAACGCCCGCAACACGCGGTGAACGATCAAATCGGGATAGCGTCGAATTGGCGACGTGAAATGCGTGTAAATCGGCGCAGCCAATCCAAAATGTCCGACATTCTGAGCCGAGTATTTCGCTCGCTGCAACGACCGCAACATCGCGTAAGCCAGCACGCGCTCTTCGGGTTTGCCTTCCAGTTGTTTCGACAACTGCTGGTAATTTTTTGAACTGATTTCGCCCATCGGAAAGCGATAGCCGTACGTCGTTGCCAGTTGAGCGAATTCGATGACGCGCTGCACTTCCGGCTCTTCGTGGATGCGATACATCGCGGGTACGCCGAGCCTGTGAAAATGACTGGCGACGGTTTCGTTGGCCAGCAGCATGAACTCTTCGATGATGCGATGCGCGATGTTGCGATCGGCTTTCAGCACCCCGGCAACGCGGCCTTCGTCGTCAAACTCGAACACAGATTCGGGCAGGTTGAAATCAATCGCGCCGCGTTGGGTTCGCATTCGGATCAGAATTCGCGCCAGTTCTTCCATCGTTTTGAACAGGTCGAGCAAATCGGCGTACTTCATCGCCAATTGCGGATCGGCGTGAGTCAGCAGCTTGTTCACGTCGGTGTAGGTCATGCGTTCGTTGCTGCAAATGACTGATTCGCGCAGTTCGTAATTTACAACGCGGCCTTGTTTGTCCACTTCCATCAGCGCCGACATCGTCAGCCGATCAACTTTTGGATTCAACGAACAGATTCCGTTCGACAAATGTTCCGGCAACATAGGAATCGCGCGTTCAGGAAAGTAAACCGAAGTCCCGCGCAACCGCGCTTCGACATCCAGCAGAGTTCCCGTACGAACGTAATAACTGACATCGGCGATATGAACTCCAAGCTGGAAATTGCCGTTGGAGAGTTTTTTCAAACTGATGGCGTCGTCAAAATCGCGCGCGGTTTCGCCGTCAATCGTAACGGTCGGAACTTCGCGCAAATCCAACCGGCCAACGAGTTGATCTTCGGTGACAACGGGAGAATGGCTTTCCGCTTCGGCCAGGACTTCGGGCGGGAAAACGTGTGGCAGGTCGTGTTTGAAAATCACGACGTTGATGTCCATGCCAGGTTCGCTGCTGCTGGCTCCCAGCTTTTCAATGATGCGACCTTTCGGGTTTTGGCGATGATGAACGCCGCTGCGTTTCATTGAACCGCTGGGGTAGCCTGTGATCTCAACCAGCACTATCCAGCCGTCTTCAAGTTCCGCTGCTTCGCCGCCGCCGATTTCAATGTCGAAGAGAAATTTTTCGTCCAGCGATTCCACCCACGATTCGCGGAATCCGTGATGCAAGCGGCCAATAATGCGAAGCTGGCCGCGCCGCAAAATCATTTCAACCCTTGCTTCGCGGTCGCCTTTGGCTTCCCGCTCGTTGGTTTTGCCAGCGCGAACCAGGCTGACGACAACGCGGTCTCCGTCGTAAGCTCCGTTCAAATCTTCGGCGGCGATGCGAATGCGACCTCGCGCGCGTTCGTGAGCGTCGTCAGGAATGAAATTGATCGTTTTTCGCCGCCGCTGGCGAATCGTTCCCAACAATGCGCGATTGGAATCTGCCCAGCGAAATTCCTGCCCTTGTCGGCGTAACAATCCACAGCCTTGAAGCTGGCTCAGCAACAGCGAAACGGATTTCTGTTCGGCGCGGCTGAGTTCAAACAGTTCGGCCAGTTCGACAATAGTCAGGCCATCCGGTTCGCGGCGAATCGCGGCCAACAGTTCATCGGTATCTATCGTTGCGGCGGTTTGGTTGATTTGTTTCTTGCGGCTCATCGGTTGCAGAGCATACGCAATGATCGGGAAGAATGAAATCATTGGTGGTGCAACTGAAACGACGCGAACCATCATTTGGTGAGTTTTTCTCTGGTCGTTTGCGCTTCTGCGCTTTTCGGATACCGCTTTGCTATTTCACGAAAAGCTTCGCCATCGTAAACAATCCGCTCCGCCGTTGCGTCAAAATCGAAAACTACGCCGATGCGGTTGTAACGATCCAGACCGACAAAATTCAAAAAGTAATCGCGCTTGCTCAAACCTGCGCTGGGTTCTTCGTTGCCGACCCGGCGTTTGGCATCGCGCGTTAAACGATCGGCAGCGCGTTCGGCGGTTTCGCCAAGTTTCAGCAAACAACGCGGAGCCATCGTCGTCGAACGAAATTCGTCAGCACACAGTTTGGCCAGTCGAGCTTTAACGAAATCATCATCGGTGTCTTCAATCAGATTCAGCAGACGTTCAGCATCGGCGGCATTGCCCGTTTTAACGACGGCTTCGGCCAAAACCCAACCGCGCGTATTTCGCGTGACCGAAACGCGCAAGAACTGTTCGCCGTCTTTAGATTTCCTTGCGCCGAGAACTCCAACAACACGGCCTCGCCGCAGTCGTTGATCAAGCGGAGCTTTAACATCCGCCTGAGTCCGCAAAGCAGACAGGCGTTCATCCACAACGACGGCTCGTTGACCGGGGACGATTGTTTTGCGTCGGTTTTGGGCTTCGGCAGTGATTGAACAAGCAAACAGAAAGACAATCCCCCAAAAGGCTGTGCGGGCAAACATAGGATGTTCTCCTTCAGGGGTGGCCGAAATGTGATTGGTAAATTGCTCGGCGTCAGTCGAGCATTGGGTTTCTTAAGATTTGCGATTCACAGTTCGCGGTTGAGAAAGTGCTGTGAACTGTGAACCGCGAACTGTGAACCAGAATTATTCCAATGCCGAATCATCCATCTCGAAGTTGGCGTAGACGCTTTGCACGTCGTCGTGGTCGTCCAGAGCTTCGTACAGTTTCAACATCTTCGTCGCGTCCGCGCCTTCCAGCTTGATCGTGTTTTGCGGAATCATCGCCAGTTCCGCAGACATCGGTTCGATGCCTTGGGATTTGATCGCTTCCAGCACGGAGTGGAAATCTTCCGGCGCGGTGAAAATCTGATGCGTGTCGGCGTCGCTGGTCACGTCATCGGCTCCCGCTTCCAGAGCGATTTCCATCATCTCGTCTTCGCTTTTCAACGCCGCGTCAACCACGATCTGGCCTTTGCGATTGAACATCCACGACACTGAATTCGATTCGCCCATGTTGCCGCCGTTTTTGGAAAACACGTGGCGGATTTCAGCAACAGTGCGATTGCGATTGTCGGTCGTCGTGTTGACCAGCACGGCTAC
>JANRKX010000141.1:0-24494 GCA_033763255.1 Acidobacteriota bacterium | reverse complement strand
CGCGGACGTGTCGTCCGCTTGTTATAGGCGGACTGGAAGTCCGTGGACCGGCAGCGGACGACACGTCCGCGCTCCAGCTAAAAGGTTAGCACCACACGTCCAACCAAGCTTCCATTTTGCATTTCGTTCAGAACGGCGTCGGCCTGGTCGAACGGGCGAGTTTCAATACGGCAACGAACCTTTCCTTCGGCGGCGAGTTGCAGCACTTCGCGCAAATCGGTTCGCGTGCCAACAGCCGAAGCGATGATGCGGTATTCTCCTGAAACCATCGCCACAGTCGAAAGGCTGATTGGTTCGGGCGACATGCCGACTACAGAAAGCGTTCCGCCTTTTCGCAAACTTCGCAGCGCGGTTTCATAAGCGGCTTTCGAGCCGGAAGTCACCATCGCAACGTGTGCGCCACCGAGTTTTTTGATTTCCTTGTAAGCTTGCGAAGTTGCGGCATTGACCGTGTGATCGGCTCCGCATTCTTTGGCCAGCGCCAGCTTGTCGTCGGCAACATCCACGCCGATGACTTCCGCGCCGCGCGCTTTGGCCAGTTGAATCGCCAGATGGCCAAGTCCGCCGATGCCGAAAACGGCTACGCGCTGTCCGGCAGCAACGCCGGAATCGTTCAGCGCGCGATGTACCGTCAGCCCGGCGCACAGCAGCGGAGCGGCTTCGACAAAGCTCAAATTGTCAGGAAGTTTGGCGGTGTGACTGGCTTTGGCTTTCAGAAATTCGGCGAAGCCTCCGTCCACAGTACAGCCTGTGACCTGCTGTTTGCCGCACAGTGTTTCGCGCCCGGCCAGGCAGAATTCACACTGTCCGCAAGTCGAATGCAGCCAGGGAACTCCAACGCGGTCGCCGATGGCAAAGCCTTCAACGCCTTCGCCCAGAGCGGCTATGGTTCCTGTGACTTCGTGGCCGGGAACCAGCGGCAGTTTGGTGATGGGTTTCAGCAAATCCCATTCGCCGCGCACCAGATGCAAATCGGAATGGCAAACGCCGCAGGCCGCAACTTTGATTAGCACTTCGCCTGCGCCCGGTTGAGGCGTCGCCAGTTCTTCTACGATCAATGGTTCGGCCAGCGCGTGCAGCACAGCAGCTTTCATTTTCTTTCGTCTCCTTGAAGGTCTTTGAGGAAAAGGGATTGTAACTGCTCAGCCTGGAGTCAAAAACTCGGTACGGAACCCAGAGCGGTAGCGACGGGACGCTTGCAAAGCTCACTCCTCACGAAAAACCGGGGCGCTACCGCTTCCCGTTTGTAACTGCTCAGCCTAGAGTCAAAAACTCGGTACGGAACCCGGAGCGGTAGTGACGGGATGCTTGCAAAGCTCACTCATCACGAAAAACCGGGGCGCTACCGCTTCCCGTTTGTAACTGCTCAGCCTGGAGTCAAAAACTCGGTACGGAACCCAGAGCGGTAGCGACGGGATGCTTGCAAAGCTCACTCCTCACGAAAAACCGGGGCGCTACCGCTTCCCGTTCCGTACCGGCTGAGCAGTTACAAGGGATTTACAAAGCGCAAACTATCGCGGCAGCAACGCATCGAGTCAAGCTTGTGATACGAAAGAGCCGAAAGTTGACAGGTCGAAATCGCTAACGTACATTTCGCCGCGTCAAAAAAAGGGTTCTTCTGTTCACTGGCCTTGTTGAAGCACCCTCCCCAAAGCTGTACGAAACATCTTGTAAATTCGCTGAATGGTGTAAGGAATTCGTCAGAGAGTTATGCTGACAAAACATCCTCGTCCTTTGCCGTTAACCCAAGTTTCTCTATTAAAAAGGAGTCCCGTATGAGTCCGCGAGCAATCTTAAACGCGATTTGGAAAGAGCATGCGTGGCGGTTAATGCTGTCCGTCATCTGTTTGTTGGTCACGATGTCAGTTGGATTGGTGTTGGTGAAACAGGCCGGAGCTTTTCAACAGCAAACTGGTCAACAGCAAACCGGCCAACAAGCCGGGCAGCGGCAAAACGGTCAGCAACAGCCTGGAACGAGTCAGGCGCAAAGCCGATCAGCTTCGGCAAATAACGAAGAAGTAGACCCGGATATGCCGCCGTTTGCGCGCGGGTTGATCGAAAAACGCGAATACCTGGATCGGCGTCAGGAAAACGTTAATTTGTTGCGCGGATTGCCTTATGACCAGCCGGATCGTCGCATTCAGGCGATTCGTCAGTTGGAATTGCAATCTGGAAATTTGCCGTTGATTAACCAGACCACCTGGACGGAAATCGGCCCGTCGCCAATTCCAAACGGCCAAACCGAAGGAGTGACAACTGCCGTCAGCGGACGAACGACAGCCATCGCAGTCCATCCGACCAATCCGAACATAGTTTATGTCGGCACAGCTCAGGGCGGCGTTTATCGAACCTTGAACGGCGGAGCCAGTTGGACGGCGATTTTTGATTCGGCCTTGTCGTTGGCGATTGGTTCGATTGCCATCGCGCCTTCCAACCCGACCATCGTTTACGTCGGCACGGGCGAACCGAATTCTTCCTGCGACAGTTTCTTTGGCGTAGGCATTTATCGCATCAACAACGCAGACACTTCGCCGGTGTTGAATGGGCCATTTAATATGGCTGGCGCGGCTGACGTGTTCACCGGGCGCGGAGTCGGCAGAGTTGTTGTTCATCCGACAAACCCGGACATTATTTTTGCCAGCACGACTTCGGGCATTGGCGGATTGGGTTGCGAATCGTTTACGCCATTGCCGAATCGTGGTTTGTTCCGTTCGACCAACGCCACCGGAGCCTGCACGTTTACTCAAATGACCACGACCGGAAACGCCAGCCACGTGGATGTGGCCATGGATCCGAACAATCCCAATCGAGTTTTGACGACGGTCAATGCGGCTTCGGGCAGCGGCGGAGGAATTTATCTTTCGACTGACGCTCTGGCGACTACACCGACTTTTACGCGAACCTTGACGCTGAACAGTGTGCGTTCGGAATTGGCGCTGCATTCATCCGGTGGAACCGTCACAGTTTATGAAGCTGACGGGACTTCAAATGGCAACTTGCGAAGATCAACCGATGGCGGCGCAACCTGGTCGGCGGCGATTGCTGCGGCTACTGGATTCTGCGGTGGCCAATGTTTTTACAACATCTCGCTGGCAGTTGATCCCAACAACGCCAACACGGTTTTGTTGGGCGGCAACGTCACCGGAGGCAGTTCGCGGTTGATTGCACGTTCGACCAATGGCGGCACCAATTTCACCAACGTCGCCAGCGGAGTTCACGCCGACAATCACGCAGCAACTTTTTCGTTGTCCGATCCGACTCAAGCCTGGATCGGAACTGACGGCGGCATTTACAAATCCACGAACAACGGAGCTTCGTGGACGAGCATGAATATCGCCGGTTTTATGGCAACGCAATTTATGAGCGTAGACCTGCACCCCAGCGATCCGCGCTTTTCCATCGGCGGCACTCAGGACAACGGAACCAACTTCCTGCAACCAAACGACACCTGGACACGCGCGGATTTTGGCGACGGCGGTTATGCGGTGATAGATCAAAACGCTGCTAATACGACCAACGTCACGATGTACCACACGTACTTCAACCAGACGAACGCCATGGGTTACGCGCGGGTGACGAATGTCGCCAACGCCGTGGATAACGGCTGGTCGTTTTTCGGCTGTGGTTTTGGCGGAACTGCGAACGGAATGACCTGCACGGCAACGGCAATTCTGTTTTATGCGCCTATGACGCGAGGGCCTGGCAATCCGAACACTCTGTATTTCGGTTCTGACGTGCTCTACCGCTCCGCCAACAGCGGCACGAATATGACCAAAGTCAGCCAGGAACCGATTGTTTCCGGCCAGCCGATCACGGCCATTGGCATAGCTCCATCGAATGACAATGTCCGCATCGTTGGTTTGCGAAACGGAACGATCTGGCGGACGACCACCGGTTCTTCCACGTTGACCAACGTCACCGGGGCTGGGATGCCTGCGCGGTTCGTCGGACGCATTGTCATTGATCCCGTCAACCCTGAAATCGCTTATGTCGGTTACACCGGTTTCGGAGTCGCCGCCAATCAGCACATTTGGAAAACCACCAACCTGAGCAGCGCAACTCCGACATGGACTGCGGCGGGCAGCGGAATTCCCGATGTGCCGGTCAACGCGATGGCCATTGATCCGGCCAATCCGACGCACATTTACGCCGGAACGGACATCGCCGTTTATCGTTCGACCGACAGCGGCGCGAACTGGCTGCCGTTCGGTTTGGGATTGCCGCGTGTGGCGGTCTTCGACATGAAAATTCAGGACGCCAACCGCATTTTACGCATTGCCACGCATGGTCGTGGTTTGTGGGAAATTCAGCTTGGCTGCGCGCCGATCACCATTTCGCCGAACACTTTGACGCCGGGAACTGCCGGAACGCCTTATCCGGCGACTCAGTTGATGGCCAGCGGAGGAACTTCGCCGTATACCTTCAACGTGCAGGTCGGAGCGTTGCCGACAGGAATGAATTTGTCGCCGTCGGGATTGCTGGATGGTACGCCGACTGTGTTCGGTTCGTTCAACTTCACCGTCCGAGCCACCGACAACACCGCGTCATGTTTTGGCGAACAAGCCTACACGCTGACGATCAATCAGCCTTGTCCGACAATTATTGTGGACCCGACAAGCATGCCCAATGGCACGGTCGGATTTTCGTATCCCGCGCAAAACCTGAGCGCGAGCGGCGGAACCGGGCCGTATGTGTTTTCAGTCAGTGCGGGCAGTTTGCCGCCCGGACTGAATCTGGTTGGCGGCGTTGTTTCCGGCACACCGAATACGTCTGGCACGTTTGGGTTCACGATCAAAGCGACCGATGCCAATAACTGCATGGGCACGCGAGTTTATTCGGTGACGATTGCTCCTGTTCCCAGCAACGGATTGCAGTTTTATCCGTTGGCGACTCCGATGAGGTTGTTGGATACGCGCTCCGGTCAACCGGCCTGCTTTACGCCTGGAGTGCCGATTAACGGAGGTGCTACGCTTACTCAGTTGGCGCGAAACACTTGCGGCATTCCGGCCAACGCTCAAGCCGTGACTGGAAATGTCACAGTCGTCACTCCGCCGGCAGGAGGATTCCTGACGATTTACCCCAGCGACGCGACACAGCCTTTGGCGGCCAACACTAACTACGTGGCTGGCGAAATTCTCAACAACGTTTTCACCGTAGGTTTAGGCGTGGCCGATGGTTCGTTGAAGATTTTCGCGCAAACGACGACGCACGTGGTGATGGACATCACCGGTTATTACGCGCCGCCAGCGACGGGTGGTTTGTATTTCCATCCGCTGCCTACGCCGGTTCGCTTGCTGGAAACTCGCCTTAACCAGCCGGGCTGTTTTACTCCGGGCGTTCCGATCACCGGTGGAACCGAGCTTACTCAACAAGGCACAGGAGTTTGCAGCGGAGTGACAATTCCAGCGTCGGCAAAAGCTCTGGTTGGCAACGCGACGACGGTTAATCCGGTCGCCGGAGGCTTCCTGACTTTCTTCCCGGCAGATGTGACTCGTCCGTTAATCGCCACTGGCAATTACGACTTGGGCGAAATCCTCAACTCGCCATTTACAGTAGGTTTGTCGGCAACCGGGCAATTCAAAATCTACGCGCACACGACGACCGATCTGGTGGTGGACGTGCTGGGTTATTTCAGCCCCGACGCTACTGACGTGAACGGAACCGGATTGTTGTTCAACCCGATCACGCCGACACGGTTGCTGGACACGCGCGTAAACCAGCCGGGTTGCTTCACGCCTGGAGTTCCATTGACGGGTGGAGCGGAAACTTCGCAGGCTGCGCGCGGAGTCTGCACCATTCCCGCAACGGCGCAAGCCATCGTCGGCAACGCGACAGTCGTTCAACCAGCAAACGGAGGCTTCCTGACGTTCTGGCCGAGCGATGCGACGCGCCCGCTGGTAGCAACCTCGAATTACGCAGCGGGATCCATTTTCAACCGCCACTTTACGGTTGGCCTCGGAGCCGATGGAGCCTTCAAGATGTTTGCACAAACCACGACGCATCTGGTGATTGATGTGTCGGGCTACTTTGCGCCGTAAGATCGTTTGTTGAGGGCTACGAACTCAAGGTGCAAAAAAGGCAAAAGGCGCGTAACAGCGCCTTTTGCCTTTTTTGCGTAAGTTTTGCCCTCGATTTAATGGGTTGAGGTTGGATGCTGGTCGAAAAATGTAAGACATATCCTACCTTATTGTGCTATAAGCCTGACTGAAACCAGCCTTTACGGCATCAGGCTGGTTGAGGGCTTCGTGATTGGCGGATAAATCAGTGGTTTCATGAGTTGGTGCCTGCCGCAATTCAGTAAAACAAACTGAGTTGCCAAAATCTGCTACGAACACTTGCCAAATCAATCCCCGCAAGTCCGTTACATCCCCAACTAAATAGTAAAAATTGCTTGGTGGCGCATTCGCGCTGTAACTCAATCGTCGTGCAACTGTCCCAGTCGTCGTCGAGAAAACCCTGAGCGGTGTCTTAGCCCCACCCTGCTCACAATTACGAGAAGCCTGATGAAATTTCAATTCCGCGAACGTCTCATACTAGCTTTCTTGTTTGTCACCCTGGTCATGGGGATGGTGTTTTATAACCGTGACTTTGTGGCAAATGCGATTTCAAAACCAACTTCTACCGGAGTTTATTCCTCAAACCCGGCTTCCGGGCGTGAAACGCCGTTGGCGTTCAATCAAGTAAGTTCATCCATTCCAACCCCAGTTGTCAGCGCAAATGTTGCTCAGATGGGATGCACATTGCCGAGTTTCGCACAGGCGCCGACCTCGCCGGAAAGCGTTGGACTTGACCCGCATTACGTTTGCGTCGGCAATTTCAACGCAGACAACCATCTGGACATCATCACCACCAATTCCGATGAAAACACATTGAGCGTGTTGTTAGGGGACGGAACAGGAAACTTTACCGAAACTCCGGGGCCAAGAATTCCCACCGGAATTGATCCGATTACGGTCGAAGACGGCGATTTCAATAACGACGGCAAATCCGACATCGCAATCACCAATCAGGGATCCGCCAGTTTGACGATTTTGCTGGGCAATGGCGATGGAACTTTTGTGCAGGCGATGGGGTCGCCAATCACTGTTGGCACATTTCCGCGCGCTGTGGCGGTTGGTAGTTTCAATGGCGATGCCAATCAGGATTTGGTTGTCAGCAATGGGGGATCGGATAACTTGACCATATTGCTGGGAAACGGAGATGGCACATTCGCCGAAACTGTGGGGTCGCCAATGCCTGCCGGAGACGCTCCGTTTCACAGCGTGATCGGAAATTACAACGGGGATGCCAATGCCGACCTGGCGGTTGCGAATCTGGGCGAGGGAACTGTGCGGATTTTTCTGGGAGACGGACTCGGTGGTTTCATTCAACCCAATCCGGCAATTCCTGTTGGCGACATCACATCTTTTATAGCGAAAGGGGATTTCAACGGAGACACTTTTGAAGACCTCGCCGTCACAAATCGAATCAGCGCCAACCTGGTGATCCTGTTGGGAAATGGCACGGGCGGCTTTAGCCAGGCGCCCGGATCACCCTACAACACCGGCCTTGACCCGATGGTGGTTGCTGCCGCAGACCTTAATCTGGATGGCAAACTCGATCTGGCGGTCGCAAACGAATCAGCCGCAAATACGTTTGTTTTTCTTGGTAACGGAAACGGCACTTTTGGTTCGCCGACTACGCTGACCAAAGGGCAAGTGCCTACTCATCTGGCTATTGGGGATTTCAACGAAGACACCAAGCCGGACATCGCCACAAGCGATGCGGGAGACCGAACCGTCACGATCCTGCTCAACACCTGCAATAACTGCCAGCCGATTACGCTCAGCCCGGAAACCATCCCGGCGGGCACAGCGGGAACCGGTTACAGCGAAACATTCACGGCTACGGGCGGAACCGCGCCATACACATTTAGTCTGTCCGGAACGTTGCCAACCGGAATGTCTTTGAGTGGAGACACGCTTTCCGGCATTCCTACTCAAACCGGCAGCTTTCCAGTCACGGTTACGGCAACTGACATAAATAATTGCACTGGCAATCGCAACTACACGCTGGTCGTCAATTGCCAGACGATTACCGTCAATCCTGCAACGCTTTCCGATGCGACGGCGGGAACCAACTTCAACCAAACCTTCACGCACAGCGGAGGCATCGGCGCTGTCGGATTTAACCTGACCGGCACGTTGCCCAACGGAATGAGCTTCACTGGGGCGACGCTTTCCGGGACGCCGACTCAAACGGGCAACTTTCCGATTACCGTTACCGCCACCGACGCCAACGGCTGTACAGGCAGCCGTAATTACACATTGGTGGTCAATTGCCAGACGATCACGGTGAACCCGGCGACGATTCCGGCGGGCACGGTCGGTTCATCGTATAGCCAAACCTTTACGCATCTGGGAGGCATCGGAACGGTCAATTTCAATCTGACCGGAACGCTGCCAAACGGCATTAGTTTTTCCGGCGATACGCTGTCTGGAACGCCGACTCAATCCGGCAGTTTCCCAATTACTGTGACGGCGACCGACGCCAACGGCTGCACCGGCAGTCGCAATTACACGCTGGTAGTCAACTGCCAAACGATCACAGTAAACCCGGCGACGATTCCGGCGGGCACTGTGAATTCAATGTACAGCCAAACTTTCACGCACAGCGGAGGCATAAGCACAGTCAGCTTCAATCTGACCGGAGCTTTGCCAAACGGAATCACTTTTTCAGGCGCGACGCTTTCGGGAACTCCGACGCAAACCGGCAGTTTCCCAATCACCGTGACGGCGACCGACGCCAACGGCTGCACTGGCAACCGCAATTACACGCTGATGGTCAACTGCCAAACGATCACAGTGAATCCGGCGACGATTCCGACTGGAACGGCTGGAACATCGTATAGCCAGACATTTACTCAGACTGGCGGTGTCGGCGCGGTCAATTTCAATTTGACCGGAAGTTTGCCGACCGGATTGAGCTTCGCTGGCGCGACGCTTTCCGGCACACCGACTCAAACCGGCAGTTTCCCAATCACCGTGACGGCGACCGATGCGAACGGTTGCACTGGCAGCCGCAATTACACGCTGACGATCAATTGCCAGACTTATTCCGTGTTGCCTGTCACGATTTCCACCGGAACGGCGAATGTGGCGTATAGCCAGAGCTTTTCGCACACCGGCGGTATAGGCTCGGTGACGTTTTCGCAAAGCGGCAAACTGCCAACCGGAATCAGCTTCAGCGGCGGGACGCTGTCTGGAACTCCGACGCAAACCGGCAGCTTCCCGATTTCGATTACGGCGACCGATTCCAACGGATGCACGGCGACACGCAATTACAATCTGGTCGTCAATTGCCAGGCGATCAGCATCAATCCGACGACGATTCCGGCGGGGACTGCGAACGTTGCGTATAGCCAGACTTTCTCGCAAGTCGGCGGCATAGGCTCTGTGACATTTACGCTGCAAGGCGCACTTCCCAACGGCATGAATTTTGTCGGCGGCACGCTTTCCGGCACGCCTACACAAAGCGGCAGTTTCCCAATTACCGTGACGGCCACCGATTCCAACAACTGCACCGGATTCCGCGATTACGTGTTGCTGATTAACTGTTCGACGATTTCAGTCAATCCAGCCACGATTCCTTCGGGAACGGTCAATGCGTTTTATAGCCAGTCGTTCACGAACGTCGGCGGAGTTGGCACGATTACATTTTCGTTGGCAGGCAAGCTGCCTGCGGGAATGAGCTTTTCTGGCGCGACGCTTTCGGGCACGCCTACTCAGGCAGGCGTTTTCCCAATCGCAGTGACGGCCACAGACAGCAACAACTGCACAGGCGGACGCAATTACACTTTGGTCATCAATTGCCAGACGATCACCGTCAACCCGACGACGATTCCGGCTGCGACTGCCGGAATCAATTACAGTCAAAACTTCACTCAAGTTGGCGGAGTCGGCACGGTCAATTTCAGCTTGTCCGGTCCGCTGCCGAACGGCATGAGCTTTACCGGTTCGACGTTGTCTGGTGTGCCGACGCAGTCAGGAAATTTCCCGATTACAGTCACGGCAACGGATAGCAATAACTGCACGGGCAGCCGCCTTTACAATCTGGTCGTCAATCTGACCTGCGGAACCATCGGCATCAATCCGTCGAGTTTGCCCAATGGTTTTGTCGGTACAACTTACAACCAGTCGTTGAGCGGAACCGGCGGATTCGGCAGTTATACCTTCGCCCTGGATTCCGGCACTTTGCCGCCGGGCGTCAATCTGAGCGGCTCGGCTTTGAATGGAAATCCGACCACAGTCGGCACGTTCAATTTTGTTTTGCGCGCAACAGACGGATTGGGCTGCACGGGAACTCAGTCTTATTCCGTCACGATTTCCAGCGGTGGTTTGCAGTTCTTCCCGTTGCCCGCGCCAGTTCGATTGCTGGATACGCGGTCGGGGCAACCGGCCTGCTTCACGCCGGGAGTGCCGATTAACGGCGAGAATTCGTTGACGCAATTGGCGCGAGGAACCTGCGGCATTCCGGCTGCGGCCAGAGCCGTCACCGGAAACGTCACTGTCGTCGTGCCGGGAAGCGGCGGATTCCTGACGATTTATCCCAGCGACGCCGCGCAGCCGCTGGTAGCCAATACCAATTACGCGGCGGGCGATATTTTGAACAACGTCTTCACTGTGGGTTTGGGAAATGCCGACGGCTCGCTGAAGATTTTCGCGCAAACGACGACTCACGTTGTGATGGACATCACCGGTTATTACGCGCCGCCTGCGACCGGCGGGCTGTATTTCCATCCGTTGCCGACGCCGATTCGTTTGTTGGAAACGCGCGCCGGTCAGCCGGGCTGCTTTACGCCGAACGCTCCGTTGCCGGGCAATGTGGATTCGGTTCAGCAAGGCACAACGACTTGCAGCGGAGTGACGATTCCGGCTGCGGCAAAAGCCTTGGTCGGCAACGCGACGACCGTGTCGCCAGCGGCAGCCGGATTTTTGACAATGTATCCGGCAGACGCGGCTCGGCCATTGATCGCCAGCGGGAATTACAAGCAAAACGAAATCTTGAATTCGCCGTTTACCGTCGGTTTGTCGCCGACGGGACAATTCAAGATTTACACGACGGCGACAACTGAGTTGGTGATTGATGTGCTGGGATATTACAGCCCTGACGCCGTAGACGTGAACGGAACAGGTTTGCTGTTCAATCCGTTGACGCCAACGCGATTGCTGGAAACTCGCCCGTCACAGCCGGGCTGTACGACTCCGGGAGTGCCGCTGGCTGGTGGAACGGAAACGTCGCAACAGGCGCGGAATTTCTGCACCATCGCGGCGACCGCCCAAGCCATCGTTGGCAACGTGACCGTAGTGCAACCGGCCAGCGGCGGCTTCCTGACTTTCTGGCCTAGTAATGCGACGCGCCCGCTGGTGGCGACTTCAAATTACACGGCAGGTTCGATCTTCAACCGCTACTTTACGGTCGGTTTGGGGACGGACGGCGCGTTCAAGATGTTCGCCTCAAACACGACGCATGTCGTGATTGACGTGTCAGGTTATTTCGCGCCGTAATCTGGCGAACTGGAAAAACACGATCTGAATTTTGCGCCGAGTCTGACCATTGTGTTGGACTCGGCGCGCGTTTTTTATGAATCAGGCGTTGTCGCACGAATTGAAATTGATGGAGCGTGCTTCGCCAGGGATTTTCTCCTTAACAGTTTTAAGTTTTTAGCGTAACTTCTTTTTCTCAACTTAAACCTTTCAGGAGAAACCATGAAAATCACTCGACGTTCTCTGCTCAAAACCGGCGCGGCGGCTGGGCTGGCTGGCGTTTTGCCAACTGCTGCCGAAACCGCCGCACAAACCCCACAACCCAAACCGAAAATCCGCATTGGAGTTTCGACCTATTCGTACTGGCATTTCGACCGGGTCAAATATCCGATTGAAAAGGTTATCGAAAACGCCGCCAAGATAGGCTTCGATGGTGTGGAAATTCTTCATCGCCAGATGGAAAACGAAACTCCGAAATACGTCAATAATCTGAAACGGATGGCGTTTTCGTTGGGGCTGGATTTGTTCTTCCTTTCGATCCATCAGAACTTCGTTTCGCCAGACAAAACCAAACGCCAGGAACACATTGACCACACCAAACGCTGCATTGATCTGGCTGTGCGATTGGGCTGTCCGGCGATTCGTTTGAATTCCGGTCGTTGGGGAACCATTCCCGATTTTCAAAAGATGCTGGACGCAGGCGGCATCGAACAGCCGCTGCCCGGTTACACAAACGACGATGCGTTCAAATGGTGCATTGATTCGATCAATGAATGTTTGCCGCATACGGAACAGGCGGGCGTTTTATTGGCTTTGGAAAATCACTGGGGCTTGACCACGCAGGTGGATGATTTGTTGCGGATTTACAAATCAGTCAATTCGCCTTGGCTGGGAATCAATGCCGACACGGGCAATTTCGTGGGCGATCCTTATCCGCAATTTGCCAAGCTCGCTTCGCACGCCACAGTCGTACAAGCCAAAACTTATTACGGCGGCGGCGTTTATTACACACGCAATCTGAATTACAAACGCATGGCTAAGATGTTGCGTGACGCAGGATTCAAAGGCTACGTTTCGTTGGAAATGGAAGGCAAAGAAAAAGCCGACATTGCCGTGCCGAAGAGTTTGGATGTGCTGAGAAAAGCGTTCGCCTGATTCTGAATGATGAAGGCGAAATGATGAATGATGAATTTTCGGGCAGCTATCCGGATTGATTCATCATTCATCATTCATCATTCATCATTCATCATTCATCATTCATCATTCATCATTCATCATTCATCATTCATCGTTCATCATTCCGGCTTCTGCCTCCCCTGTACGATCTCAACTTTCTCTTCGGCGTTCATCTGGTAGAGCCGTTCGATGCGCGTGATGACGTGTTCGCGGTCGAAGCGTTCGATGACGCTGGCTTGCGCCAGCCCGCCCAGCCGTTGCCGCAATTGATTGTCGGTCAGCAACCGCGACAAAGCTCCAATCAGCGCCGATTCGTCGTCGCGTTCCAAAAACAATCCGGTCACTTCGTGTTCGATGATTTCAGCCATTCCGCCCACCTTTGAGGCAATCACCGCGCAACCAGCAGCCATCGCTTCGACCAGTGCCAGCGAAAAGGCTTCGTTTTGCGAAGGCACGACGACGATGTCGAATGCGGCCAGTTTCGACGGCAATTCGTTGACGAATCCGGTGAAGCGCACGTTGTCGGCGATGCCCGTTGTGTTCACTGATTCGCAAAGTTCGTTGGCGTAAGCGACGTCTTCGTTTTTCGCGCCCGGCTGGCCGATGACCAGAAAATCCACGTCTGACCAATGCCGCTCTTTGATGAGTTTGGCGGCAGCGCGCAAAAACAGGTCTTGCCGTTTCAGCGGAGTCAATTGCCCAACGATGGCAATCGCCCAGCGACGTTTCAACCCGAAGGCTTCGCGCGCGGCATTGCGGCCGAGCAAACCGTGACCTTGCGCATCAATCCAGTTCGGCACAACCACTACGCGGTCGGCGTATTGCGGAAAGGCTTCGGCCATCGTTTCGGCTACGCTGGCGGAAACGGCGATCAACGCGCGGGCTTCGCCAATCGTCCAGGCGTAAACAGGGTTCGATTTGATCGGATTGAAATGATGGCGCGTGAGGAAGAAACGAACTTTCTGTCCGGCTCGCTGAGCCATGCGTGTCGCAATGCCAGTGAAGGTGTAATCGCGCGCGATGTGTGCGTGAACAACTTCGATGCCGTTTTGGCGAATGATCGAAGCCAACGCTCCGGCGCTCAGCACATCCAGCGCGTTTCGCAAACTGAGTTCGTGCCATTT
Source organism: Acidobacteriota bacterium (assembly GCA_033763255.1). Classification (GTDB taxonomy): domain Bacteria; phylum Acidobacteriota; class Blastocatellia; order RBC074; family RBC074; genus RBC074. Next base: position 10,669 of record JANRKX010000141.1, on the reverse strand, counting down.
GATCGAAGCGTGCGGCAATTCTTCGCGCAGCGGGCTGTTCGGGCGAACCGCCAAATGCAAATCGTGCCCGCGTTCGATCAACGCGCGCGTCAAATCAATGACGTGACGTTCGCCGCCGCCCAAGCTTTCCGCCGAACAAACCTGTAGAATCTTCATCGTTATATCGCTAAGCTAATTGAAGCCTGTGCGTGATTCGGTGCGGAACCAGGAGCGGTAGCGACTGGTACTGTGGTAAGTGTTGCTTCAAGCAAACCCGGTCGCTACCGCTCTCGGTTCCGTACCATCGCTCAAATTATTGACAACAATCACTTTTGTTCGCACGGGCTTCAGCTAATTATGCCTCTGGAAATGTGCGCGAGACTTTAGCGCAAGCCGACAAAGGATGCCACTTGACCGAACTGAATATGTCTGTAGCCATTTACGCCATCGCCGCTGCAATTCTGGGACTGCTGATCGGCAGCTTTCTCAATGTCGTTATTCATCGTGTTCCGCTGGGCGAATCCGTAATCTTTCCCGGTTCGCACTGCACGAATTGTTCAACCAGTATTCGTCCGATGGACAACATTCCGGTCGTCAGTTTTTTGTTGTTGCGCGGACGCTGCCGCAATTGCGGCGCTTCGATTTCCTGGCGCTACCCTGCCGTTGAATTGCTGACGGCCATTGTTTTCATCGTGATCGTGTTGAAAGACGGCCCGACCTGGCAAGCCGGTCTGGAAATGGTGTTTGCCTGCGTGATGATTTCGCTGGTGTTCATTGACGCGATTCATCATCTGTTGCCGAACGTCATCACTTATCCGGCCATCGTTTTCGCCCTGGCTGCGGCAACTGCGCGGGCGGGCTGGGGCGAAGCTATCACTTACAGTTTCGACATTTCGTTTGTCTTCCAGAGCGCCGACGCAGGCTTTCCGCGAATTTCTGCCGCAGTCATTGGCGGAGTGTTGCTGGCGGTGGCGGCTCCGTTGTTTTGGTTGCTGGATCGGCTGGACTTGATTCTTTACAACAAATACTTCGAGTGGGAAGACATGAATGAAGAGGCTGGCAGTGTCAGTACCCCGACTGTAAAGGGGGAGGGAAACTTTGAGGCTCAAGCCCTTGCTGACGCGCGGGCTACTGACACGATGGTTGGCGAAGAAGCCGCTGAGCGCCGTTACAGGCGGACGATCCTGGCTTCTATGATTTTCGGCTTGGTCGTGGCAGCGATTTGGGCAGTGGCGGTGTTCTGGTTTTCGCCGAAATTTCCCGATGCTTTCAGTCAGGCGTACGGCGGTTTATGGCGAGCCATTGTTGCAGCGTTGATTGGCAGTGTGCCGATCTGGTGGTTGCGAGCAGCGTACTTTTACATTCGTGGAGCCGAAGGAATGGGTTTAGGCGACGTGAAGCTGATGGCGATCATCGGAGCGTTTCTGGGATGGCAAGGCGCTTTCGGAGTTTTGCTGCTCGGTTCGATAGTTGGTTCCGTGACTGGAATCGTGATGGCCTGGCGCAGTCAGCGAGGTTTGAAAACTGCGTTGCCCTTCGGTGTCTGTTTGGGAGCAGCAGCTTTGATTGTTTTGCTGATGGCCAAGCCGCTGTTTCTTTGGTACTTCTGAAATTTTTTTGCGGGACAAGCAGCGGCTCGTCCCGCAAACCCAATCTGACCCTACTTTTTCAAATACTGATCGAACCATTCGATCGCCAGTTTGATGGCGCGTTCGCGCTCAGTGGTGTAAATGCCGTAATGCGTAATGCCGGGAACCAGCACGTATTTTTTGTCTTTGCCGGGCATGCGCGTGTAGGCCAGATGCGCGTGGTCTTTGTTGTCGAAGAGTTCTTCCTTTTCGGCGTCAATGAACAACACGGCGCAGTTGGTCATCTTGGCGGCATCTTCGACCGGAGCGTAACGCAGCAAATGGTCGCGCACCGGAGCACCGATCAGATTGCCGATGGCTTTGTGAAACGGCGGCGGATAACCGATTTCGCCGCGAGCGCGTTTGGTCGCTTCTTCGTATGCGCCTAGAACCTGAGCGTCTGCGGCTCCGGCGACCGAAACCGCTTTTGGGCGCGAATCAAACGAACCGACCTGACTGACAATGGCTTTGATTCGCGGATCGCGCGCGGCAACATAAAACACGTGGCCGCCGGAGTAACTCGATCCGCGCAAACCGACGCGATTCACGTCCACCATCGGTTCGGCCATCGCCCAGTGAACGACATTGAACCAATCCATTGTCATTTCCAGCGGATCAACCACGCCGCGAACTTCCTGAACTTCGGCGGTGAACTTGCGAGCTTCTTTCATTTCGGCAGCGTCTTTCCAGGCAGGAGCTTTGCCGGTCAAAATCAGCCGCGAATCGCTTTCGCCCCAACCTCGATAATCGAAATTGATGACCAGATAACCGGCTTCGGCTAGTTTGACCGAATCCCAGCGAAAGCCAGAAGCCGTGCCGCCCCATCCGTGGGCCTGAATCACGGTCGGCAGTTTTTTGCCCGCGTTCGATTTCAGCGAGAACAATTCCGCGTGCAAACGAACACCTTCGCTGATGACATTGGCGGTTCGGAATTCGATGTTCTCCGGCGCTTTGTATGCTGAAGCCCGTTGCGGGACGGCTTGGGACGCGGGTTTGGCCAGCGTGGATTCCAGCGTCAAAGGTTTGTAATCGCCCAGATTCATCCACAACGCTGCGGCCAACGCAGCGACAAGACACGAAACGTTGACAGGTTTTCTCGTCATTGGTGCTCTCCGAATTGTTGGATTAAAGCAAAGCTGACCGTTGAATTGACAACTTAGGATTCACCGGATAAGTTCCGGCTTCAAAAATTTTGTCGGCCAACTATGGATAATTTCGATTGAATCTGGCCGCAGATTGCCTTCAGGTCTTGTCACAGTCAAGCTTTTCAAGTGATTTCTATGGTTGCCAGGCGATTTATCATTTCAGGCATGGTTCAAGGTGTGGGTTATCGTTTTTTTGCGATGCGCGCGGCGGCCCGGCATCAGGTGCTGGGCACGGTTCGCAACCTGCCCGATGGTCGCGTCGAAGTCCTGGCTGAAGGCGACCGTGACGCGATGGATGAATTCAAAAATGACCTGGCTACCGGGCCAATGATGGCCGAAATCACCGACATCGAAGAAACCGATTTGGCCGTGACAGGCCGTTACCGCGACTTTCGTATTGACCACTAACAGTCGTTCATCAGGTCAGAAAAAAGGAGATTACGGAACAAACGGAAATAACTGAAAAAACGGAAAGACATCCAGATCAATTTCCGTCCATTCCGTTATTTCCGTTTGTTCCGTTGTCTCTCCCGACTCATCAAACTCAAATTGTGCAAAAGTAAGGAGACCCGTAACTAATGTCTGCTGACGCAACGCTTGAACAAGAACTGAAAAGCCACATCCGCGAAGTCCCGGATTTTCCCAAACCCGGCATTTTGTTTTATGACATCACCACGCTGTTGAAACATCCGCGCGGATTGAAAATCGTGCTCGACCGCATGACTTCGTATTACCAGAACCGGCTGATTGACACTGTCATCGGCATCGAATCGCGCGGCTTCATCTTCGCTCCGTACATTGCCGCGCAACTCGGCGCGGGATTCGTTCCGGTTCGCAAGCCGAAAAAACTGCCTGCCGAAAAAGAAAGCATCAGCTACGAACTGGAATACGGAACCGACACGCTGGAAATTCACCGCGACGCCGTCGGCAAAGGCCACAACGTCATCATCGTGGACGATTTGCTGGCGACGGGCGGCACGGCCAGAGCCGTCACGCAACTGGTGGAAAAACTTGGCGGCAATGTCGTTGGATTGTCATTTGTCGTCGAACTGGAGTTTCTGCCGGGCAGGGAAAAGCTGGCTGGTTATGATGTCTTCTCGCTGTTAAGATACGCCTCGTAATTTTGACAGGGCTTGTAGCTCAGGTGGATAGAGCGACTGCCTCCTAAGCAGTAGGCCGCTGGTTCGAGTCCAGCCAAGCCCATCTTTCTTTTCAATAACTTAGAAATCTGAGTAACACGGTGAGCGTGGTTAATGCCACACTAAATGCCACATTGCCGCTTTCCTTCATCTTTCCCGTTTCTTCCAGCCTTCTGTTTTTTTGTGGCGTCACAGTCACAAATCTTTCAAAACCTCACTTCAACTTATCACTTTTGACACTACGCCGCGCGGCGTTGTTCGCCCATCACCTGGCGTAATGCCGCGTTGATTGCTTTCGGCGTTTTGAAAAAGATTCCGGTACATCAAACTTAACTGACATTTGAATGCGCTGCCGTTCCGCTAAATCTTAAGTTTTCTTCAGCCTGCCCGGCTTTCATCAGGCCGCTTTATGTCCTGCTCTATTCAATCGAATGAGTGTGCGTAGAGCTTCGTTGACGGCATCGGATGAATCGAACACTTCGGCCACATCCGGCGTCAGGCGAATCATTTTCTGGCGTGCGCGTTCCCGATATTTGCGTTCCTGTTCAACAGCGCGCGGCATATTTTCTAAGTCCAATGACGGCGGCAAATCGTCGTTCAAGTCGAAATCGTCGTCTTCAAGAATCGTAATCTTGTCGTTCATAAACCCTCTGCTCTCCGGCATCGGCTTCACGTGCGCTGATAATGCGTGTGATGTCGCCGGTTCGTTCTGTGTAAGCAACGGTCAATAATCTACCCTGAATTGAGAAGCCGACACAGATGTATCGTTGCTCCCCGATGCTGTGTGCTCGATCCTGACGATGAAAAGAGTTTGGGTCATCGAAAGCGGTAACGGCTTCCTCAAATGAAACGCCGTGCTTTTCAAAGTTACTATCGGCTTTCTTCGTGTGCCATTCAAAAGGCATTTACTGCCCGCTTCCTTTCTTCCGGGCTTTCTTCGCTTCTGTCTTCTTTGCTTTTGCTGGTTTCCTTTTTGGCTTCTTGGTCTCACTTGTCGAGGTGCTGCCATTCTCTAAAGGTTGCTTAGCAGGTCTGCCGGGCTTTCCATAAACCTTCACATCAGCAAGGGCGCTTTCTTCGATTGCGTACTCGCGCCCAAGCTGATGCGCCCTCAATGTTCCCTCAGAAATTAAAGCTCGAACCCTCCTAACGCTTACGCCCAGCCTTTCAGCAGCTTGATTTGTGTTTAATAAATTCATCGCCACTCTTATACATTAAGAAAATATCTTCCGTCAACGGTATTTTTTTTGTTGACTTAATATGCCGTCAACGGTATATTGTCTTTGTCAACACGCGATGCCCCGCAAAGACAGGGAGTGAGCCAATAAAATCTTACGAATGCCAAATTTGCGGACGGAAACTCACAGACAACGAATCCATTGCTCTCGGCGTTGGGCCGGACTGCGCTGCCAAACGCGCATCGTTTGTCGCTTCGTGCGGCACTTCGGAGGCTGAGATTACGACTCTCGAAAAAGCCTGTGGTGATTCGGCTTGTTGGATTCGGAATTTCCGGCAGGATATGCGGGCTGGTCGAGTCCGGCAGGCTCGCCAGTGCATCGAGATCGCGCGGCGTAAGGCTGAGCAAGCAAGACCAGCGATTGCACCAGTCGTAACCGCTCCTATTCAGGCTGTCGTTGCCAGTGAACCGCCGCAACCGGCCATCGTGGTTCGATCATCCGAGCGCGGCTATCGCGTCCATCCGCCCTACCGTCACCCTCAATTCGTTGCCGCGTTCAAGCGCACGGTGAGCGGTCGTTGGTATGCAGACTCTGCCGAATGGTTCATCCCGGCAAGCTGTCTGCAATGGGCGATTGAGCTTTTGCAGTATTGGTTTTCGATGCCGGTGTATGTGGATAGGGAACCGGCGTAACAATCCCGCCCGGCGCATTCGGGCAACCTATCACTCCGGCAACGATGCGCCGTTGCCGCCACTCTCACAACTTACAAAGGAGATTCGACAATGCAGAAAAACGAAAATAAATCTTTCGCAGACATCGTTGCACAGTTCGCCGAAATCGCAACTGCGTTGCAAGAGCACCCGCAATGCCCTGCCAGTATCGCCAACCTACTAAACGACATCGAATCAGAAGCGTTCAATGAAGCCCAAACCGCCGTTTCAGGTTCACCCAGCGCGACCGCAAAATTGAATTGCGCGCTGTTGAAGATCACCCTTCCTACGGCTGCTCTCGCATAAACGCGAAAGGCTTGCCAGTGCGACAACACCAGCAAGCCTTTTGTAAACCGTCAACACTCTGGGAGTGCAGAACAGTCTCGCAAACCGATTCTGACACTCCCATAACTCAAAACCCAAGCGGATCCGGGCAGGTGAGCGGAGTTTTCCGCCGTCTGCCCCGTTCGCCATTTTAATGGGAGAAAACCAAATGCAACTTTTCAAGCTTGGCAAAACCTTTGCTGCTGCCGATGAGCACGCCCGGCAATCCGAAGCCCTCAAGAAAGAAGCGGACAACTTTCAACTCGCAACCGATGGCGGATATATCAAATGGCTGAAGTATGCCTTGTTCGCGCTCTTTGGCTATTACAACGCCCGTTTGTTCATCGTCACCGTTCCTGGCTGGGAAGGATGGATGACGGCGTTTTTCGCGTTGGCCGGTGAAGCAACGGCGCTTTACTGTCTAACGAATTTCAATCGTTCATCCGGCTACCACCAAGCCTCGCTTGGTGTGTTTGGTGCGCTGCTGACTCTCTTTTCTGTTACACACGCCACAATCAGTTGGTTTCGGATGGAAAACCACGCGCGCTTGTCGAGCGGCATTCGCTTCTATTGCGAATCCGTCGCCTTCCCTCTGCTGTTCGGCCTGTTGCTGTTGGCCGCAATCGTGATTCCATTGATGCACTGGCGGAGAAAGATCGCTGCCGAACAAGCAAAGGCTCAGGTTCAGATTCAGTCTGATCGAGCTAAACTTGTTGCGGAGTCGGCGAATCTTCGAGCCGAATCTGAGCTTGAGCGCGAACGGCTGACAAGCCTTGAAGAGAAAATCCAACTCGGCAACGAATACGTCACGAAGCTTGAGGAATTTGCCCGGATGAAGGGGCGCGAGCAGCAGGCACTGGCTGGCATCACAGACCCGGAACTTCGCAAGCAGATCGCTGCCGCTTTCGGCATCGCTGAAAGCCAGACGCCTACAAAACCAGTTACGATTTGGCAAGGCGGAGAGAAAGTTGGCTCACGCCCAAACTGATTGCGCCGGTTGAGCCTGTCGCCCCGCCGCCGGTCGCACTGGCGGAAACTCAATCGGCGCGCATCGAACCGCCTACACGCGCACAACCGCAACCGTTCATCCTTCCGGCAGTGATCGAACCGACGCCCGCCGGAGCGATGGACGATTTGCGGTTTCGGGAACTGGAAGAAAGCGAACCGTCCAAGCCTTCACCCTTGCCAGCCAACGTGCTGCCCTTCGCTGCTAAAGCCAAACCGCCAGCGCGCGGCAGGCGAAAGAAGACAGGCGACCAGGCGATGCGAGTGGATTACGTCAAGGTCAGCAAAAACACTTGGGCGTTTCGCATTCGCTGGAAAGAAGGCGAGCAAGAGCCAGCCGTTTACGTCAGCCGCGTGGATGACAAACGATTCAAATCAATCACGAAAGGAAAAGTGAGATATGCCGCGTTCAAAAAACAACTTATCAGCAGCTACCTGTCGAGAACCGTTCGGCAAGGTCACGGAATTGATGCAAGTCCCAATCGCACTGTTTGAGGTGATGTCTCTTGCTTCGGAAATAGATGATCCGAAAGCGAAGCAGATTACCAAGCTGATGGATAGCGTCATCAACGTGACGCTCAATGACCCTGATGCACTGGTAAAGCTGTCGAACCTGGCCGGGAACGGTTACGCAATTCGTTTCTCGCCTGCCTAATAAAAAGCAAAATGGATAAATTGAGGCCGTCAAACTTTCCTAAGTTTGACGGCCTTTACTGTGAAATCAGGACTATCTTCGGCGTGAGCCTGAAGAACGGGTACTCTTGGACGATCCCCCGCCGCTTTTTCCACCGGGAGCACTTCTCGTATGAGGGCGAACATACTTTCCATCTTTTCGATAATACCCGCTTACGTGAACATCCGTACCAGGTATTGAGCGCGACGATCCAGTTGCTAAAGAGCCTGACTGACTATTGGTATTTAGAGAAGCGGCCACGTCGTACCGCGCATCTCCAGTTGCACGCGCAACGCCTGCCTGCACCAAACCAATGTTTAGACTCGCCCCTCTCTTTTCCCCGTAGATATATGCCTGGCTGCAATCGGCATTCACACATCGAACATATACAGTTTTTTTGACCACCTGCTTCTTAAATTGCTTTGTTACCGGAACGCGGCTCAGAGGGTCAATCGAAATACCATGCAGCTTTACAAGTTTCTTTACGCCGCTGAAATCAAGCCAGTAAGCGTCAATGTCCGCAACGTCCAAAATGGTTCGAGGTGGGCTTTCAATGAATGACAAGTACTCCTCTTCATCTGGAATATCCTCACGCAAATCGCTAGTCTCGGAAGTCATTTCTACAATAGATTCCTTCAAGGTCTTCAACTGCTCTTGTAGCTCTGAAAGAGCCTTCAATTGCGCTTCGATTTCATCACTTCGCTTTTTACTTTCTATAAGCTTGGTCTCAAGAGTCGCTAGCCGCTGTTTTTTTTCTTCTAAAGACTGTCTCGTTGGCTCTTGTGCGGCCACGTGAGAGGCAACAGAAATGGATACGGCTAAAAGGATAGCTCGCATCAAGTGAACTCGAAGAAAAGTAACCAGATCAAATTTTATGTTAAACATTAAGGGAATCCTTTCTGGGGCAAAGTAATCTGGAAGGGGCGTTTTTGAAAAGCGAGAAATTGCCCGTAAACCTCAAAAAATTGGCTTTCCTGCACAGAAAAACGCCGAAAAACTAAGCTGATTAATTGCAACAGTTAGTGAATTTTCCGCACACGTGCGTTTTATTCGGAAAATCGAATTTCCCGCACACGTGCGAAAAAAAAACTACCGCTGTAAAAGTCACTCAATTGTTGCAGGGTAAGGAAGAAGGCGACCTGGATGGTTCCCAATCCTGCTCCAAGTGAGTGAGATAAGCTTGTAAATCGCGCCGAATTTTCCAGGCTTGGCTCCGTTGTTTGGCGCATCGCAGAGCCGCTAAAGATTGTTGAAAGTCTGCGAAGTTCACTCTCGCAAAGCTATCTTGCCAAGCCGGCTTGGTCGGCAGGCTCAGCAGCAGCGCAACGGCGCGGCCTTCGCGCAGGATGAACGAGCAGGTGTCTTTTCGTCCGGTCACTTTGCGGCGACTCTTTTTCAACTCTCCGATGAAGGTTTCCAGATCGTTGTTCGTTTTCGGCAGCAACGGTTGATCGTGAAATGTGAATAACTTCGGAGCGAACGCGCGAGTCAGTTTGCCAATGTGCGTAGCGATTTCGTTAAGCATCGTGTCTTTGTCTTGCGGCAAACTGTTGGCGTATTTGAGCAGGCCAATTTCCGCTTCAACCCGTGTCGTGCCTTCTTCGAGTAATTGGGCCAGACGATGAATCCAACTCCAGGCGATGACCAGTCGCGCGTAGTCTTGGGTCAGCGTGGACAGGACTTTCAAAATCGTGCGCAGCCGTTGGAGCTTCGCCGAGGCTCGCGTTTTGATCGCTTTTTCCAGAGAGTCATCAATCTGTTTGAGCTTGTCATAGAGCGTGATGCCTGCCGGTTCCAATGGATACTTGCCGTCGTTGCGCAAGACTTCGCGCAGCGCCGCGCAATCCCCTCGAGTGATCTTTGCTTCGGCATCCTGCTTGTGCGCGACCTGTCGCTCTACCTCGCGCAGACCGCGGACTTTTTGTTTGAGCTGTTTCTTCAGCTTGCGATCCGCGTCGCAAATGGGCTGCGCCGCATCGCGCAAGTAATGAAACTGGCAGAACTGGTGCGGCACATCGGGAAGCTCTTTCTCAATCGCCAAACAAAGCGAAGCCTGCTTGTCGGAAATCACTCCGAGAATGGGCACGCCAAGCTGCTTGATTTCGGCAATCAACGGCGCAAGTTCGTCGCGACTGCTCGACAATAGATTGCGCGCCAGCAGAACTCTGCCGGAACGCACATCTCGAAAGAGCCACAACGTCTCATTGCCTTTTTCGGGCTGAATGCCGTCGGCCGCCAAAACAATGCCGCCTTGGGCGCGCAGTTGCTCGACCACCTGCGGATCGTTTTTGATGACGGTCTCGATCAGCGCCAGAAAGACTTCGCTCAACAGTTGAATCTCTTTGAGCGAGATGCTGACACCTTGCTCGGCTAGAGCCGCAGCAATCTGGTCAATCGTCTGGCTCTGGCGATAGCGCAATTCACCAATCTGCGCCACGACATCCAGCCCGAAGGTGTACCCGGGCAAGACCATCGCCCCTTCGGCTTCCGAGCGCCACTTTCTCCCGAACTGCTCACACTGGGGAGTCTGGCATTCGAGCACATGCTTTTTGAGCGCCAACATCCCGCTCAACGTCACAACGTAACGAGCTTGGCGATAACGTTCTTGCAACGACTGCCCACAAGCCGGACAAATTCGTTGCGTCGGAGAGAGGTCAACAATCCGACATTCTTGATGACTACGCACTTTCTTCATTGTCTACCCTCGACAATGAAGAATGCGGCTCATCCGCTTTTCACTCAAGACTTTAAACCTGTTGCGCGATAAGAGTTGAAAGTTTAGCTTGCCTTCGAAGGAGTCAAGCCGATGTCTTTTTACACAAAGTTAGCTCGAAAGCCGAAGCAGTTCCTGACCTTGACCGGGCTGGAACTGGGGGAATTCCAACGTC
>JANRKX010000140.1:0-89735 GCA_033763255.1 Acidobacteriota bacterium | reverse complement strand
GATTACAACCCGATTGAAAAGCTCTGGAAGAAAGTCAAAGATCAAGATACCCATTTGCATTACTTCCCGACCTTTGAGGCGCTGACCGCACGGGTCGAACAAGCAATGCTCAAATTTGCGAACGCCCCACAACAAATCCTGACACTGTGCGGCTTGCCAACCGAACTGTCGCTGACCGTCTGAAATCGTCAACAAGGAAAAACATTTTCTTGAAAGCTATAGCTCTATGGCTGTCAGCCGGAAATGATTGAGCTATACTGCCGCGCGCAGCCAAGCAAGACTGTGATTTATCCGACAACAACTCACAAAAGGAGCAACTTATGCAGCCAAGATTGATTGCCAGCGCCTTGTGCCTATTGATTGCCAGTGCCGCGTTGTTTTTTTCTGCCAGCGAAGCCAAAGCGCAAAATGCCGCAGCACCGAAACAAGCTCAGGAAGAATTCTTTGCTGAGGTCCGAAAGAATTTTCAGCAGGGAAATTTCACCGCGTTGGATGTCGTCGCCGATCAAGCCAGAGAAAGCAAAGAGCGTTTTCCCGGAGGCGACTGGAAGCTTTTTGTTTTTTATCAAGCATTGGCCTGGCCGACTCTTGCGCCAACCTCGCCTGAACTTCAGTGGAAAGCCCATCTGGGGCATTTTGAGAAATGGATTAAAGCATCGTCCAAATCGCAAACGGCGCGCATCGCTTCGGCCAACAGTTGGGTTGAGTATGCCAAACTGGCCAGAACTGCCGACCGTGACTGGCGAGAATTCGACAAGGATGTCGGCGGCAAGGAATACCAAAAGCGATTGAAACAGGCGCACATCGCGTTGGATTTCGACACCAAAATCTTTTTCGTCAATCTTGGCAGAGAAGCCAAAGGCGAAATCCGCCGCGATCCGGGCGCGAAGCTTCCTTCGTTATGCCCGCATTTTTATTACGTCAAATTGGCGATGGAGCAAGGCCGAGCTTTCGACGATTGGACTCGGTACAACGACATTTTCGCCAGAGCTGTCGCGCTGGAGCCGAACTATTACTACTTTTACCAGATCAAAGCCTTTGACTTGATGGTTCAAAATCAGGGAGTCAAAGGACAGTGGGAAGCCTTCGCCGAAAATTCGATCAAAACCGTTGCCGAAAAGGCTGGTACGGCGGAAGGCGACATCACCTATTACATGATCGTGTCGTTCGTTCGTGCTCGATACGTCAAACCCGATGGCCGCGCGGATTTTTTCACCGACAACAACATTTGGGGACAGAAAATATGGGATGGGTACAAAGAGATAGAAGCCAAATACGGAACCAACAAGTTTCGATTGAACGAAATGGCGCTGCTGGCTTCCAAAGCTCAGCAATTCAAAGTTGCGAAAATCCTGTTTGACCGCATCGGCGACGATTGGGACGAGCGAGTTTGGGAGCGTAGAGCAGAGTTTGACGGTTACAGAAACATGGCCAAAGCCAAAGCTCCTTCGGCGGCGACCAAACTGAAAACCGATTTGGCTGAATTGAAAGCTACGTTGTCTTCGCCGCAAACGAATTACGCCAAAAGTCAGGGAGCCGAAATCGAAGCCGTCATTGAATATCCCGCCGGTTCTGGTGAAGCCGACAGCGCATACGAAGTCGGCGTTGTCGCTTTTTCGCTGGCGATACAGAGAACGGCAAAAGGCGCGAAAGAAATCACGCTGCTGCCGCAAGTCAGCGAATCGCAGGAGACCAAACGAATCGAACAAGGCGGTTCGATTCGGCTGACGTACAAGATCAACTTCGCGCTGGCCGCTGGTATTTACAAGGCCCGGTTGAAGTCCGTCCAATCCAACGAACTGACGATCAAGATTGGCGGCGCAGCTAAACGCTGACGTTGAATCAGTACCGCGCGCGTTAGCAAGCGGGCGCGGTACTGACTGCCGTTTAGTTCTTTGCCATTTCTTTTGGTCGCACGCCTGCGATGTTCAGCCGCATTCGATACAGCCCACTTCTCGCAGTCAGATAAAGCGTCTTCCCGTCTTCATCTCCCCAAGCCATGTTGTGAATGTGTTTGGGCGCAATGATCGTGCCCAAGTGTTTGCCCGCTGCCGACAACACCCACAATCCGCCGGGTCCGCTGACATAAACGTTGCCAGCCTGATCCACCTTCACGCCGTCAATCGCGTCTTCGCCCTGTGCCGCAGTCATATCGAAAAACAACTCTCCATTTTTGACCGAACCTTCCGGCATCAATTCATACCGCATTACCACTTTCTTTTTGTCGTCCCAGTTGCCGACGTACAAATACTTTTCATCGGGCGAGAGCGCGATGCCGTTCGGTCCCGAAAGTTCTTTGGTCAGCAATTTCAGTTTGCCTTTGCGAAGCGAATACACGCCGCTGAACGAAAGTTCTTTGCGCGGATCGTCACCGAACTTTGGCAAACCGAACGGAGGGTCTGTGAAAAACAAAGTCCCGTCGGAACTGTAAACCAGATCATTCGGGCTGTTCAGTCGCTTGCCTTCGAACTTATCTGCCAGCACGGTTTCGCCACCGTATTTTTCGATCAACAAGACGCGGCGATTGCCGTGCTGATTGATCGTCAATTGACCGTGCGAATCCAGCGTCAAACCGTTCGAGCCCGGCTGACCATATTCGGCAATGTCTGCGCCGCTGTAACCGCTCTGTTGTTTGAAGACTTCCAGCTTGCCAGCTTCGCTTCCATTTGGGGTGTAACTCCATATCACGTTGCTATTCGGATCGCTGAACAGCAAATGCGCTTTGGTTTTTTGATCGCCCGGAACCCAAACTGGCCCTTCGGTGAATTTGAAGCCTTCGGCCAGCTTGAACACTTTCGGATTGGCTCCGACGATGGCTTCAATCGCCGGATCGTGTTTGACGACCTGCACGTTGACTTCACTTAACGCTAACGCCAATGGGGAATTTGAACCGCGATAAAAATCCAGTCGAGCTTCGCGCACCCAGATGAAGTTCGTCGGCGGATTTGAAATCGGCCCGTTGATGCCAAAGATCGCCAGTTGAATTTGCTGACCCGGTCGAACGTTGCGCCCGACGATCAAACGGTTCGGAGCGTTCCATCCGCTGATGACCGATCCGCCCATCTGCCCCAAATACCTGGTCAATTCGCCATCCACCCAGACTTCGGCGTAATCGTCCAGCGCAGTTTGAAAGACTACGGTTGAACCAGTCGGATCAAAATCGCCGACTCGTTCAGGAATCGTTAGCTTGATGCGATACCAGTTGAAACACAGCCGCCCGGTCGAACGTCGAGCTTCCAATGAAGAAGCCGGAATCACTTCCCATTTGGAGTCGTCAAAATCTGCCGGGCCGGCTTTCGGCGTGTAATCGTAAGTGCGGTTCGCTGCGCCTGTCGGCTGTTTGTCAGCGCCGGGCGATTTGAAATCAACTTCGATGATTTTGGTGTCGCTGTACCTCCACTGCCCTTTGACCAGCTTCGCGCCTTCGGCCGTCGCCAGATTGATCGTTGCATCGGGCTTGGCGGTTGGAACAACTTCCTGCCCGCTGGCCAACGCTGTCAGAACTCCAACAACCAACGCGGCCAACACGCCCCATCGTTTCTTTGAAAACCAAACGTTCATACTTCCTCCTTCTTGTTTTTCCACGAAAGCCTGCGAAGCAAGCTTTGCATTTTTGACTTTTGATATTTGCCTTTTGCTTTTTGATTTAGCCTACCTTTGTGGAAGAACCATTTCTTTCTATCGAGCCTTCACAACGTAATAGTTCAACGGCCCTGGCACTACCTTGAACCAATGCGGAGTTCCAGCCGGAACGATAATCACATCACCTTTGTTGATAGTGCGAGTTTCGCCGCCTTTGACATCCGTTCCGCGAATTTCGCCTGGAGCGATTGTCTTGCTGCCAATGACTTCGCCGCCAGTGACCAATGTCGCCGAACCTTCGAGCACGTAAATGATGTCGGCGTCCTGCTCGTGAACTTCGACCATTCCAGCTTTGTCGCGGTGGCTGGCGTGAACCATGTACTTGGCGCTGTTGTCGAAAAGCACTGCGCCTTTGACAAACGCGGCGTCCACTTTCGCGCGTTCGAAGTAACTGACCGACGCTTTGCCCGCTTCGGGATTGGTCAGAGCGTTGGCTCCGGCCACAGCGAGTTCCTGATCCTGCGCGGCGCTGGCGGCTCCGCTGACGCCGATTGCGCCAATGATCTGGCCATCCAGCACAATCGGCACTCCGCCTTGCAGCGGGGTGAACAGAGAATCCGACAGGGCAGTCATTGCTGTGCGACCGTTTTTGATGATCTCTTCAAAGAATTTCGTTTCGCGTTTGAACAGCGCAGCCGTGCGCGCTTTGCCGATGGAAATTTGCCAACCGGCGGCGAAGGTTCCGTCCAAACGTTCCAGCGCCAGCAAATTGCCGCCGTCGTCAACAACCGCGATTGCCGCGCCCGGAGCTTTCAATTTGGCAGCTTCGGCTTTCGTTGTTTCCACTACTCGTCTTGCGCCTTCCAGCGTCAGGACTTTTTTCTCCGCTACTTGAGCCGCCGCCAGCGTCGTCAATGCGAACAACAGACTGACAGCTATCAAATTTTTCAATATGGTTTTCATAGTTCCTCTCTCTCCAATTGATCGCTAAAAAGAAAGAGCGCCGCAGGAACGCTGAAGGGAGACCTGATCTTCAACGTTCCCACAGTGCTCTGTGGTTAATTCAAGTAATTGTCGTCAGCTTACATTTTGGCCATCGAAGTTTCCGGCGTGATCGTCACCTTGAACAGTTCGCCGTTTTTGGTGAAGAACATCGAAGTTTTGGCCGGATGAACTTTGCCGTTTTCGGCTTCGCCAGCATTCGGGTCTTTTTGGCGAGGGCCTTGATTCGCGCCAACGCCCGGCTCTTCGTCTTTTTCAGTTCCGGCATCGAACAACATCAATTCGGCAGTGACATCGCCGCTCAGCGGTTTGCCGTTGTTGAACAAATCAACGCCTTGGCGTTTGAAGCCGTAAAACCAGTCGTTCGATTGGCCGAACATCGTCAACAGCGACAAACGCATTCCAGGTTCAGCAACGAAGTTGAATTCATAAGCTCCGCCGGGACCAATCGGAGCCGGCCCATTCGCGCCAACAGGAGTGTTAAACACGCCGTGCAACATCACATCGCCCACTCCACTGTGACCGCGAGATTCCAGATTTTTGACCAGCACGCCGGGGTTGCCGGATTCGGCCAATTCTTCCAAGCCGCCATTGGCGACGACGCCTTCGCGGAACAACCGGACTTCGCGTTTGTGCAACACCCACAGACCCGGCGACAGAGCGAATGGCCATTTGCTTCCGTCTTTGGCAACCTGGCCGTCTGCATTGGAAACGTTTTCAATGCGAACCGTGAACTTGGTTCCTTTGCCCATTTTGTGATCCTGCGCCGAAGCAGAAACGAACACAGCAGCCAGAGCAAACAAACTCAAGAAAATCGTACGTTTGAACATAATGGTTTTCTCCCTCCTCAAGGAAAAGCAGAGTTAATCTCTGCATTGTTATTGTGAACAGTCGCTGAAGTTGCATTTGAAGATACAACGTTCGTTGTTGTGGTGATGCAGCTTGGCACAGAGCACATTACCCACGCCTTTCAGCCGCGTATAAGCTTCAGCCGCGAGCAACATTCCCAACGGCGGAGCCGTGAAATAAATCCAAAGAGCGTTCCAGTTTTGAGCCGAAAATGCCGAACCAAAAGTTCTTGCCGGATTCATGCTCATACCGGAAATCGGAGCTTCAAGGCTGATGTAAGTAACGACCAAAGAACCCGCGAATACGCCGGTGTACCTGGCCAGTTTCATTTGGTTACTTACATTCAGCACAACGGTCATCAGTAAAAACGAAATCCCAGCTTCAGCCAGAAACGCGACGCCAACCCCAAATTCGCCCGGTAATGTCGTCACGTAATTCACCGTTGGCGCGCTCAAGGCGGTTTTCAACACCAGCGAAGAAACAGTGACGCCAAGAACTCCGCCGACGAATTGCGCCAGGATGTAAAACACCGCATCCCATTTTTCGATCTTGCCCAATCGCCAGAAAGTCAGCGTCACCGACGGATTGAAGTGCGCTCCCGACCGTTTGCCTATTGGCGAATAAACGATGCTGATTGCCGTCAATCCCATCGCCAGCCCCATCAACACTCGCCGCAAAAACGGATCGGCGATGGCTTGATGAACCGGCGAACCCGGATATTCCAGCAGCACGCCAAAGCTACAGGCCGAAATCATGAACAAGCCAAGCTCGGCGGCTTCCATCAAGTATTCAGGCCAGTGTTGTTTCAGCGCGTTCAGCATACATGTCAATTTTTCGTTTCCTGCTCGTTCTGCGGATGAAGTTCAGGCAGCGCCAGCTTGCCCGACATCGTGACTTCAAACCCGTGTAGCTCGGTTCGATAAGACTCGGAACCGGAGATCAAACCAAACTGATTGTCGCTTTTGCCGGTTTGAGTAACTATCTCGTCCACCAGAAAAGGATTGAAACTGACCATTTTATTCCCTCCGTTTAGAAGTTATTCGGCGATGTTCAACACAGAATTAAAGCTTCCGTGGTTGTCGCTTACTTTCAAACCATTGCTCGGATCGTCCAGCCATTTGCCGTCAACGACCAGCTTGTATTCGTAACTCCCGGTTGAAAGTGCATTGATCTCTGCTCGCCACATCCCGCTTTGGTGTTTGGCAAAAAACGTGGCTTGCGGATTCCAGTCGTTGAAATCTCCGGCCAGCGAAACGCTCTTTGCCGAATCGTCGTGAAACCAGAAAACTAAATTGCCGTTTTCGACTCGCGGCGCATTGAAATCGCACTCTTCGTGCGTGTGAATTTCGCTGGCGGCCTCTACGACGGCTCGGCGTGCATTCAAGATGCCGTAACCCTGCTGATGCAACGACAGATTCGCCGAACGGTCTGCCGTCGCCACCAAAATGTTTTTGACCGCCGCCGGAGTCAGTTGAGGGTTTGCTTCGATCATTTGAGCGACAACCGAAGCGACAATCGGCGCGGCGAACGAGGTTCCATCAACGTGTTGATAGTGCGTTGCCACGACCTTGCTTTCGCGCAAGCCGGTTTCGGCCAGTTCGCGGATTTCTGTTGGCGAAGCGCTGGCCATTGATTGCGGCCAGGCGGCTTCGCGCCAAAACTCGCCCGCCAGTTTTTGCATTTGGTAATCCGGTGCAGCGGCGATGATGGAAAGAGCTTCGGCTCGGCGATAAAAATCTGTTTCAGGCAAAATCGGCGCAGCGACCCAAATCGCCGGAGCGACGATTTCCGGCTTTAACACACCATCAATCGTCGGCCCAAAACTTGAACAGTAAGGATCAACTTTGCGCGCGCCGAGTTCGTTGTTGTCGCTGTAACCGCCAACCGTAATCACAGAAGGCGAATTGGCGGGCGGGATCGGGCGATGCTCATCCGTGCAGCCTGAATTTCCGGCGGCGACGACCAACGTCAACCCGGCGCGCACGGCTCGTTCGGCGGCTTCGTCAACCAGACTTTCTTGAAACGAAACATCCGCATCTCCGCCCAGCGACATGCTGACGACGCGAATGCCGTAACGATCTTTGTTGGCAATCACCCACTCCAGACCACTCACAATGTTTTCATCCTTGATGCGACCGGCGTTACTGACTTTGACGAGCACCACGTTTGCCGCCGAAGCCAGTCCGCGATAAACACCTTCGGACAAAAAGCCATTGCCAGCCGCCGTCACAGAAGTTTGCGTGCCGTGCCAATCCCAGCTTTGAGGCGGCACAGACGCATCCAGTTTCGCCTTCGGATTCGTAACATCGTGAAATGCCACGATGCGATTGCGCGGTTCGGTCAAATCCGGGTGCGGATAAAAGCCAGAATCCAGAATTGCGATTGTTACTCCGCGACTTGTTCGCGTTGTGTCGGCTGCCAAACGTTCGGCAACCGGAATCACTGCGAAGCGGTTTTGCGCGTGAGTGTGCGCGTGGTCAATCGCTTGTTTCGTTGTAATCATCTTGTTCATCCAAAAAATCCTTCAATCGAAACCGCTTTGTTCGGCGGTTTTCGTGACGGTAATGCGAATGCTGAATGCTTATATTCCAGAGCAAAAGAAAACTTTTCTAAACGGCTGACGCGCGGATAGAAACGGAATAAAGATAAAAGACGGAAACATATATGACTGTTAATTGCGGCGGCGGTCAGTCGTTTGCATCATCATGCAGAACATTTTTTATAGTCTTTGGGGCTACGAGGCTTGGAGCTATACTCGCTGCCAATCAACGACTGAAACCATTGGCCGGACAGGTTCAAATTTGAAGAGGAGGTTTGATGTTTGCCGAAACTTTGCCAACGCTAGACACGCGCGAATACCCACGCTTCCGCCATAGCTTGCCGCTTCGTGAACATGGCGAATTGCGCGAAGGCAAATACGTCGTCCGCTTCGCTCAAACCAGGGAAGAGTTGGATGAAGTTTTGAAGCTGAGATTCGAGGTGTTCAATCTGGAACTTGGCGAAGGTCTGGAAAGGTCTTTTCTGACCGGGCGTGATTTGGACGATTACGATGCGGCCTGTCATCACTTGATCGTTATTGAAGCCTCTACAGAAAAAATCGTAGGCACTTATCGGCTGCAAACCGGAGCGATGGCTGCGGCTGCTGGCGGTTTTTATTCGGCGACGGAATTTGACCTGTCGCAATTGCCGTTGGAAGTTCTGGAAGATTCAGTCGAGTTAAGCCGCGCCTGCATCGCCAAAGAATTTCGCAACACTCAGGTTTTGTTTCTGCTGTGGAAAGGTCTGGCTTCGTACATTGCTTTCAATCGCAAACGATTTTTGTTCGGTTGCTGTTCGTTGACCAGCCAGTGTGCTGACGAAGGCAAGCTGACTATGGAATTGCTGGAACGCGAAGGCCATTTGCACGATCAATTTTTCGTTCCGCCAAAAGCTGGCATCGAATGTTATCCGTCAAATTTCCGTGTTGAGCGTCCGTTTGAAGTTAAGCTGCCGAAGCTGTTTCGTTCTTATTTGCGAATCGGCGCAAAGGTTTGCGGGCATCCGGCGATTGATCGAACTTTCAAGACGATAGATTTCTTTGTGCTGTTCGACCTGTTCCAGATGGACAGGCAGAGCCAGAAAATGTTTTTCGGAGTTTAGGGGGGAAGAGTTGTTCAGGATTTTTCGCGCAGCATTGCGTTTGATGGGCATCATTTTTGTGTCGTTGTCGTTACAGGCCATTTGGTTGACGGGCAAGCGTTTGCTTCCTTTGCACGGAGCAATGCGGCGAACTCTTCGCAAATTCATTCTCACTTCGTGGGCGCGTTCGCTGGCTGTGTTGGTCGGGATGCGAATCAATGTGGAAGGCCAGCCACCACGTCCACCTTTTTTTCTGGTCGCCAATCACCTCAGTTACATTGACATCATTCTTGTCGCTTCACAGATGGATTGCGTCTTCATCGCCAAAAAAGAAATCTCCGACTGGCCTGGAATGGGCTGGCTGGCTGGTGGTGTGGGGACAATTTTCATTGACCGCAAAAACTTTCAGGACATTCCGCGCGTCATCGGGTTGATTGACGAAGCTTTGAATGTAGGTTCCGGCATTGTGCTTTTTCCTGAAGGAACCAGCACGATGGGCGAAACAATCATACCGTTCAGTCCGGCGTTGATGGAACCCGCCGCGCGAGCTGGTTATCCGGTTTCTTATGCGACGATCAGTTACGACACTCCGCTGAACGAACCGCCTGCTCATGCCTCAGTTTGCTGGTGGGGAGATATGGAATTCGCTCCTCACTTACTGAAGCTTTTATTGATGTCGAAATTCCGCGCGACGATTACTTACGGCGAAGACGCCATTCACGCCGACGACCGCAAAGTGTTGGCGAAAAGTTTGTGGCGCGCGGTCAACGATCAATTCATTCCCGTGGTTTCCGCATCACCGGCAATCACCAGACAATCATGACAAGCAGTAACATTCATTTGCTGGAACAGGGCGTGAATTTGTTGACTCAGATTGACGATCAAATTTATTCGTCGGCGGTGGCTGGGGTTTCAACAGTTGGCATTGGCAGTCATTTGCGCCATTGCCTGGATTTTTACGGCAACTTCCTTCGCGGGATTGAAGTGGGCAAGGTTGATTACGATTTGCGAGAACGCAACGAGTTGATCGAAAAAGATCGTGCTGCGGCAATAGCCAAAATCCGCGAAACCGCCGATTGTTTGAACCTGATTTGTGTAGCCGGTGACAGCGAATTACTGGTCAAACTAGAGGGCGAACAGGTTCTGTCTGAATCAGCCTGGAGCCGGTCTTCGATCAAGCGCGAACTGCAATTTTTGCTCAGCCACACAGTGCATCATTACGCGCTGATAAATGTGCTGTTGCGGTTACAAGGTTTTCAGCCGTCAGCGGATTTTGGTGTTGCGCCTTCGACTTTGAAGTATTGGCAGGCTAGAGCTTGATGACGATGGAAAACTCTCCGGGCAAGTTTCGATTGTGGTGGCGACGTTGGCGCTGGCGATTGTTGGCGATTTACCTGTTGCTGGTTTTGGCCGCACACGTTTGGCAATGGTGGGATCCGGCTGACAATTTTTCAGAACCGGAAAGCTGCCCGACTTGTCGTTCGGCGCTACTCAACGCGATTGATGGTGACCGGCATTTGAAACAGCAGATTCGGTTCGTCTATCAGGATCGAGGCCAACCCACAGTATCCGGCGAACCCGCGTTGCCGATTGTGTTGATTCACGGCAGCCCTGGCGAAGCACGCGATTTCGACCAAATCACACCGATGCTGGAAAGTTCGCATCGGCTGATTATCCCTGACCTGCCGGGTTTTGGTGCTTCGACGCGCGACATTCCTGATTACTCTTTTCGCACTCACGCAAAATATCTGATTGAACTTCTGGATCAGTTGAAGATCGAACGCGCTCATTTTTTAGGCTTCAGCATGGGCGGCGGAGTCGTGCTGAACCTTTACGACCTTGCGCCGGAGCGCGTGGCATCGGCCACTATGCTGGCGGCGATTGGCGTTCAAGAGATGGAATTGCTCGGCGATTACCATTTGAACCATGCTGTTCACGGATTACAGCTTGGACTTTTCTGGTTATTGCGTGAAGGGCTGCCGCTGTCGCCGACTTCGCACGCGCGAGATTTTTCAGTTTCGTTCAGCCGCAATTTTTATGATTCTGACCAGCGTCCGTTGCGCGCGTTGCTCAGCCGATTCGACAAACCGATGTTGATCGTTCATGGCCAGCACGATTTTCTGGTTCCGGTCGAAGCCGCGCGAGAGCATCACCGGCTGGTTCCGCAAAGTGAGTTGGCTGTTTCCGATTACGATCACTTTATGGTGTTCAACCGTAAAGACTATCTGGCTCCGCTGCTGGCTGACTTCACGGCGCGAGCCGAAACCGGAACGGCTTTGACTAAAGACAAAGCTGATCCGATTCGAGTCGCTGCTGCTCAGCAGCCATTCGACCCGAAAAACTTGCCGAAGTTCATTGGCGTGACGGCGTTTGTGGTTGTGTTGCTGTTGGCTGCGGCAACGCTCATCACAGAAGACCTGACCTGCATCACCGCCGGAGTGATGGTGGCTCAAGGCAGGCTGGATTTCGCACTTGCGGCATTCGCCTGCTTTCTTGGAATTTACGTTGGAGATTTGTTGTTGTTTCTGGCCGGACGCTGGCTTGGCCGAGCGGCGTTATCGCGCGCGCCAGTCAAATGGTTGGTCAGCGAGCGCGCCGTCGAACGAGGCTCGGAATGGTTTCAGCATCAGGGCGCAAAGGTGATTTTCATCAGCCGCTTTTTGCCCGGCGCTCGGCTGCCAACGTATTTCGCCGCCGGAGCTTTGCGAACCAGTTTCTGGAAGTTCGCTTTGTATTTCGCAATTGCCTGCGCTGTGTGGACTCCACTGTTGGTCGGTTTAGCAATGCTTTTGGGCAAAGGACTGGTCGAATCGGCATTGTTCGCCGGGCAGGGCGTTTTGTTGAAAGCCTTTATCGCCGCGATTTTGATTTACCTGATTGTCAAAACGCTGATACGACTTTCGACTTGGCGAGGTCGCCGGTTGATGGTTTCAAGCTGGCGACGAATGACGAATTGGGAGTTTTGGCCAGCTTATGTTTTTTACCCGCCAGTTGTCGTTTACATCGGTTGGTTGATGCTGAAGCACCGCAGCCTGACATTGTTCACCGTATCGAACCCGGCAATTCCCGGCGGCGGCTTCATCGGCGAATCGAAGGCTGAAATTTATCGCGGTTTGGCAACTGCGAAAGAGTTTTTGCCGAAGTGGAAAATGCTGGGAGCTTCGGCAACTGTCGAAGACCGAATCAATCAGGCCAAAGGTTTTATTGCTGAAAACAATCTGAGCTTTCCTGTTGTTCTAAAACCCGATGCCGGGCAGCGCGGCTCTGGCGTTGGATTTATACATTCAGACGCAGAGCTTGAAAGTTATCTACGGCAGGCAAATGTTGACACCCTGATTCAAGAATTTTTGCCCGGCGAAGAATTCGGCGTATTTTACTATCGCTACCCCAATCAAAACGTAGGCAAAATTTTCGCAATTACGGAAAAACGTTTTCCAACGGTGACAGGCGACGGCAACAGCACTTTGGAGCAGTTGATTTTGAACGACAGCCGAGCGGTTTGTATGGCCGGATTCCTGCTGGATAAACACTCAGACCGGTTGTGGGAGCAGCCCGTTGTTGGCGAAACTGTCAAGTTGGTTGATCTGGGAACGCATTGTCGAGGCGCAATCTTTCTGGACGGCGATTGGGTGAAAACTGATGAACTGGAAGTGGCAATTGATGGAATTTGCCAGCAGTTCGATGGTTTTTACTTTGGTCGTTTCGATATTCGCACTCCGAACGTGAATGAATTTCGGCAGGGAAAGAATTTCAAAGTGATTGAATTGAACGGCGTGACTTCGGAAGCAACCAGCATTTACGATCCCAAAAATTCTGTTTTTGCGGCTTATCGAATTTTGTTTCGGCAATGGCGAATCGCTTTTGAAATCGGAGCACAAAACCGCGAGCGCGGATTCAAACCTACGCAGTTGCGAACACTGCTGAAATGGATGATCGTTTACCGCGAACAGTCGCAGGCTCACGACAGTTTCAATAAGACCAAACAATCGCAACCGGCGGATTGAGTTATGAAAAGAACATTGATGTTTGTGGCGGCAATTTTGCTGGCGTCGTTTGTGGGAAGCGGCGTGATGGCTGCGCCTGCTGACGATGCAACGATTGAGCGAGTTCGGCGAATTGTCGAGGAAGTCCGATCTGCGTCATTTCCTGAGTTGAAAAACACAGAGATTGAAATCAGGCTTTTCAATTCACAGTCGGATTACTTTCAATCGCGTTTTACCTTCAGCAGTTTTTTGTTTGGCAAACGGTTGCGCTGTTTGCTGAAAGTCAATCGGAATGTCTTTGCCGACGGAGTCCCGGAAGACGGTTTGCGAGCAATCATTGCTCACGAACTTGGCCACGCGCTTTATTACAAATCTGGAAATCGGTTGAAGTTGATTGGCTTGGCGCGACTGATTGGCAAAGGATTCACCGCTCGGTTTGAGCGTGCGACTGATTTGGAAGCCATCGCCCGCGATTACGCCGAAGGTTTGAAATCTTATCGTCGCTGGCTCTATCAGCGAATTCCATCGAACAAGCTGGCTGAAAAGAAGCGCAACTATTTTTCACCCGAAGAAATTGACGCAGTTGAATTGAAGCTGCACTCACAGCCAGAACTTCTGAAACTGTGGCGAAAACATCCACCTCGCTCATTGCCTGAAATCGAACAGGCGAAAATCAGCCAGACGATTTTGGATCGTCTTTGCTGTCCGGCTGTGGTTTGGGGCCAGTGAAAAAGCTTTTAATGACTTCAGCGCCAGGCACCAATTGCTCCCACATCTGAGGTGCGGTCGCGCCCAATTCCAGAAAGCTGCGAAAGCGGCGGTCAAATTCTTCTTTGGTTTTCAGGTAAGCGTCAAAGCTGGCAGCCAGATGATTTTTCAAGAAGTCCTGAATCGAATCTTCACGCGAACGCAAAATCTGAAACAGGAAGGGAAGCGGCAACAGGCTCTGGTTCTTTTCTTCTTCCAAAATCGCCTGCATCAAGACGGATTTGGTGACATCCGTTTGCGAAGTCGAATCAATCACCTGAACGTCGTGGCCTGTGCGAATGATGGCGATCAAGTCCTGATAAGTGACGTAACTGCCGGTTTCAGTGTTGTAAAGACGGCGGTTTCCGTAACGTTTGATAACGACGGTGTTGTCGTTGACGGGTTGATCGGTTTCGATGCCAAAGGATTTTGCCGAAGCTTTTTTGGGCGCGCGCTTTTTGGCCGGGTGAGTTTTTGATTTGGTAGTTTTCTGAGCCATAAAATTCCTGCCATGAAATTCCTGTTTGTTGTGAGTTTTGATTTTGACGGGCGAAGTATAGCCAGTTTTCGCTATTGCGAGCAAGAATTATGTTTGACCGTGTTGTTGGCATAACTTCAGCAATTCTCAGCATTTGATTGAGAAAACGTTGTTGGCCTGCAAGAGTATTTTTCGCAATTGCGAAAAATACTCTTGACCGTGATGAATTCTTGAGTATTCTGTTCGCCGTCAAACCACTTTCGCGGAGAAACCAAAGATGATCCGAAAACTGAGCGGAACCATTGTTGTAATCACAGGCGCAACCAGCGGCATTGGTCGTGAAACGGCGCGCGAGTTTGCCAAAGCCGGATCGAAAGTTGTCGTAGCCGGACGCCGCCGCGAACGGCTGGCCGAACTGGTCAAAGAGATTGAATCCAAAGGCGGTTCAGCGCTGGCCGTGCCGACGGATGTCGCTGACCAAACTCAGGTTGAAAAGCTGATTGCCGCCGCTGTTGAACGGTTTGGCCGAGTGGATGCACTGGTGAACAACGCCGGAGTTGCGATTACTTCACGGTTCACCGAAATGCCGCTCGAAGATTTTCGCCGATTGATGGATGTGAATTTCTGGGGAGCGGTATTTGCCTGTCGTGCTGCCGTTCCGCAAATGCGAAAACAAAACGGTGGCGGAGTAATCCTGAATGTTTCTTCGATCTTCGGCAAACGCGGGATGCCTTTTGAAACTGCTTACTGCGCCAGCAAGTTTGCGCTGGCGGGTTTTTCCGAGGCTCTCCGCGCTGAACTAATGTCCGAAAACATAGACGTTTGCGCGATTTACCCAGGCGCAGTCGAAACTGAAATTTTTGACGCGGCTGCGAACAGCACTGGTTTTGAAATTCCGAGCTACATCCCGAAATTTCCGGCGAGTCAGATGGCCAAGCTGATTGTGCAAGCTGCTCGCTTTCCGCAATCTGAAATCGTTGCCGCGTTTGACGCTCAGGCAATCAATATCGCAAACACTTTTGTCCCGGCGCTGGTGGATTTCGCGCTCGGTTGGAGCGTGCCGTTCATCGAAGGAATTCGACGAAACAAACCACAAGTTACTGAACCAAGCAGCGGCAACCTTTACCAGCCGCAAGACAAATAACTGTTTGCTCGCCAAACGCGGGCGAACCCAAAGAAGGAGACCGTTATGGCAAACAAAGCTAAAACCGCAAAAGAAACTGAACCGAACACGACAACCGAAACTCAAGGCGCAAACGCTGGCGCAGCCGATTGGGCTAAGGGGGTTGTTGAGCATCTGGTTGATGCCCAGAAAAAATGGATTGATCTGACAGCTCAGCAAAACGCGCTGGTGTTGAAAGCTGTTGAAGAAGGCATGGATTTTTATCGCACGGCTCCGACGCCGGAGTTGGGAAGCTGGGCGCGACAGGGTTACGAAGGCTTTGTCGAAGCGCAGCGCCGTTGGGCCGAAGTCGCTTCGCAACAAAGCAGCCAGTTGTTTGAAGCCATCAAAGAAAACGTCAGCTTCAGTCCGGCGGATGTGACTCGCGCGGCTTCGGATTTTGCCGGTCAGGGAGTCGAAACTTTCGTCAATGCTCGCACGCAGTGGCTGGATTTCGCCGCTCAGCAAAATGCGCAAGTCATTGATGCGGTCAAAAAAGGCTTGAATTTGGAAGAGAATTCGCCTGCTGCTGCGCTGGCTGATTTTGCTCAGCAAGCCGTGACCAATTACGTTGAAGTGCAAAAACGCTGGCTCGATCTGGCGACGCAGCTTCCGTTTTTTGGCGCGCCGAAGAAGTAGAGATGGAGAGTGAGGGAAGGAGCGAGAGAGGGATTGAGGGAACAAGAGATGATGCTCTTTGTCTCTCAATCTCTCTCTGTCTTTCAATCCAGCCTTCTCACGATCCTCTCGCCTGTGGTAAGTTCCGCCCACAAAATCTTCATCAACAAGTTCATCAGAAAGGCTTCAAACAACAATGTCTCAAACAGCGAAACGCGCGTATCCGCGCACAGCTACGTTAAAAGATAAGCAGGTCACTTTGCGGTTGTTGCAGGAAACTGACCGCGATGCGGTGTTGGCTTTTGCTCAGGCGTTGCCGGCGGATGACCTGCTTTTTCTTCCGCTGGATATTACTCACCCGAAAGTCGTTGATAGCTGGATGAAACGTCTGAATCCTGAACGCACAGTGACGGTGATTGCAGAGCTTGCTGGCCGAATGATTGGAATGGGAACGTTGGTTCGCAGCGAAACTCATTGGGCGCGGCATCTGGGCAACATTCGTTTGCTGGTCAGCACGGATGCTCGCGGGTTGGGTTTGGGCAGCGTCCTGGCCAATGAAGTTTTCGCAGTTGCAGAAGAAATGGGATTGCAGAAAGTTGTGGCTCAAATGGCTGCGGAACAGCGCGGCGCTCAGGCTGTGTTCGAGCGGCTGGGTTTCAAGGCCGAAGCTTTGCTGGCGGATTACGTCATGGATAGGCAAGGCCGGACTCACGATTTGATTGTCATGAGTTATGACGTGACTGGCTTGAACGGATAACGAAAGGCTGGCTTTATGTTCGCGCAAGCGTTGTTCGATGTTCAAAAAGAGTTTTTCAATGGCTTCAATCAAATTGCCGAACCGTTGATTCGCGCGGGTTTTGGGAATCCTTTGTTTTGGCCGACCGGCACGATTGTCGTTGAAACCATTGGCCGCAAATCCGGCAGCAAGATCAATGTGCCGGTGTTGGCTTTTCGCATTGGCGAGATGGTTGTGTTCAGCACTGTGCGTCGTAATTCGCAATGGCTGAAAAATCTTGCGGCCAATCCTGACGTTCGTTACTGGTTGGCCGGGCAGCCGCGCGAAGCTCAAGCTTCGGTGATTACTCCCAACGAAAAAAACTCGTTTGAGAATTTGCCATCGCAAGCCAATTGCCTTGCTCAATTTTTGCAACAACAAAGTCATTTGTTGGGAATTAGTTTTGCGCTTTTGACTCCACGCGGAACGGTGACTCAGCCGGACAGGCTGGGATGAAATTAGATAATCAGCCCTTGCTTACGCGCGGGCTACTGAAACGGCAGAATGACGATGAGCACTGAAAATTTCGCCCGCATTCCACAACCACCAGAAAAGTTTCTGCTCGAAAACCTGCTTGACCTCAGCCCGACTTCGCCTGTGCAGGATATGGTCAGGCTGGCGCGCGAATACGGCCCGATTTATCGGCTGGAAATGCGCGGACGCGTCGCCATAGTTCTTTCCGGCTATGAACTGGTCAACGAAGTCTGCGACGAAAAGCGGTTCGACAAATCCATTCGCGGAGCTTTGCGATTGGTGCGGCGATTCAGCGGCGACGGTTTGTTCACCTCAAAAACCGAAGAGCCGAACTGGTCAAAGGCGCACAACATTTTGCTGCCGAACTTCGGCCATCGCGCGATGCAGGGTTATCACGAAATGATGTTGGACATCGCGGAACAACTGGTTTTGAAGTGGGAGCGGTTGAACGACGATGACGAAATTGATGTGTCAGCGGATATGACTCGGCTGACGGTGGACACGATTGGATTGTGCGGTTTCGATTACCGGCTGAATTCGTTTTATCAGGATGGCTATCACCCGTTTGTCAGCGCGATGGCTGGGGGCTTGGCGACTTCGTTGGATGAACTGCGCGATTTGCCGTTGGAAAAATTGGTCAGTCAGGGGCGCGACAAGCAGTTGAAAGCCGACATCCGCTGCATGAATGAAACCGTTGACCGCATCATTCAGGATCGAAAAGCGAGCGGAGAAGACCTGGCCGATAAACCGGATTTGCTCAGTTACATGCTCAGCGGAGTGGACAAGAAAACGGGCGAGCGACTGGAAGACCTGAACATCCGTTATCAGATCATCACCTTTCTGATTGCCGGTCACGAAACTACCAGCGGGTTGTTGTCGTTTGCGATTTACGCATTGCTGAATAACCCCGAAGTTCTGACAAAAGCCTATGAAGAAGTGGATCGCGTGTTGGGGCAGGACTTTTCCGTCAAGCCGACTTACGCGCAGGTCAACCGGCTTCAATATATTTCGCAAATCCTGAAAGAGACGTTGCGGCTGTGGCCGACGGCTCCGGCGATTGGTCTTTACCCTTACGAAGACACAGTTATCGGCGGCAAATACAAAATCAAACACAGCGATACGATCAATGTTTTGTTGCCGATGTTGCACCGCGACAAAAGCATCTGGGGCGAAGACGCCGAACGATTCAATCCCGATAACTTCACGCCCGAAGCCGAAGCCAAGCGACCGATCAACGCCTACAAACCGTTCGGCAACGGCCAGCGAGCCTGCATTGGGCGGCAGTTTGCGCTGCAAGAGTCCGCGTTGGTTTTGGGAATGGTCCTGCAACGCTTCAAGCTGGTTGACCACACGCGCTATCAACTGAAGATCAAGGAAACGTTGACGCTGAAGCCGGACGATTTGCGGATCAAAGTTCGTCGGCGGGAGTCGGGAGTTAGGAATCGGGAGTCGGTGATGGTTAGTTCACAACTGGAGAGAGTTTCGCAGGCGAGTGGAGCGACTCCTGACTACCGACTGCCGACTACTTCGCAACTGCACAATACACCGCTATTGGTTCTGTTCGGTTCGAACATGGGGACAGCGGAAGAGTTGGCGCGTCGCGTGGCGCAGGATGCTGAAGCGAACGGTTTTGTGGTCAAAGTCGCTGCGCTCGACGATTACGCCGGGCGATTGCCGAAAGAAGGTTTGGTGGCCATCGTCAGCTCTTCGTACAACGGATTGCCGCCGGACAACGCTGTGAAGTTTTGCGACTGGCTGCGAAGCGCGGAACTCAATAGCGATGCGCTGGCCGGAGTGACTTACACGGTGTTTGGCTGCGGCAATCGGGATTGGGCGGCGACATTTCAAGCTGTGCCGCGTTTGATTGACGAACAGCTCGCTGCGCATGGAGCGAAGCGGCTTTATCCGCACGGCGAAGGCGACGCGCGCGATGATTTCGACGGACAGTTTCAACGTTGGTATCAACCGTTGCGCCGAACGGTTGCCGAATCCCTGGGCATCAGCATCGAAGCCGAAACTTCAAAGCCGCTGTACAAACTTGAGATTGTGCCGGGTCAGCAAATGAGTCCGTTTGTGGATTCGTTCGATTCCAAACCGATGACCGTTCGCGTTAATCGAGAGCTTCACAATAAAGGCCGCGAAAATCCTTCAGATCGTTCGACGCGGCATATTGAACTGGAATTGCCCGAAGGTGTGACGTATCGCGCGGGCGATCATCTGGGAGTCATTCCCCACAACAGCGAAGCGCTGGTCAGACGTGTTGCCGCGCGGTTCGGTTCCGAGCGCGATGTGTTCATTCGGTTGAAACCGACGACCAATCGAAAATCGTTTTTGCCGGTCAATCAAACGATTTCGGTGTATCGCTTGCTTGGCGATTACGTGGAGCTACAGGACGTGGCCACGCGCAGCCAGATCGAAACGCTCACACGTTACACCGAATGCCCGCCGGAAAAAATTCAGCTTCAAGCTATGCTGGGCGACGATGAAGCCAGCGTGGCGCGGTACAAAGAAGACGTGCTGACGCGGCGAAAATCCGTGCTGGATTTGCTGGAAGAGTTTTCGGCTTGTCAGCTTCCGTTTGAAGTTTATTTGGAAATGCTGCCTGCGCTGCGGCCTCGTTATTATTCGATCTCGTCTTCGCCGCTGGCTGGCGAACGAACTTGCAGCATCACGGTTGCCGTGGTTGACGCTCCGGCGCGCTCGGGTCGCGGAGTTTTCCAGGGCGTTTGCACGAACTATCTGGCTCGGCAAAACGAAGGCGATGTGATTTACGCATTTGCGAAAGACACCAAATCGGCGTTTCGTTTGCCGGATGATCCGACGATTCCGATTGTGATGATTGGGCCGGGCACTGGCCTTGCGCCGTTCAGAGGATTTTTGCAGGAACGCCTGGCGCTGAAAACGGCTGGCAAAACGATTGGCCGGTCATTGCTGTTTTTCGGTTGCCGTCATCCGCAACAGGATTTCATTTATCAGGACGAACTCAACCGCTTTGTCGAATCGGGTGTGACCGAATTGTCCTGCGCCTTTTCGCGCGTCGAAGGGCAAAAGAAACAGTACGTTCAAGACGACGTGTACGCTCGGCGCGATGACATCTGGCAGATGCTCTCAGCCGGAGCAGTGATTTACGTCTGCGGCGACGCCAGCCGCATGGCTCCCGACGTGCGCCGAACCTTCGCAGCGATTTATCAGGAAAAGACTGGTGCGAACGCGACTGCGGCGGAAGCGTGGCTGAATGAATTGACGGCGCAGAACCGTTACTTGGTGGATGTGTGGGCGGCGAATTGAAATGGCTCAAACCGTGTTGAAACCATTGCATCCAGACAGTTCGCTGATTCAGTTGAAACTGGATCAGTATGCTAAGCTGACAACCGAAGAACTGGTTTACTCGCTCCAACCCGGTCAACCCGGCGCGTTGAAAGCGAGGCCTGACGGGACGATGATTGATGGGCATCATCGAATCAAAATTCTTCGTGATCGTGGCGTTGATGTTGATTCATTGCCGCGTGAAATCATCTCGAAAAGCCAACCCTGAGCGACAAAATGAAAGCTACGATCTATTGGATTAACACTGGATACCCTGGCAAGTTGGCTATCGTGCCGCGTCCGCGCGGAGGCGATTGGCTGGAAGACGAGCTTCAGGCTTTGCGGCAAGGCGGCTTGGATGTGATCGTTTCGTTGCTTGAAACCGATGAAGCTACGGACTTGGGATTGGAACTGGAAAGCGAATTGAGCCGCGCTGCCGGTTTGGAATTCATCTCGTTTCCGATTGTGGATCGCAGCATTCCGGTTTCGAGTTCTGCCGCCGTCACCTTGCTGGAAGATTTGCTTGGATTGATTGCAGCCGGGAAAAACGTCGGCGTTCATTGTCGGCAAGGAATTGGTCGTTCGGCGCTGGTTGCCGCTGGCGTATTGACGCTGGATGGCGTTTCGCCGAGTGCGGCGTTTCAACTGGTCGGCGATGCGCGCGGAATTCCGGTTCCTGAAACGGAGCAGCAGCGCAATTGGGTGATTGCTTTGGCGAAAGAACCTGCCAAACGTGCGGCTTAGCATTTTGATTTTCGGAGAAACTTTATGTCCCAACCTGAATTGAATCGGCGGCTGTCTTCAATGGATGCCAGCTTTCTTTACTTTGAAAAGAAAGAAACGCCGATGCACATTGGCAGCGTCAGCCTGTTTGATGGCGAGTTGCCGTTTGAAGACTTCGTGGCGATGCTGGACGCTAAGATGCACTTGTTGCCGCGTTACCAGCAGATTGTTGTGCCTGATCCATTCAATCTTGGCCATCCGACTTGGGAACACGATCATAACTTCAACATCCGCAATCACATCTTCAAGCTTCAGATTGATGCGCCGGGCGGCGAAAAAGAATTGATTGATCTGGCTGGGCGCATCTTCACTCCGATGATGGAGCGCACCAAACCGCTCTGGGATATTTATCTAGTTTACGGGTTGGAAGGCGGAAAGACGGCGATGATTTGCCGAGTCCATCACTGCATGGTGGATGGCATGTCCGGCGTGGATTTGCTGAAGATCGTTTTGGATTTTTCGCCGACGCCTGCGCCGATTCCTCCGAAGCCAGCGGCCAAACCGCGCGAGCCGCAACCTGATCCGACTCGGCGTTTGTTCGATTCGATTCTGGGCGGCATGCAGGAAGGCATGAACCGCTGGATGGAATTTCAAAACGGCCTGCTGAATTTGACTCAAGCGTTGACCGAACAGACTTCGCGCGAAGCGATGAAAAACATCAGCGGAGAAATTCCGAAGATTCTTCGTCCGGCAGAACGATTGCCATTCAACGGCGCGCTTTCTGGCGAAAAGCGAATGGTCTGGAATACGTTTAACTTTGCCGAAGCGCGCGCGATTCGTGGCGCATTGAGCGGAACGGTCAATGACGTTGTGCTGACGGCGTTGTCCGGCGCGGTTTCGCGGTACGTTGAAAGTCACGGCCAATCGGTGGCCGGTCGAAAAGTGCGCTTTATGGTTCCGGTCAGTTTGCGGCAGGAAGACCAGCACGGAGCTTTGGGCAATCTGGTTTCGATTCTGCCGGTTGAAATTCCGCTGGATGTGAAAGACCCGATTGCGCGGTTCCGGTACGTCAATCAAAAGACTATGGCGATGAAAGGCGGGCGCGTGGCCGAAGGCTTGAATCTGTTTTCGGCGCTGATGGGAATTCTGCCCGCTCCGATGCAAGCTTTGATGGGCGCGCTTTCGACGGCGAACATTCCTGTTCCGGCGATGAATATGATTTCGACGAACGTGCCGGGTCCGCAAGTTCCGCTGTACGCGATGGGACATCGAATGACGGCTTATTACCCTTACGTGCCGGTTGGTTACGCTGTCGGATGTGGCTGCGCGATTATGAGTTACGACCAGCATTTGTACTTCGGCTTGACGGCGGATTTGAAAGCGATGCCCGATGTCGAACGATTGCGCGATCAACTTTACGAATCGTTTTACGAATTGCGAAAAGCCGCTGGAGTCGAAGAAATCAAGCCACAACCGGTAAAAGCAAAAGCCGCCAAAGGCAAACGCGGCTAACAATAAAGTTGCCCATTTCCAGCGAAAGAGGTGTTTATGTCGGGGTATTCCTCATCAGTTTTGCTTCACAAAGAAATGCAGCGGTCGAATCGTCCGCTTTGGTTGGAAGCGCTTGTCGGCTTGGATTGGATGGCGTTGCACGCGGCTCCGGTCTATTACGGTTTGGGAGTTCCGCGCGGCGACGGTTCGGCGGTGATTGTCATTCCCGGATTTTTAGGCACGGATCATTATTTGTGGGAAATGAATTTGTGGCTGCGGCGCATCGGTTACAAACCTTATATGTCCGGCATCGGCTGGAACGCGGACTGTCTGAACAGTCTGGTCGAACGGTTGGCTGTGACGCTGGACAAAGCCTTTGAAGAGGCTGGCGGCAAAGTTCATCTGATTGGCCACAGTTTGGGAGGCATTTTGGCGCGGTCGGCGGCTGTGCGTTGGCCAAACAAAGTCGCTTCGGTTGTCGCGCTTGGTTCGCCGTTTCGTGGAGTTTGTTCGCATCCGATTGTGCTGGAAATGGCCGACCGCGTCCGCGAACGCGCTAAAATCAAACATCGTCAAGAAACTCATCCCGGATGTTTCACCACGGTTTGTAGCTGTGATTCCGTTGCTGCCTTGAACATTCATTTGCCAACTTCAGTGCCGAACACAGCGGTTTATACCAAGATGGACGGCGTGGTGGATTGGCGATACTGCATTAACGACGACCCTGCCACTAACGTCGAAGTGCAGGGAACTCACGTGGGATTGGCGTTCAATCACCAAGTCTACAAAATCATTGCGGAACGATTGCACTCAGCCAGAGTTTGATGCTTTTGGCGTTGCCTCTGAAATTTAGGTACTGTCAGCTATCGCCGGAAAATTAATTTCAGATTTCCCCTGTAAGTCTTGTCAGACATTTGCCTACGACCGGTTAGTTGGGTAAAGTGAGCCTGCCTCCGTGAAACATAGCGCCCTCACACTGCGCTGCAACCTCACAACCAATTGCCCCAGACCGGTTTCTTGAAATGTTAGGCAAGACCATAGGCAATTACCGTATCGTCACCGAACTCGCCAAAGGTGGAATGGGAGCAGTTTATCGCGCTCATCATCTGCATCTGCCGCGCGAAGTCGTCGTCAAATCCATTCAACTCGAATCATTTTCCGAATCAGCTCAGGAATTGTTGCGAGCCAGATTTCGCCGCGAAGCGTTCATTCAATCCCAGTTCGATCATCCCAACATAGTCCGCGTTCTGGAATTTTTTGAAGCCAGAGACAATTACTATCTGGTGATGGAATACGTTCCCGGAGTTAGTTTGCGCGAACTGCTGGACAAACAGGGAATCCCCGCTGCCAAACAAGCCGTGCATCTGTTCAAACAGATTCTTTCGGCGTTGGATTACGCACACAACTTCAACTTTCTGGACGAAGCGGGAAATCGTCAGCGTGGAATTATTCATCGCGACATCAATCCGTCGAACTTGTTGCTGGACAATAATGGCCGTATCAAAATCGCCGATTTCGGAACGGTCAAAGCGGCTGGCGCGACGCGGTTGACGCAAATCGGATTTCATCCGGGAACTCTGGAATACATGTCGCCCGAACAATTGCGCGGTGGCGAGATTGATTGGCGGTCGGATATTTACAGTGTCGGCGTGACGTTTTACGAAATACTGACCGGACAATTGCCGTTTCCGATGACTGAAGACGGGGCGGATTGGGAAGTGCGAAAAGGGCATATCGAATTGCCGCCGCCGCCGATTCAAAAACACAATCCGAACGTTCCTGCCGATTTGGCGGCGATGGTCATGCGAGCTTTGCAAAAATCGCCCGAAGCAAGATACCAATCAGCCGCAGAGTTTTTGAAAGCCATCAACGGTTTCAAACTGGTAGAGGATTCCGCCAAAAAGAAACAACGTGGTCACGCGCGCAAATTCAGCAAGTTCAAACCGGCATTTGCCAGCCCTGTTATCAAACTCGACCCGACGTTGTTTCCTCAACGATTGGAAAACCTGTTCGAGGCAAGTAGTTCTGCAATGGTTCCGGTTGCGCCGCGACCACTGGCGAATTTGCACGCAAGAACGCCTATTGCTCCAAAAACGCCGGGCAGAAATTTTCAGAATGCTTATCTCACCAACTCGGATTTTCCTTCGACAACCAGCAGCGGATTGCTGAAACGGATTGTCCCTTTGATTGCTCAGTACAAATTTGGTCGGGCGACGATTCTTCAGGCGTCGTTGTTGTTCGGCGCGGCATTGGTTTTGATTCTGTTTTCGTTGGATAACCAAAAGCCTGATTTGCAGCACGCAATGGCAAATTTGGATGGTGTTTCGGCAACAAAAAGCTCCACGTCGTCGCTTCGTTCCGCTCAAGACCTGGAAACGCAGGAACGTTACGACGATGCGATTCTAGCTTACGAATCGGTTCTCTTCCAAAGTCCAAAAGAAGAAGAACGCGATGGTTTGACGATGAAAATCATGCAGCTTCGTACGTTTCAAACCTTGATCGAAGCCGGTCGAATCGCCGAACGCGGCGAACGATTTCTGGCGGCTCGGCAGCATTATTTTGAAGCTTTGCAGATTCGACCGAACTCCGAACTCGCGCGAACTCGTTTGGCCGAAATCGAACAGCGACTGACTCAGCCGCATTCGCTCAAATAAACTCGCCCATTTGGGCGGTGCAGCCAAACCAGGTTGTGCCGCTAATCTGACTTCCAATCTACTTCTCGTAAAAATTCCAATGCTGGTTTTGGCAAAAGTCTTGTCGTAAGCTGCACTACGTCATCAAATCAATCATTCACGGAGAGTAGTTCAATGATCGAAAAATTGTTGGGATATTTGCAGACCGGCGAACTGGTTTCAGCATTGCCGGAAAATGAAGCGAACAAGCTTGCGGCTGATCTCGACGAAATCAGTGGGCAGCAAGTCTATTCGCGTTCGATTACGGCAGCAGATAAAGCCGTGTTTTTTCTGGCACGCAGTGGCGAAAGCAAATCGCTGGGCGTGATTTCGGCAGACTCCAAGCTGCATCGGAACTTCGACGGTTCGATCGCTGAAATTGTGTTGGGCGATCAAACCTTATTGCTGACAATGGCGGAAACCTCTGCGGCGAATGCTGCGGCTCTACGTTCGATTTTGCCGTTTTTGATTCCGACGACTTTGGGGTTGAAAAAATCTGCCGGTTGCGGAGATCGTCTTGGATTGGCTACGCCGGGACACATTCGCGCGATTCGGCATTCTTCGATGGTTCCGATTTTGGCGCAACAATCCATTCGCGAAAACTTCCGCACAGGCCGCACGCCTCAACAGGTGATGGACGAAGCGATGTGGGGAATCTTTCAGGAAGGTTGGCGCGACGGATTCGGAGCCGACGCCGACCATTTGAAAAACACCGACGACATTGATTCCTGCGCCGCTGCCGGGTTCACGTTTTACACGATTGATCCCGGAGACCACGTAGACAACGAAGCCAACACCGCACCAGTTGAAGTTCTGAAAACCAAAGTCGCCGTGCTGGATTGGGCTGCGCTCGAAACGACTTGGGAAGCAACGCAAGTCGCGCTTGGCGGAAAAATTGATCTGGGCAGTTTCAGCATCACCATCAGCGAAGAAGACTTGCTGCGCTCTGCCGCCAAGTATGGCCGCGTCGTTGCTCACACGGTCAGAATGTATCGCCACCTGGAAACGGTGATGGCGGGCAAAGCCTTTGAGCTGGAAATGAGCGTGGACGAAACCGAAACGGTCACTACGCTGGCCGAACACATTTACATCGCTCACGAATTGAAACGGCTGGGCGTCAAATGGGTCAGCCTGGCTCCGCGTTATGTCGGCGATTTTGAAAAAGGCGTTGATTACATCGGCGATCTGGCCGAGTTTGAAAAGTCGTTTACTCAGCATCTGGCTGTGTCGAAAACCTTCGGGCCTTACAAACTGAGCCTGCATTCCGGTTCCGACAAATTCAGCGTCTATCCGATTGCTTCGCGCGTGGCGGGAGAGTTGGTGCATTTGAAAACCGCCGGGACCAGTTACCTGGAAGCTTTACGCGCCATTGGCAAAGTCAATCCGTCGCTGTTCCGCGACATTGTGGCGTTTGCCAAAGAACGCTACCCGATTGATCGCGCCAGCTACCACGTGTCGGCTGAGGTCGAAAAGATGGCGAATGTGGATGAGTTGGCAAACGACAAGCTGACGACATTGCTTGACGATTTTCACTCGCGCGAGATTTTGCACGTCACATTTGGTTCGGTGCTGCATCACTCCGATTTCCGCGAACCGTTTTTCGCTACGCTGCGCCGCAACGAAGGCGTGTATTACGACATGCTGGAAATTCATTTCGGCAAACACTTCGCGCCCTTCGACGAAGAGTCAGCAGCCAAAGCTTGAAGTTTATCCACGAAACCACACGAAGAAGCACGAAGTTTTTCGACAGGGTTAACAGGATTTTTGAGCAGGATTAACGGAATCACCAAACAATCTTGTTAATCCTGAAATCAATCCACTCAATCCTGTTTTTGGTTTTCTTCGTGTTCTCTTCGTGTGCTTCGTGGACGAAAAGTTATGCCTGTCTTCACCTTTCCAATCGCACTCTTCGCTTTGCTGGCCACCCCTGTGCTGGTGGCGATTTACTGGCTGCGAAACCGTGCTAAAGAGCGACAGGTTTCCAGCCTTTTGTTTTGGATGGACGTGCGACAGCGTTGGGAAGGTGGGCAAACGATTCACCGGCTGCAAATGCCGCTGTTGTTTGTTCTGGAATTGCTGGCGATAGTCTTATTGGCGATGGCGGCGGCGAAACCGTTGATGCGAGCAGGCGATGCCGCCAAGCCGTTGGTTGTCGTGTTGGACGATTCGTTTTCCATGCAGGCAGGTGGGCAGGCTGGCGGCGAAGACAGTTCGCGCAACCGAGCCGCGCGAGCAGTCGAAAGCGAATTGCGAGTGAATCGCTACGAACCGGCTCGCTTTGTGTTGGCGGGCGAAACGCCGCAGGTGCTGGGCGAAACAACCGGCAGCGGCGAACAAGTCAGCCGATTGCTGCAAAACTGGAAGTGCGGCGCGGCAACGGCCAAATTGAACGAAGCCGTCGCGTTCGCCTTTGAACTCGGCGGCAAGCGCGCTCGCGTTTTGGTGGCCAGCGATCACGCACCGGCGCAGGAAATCAGCGACAGCCGATTGCAATGGTGGGCGTTCGGTTCGTCGTTGCCGAATGTCGGATTCATAAACGCCACGCGCTCGGCTCGCGGTGACGAAGAGCGCGTGATGCTGGAAATCGCCAACCTTTCACCACAATCCGCCACAGCAAACCTGACCATCGAAACTGGCGATCAGCAAACTCCGCAATCGTTTCAGTTGGCGGCCAACGAAAGCCGCCGCATCACGATGACGATCAAAAATTCCGCAGGCAAGCTGCGCGCTCGTTTGGGCGAAGACGGTTTGAGCGTAGATAACCAGATTGTGTTGCTACCGGAGCTTAGCAAGATCGTGCGCGTGGAGTTGCAGTTGGCAGATGCAGGGTTGCGCGAATTGATCGAAAAGGCTGTTGAGTCTTCTTCTCAAGTTCGGCTAAGTTCGGAAAAGCCCGAACTGGTCATCACGGACGCCGCAGAGGCGAATGTCGCCGATGCTGAAAGCTGGACGCTGCAATTGCTCAACGAAAGCTCTGCCAGCAGCTATCTTGGCCCGTTTGTCGTGGATAAAGCGCACCCGCTGACCGATGGACTGTCGCTCGGCGGAGTCGTTTGGGCTGCGGGCAAAGCGGAGCTTCCCGGAGCGCCGATCATCACTGCCGGAAATATCGCGTTGCTAACGGATGTGGATCGCGCCGGTCGCCACGAATTGAGATTGCGATTGAAGCCGGAACTTTCAACTGTGCAGCAAACTCCGAACTGGCCGATTTTGATTTCGAATCTGATTGCCTGGCGAGCCAGCGTTGCGCCAGGTCTTCACCAATCGAATGTGCGGCTGGGCGGCGAAGCCACGTTGATCGCAGACGGCAAAGCGCAGACAGTAACCGTCAGCGATCCGAAACAAACCTCTCGCCAACTGGCCGTGCGCGATGGCTCAGTAGCGATCAAAGCCGACCTCGCGGGTGAATACACACTCCAAGCTGAAACAGCGAACTATGCTTTTGCGGCCAACGCCATTTCGCGCGAAGAATCCGATTTGACCAACGCGGCTTCGGGGCGCTGGGGCAACTGGGCAAACGCGACTTCGCTGGAATGGGAATACCGCAGCTTCGTCTGGTTGTTGTTGATTGTCGTGTTGGCGTTGTTGTCGGCTCACGCCTGGCTGGCCAATCGTCGAAATGCGGCTTAACGTTTCTTCGGTTTTGGGAACAGCCATTCCCGCAAGCGAACACTTTCTTTCTTCAGCGCCAATCGCTTCACCCGTCGAAATCCTACCTGACTCAACAGTTTAACCACTGCTGCCCGCTGGCACGCCATTTGGATTGAGCTTGAATTGGCACTCCTAACTACTTTTGATTTTGAGAGGACAAGCTTATGGAATCGCTTTGGCAAGACTTGCGCTTTGCTTGGCGGATGCTGGTCAAGCGTCCGGTTCTGACATTGGTTGCTGTCTTCACGCTTGCGCTCGGCATTGGAGCGACGACGGCAATTTTCAGCGTCGTCAATTCGGTGCTGTTGCGCCCGCTGCCTTATGACGACCCGGAGCGGTTGGCGATGATTTGGGAGACGAACGCCAAAGAGCGGAGCGACACGGCTCCGGCTTCGTTTGACGATTACGCCGATTTCAAACAGGCGCGCCAGCATTTCAGCCAAATTGGCGCAACCACTACACGCTGGATTTTCAACTTGACGGACGGCGTTGAGCCGCAGCAAGTCGGCGGCATGTTTGTCTCTGGAAATTTCTTTTCGATGCTCGGCGCAAAGCCGCAAACCGGACGCTTTTTCACTGAAGATGACGACAAGCCCGGAGCGCCAAACGTCGTCGTGCTCAGCTATTCGTTGTGGCAGCAACAATTCGGCGGCAGGGCGGACATCGTAGGGCAAACTATTCGGCTGGATGGAAATCCGATAACGGTTGTTGGCATCGCGCAACCTGGATTTCAGTTCATGGAACCGGCGGAGTTGTGGCGACCATTGGCGAGCAATCCCGTTGTGACGGCCAACGTCGGGCGCGCTGTTCGGTTATTCAACATCATAGGCAAGCTGAACGAAGGTTCGACGATTGAACAGGCTCAATCGGAGGTCGCTGGAATTGCGAAAGGCTTGGAGCAGCAATTTCCGAACAGTAACACCGGCATAGGTGCGCGCGTGGTTTCGTTGCATGAACAAATCACCGGCAAAGTCGAAACTTTGCTTCTGATTTTGCTGGGCGCGGTCGTTTTGGTGCTGTTGATCGCTTGCGTCAACGTGACGAACCTGATGCTGGCGCAGGCTTCGGCGCGACAAAAAGAAATTGCGGTTCGTTCGGCGTTGGGAGCTAGCCGCTGGCGGTTGATTCGCCAGTTGTTGATCGAAAGTTCATTGCTGGCAACGGTCAGCGGCGCATTGGGAATTTTGCTGGCGGTGTGGGGAATTGATCTGTTGCTGGCGCTTAGCCCCGGAAACATTCCGCGTCAGGCAAACATTCGCGTTGATTGGATGGTGCTGATGTTTGCGCTGACAGTTTCATTGTTGACCGGAATCCTGGCCGGACTGGCTCCGGCGTTTCAATCATCGAGAGTCGCCGTCAACGAATCGCTCAAAGAAAGCGGCAA
Organism: Acidobacteriota bacterium; assembly: GCA_033763255.1. Classification (GTDB taxonomy): domain Bacteria; phylum Acidobacteriota; class Blastocatellia; order RBC074; family RBC074; genus RBC074. The sequence goes on along the minus strand of JANRKX010000140.1, from coordinate 59,220 downwards.
AAGCGCGACGGCAAGCTGGCGTCAGCAACGTTTGCGAGCCGCGCTGGTTGCCAGCGAAATGGCTTTGGCGTTGGTCTTGCTGGCCGGAGCCGGATTGCTGGTCAAAAGCTTCGCGCGATTGCTGGACGTGAATCCGGGTTTTGCGACGGAAAACATGCTGATTTTCAACGCCAGCTTGCCACAAATTCGGTTTGGCCAGTCGCAACAACGCGCAGGGTTTTATCGCCAGATTGAAGAACGCTTCAAAGCTTTGCCGGACGTGGGTTCCGTCGGCATCGTTACGCGCTTGCCGCTGTTCAGTCCTGCCAACAACAACATCACGACGGCGATTTCCATCGAAGGCAAACCCGTTCCCGAAGGCCAGCGGATGGAAAGCGATTTTCGCCGCGCCAGCAATGATTACTTTCAAACGATGGGAATTCCTTTGCTCAAAGGGCGAACGCTGAACGATCAGGACGCCGATCCGCGCCAACCGCTGACCGCAGTCATCAACGAAGCAATGGCCAACCGCTTCTGGCCGGGCGAAGACCCCATCGGCAAACGATTTCACTCCGGTCCTAATTCCGATCAAGACCCATGGATCACTGTGGTCGGCGTAGTTGGCAACGTCCGGCATTTGGGCTTGGACACGGAACCACGCCCGGAACTGTATCGCCATTTTCTGACCAGCCCGCCGAATTCGCCGATCTTCGTTGTCCGAACGAAAACAGAGCCGAGCAATCTGTTTGCGACGGTTCGCGGCTTGGTCAAGCAGGTAGACGGCGAAATCGCTTTGTCCGGCATGACGACGATGAAAGAGCAGGTTTCGATCTCAGTGGCTACGCGGCGTTTTGCGCTGACGTTGTTCGGCATCTTTGCCGGAATCGCGCTGCTGCTGGCGGCAGTCGGGCTTTACGCGGTCATGAGTTATTCCGTCGCGCAACGAACTCACGAAATCGGCATCCGCGCCGCGCTCGGAGCGCAATCCGGCGACTTGTTGCGGCTGATTGTTCGGCAGGGAATGGCTTTGGTGGCGGTTGGAATGGTTGTCGGCCTGGCGGCGGCGTTCGCGCTGACTCGGTTGATGCAATCTTTGCTGTTTAAGGTCAATGCAACTGATCCGACGACTTTCGCGCTGGTCGTGGCTGCTTTGGCGGCGGTAGCGGCAATCGCCTGCTGGATTCCGGCGCGGCGGGCGACGAAAGTTGATCCGATGATTGCGCTTCGCTGCGAATGATGAAGTCAGCGAAATGATGAATTCAGAATGATGAATGATGAGTATTGAAATGTTCATCGTTAATCATTCCGCCTTCATCATTCTCCTGGAGGAAACTTATGCAAACACTATTTCAAGACCTGCGCTACGGCGCGCGATTGTTGCTGAAACACAAAGGCTTCACGTTGGTGGCTGTGCTGTCGCTGGCGCTGGGCATCGGAGCGAATACGGCGTTGTTCAGTTTGACCGATGCCGTATTGTTGCGGCTATTGCCCGTCGAAGAGCCAGGGCAACTGGCATTGTTTGAATGGCGAGCCGGGCAAAATTACCGTACCGGCGGAATGCGCGGCACGTTCATTCCGACCGAGCCCGGTACGCGCGGCGCGTCTATTTTTCAACCGGACACGTTGGCCAAATTACGAGCCGAACAAGCGCGCTCGCCTGAAAGCCCGTTGGAGTCGTTGTTTCTGCACGCACCTTTGTGGGGCATAACGGCGGTGTATCAGCAACAGGCTCAGGTCATCAAAGGCCAAATCGTGTCGGGCAATTATTACGCCGGGATGAAGGTCAACGCCGTCGTTGGCCGAACGATCACGGACAGCGACGACAACGTTTCGGCGAATCCCGTTGCCGTGCTCAGCCATCATTACTGGCAGGAAAGTTTCGGCGCGAATCCCGCGGTCATCGGCCAGCAAATCGCCATCAATCAAATGCCGTTTACGATCATAGGAGTTTCGCGGCCGGGATTTGTCGGAGCCTTGCAGGTTGGTTATCGCGCGGACATCACAGTGCCGTTGGCGTTCGAGCCGATGTTGATGGGAGCAAACACTGCCGCGCCCAATGCCAGCCGGCCCGCGTTGTGGTGGTTGCATTTGATGGGGCGATTGAAACCCGACGCGACGTTCGATCAAGCGCGCGAAAGTTTGGGCGCGACTTTTCAAACGGCGGCGCTGGAAATCATGCCTGCGGCCAAACGCGACAAAGACGTATCGCGTGAAAAGCTCGATCCCAAAGAATATCCGCGTTTGCAGGTGCGCTCCGGCGGCCAGGGCGCGATGGAAACTCGCTCAATCTCGGCGCAAACGATTTACATCCTGTTCGGCGTCGTCGGGCTGGTGTTGTTGATCGCCTGCGCCAACGTCGCCAATTTGTTGCTGGCGCGCGCGGCCCTTCGCGGAGCCGAAATCAGTTTGCGACTGGCCGTCGGAGCCGGACGTTGGCGATTGATTCGACAGTTGTTGACCGAAAGCGTGTTGCTGTCCGTGCTGGGCGGAGGTGTCGGCGTGGTTTTCGCGTTTTGGGGCAATGCGGCTTTGATGATGCTGGCGGACAGCAATGTGGCTTTTTTGCCGACGAATCTGGAATTGCATATCAACTGGAAGGTGCTGGCTTTCACCTTCGGAGTGTCGTTGTTGACGGGCGTAGTGTTCGGGCTTGTGCCGGCGTGGCGCGCGACGAAACAGGATTTGAATTCGGCGCTCAAACAAAGCAAACGCACCGGTTCGCCTGTTTCGCAGTTGAGCAAAGGTTTGATCGTAGCTCAGGTGGCGTTGTCGTTGGTGGTGTTGTTGGGCGCGGGATTGTTCATTCGCACGTTGAGAAATTTGCAGCACGTCAATGTCGGGTTCAACCAACAAAACTTGTTGTTGTTTACGCTCTCGCCGCAAAAGGTCGGATACAAGGACGAACGGCTGCTGCAATTTTATGAGCAACTGTTTGCGCGCCTGGATGTCTTGCCCGGAGTTCGTTCGGCAACTTTCGGCACGGTTCCGTTGATTGCGGGCAACACCTGGAATACGGCAATTCTGTTGTCGGGCGAGCCGGAAACGACCAGCAGCGACCATATTGTCAATTTGCAGAAAACCCGCGAAAACTATTTTGCGACGATGGAAATTCCGCTGCTGCGCGGCAGGAACTTCACTCCGCAGGATAACGCCAGCGCGCCGGTGGTGGGGATCGTCAATCAGGAATTCGCGCGCAAGTATTTTTCCAACGAGGATGTGCTCGGCAAACAGATAAGACAGACTGGTCCCAAACGCACCATCGAAATTATCGGCGTTGTGGCCGACACGAAATACAGTTCGCAACGCGAAGAGGTCGAACCGTTGTTGTTCACGTCGTGGCGACAGGAAAAGGATGAAATAGGACTGACATATTTCGCCTTGCGAACAAACGGCGAACCGACGGCGCTGGCCAATGCCGTGCGGCAAACCGTGCGCGACCTCGATCCGAATTTGCCCGTCACCGAAGTCAAATCACAATTGGCGCAATCGGATGAAATTCTGGGCCAGGAGCGATTGTACGCGCGACTGTTGAGCTTTTTCGGTGCGTTGGCGCTGGTGCTGGCGGCGGTTGGATTGTCCGGCGTGCTGGCGTATTCGGTGACGCAACGAACGCAGGAAATCGGCATTCGCATAGCGATCGGCGCACAAACCGGCAAGGTGCTGCGAATGGTTATCTGGCAAGGAATGAAGCTGGTCGTGCTGGGCATTGGCCTTGGAGCCGGGCTGGGCTTTGCGCTGAAACGACTGCTGGAAAGTTATTCAGGAGATCACCGCTCGTGGCAATACCGGTTGTTGGATTCGCTGTACGGCGTGAAATTCACTGATCCGCTGACGCTGATCGTCATTGCCGTTCTGCTGTCGCTGGTTGCGCTGGCAGCCTGTTGGATTCCTGCACGCCGAGCGACAAAGGTTGATCCGATGATCGCGCTGCGGTGTGAGTAGTCGGAAGGCGGTAGTCGGGAATCGGTAGTAAGAACATCTGCTTTTCTACCGACTCCTGACTACCGAACCCCGACTACTCACGAAGGAGGAATTATGCAAACCCTACTGCAAGACCTGCGCTACGGCGCGCGAATGTTGATGAAGCAACCTGGCTTCACGTTGATTGCCGTGTTGACGTTGGCTTTGGGGATTGGCGCGAATACGGCGCTTTTTTCCATCGTCAATGGCGTGCTGCTCAATCCGCTGCCTTTTCCGCAACCGGAACAGTTGATTGCGCTCAATCAGAGCAAGCCGAATTTTCCGCGCGGCGCGATTCCGTATCCGAACTTTCGGGATTGGCAACGTGAGAACCAGACTTTTGCCGCACTGGCGATTTCGCGCCGCACGAGTTTCAGTCTGCTCGGCGCGGGCGAACCGGAACAGGTAGACGGGCGCTGGGTCTCGGCCACGTTCTTTTCCGTACTGGGCGTGCGGCCCGCGATGGGGCGTGATTTTGCGCCGGGCGAAGACGAACGTGGATCGGGGCCGGTCGTCCTCATCAGCGATGCGCTGTGGCAGCGCAAGTTCGGCGCTTCAACAGGGGTGTTGAGCCAGAGCCTGACGCTGGATGACAAGAGCTACACGATTGTCGGCGTGCTGCCGGCGAGTTTCACGTTTTATCGCGGTCTGGATGTTTACCTGCCCATCGGCCAATGGAACACGCCCGCCTTACAAAATCGCAGTGCCGCGTTGGGCTTGTCCGCGCTGGGACGGCTCAAGCCCGGCGTCACGCTCGCCCAGGCGCAAGCCGATATGGACGGCGTGATGCGGCGCTTGGCTGAAACCTATCCCGAAAATAATCGCGGTCATGGCGCGTCGCTCACGCCGCTCAAGGAAGCAGTGGTGGGCAATGTGCGACAGACGCTGTGGCTGCTGTTGGGCGCGGTCGGCTTCGTGCTGTTGATCGCCTGTGTGAATGTCAGCAATCTGCTGCTCACGCGCTCGACGGGCAGGACGCGCGAGTTCGCCATTCGCGCCGCGCTGGGCGCAGGACAGGGACGCTTGCTGCGGCAGATGCTGACCGAAAGTCTGTTGCTGGCGTTGGTCGGCGGCGGCTTGGGCTTGTTGCTGGCGAGTTGGTTGACGAGCGCCGCGCTCAGCGTGCTGCCAACAGCGTTGCCGCGCGCAGCGGAAATTGAACTGGATGGGCGTGTGCTGCTGTTCACCGGCGTGATCTCACTGCTCACGGGCTTGCTGGCAGGACTGGCGCCGGCCTGGAAGATGGCGCGTCGGCAATTGACGGACATGCTCAAGGAAGGCGGACGTGGCGCGGCGCACGCGCAAGCTCGTGCGCAGGGAGCGCTGGTCGTGGTAGAGATGGCGCTGGCGTTGGTCTTGCTCATTGGCGCGGGTTTGACGATACGCAGCCTTTACGCGCTGTGGAATGTTGATCCGGGCTTTCGCGCGGAGAACGTGTTGACCTTCAGTCTCAATTTTCCGCCGGCTATGCGACAAGCCAAGCCCGAAGCGGCGCTCGCCAATTGGCGCGCCTTGAGCGAGCAACTCAACGCTGTGCCGGGTGTGCAGGCCGCTTCGTTCATGCAGGGCGCAACGATCCTGCAAAGCGCGAACGATGTGTATTTCTGGCGCGCCGATCAGCCGCGTCCGGCGACGACGAGCGAGATGCAGATGACGCTGGTTTATCGCGTCGAACCCGGCTACCTGACGGCGCTGGGCATTCCGCTCAAACGGGGCCGCTTTTTCACACCGCAGGACGATAACCGCGCGAAACCCGTCGTCGTGATTGACGAAGTTTTCGCGCGCCAGCATTTCCCCAACACCGACCCCATCGGCAAACAGATCAATCAAGGCGATGATCGCGGCGCGCTCGAAATCGTCGGCGTCGTCGGACACGTCAGGCAATGGGGCCTCGCCACGGACGATCAGCAAACGTTACGCGCGCAACTCTACGAACCGCTGCACCAGACCGTCGCCAATCCTACGCGGCTGGACGTGGTCGTGCGCGGCGAAGCTGGGGCTGGGACAGCTTTGTTCGACGCCCTGCGCCGCACGATCCAAAGCCAGCACAGCCAGAACGTGGTTTTCGGTCTGCGGACAATGAATGAAGTTGTGTCCGATTCACTGGCGGCGCAACGTTTCTCGATGCTGCTGCTCAATGGCTTTGCCATCGTGGCGCTGCTGCTGGCAAGCATCGGCCTGTACGGCGTCATCGCCTATCTGGTCAGCCAGCGCACGCACGAAATCGGCATCCGCCTGGCGCTGGGTGCGAGCCGTCTTGATGTGCTGCGGCTCGTCTTCCAGCACGGGCTGAAGCTGGCGCTGGGCGGCGTGGCGCTCGGACTGCTCGCGGCGCTAGGGCTGACGCGGTTGCTGGCGACGCTGTTGTATGGCGTGAGCGCGACCGACCCGCTGACCTTTGCGGGCGTAGCAACATTGCTGGCATTAGTCGCGTTGTTCGCTTGCTTCATTCCGGCGCGGCGGGCGACGAAGGTTGATCCGCTGGTTGCTTTGCGTTGCGAGTAACTTGCTCTCGAATGAAGGAGGAATTATGCAAACCCTGTGGCAAGACCTGCGCTATGGCGCGCGAACCTTATTCAAACAACCTGGCTTTACACTGATTGCTGTCATCACGTTGGCCTTGGGCATCGGCGCAACGACGGCGATTTTCGGCGTATTCAATGCTGTGTTGCTTGAAGCGTTGCCTTACCGCGACGCCGAGCGCCTGACGATGATTTGGGAACGCAGCCAGCGGCGTGCGCAAAACACCATCAATCTGGGCAATTTCTTCGACTGGAAAACGCAAAGCGCGAGCTTTGAGGACATGGCGGCGTTCGCCGATATCCGCACCAACCTGACTAGCGACGGCGAGCCTATTGAAGTGCCCGGGCAAATTTGCACCGACAATCTTTTCAACGTGTTGGGCGTGCGGCCGTTGTTGGGACGCACCTTCACGCCTGACGATGGCAAAGAAGGAGGCAACAACGTCGTCGTACTCAGTTACGGTTTATGGCAGCGGCGTTACGGCGGCGACCCGCAAGTGGTCGGGCGCAAGATCACGCTCAACAACAACGAGAATACGGTCATTGGCGTGCTGCCGGTGGATTTCAACTGGCACATCACCGGCAATTCGCTGACGAATCAGCCTGCCGAGTTGTGGGCTCCGTGGGCGATCACCGAACAGATGAAACAGCGGCGCGGACGTTTTGCCAGCGCCGTCGGCCGGCTCAAACCCGGCGTCACGCTGGCGCAGGCGCGCGCCGAGATGGATACGTTGCAATCGCGCTTGATCGAACAATACAAAGAGTTCAACACTGGCTGGGGCATCAACGTCGTTCACTTGCGCGAACAGTTCGCGGGCGAATTGCGTCCGGCGCTGCGCGTCTTGCTGGGCGCAGTCGGATTCGTTCTGCTCATCGCCTGCGCCAACGTAGCCAACCTGTTGTTGGCGCGCGCTGCCGGACGGCAAAAAGAGATTGCGGTGCGCGCTTCGATGGGCGCAGGTCGCTGGCGCATCGTGCGGCAATTGCTGACCGAGAGTTTGTTGCTGGCAGGTTTGGGCGGTGCGGTCGGATTGCTGCTGGCATGGTGGGGAACCGAAACGCTGGTCAGTTTCAGTCCGCCGGAATTGGGCGGACTGCAAGGCCTCGAACTCAGCGCGCCCGTACTCGGCTTTTCCTTCCTCGTGATTTTGCTGACCGGCGTCGTTTTCGGACTGGTTCCCGCGCTCGAAGCCTCGAACCTCAAACTGAGCGAAACGTTGAAAGAAGCGGGACGCAGCCTCAGCGGTACGCTGCGCAGCCAACGTTTGCGCAGCGCACTCGTCGTAGCGGAAGTCGCACTGGCGTTGGTGTTGTTGGTCGGTGCGGGCTTGTTGATTCGCAGCTTCCTGCGTTTGCAAAATCTGGGCACGGGCTTCAACGCCGAAAACGTGCTGACGTTGCGCGTGTCGTTGCCGGGGCGCAAATACAACGATGATCCCAAACGCATCAATTTCTTCACCGAAGCCATCGCCAAAATGCAGGCGTTGCCGGGCGTCGAAACCGCCGGCGCGATTAACTACCTGCCCTTCGCCGGGCCGGGCGCGGGTACGGGCTTCGAGATCGCAGGCAAACCGAAATCGCTGCCGGGGCAAGGTCTGGGCACAGGCGTATGTGTGGCCGATGAAAACTTTTTCCGCGCGCTGCAAATCCCGCTCAAACGCGGGCGGATGTTCACCGCACAGGAAGTCCGCGAAATGCGCCACGTCGTCGTCGTGAACGAAGCGCTCGCACAAAAGTATTTCCCGAACGAAGAAGCGCTCGGCCAACGCATCACGATTGACATGAAAAATGAAAACGTCCCCACTGAAATCATCGGCATCGTCGCCGATGTGAAGCACACACAACTCGATCAAGCGGCACAGCCGATGTCTTATTGGCCGATAGCTGAAATGCCGTACAACGCGATGACGTTTGTCTTGCGTACTCAAGGCGAACCGCTGGCATTGGCCGCCGCCGCGCGCAACGTGATTCATTCGCTCGACCCGCAGCAACCGGTGGCTGACGTGCGTACGCTCGAAAGCTTGCTCGGAAAATCCATCGCGCGGCAACGTTTCAACACGCTGCTGCTCGCCGTCTTCGCCGCCGTAGCCTTGTTGTTGGCGGCCAGCGGCATTTACGGCGTGATGTCTTATGGCGTAGCGCAACGCACCAACGAGATCGGCATTCGTGCAGCGCTGGGAGCTACGGCCTCTGACATCGCGTGGCTGGTGTTGGGGCAGGGAATAAAACTGGCGTTGGCAGGCGTAGCCCTGGGACTGGCGTCGTCATTGGCATTGACGCGACTGTTGCGCACGCTGGTTTTCGGCGTGAGCCTCACTGACCCGCTGACCTTTCTGGTCGTAGCGTTGTTGCTCAGCGGTGTAGCGTTGCTCGCCTGCTGGATACCGGCGCGACGGGCGACGAAGGTTGATCCGCTGGTTGCGCTTCGTTGTGAATGATGAAGTTTGAATGATGAATGATGAAGTAGGCAGGAGTTCATCATTCCGCCTTCAGACTTCATCCTTATCCAGGAGGATTTATGCAAACCCTTTGGCAAGACCTGCGCTTCGGCGCGCGAATGTTGATGAAGCAACCCGGCTTCACGTTGATTGCTGTGCTGACGCTGGCTTTGGGCATCGGCGCTCTGGCACAGCGAATTTCAGCGCAACCTTCCGCGTCCGGCAAACGCATCGTGATTGCCGCCAGTGTCGCGCTGGATGGCAAAGGCCGCGTGGTGCGCAACACGCGCATCGTGATCGAAGGCGACAAGGTCGTCGCGCTCGATCCCAAAGCCGGGCCGGTGAATTTCGACTTGCGCGGCCTGACAGTGATGCCGGGCTGGATTGATATGCACTCCCATCTCGATTCTAGTTTTGGCAAAGATGGGAAATTCGGCAGCGCCATGTCGCCCCAAGAAACTACGCTGCAAACGGCGGCGAATGCGTGGGCGACTTTGCAAGGCGGGTTCACGACGATTCAAACGATGAGTCCGAGCCTGGCGCTGCGTGATGCGATTGCGCGGGGAGCATTGCCGGGTCCGCGCATTTTGACTATTACGAATGCCTTGTCGGGAAATGGTCAGGAAAAGACGACGCCGGACGAGATGCGCGCGTTTGTGCGCGATCAAAAAAAGTGGGGGGCGGACATCCTCAAGGTCTATGCGTCGGGTGGCATGCGCAGCGGCACGAAGACGCTTTCGCAAGAGCAATTGAATGCGTTCTGCGATGAAGCGAAGAAGCTGGGGCTGCGCACACATATTCACGCGTACCGCGATGCCGTCCCCGCCGCCACGCTGGCCGGTTGCACGCAGATCGAACACGGCGTCGGCGCGACGGATGACGATCTGAAATTGATGGTCGAAAGAGGAACGTATCTTGATCCGCAAGCCGGAGCCTTATTTGAAAACTACATTCTGCACAAAGCTCGCTATGCCGGAACGCAGTATTTTCCCAAGACCGAAGAGGGCGTCGTGGAGGCGTACCGGCCTGCCATCCAAATGAGCCAGGAATTTTTGCGCCGCGCACTAAAGATCAAAGGATTGAAAATCGTCTTTGGCTCAGACGCGCTGGCCGGATTGCACGGGCGCAACGCCGAAGAGTTCATCAATCGAGTGCGGGATTGCGGCATGGAGCCAATGGCGGCGTTGGTTTCCGCCAATGCGCTGGCGGCGGAATCGCTGGGGATGGCAGACAAAATCGGCATGCTCGCGCCGGGCTTGCAGGCGGACATCATTGCGCTTGATGGCGATCCGTTGAAAGACATCACCGCCGTACGCCGCGTCGTTTTTGTGATGAAAGGTGGCGTGGTTTATCGGCACGATGCGCGCTGAGCGGCGCGTGTTCTTTACGTCCTTAACGATGGAGGAATTATGCAAACACTATTACAAGACCTGCGCTATGGCGCGCGAATGTTATTGAAAAATCCGGGCTTTACGTTGATTGCTGTGTTGTCGCTGGCGTTGGGTATTGGAGCGAACACGGCGCTGTTCAGCGTTATCAACGCGGTGTTATTGCGTCCGCTGCCGTTTTACGAACCCGACCGGTTGGCGATGATCTGGGAAGACGCTTCGTTCATCGGCTTTCCACAAGATACCCCTGCGCCGGGTAATTTCGCCGACTGGAAAGCGCAAACGCAGACCTTTGCTGATATGGCTGCGCGCGGCAATCGCAGCTTCAATCTGACAGGCGACGGCGAACCGGAAAAGATTCAGGCGTATGAAGTCACTGCGAATTTCTTTCCACTGCTCGGCGTGAAACCCGCGCTCGGTCGAAACTTTTCCGCCGAAGAAGATCAACCCGGCGCGAACAAAGTTGCCATAATCAGTCACTCGCTTTGGCAGAGTCGCTACGGCGGCGAGGCGAACATCTTAAATCGCAAAATCATTCTCAACGACGAAAGCTACACTGTCGTCGGCGTGATGCCCGCGAACTTTCAATTTGGACCAGATTACATTCGATTGTGGACGCCAATAGCTTTTACGTCAGAAGACCTGGCCAATCATGGCGATCATTACCTGAATGTCGTTGGGCGGTTGAAACCCGGAGTCACGCTGGCGCAGGCCAACGCCGACATCAAAGCAGTGATGAAACGCATTGGCGAACAATTCCCCGACGAAGCCGGGCGGTTGGGAGCGAACGTTATTTCGCTGCACGAACAAGTGGCGGGCAAGATGCGCCGTTCGTTGTGGCTGCTGTTGGGCGCGGTTGGAGTGGTTTTGCTGATTGCCTGCGCGAATATCGCCGGTTTGTTGCTGTCGCGTGCGGCGGCTCGGCAAAGAGAAATTGCCGTTCGCTCGGCCTTGGGAGCAGGGCGTTGGCGCATTGTGCGGCAGTTGTTGACCGAAAGCATTGTGTTGGCCGGTGCAGGCGGTTTGTTGGGCGTGTTGCTGGCCAGTTGGAGCTTCACTTTGTTCAAGCAGCTTTTGCCGACTGGCATGACGGCTTCGGCTGTATTGGAAATGGACGTGCGAGTGCTGGGTTTTGCGCTGTTGGTTTCGTTGTTGTCCGGCGTGTTGTTCGGCCTGATTCCCGCGCTGCAAGCTTCACGGGTGAATTTTACGGCTGCGCTAAAACAGGGCATCGGGCAAAGCGGATTTGGTTCAGGCCAGCGGCGTTTGCGGAATGCGTTTGTCATCGGAGAAATCGCCCTGGCTTTGGTGCTGTTGGTCGGCGCGGGATTGTTGATTCAAACGCTTTCCAAATTGCACGGGCAATACGCCGATCTGCGCGCTGAAAGTCTGCTGACGATTCGCACGGCTTTGCCGGAAAACAGATACCGCGAACAACCGAAGCGCGTCGCGTTTTACGATCAAGTGCTGGCGCGCGTGCAATCGTTGCCTGGCGTAGCGTCCGCGGGTTATTCGACGACGGTTCCGCTGGAATGGGCGGGTGGCGCGAACGGCATTACCATCGAAGGTCGCCAAGGCGGTTCAAACATCAGTTGGAATGCCAATCATCGCCAGATCAGCGCAGCGTATTTGCAAACGATGGGCATCGCTTTGCGCGGCGGGCGGTATTTCGCCGAACAGGACAATGCTGATTCTTTGCCCGTCGCCATCATCAACGAAACGATGGCCAGGCAGTATTGGCCGAACGAAAACGCCATCGGCAAACGCTTCAAAAACGGCCCGGCGGATTCGCGGCATCCGTGGTTGGAAATCGTAGGCGTCGTCGCCGACGTGCGTCAAATGGGGGTAGACAAACCAACCAAAGCCGAAATGTATTTTCCTTATCGGCAGATCAAATCGCATGCGTTTTATGCGCCGCGCGATTTGGTGATTCGCTCGACGGTCGAACCAACCAGTTTGGTGGCTGCGGTTCGTGATGCGGTACATGCTGTTGACCCGAACCAACCGCTTTCCAATATCCGCACTCTGGGCGCCGTGTTTGCCGAACACACGCAAAACCGGCAAATGGGAATGCTGTTGCTGACGGCGTTTGCGACGTTGGCGTTGACGCTGGCTATGCTGGGCATTTACGGCGTTCTGTCTTATTTCGTCACGCAACACACACAGGAAATTGGCGTGCGGCTGGCGCTGGGCGCAGACGGTAAGGCGATTTCCGGAATGGTGCTCAAACGCGGAATGACTCTGGTCGGAATTGGTTTGGCGATTGGATTGGCGGCTTCATTTGGGCTGACTCGACTGTTGCAAAGTTTATTGTTCGAAATCAGCGCGGCTGATCCGGCAACTTATGCTGTCGTAGCAGTGTTATTGCTGGTGATTTCGGTATTGGCTTGCGCGCTGCCAGCAAGGCGGGCGGCGAAGGTTGATCCGATGATTGCGCTTCGCTTTGAATGATGAAGTCTGAATGCGGAATGATGATGTGGGCAGCGGAGAATCATCATTCCGCATTCAGACTTCATAGTTTAGTGGGTGTCTTGTGTCAGCGACACCAGCTTCCTTGTTGGCGCTACTTCTTTGGGAAGTTCGGATCGGCTTTGACTTCTTTGATCTGGTCGGTGTGTCGCGCACTGTGAGCGGAAATCAGCGTGATCCACTGATAAGCGTCCAGGTCTTTGAGAATCGGATGCGGCCCGAAATGGCTTCGCAAATCTTCCTGCGAAGTTTTGATGTAATTGATTGTTTTGTCACGGCTGGCATTGAACGATTTGGCCAATTCCGACTGGGTCGCCCAGCGGTTGGTTGGCTTCAGCATTTCAGGAGCCTGCACTTTGGTGGAGCGATCCACTACCTGATTGCGAAGCAGCGAGTCTTTGCTTTTGGCTCCTTCCTTCTTTTCCGGGGCAGCGGGCGATTTCATGATTCGTTCGGTGACCAAACCCATCAAGGTTTCTTCGCTGACGGCAATGTGTTCGGCGACTTCAGCCACCGACCAGCGATCCGGCGCGGCTTTGAACTTCCACTGTGCTTCGCTCAAGCCTTTGACGGCATCCAGAAAATTCTTCCGCGTTTCTTCCAGATACTTGATGGCTTCTTTGCGTTCGGCGTCGGTCAGCGTCGCCGCTTGAGCTGGGGCCGCAGTCTGCGCCAGCGCTAAACCACTAATCAGCATTAAAACCGCACTGGCAAAGAATGTGAGCAAGGGAATGCGTTTCATAAATCTCCTTCAAAAATGGTTGTTGAATTGAAATGGGATGACCGCGCACATCACGCAGCCGATATTGAGTACGGTAAAGCTTTGCCAGAAGTTTTCCAACCGATTGTGAGATCGTAAATATGTATGACTCTCAAGTTCGCGCCTCTTGAAGCCGCTATTGGGACGCGCCTATCCCAATAGCGAACACTTCATGATCTCTTCACACCAGTTTAAGCCAGCCCAGTCAAGCATTTATATCAGTCAGTCTCTGGCATACTGTTGGCAGATGCCGTGTAGTTTTCCTTTGATTACCAAAACAAACACTTATTCAAGAAAGAGGTGGGAAATGAACACGCTTTGGCAAGACCTGCGCTACGGCGCGCGAATGTTGTTGAAACAACCGGGCTTTACGTTGGTTGCCGTGCTGACGCTGGCATTAGGCATTGGCGCGAACACGGCGATCTTCAGCGTTGTGTATGGCGTGTTGTTAAAGCCACTGCCCTACAAAGATGCTGGAAGCATCGTCGTGACGAACATCTCGCCGCCTGACTTTCGTGATCTGAAAGCGGCGAGTCAGAGCTTCGACGGGCTGGCGCTGTGGGCGTCGAATCTTTACAACGTCGGCTTTAGCGGCGAGACCGTGCAGGTGCGCGGAGCTATCGTCACGCCGGAATTGTTGCCGCTCCTCACGCAACCCGTGCTGGGTCGGTTCTGGCGCGCTGAAGAAGACACGCAGCATCTCGCCGTCATTAGCCATGATTTCTGGCAGAGCAATTTCGGGGGCGATCCAAACATCATTGGTCAGACACTGCGGCTGTACGGCAAGCCGCACACCATCGTTGGCGTGACGCCGTCGGAGTTTCAGTACCCCAGCCGCGAGTTCAAAATCTGGAATACCTTTGGCGCGTCAATGGCGGAAACGCCAGGGCAAATGGAAAACCGTCAGCTCCGCTTCTTTCGCGCTGTCGGTCACCTCAAACCTGGCGTTACTCTCGCGCAGATGCAGTCCGAATGCGAAACCATCGCCGCGCGTTTACAGCAACAATATCCCGCCACGAACAAAGACATCCGGTTCAACTTCACGCCGCTCTATGAACGACTCGTGGGCGATGTGAGTCGCGCGTTGTGGGTGTTGCTGGCAATGGCCGGATTCGTCTTGCTGATCGTCTGCGCCAACGTTGCCAATCTAACGCTGGGGCGATTGGCGGTGCGTGAACGCGAATTGGCGATTCGCACGGCGCTCGGCGCGGGACGCGGACGATTGCTGCGGCAGTTGCTGACCGAAAGTTTGTTGCTGGCGGTGATTGGAGGTGCAGCGGGTTTGTTGCTGGCGGTGTGGGGACTTGATGCGCTGGTCGCCTTCAACCCTGCCGAACTGCCACGCCTGACCGAAGTGCGGCTCAATGCGCCGGTGTTGCTTTTCGCTTTGGGCGCAGTGTTGGTGGTCGGCTTGATTTTCGGACTCGTGCCCGCGTGGCAAGTCGCGCGCGGTAATGTGAATCAAATGCTGCGCGATGGCGGACGCGGCGCACTCGGTCAGGCGCACGGCAGGCGTTTGCGCGGCGCATTGGTCGTAGCCGAAATCGCATTGGCCTTGATCGTTCTCACTGGCGCGGGCTTGTTGCTGAAAAGCTTTCACCAACTGCTGAACGTAGACGCTGGTTTTCAGGCCGAGCATTTGTTGACCGCCAATCTGCCGCTCGTTGAATTCAAAGACGAAACCCAACGCATCAACATCCTGCGCGAGGCGCTCGCCCGTGTCGCACAGGTTCCCGGCGTGCAAACCGCGAGCGGCGGCAGCGGCTTGCCGCCCGTCAGCGCGGGGCGTGCAACGCGCTTTGCCGTGCAAGGCGCGTCTGTAACCACCAACAACACCGCCTATTTTATCACCATCAGCCCGGATTATTTTCGTGCGCTCGGCACGCCGCTGTGCGCTGGGCGCGAGTTCAACGAACGCGATAACGCCCAGTCCGCCAAGGCCGTTGTCGTGAATGAACACCTGGCGCGGACGTGGTTCCCCAACGAAAGCGCGCTGGGCAAACGAGTGCAAATCATCAATTCGGAACAAGCCAATGATTGGCGCGAGATTGTCGGCGTCGTCGCCAATGTGCGTTATTCCGGCCTGGACGATGCGACCACCGCGACCATTTATACGCCTAATGCGCAAACGCCTTTTTTGTGGAGTTACCTGATGATTCGCACCGCCGTGCCACCCGCGACGCTGATCCCTGACGTGCGTGCCGCGATCAAAGCCGCCCATCCATCGCTCGACCCGGCGAACTTTCGCGCGATGGAGCAGGTTGTTTCGGAAAGGCTCGCGCAGCCGCGTTTTTACACGTTCCTGCTCGGCGCATTCGCCGTGCTGGCGCCGGTGCTGGCGGCGGTGGGGATATACGGCGTCTGTGCTTACGCCGTCACGCAACGCACGCGCGAAATCGGCGTGCGGTTGGCGCTGGGCGCACGTCCAGGCTCGGTATTGGTTTTGATGCTGCGACAGAGCATGACGCTGGCGCTTGGCGGCACGGCGTTGGGATTGCTCGGCGCATTGGCGATGACGCGCTGGTTGCAGACGCTGTTGTTTGAAGTGAGTGCCAGTGACCCGACGACCTTTACGCTGATTGCTTTGTTGCTGCTTGCAGTCGCGTTCGTGGCCTGTTGGATTCCGGCGCGGCGCGCGGCGAAGGTTGATCCGATGGTCGCGCTTCGGTGTGAATGAGAAGCAACGATTCTATAGGTTGTTTTTGCTGAACAGAGGAGCTTGCCAGATGGGGTGTCTGAACTCTGGCAAGTTCCTTTCATCGCTTGGCCGATAAAAAGCTCAGGCAAGATTGTCACTTTCAGCCGAATCGTTGTAAACATGCCTCGCGCAATTCGGCGCAACAACTTTCCCACAATCATCAACGGCCAGTTCTTGTTGCCAGTTCTTTCGGAAACGATATGAAAACCATTTTGTTTGCGGTCGCATTGTTGTGTTCGATTGGCGGAATTGTTTCAGCCAATGGCCCGATTCCGCCGATTCAATCCGGTTACGGAGCCAACGGCGCATTCACGGTCAAAGTGGACAAGTTTCCCAGCCCGCTTTACGACAACGAAAAAGTGCAGGTCTTTCGACCAGTCGAACTCACGACGCCAGTGCCAATAGTGTTCTTTGCGCCGGGATTCAACAACAACGACCCGGATGAATATCGCCCGCTCATCAATCACATTGTCAGTCGAGGCTTCGCGCTGGTGTACGCGCCTTTTCAAGTCGTTTCCGGCGACATTTCGTTGAACGAAAAGCGCTACAACACAATCTGGGCTGGCTTTGAAGAAGCGATCAAACGATTCGGCTCGTCCTTCGATTTGACTCGAATAGGCTTTGCCGGCCACTCGTACGGAGCGGCAGCGTTACCCGCGATGATGCAGCGCGGAGTCGTCGGCAAAGGCTGGGGCAAAAACGGAGCTTTCGTTTATTCGATGGCTCCTTGGTATGTCTTTCAATTCGGCGCGAAGGAATATGTGAACTGGCCGCAACACGTGAAGCTGCTGGTGCAAGTGTACGAAGACGACGGCGTTTGCGATCACCGCCTGGCCAAAGAGATTTACGACCGAACTAACCTGCCCGCCAGCGAAAAGGAATTCGTCATGCTCCGTAGTGAGCGGCGGTTCAATTACACGCTTGATGCTGAACACGGAACGCCTTCGACCGGCAGCGACGAAAACGCGCTGGATTATTACGGCGTGTATCGGGTGTTCGACGCGCTGGCAGATTACGCTTTCAACAGCAGCGCAGCAGGGAAGCAAATCGCGCTCGGCAATGGCAGCGCCGAGCAACGCTTTATGGGCAAATGGCCGGACGGACAGCCGGTGCGGGAAATGCTGGCCGGAGATTGCATTCCAGTCACCCGCTCGTCGAGTTCGTTTTTGTTTCCGAACTTCGGCTCAACGGCGAGTTTCGCAACGGTTTCGTCGGCCAGCTTGAAAGGCGATTCAGTCGCGCCCAATTCGCTGGTGTCGGCGTGGGGGACGAACTTTTCGGCTTATCCAATGTCTGCCGACGGAGCGCCGCCGGTCGCGTTGAACGGAACCAGCGTGCGAGTCAAAGACAGCGTCTGCGTCGAACGCTTTGCGCCGCTCTTTTTCGTTTCGCCGACGCAGATCAATTACCTGATTCCGCCGGAGACTGCGCCGGGCGCAGCGACGATTTCAGTTTTCAACGAAGCCGGAGCCGTTTCGGTCGCCACCGTGCAAATCAGCAAAACCGCTCCGGGATTGTTCGCCGCGAACTCCAACGGACAGGGCGTGGCGGCGGCTTCGGTGTTTCGCGTCAAAGCCAACGGCCAGCAGCAGTTTGAAAAAGCCGTGCAGTTCGATGTGGCTCAAAACCGTTACGTGGCGCTGCCGATTGATCTGAGCATTCCTGGTGATCAAGTGTTTTTGCTGCTGTTCGGTACGGGGCTTCGTTACCACAACTCGCTCAGCACGGTGACGGCAACCATCGGCGGAATTCCCGTTGAAGTGCTGTATGCCGGAGCGCAGGGAGATTATCTCGGCTTGGATCAGGTGAATCTGCGCTTGCCGCAAAGCCTGACTGGGCGCGGCGAAGTGAGCCTTGCGTTGACGGTTGATGGTAAGGCAGGGAATGACGTGCGAGTAAGTTTCAAATGAACTGGGGGAGATGGTGCTTGGAAATTGATACAGTGCAATCTCGAATTGAACGCGAGCGCGAATTTCATAACCAGGAACTGGCTCACGGCGAACGTGCCAGAGTCAGTCCGGTGTATGAAGTCACTCGTCGCAGCAGCGAATCGTATAAACAATTCCTGCAAGAGCAGGCTTCCGGCAAACGTGTTTTGGAATACGGTTGCGGAGCGAACAGTTATGCGTTTTGGCTGGCTGGTTTGGGCGCGCAAGTCGTTGGCATTGATATTTCAGACGCGGCAATTCAACAAAGCCAGCAACGCGCCGTGCAGCATCCAAATTCCGAGCGTGTTTCGTTTCGGCAGATGAATGCCGAACAGTTGGAATTTCCGGCGGAGTCATTCGATGTGATTTGCGGGCGCGCGATATTGCACCACCTCGATCTACAAAAAGCCTTCAGCGAACTGGCTCGGACGCTGAAACCTGACGGGCAAGCCATCTTTGTCGAACCGCTGGGGCACAACCCGATTATCAACGCTTATCGAAACCGTACGCCAAATTTACGAACGGAAGACGAGCACCCTTTGTTGATGAGTGATTTGAAACTGGCTGAAACTTATTTTGGCAAAGTCGAGGCGCGATATTTTCATCTGGCTGGATTGGCCGCTGCACCATTGGCTGGGACAGCGGCCTTCGACACGGTGTTGAACTTGCTGGATGGAGTGGACAGCGCGTTGTTCACGCTGCTGCCGTTTTTACGCAAGCACGCCTGGTCGGTCGTGCTGACGTTTTCGGCTCCGCGCAAAGCGGATGCTATTTCGCAATTTTCAGCGGCAGTTTGACCATCAGCGGTTTGCCAGGTTTCGCGGCAACGCGGAAAAGCGTTTGCGGCGGCGGATCATCGGCAGTCAGTCGTTTTTTCTTGTCGGTTCCGGCGGCTTGCTCGGATCGCGTGTAGGTTTGACCGGCTCCGCCTTCTAATTCCAACTGCTCGACCTGAGCGCCCCACAACCGTTCCCATTTTTCGACTTCGGATTGCGGCAGTTCGATTGGCTGGTAATTGCCTTCGTCATCGCGCGTCGCTTTTGGCAGATTGGTCAACGGCGAAGGCGAAATCAGCACGGTCAGCAACTCAGCGGTTTGCAGTTTGGGGTTGTCCTGCTTCAGCGGCTGCACCTCGAAAAAAGGTTCTTCGCCGCCTGGAATTTCGATCACACGACCGGCGGCGACTTTGTTGTCGTCAAGCGCAGGATTCAGCGGGAAGACCAGGTATGGCGCGCTGACCGAACCATCCGCGTATTGCTCACGGTCAATAATGTACAGGTAGCCGGAGCGGGGAACTTCGATGCTCAGGCGCAGCATCTGGCCAGTGGCGAAGGCTGTTGACGCTTCGACTCGTTCCGCCGCCAAGTCGGATTTTTTACCTTTACGAACGACCAGGATTCGAGCGGCGTCTTGTTTGTTGCTGGCCACATCTTCGTAAGGTTTCAAGCGCCAGATGGTGATACCTACGACGGAGTTGCGTTCGGCAGCAGTGGGAATCGCATTCTTCGGCAATGCTGGGGAGGTGCGTTTGTAGCCCGGACTGATCGCAGGTTTGGCCGCAGGCTTTGCGGCTTGCGGGCGATAATTCGGCGGCCAGAACCGGCGCTCTGTGTCTTGATCCTGAGCCAAAGCCGACGTTACGCTGAAAAGAACAAGAGCGACGGCGATGATGAAACGATTGAATCTGTTTTGTTCGAACATGCTGTTTTCCTCCTTGTGACGAATGGCCGCGATTATAGCGGCTCAAAGTCATTGCGCTGTTACCTGTCTCACAGGCAGCGAAATTATCTCCATTCTCCTTGAAGCCCGAACGCCGCCCAAAAATACGGCGCTTGCCATTGTTTCTGTTTGAGCAGTTCAAGTTGTGCCGCGCGCAAGGCCGCTGCCGGGCGTTGGCCTTTTGCGAGCATCGCTTCGTAAAAGCTCTTCATCAATTCGGCAGTCGCGCGGTCGTTGACGTTCCATAAACTGACGACCACACGCGGCGAACCGGCGTACATAAACCCTCGTGTCAGCCCGACGATGCCTTCGCCGCGAACTTCCTTGCCGAGTCCGGTCTGACAGGCGCTGAGCACAACCAGTTCTGTCGCAGGCAATTTCAAGTTGTAAATTTCCGGCGCCAGCAAGTATCCGTTTTGTGGTTTGCCTTGTTCATCCACCAACGACATCACCAGGCCGGACAGTTCCGGGTTCAGGCTGTTCAGAAAACCGTGCGTGGCGAAATGCAAAATCCGGTACTGGCTCAAATCGTCGCCAGTCGCCGCCGAACGATTCGCGGCAAAATCGAACGCCGCTTTGCTGGTGTCAGTTTTGGTCAGCGAAAGAATTGCATCGGCTTCGCGGCGTGTGTTCGGCAATCGCGGAACGCGAAGCTCAGCATCTGCGCTGCCGGTGTCTTTGGCGGATTTGACCAGCAGAATGCGCGAAGGATCGTTTTCCGTTGTGGCCACTGCTTTGTCGTTTTTGGCTTCAGCCGGTTTTGTGTCAGCTTTGATGGTAAAGACTTTGACGCGGTCGTCTTTGGCTTCAAATACCGGATCGGCAATGACTGCGATGGTTTTGGCGGCTTTGGGCTGGTTGGCAGTTTCGGTTCGCAAAACGGCCAGCGTTGTCGCCGAAGGAGCCGCGACGATTTCGTGGCGGCTGACCAGCGGCTTTACAGATTGCGGATTGCGGATTGCGGATTGCGGATTGACAGGAAGTGCGCTGAAGGGAACATATTGAAGTCCGCCGTCAGCGATTACGATCAAGCGTTTGTTTCCTAGTAGCGTCGCCGCTGGAGCCAAAACGATTCGGCTCAGCGCGGCGGCGGCTTTCTGGCTTTCGGCGTCTGCGGCGGCAATGCGATCCAGTTTTTGCTGTGCCGTTTCGCGCGGCACAAATTGATTGCGCGCCGTCGTTGCTTCGTAAAACCGCTTGGCGGCGGCTTCGATGACGGAGCGTTTTGGCAACGTGAAGCTTTGAATCGAATTTTGGCCGACCACCCACAAATAGCTGCGCTCTTCGCCCAGCGAGTATTCCAGCAACAGGGACCAGGGATTCAAAACCTGTTTCTGAATTTCGCTGAGCGTCAGCGGCTGCGGTTGCGTCAGCGCGGCATAACGCGGACTGCTGTTGCGAATTTCGGCTTGCGTCGTTCGCAGTTCGGCGTTGAGTTGTTCAATCTCTTTGCCGAGTTCAGCCACCTGGCCGGCTTGGGAGCGTTTGCCAAGCAGGCGAATCTGTTCGGTAGTTTTTTCGTTGATCTGCTCGTGCAATTCGCGCTCGCGTTCGACCAGTGTGGGGTCAACGCCTTGCCGAATTTCCGCGCTCGATTCGGTCAGCAATTCGATCAGGCTGCGCGCGCGGGCGCGTTCGCTGACCTGCAAGGCTTCGGCGACCAAACCGCTTTTCGGAGCGCGCTTGCCCATTCGCATCAGCACGTCAATGTGCAGGTCGTAATACTGCTGCACCGAAGCGCGATACGATGCGCGCAGTTCCGGGCTGGAAAGATTGGCGCGCAGCGATTCGACAATTTTGATTGCTTCCTGAATCTGCGAACGCGATTGACGCAAATTGTTTCGACCGCTTTCGATGCGCGCGATGCCGTAACGAACTTTGGCTTCGCGCATACGATCGCCGACTTCGCGGCTGAGCTTCAATGCTTGTTGGTGAGATTCCAGCGCCTGAGTTTTGTTGTTCAGTGCATCATAAGCAAAGCCAATGTTGTTCAGCGTGCGCGCTTCGCCTTGTTTGTCGCCGACAGTTCGCAACAACGGCAACGCCTGGTTGTAAGCTTCGAGCGCCTTTTGTCGGTCGCCAAGCGAATCCTGAGCGAGTCCGATGTTGTTCAGTATGGCGGCTTCGCCTGCGGTGTCTTTCAGTTCGCGCCGAATCGGCAATGCCTGTTCAAATGCGACCAATGCTTGTTGATATTCGCCCGACGCCCAATGCGCCAAGCCAAGATAGTTGAGCGTGATGCCTTCCCAGCGACGATCTTTGGCTGCGCGCAGAGCCGTCAGCGATTGGCTGTACGTGGTGATCGCTTCCTGCGAAGCGCCCAGAATGTCGTAACTACGTGCCAGATTGACGGCAGTAATGGCTTCGCCTCGCGTATCGTTCCCGGCGCGTCGCAATCGTATGGATTGGTTGTAGGCGTCTAGGGCTTTTTGCTGATCGCCCAAATCCGAATACGCCGCGCCTAGGTTGTTCAGCGTCAGAGCTTCGCTGGCACGGTCGTTTAGCGCGCGCCACAGCTTCAGCGCCTGTTGGAAATGGTCAACTGCTTTTCGTTTTTCGCCCAAGCCCAAATACGTCGAGCCGATGTTGTTGAGTGTCAGAGCTTCGCCTCGCCGGTTGTTTGCCGAACGGCGCATCGCCAAAACCTGTTTGTGAGCTTCGAGCGCCTTTCGGCGTTCGCCAAGATCGGAATAAGTTGCCGCCAGATTGCCGAGCGTGACGGCTTCACCGGCGGCATCTTTGACTTCTCGGCGAAGAGTCAAAGATTGATTGAACAATTCAACTGCTTTCGGTTTGTCGTTCATCGCTGAATACACCGTGCCCAAATTGTTCAGTGTTGCGGCTTCGGCGCTGCGATTGTTGGCTGCGCGTTGAAGCTGCAATGCCTGGTTTAAGGCATCCAACGCCTTCGGAAATTCTCGCAATCGGTTGTAAGTGTCGCCTGCGTTGTACAGTGCCAAAGCTTCGGCAGTTTTGAATTCGGCGGCGCGCCAACGTTCGGCGGCTTCGGAGTATTTTTCGGCAGCTTTTCGACGCGATTCCGGTTTGTTGTCGGCAAAAAGTTCTTCGGCCTGATAAAACGCCTGCTGACCGGCGAACAAGCTGCGGTCTTGTTCGGTTGACGTTCGCGGCCCTTCCAATCGCAAGGCGTATCGTCCACGAGCATTTTTCTCGGATGCGGAAATGGCAATCAGATATGTGGCATCGGTTTCTGAAATCCAGCAAGCCGATTCGTTCGCAGCCATCTCCGGGATCAGATCAACTTCGACAAGCTGTTTGCCGTCTTTGCCTGCCAGTCTGATTTTCACATCCAATCCGCGCTGTTCCGCCGACAGACGAATGAACTGACCAGCTTTGAGCGAGATTTGATAGTTGTGCGTTTCTCCGCCGGAAAGGTTCTTTTCTATGTTCTGGCCGGATGTCAGCGAAGCGGCTTCCTGTCCGAAAGCGGCGCGGAGCAAGAACATGATTAAGACAATGGAACAGGCCAATTGGCAAAAGCGAAAAACCATACGGGGGGAGAGCGATACGAGCATGGTGAAAACTCCTTTTAGGATCGGCGTGACTGCTGTTGCAAGAAGGCTCAGATGATGCGCTTGGGCTGATAGGTTGGCAAGCGAAATTTCAAGAGGTCTTACGCGAGAGAAAACCGTTGTCTTGCATAAATTCCGGCACTATACTCCGCGCCGTCGCAAATCTTAGCCACATCAGCTAACAATCAAATTCCGACCATAGCCATAAAAATGGTCACAGCCAAAGGAGATTAACAATGTCATTTCAAGACACTCTGGTCCAAATTACCATGGGGGAATTATCGCGGTGGACTGACGGCAAGTTTTTTGAATGTGTCAGTGTACCGAGCGATTCCAAAAAAGACGGGTCAAAACTGGTTCGTACCTATTGGGTTGAAGGACTCGGAATGAAAAACCTTACCGGGTGTTCCAAAGTTGCGTGGTCAGCGGCTTTTATCTGTTTTTGTATGCGAAAAGCCGGCATGCTTTTGACCGAATTTCAGTTTAACTCAGGCCATCACGCTTATATCCGCGCATCCATCAACAACACGAAGCAAAATAAACCCGGCAAGGCATATTACGGTCGTCGAATCACCGAATATAAACCCAAGCCGGGCGATATGATTGCTCAATGGAGAAAGGCCAAATCCGGCGCTCCCGATCCGAATATCACTTTTGATAAGCAACCGGATGATTTCTACCCTTCACACTGTGACATCGTCGTCAGCGTCAGCGACAACGAAATTGTGACGGTTGGCGGGAACGTTGGAGACCGTGTGAAAAAAACTGTTTTCCCGGCAAGCAACGGATTGCTTAAACCAAAAAAAGAACTGATTTGCGTTCTGGAATGTAGGAAAGCTTAGCTCCTCATTCCAGTCACTAAAAACTGAACCTCATTCCGGTTTCCAGTCGTCGTCCGGGCATCGCAGCAATAGGCTGTCCGAAAAACGGTGACGCCTGGACGCCGGAAAATCCAACCGGGTTGACGTTGTTGAACAGGTTGGTGGACTGGATGAAAAATTCCATGCGGAATCGTTTGGCTTCCTGTCCGGGCATTCCGCTCATCATTCCCAACATATCGCCACTGTCTGAGCCGCCACGAATGACGCGAACTTGCGGGCCGCCAGCGCCCTGAGCTTCCGGCGGTTTTCCAAAGGCAAAGCTGTAACTCAGCCGTGTGCTCAAATCCCACATCCCGGCTCCACGAGCAGTATTACGGCCAACTCCGCGCGGACGGTCATTGATGATCGTGTCGCCGTTGTCGTCAAAGCCAGTCGTGATGTTGTAAGGCGTGGCCGAACTCGCCTGAAAGATCGAAGTGATGCCCAGCGATTTCGTCAGTCGGTAATTGCCCATTCCAAAAAAACGATGACGAATGTCTTGCAGCGACGGGCCGCGTTCGGCTCTCAAATCGAAGTTATTCGCAGGCAGGCTCAACGCGCTGTCGGTTTCGTCTGTGATTTTCGACAACGAATAATTCGCGCCGAGCATGAACTTGCCCATCTTGAACCAGTTCATGTTCACCATCCAAGTGTGACTGGTGGAACTAGCCGATGATTCAATCTGAGTGATATTGCCAGCGTCGGCGATTGGCCGAACTCCGTTGATAGGTGCGTTGATGTTGCGTCCGCGCAAACGATTTATGCCTTTGGTGAAAAAATAATGCGACATCAAGCGCAGGTTACCGGGCAGCGTTTGTTCAACGCCGACCGAAGCACGTTGAATTTTTGGCATTCGCAAGTTCGGATCAATCTGGATTCGGCTGGCTGGCAAGGTCAGCGCCTGACCGCCGGAAAAAGGATTCGGGAATCCGGGATTGCGGATAATCAAATCGCTTTGTTGCTGGCCGTTGACGCGCAACGCCTGTTCGTAAGTTTCCGAAGCAAACCAGTCGTAAAAAATTCCCGCTCCGCCGCGAATGACTGAATTTCCTTTTTTCGATGGCGACCAAGCGAAACCGATGCGCGGCATAAAGTTGTTCTTGTCACTCAGATTGGTTTGGACTTCGTGGCGCAGGCCGTAACTGAACGTCAGGCTTTTGGCGACGCGCCAATCATCCTGCCCGTACCAGCCAAATTGAACTTGATTGAAATCCACCTGACCGATTCCTCGCCGTTGCGTGTAAGTCGTTGGGCGATTGGCGCGAAAGGCATCCAAACTGGAAAAGATAAATGTGCCGTTCAGATTGCGAAGTTCGTTGCTGAGATAGTTAGAGGCTTCAAGTTGAACGCCGGTTCGGATCGTGTGTTTTTTGAATGTGATGTCCAGGTTGTCGGCGATTTCAAATTCACGTTCGCGGCGGGAACTGTTGACCTGTCCGCCGCCTCGCGTGAAGGCGTTCAGCACCTGAATCGTTTGAGCGTTCGACAGCGCATTCAAATCCACAGTTTGCCACCGAGCTTGAAAGCGGAATTCGTTAAACAGCTTTTTGCCGACTGCTCCCGAATCGGCAAAGCGCGCGATGTGTTCGGCAGTATCACTGGTGAATCCGCGTTCGGGGAAGTCGTAATTGCCTACACCCAGATTGTCGCGTCGCGTTGCGTTGCGCTGGTATTCAACGCGCGCCGTGTGAGTTTTGGTCAGCAGATGTTCCAACCGCGCGGTCATATTCAAGGTTCGCCACGGCTGGCGGTTCTGGTCGTAAAAATTGCCAGTGGGCAGAGCCGCGACAATCGTCCTGGCTTCATACGAATTCACGCCGTCAGCGGAAAGAAACAGGGAAGTGTGGTTTTTCCAGAGCGGCCCGCCAAGCTCAAACCCAAAGCGACGGTTTTGCTCTGCCGCTCGATTTGGCGCGAAAGCGTTGCGAGCGTTCAGCGATTCATCACGAAAGCCGAAGTTGAAGCTGCCGTGCCAATTTTCAATGCCGGGTTTGGTCAGAATGTCCACGCTCATAAACGAAGATTCGTGGCTTTCGGCGGCATAAGCATTGGTGCGAAATCGAATTTCCCGAATTTGATTTTTAGGCGGCAGCTTGCCTCCGCGAAATCCGTTGACGCGAAACGTCGCGCCCGGCCCAGCCATATTGCGAATCGCTTGTTCAAACTCGTCCGGGTCGTCCGGCAGCGCGGCGATTTGTTCGGCGGTTAAAACCGTAGTGAAAGCGTCTCCGCGGGGATCGGTTTTCGCTTCGCGTTTGTCCTGAGCGACGACCACGCTTTCTTCGACTGTGGCGATTTGCATTTTGACTTCGATCTGATTCGCCCCCGACTTCAAGTTGAAATCCTTGATCGTGCGCGGTGCAAAGCCATCGGCTGTGACAGTGATTTGCGTTTTGCCGATTGTTAGTTGAGCGAGAGTGGCTTCACCTCGCGCGCCGGTCACAGCTTCTTTGGCTTGTTTGCCGGCGACGACGCGAGCTTTCGGAATCGCTTCGCCGTTGGGATCAACAACCGTCACGCGCAAACTGGCTTCGGTCGGTTTCTGGCCTTGTGCGAAGGCTGGTTGAATTGCCAACAACGCAACCAACAACAGGCTCAAGGCTCTAAAACACTGCTTCATATCCTCGCTCCTTCAGTTCAACTCTTTCTGGCTCTTTCTGAAATTATCCATTGACCATTACGCATTGCCCATTATCAGTATGGGTAAGGAAGATTTTTACCCAGTAGGTTAATGGCAAATGGGCAATGGCAAATGGTCAATTGTCTTTGCTGCTGGGCATCAGCATTGACCGAATGTGGCGATTGACGTTGGCGGCATTGGGCGGATCGTAATTTCCCATCACCACAATCGTGTAGCCGCTGGCCGGATCAATTTCCAGTTCGGAGTTAATGCCCGGCGCTCCGCCCGCGATGCCAATGCCGCCGCCGATTATGCGTTTGCTTGCTGCTGCGCTAAGCAATTTGTTACTCAGCAACGCTGTCGAATACTTCAGCAAATCTTCGATAGTGGAATAACCGCCGCCTGCTGAACTGCCGCGCGCCGGGCGAGTGTCTACGTTGTTGACGCGGCCACCGTTATCGTTGTCCCGATAACCTTCGGCCAGGTTTGGCGTCTTCGCGTCGCTGAAAAAGCTGTCTGTGTTGGTCATTCCCGCAGGTTTGAAAATGTGTTCGCGGACGTAATCGTAATAACTTTGGCCTGTGACTTTTTCGATAATTGCGCCCAGCACGACGTAACCGCCGTTGGAGTAAGCGCGTTTGCTTCCAGGCTCAAAGGCCAGTTTGTCGCCCGCAAACAGCGGCAGGTAATCGTTGATTGAGCGAATCTTCGATTTCGGCGTGGCTTCAAACTTCGGCCCGAAGAAATCCCCAATGCCGGAACGCATTTCGACCAAATGTTTAACAGTCACTTTTTCGGCTGCTTCTTTGTTGGGGTAATCCGGCAGGAATTTGCCCAGCTTGTCTTCCCAGCCGAGTTTGCCTTGTTCGATCAATTGGTTGATGGCGATTTGGGTGAAGTGTTTGTTGATCGAACCCAGATTGAATTTGGTATCAACTCGGTTCGGCGTTTTAGTTTCTTTGTTTGCCAGCCCGACGGCTTTTTGAAAAATAGGCTTGCCGTTTTTGGCGATCAGAACTGTGCCTGAAAACTTGTCTTCGGCGGCTTGCCTGTCCAGCCAGCTTGTTAGCTCCTGAAGGAATTCCGATTCACTTTTGCGCGCTGGAGCCGGTTGTGATTTTTCGCCACCGGGAGCTTCGGTCGGTTGGACGCGAATGTCAGTGATCGAATGCGGCAGATTGGCGTCCACAGCGAATGTGAATTTCAGCCAGCGATCTGACTTGCTGCCTTTGACGATGACGGCGATTTCGGTTTCGGTTGAATTGGCTACGCTGTGCAAAGTCAGCGCGCCTGTTTGATTGAATGCGCCAACATCCTGTTCGGCATTGTCTTCCGGGTTGCCGTGCTTTTTGTGGAATTGCTTCAGAGTTTCCAGATTGCCAGTGTTGAACGCTCTGAAAAACTCGGCAAAGACTTTTCCGGCGACAGTGTCTGGTAGCTTAACTTCCTGAGTAGATGCTGAGGTTGAAACTGATTGCGGCTTGGCCGATTGAGCAGCTTGAGCATTTGGTGGCGCGATTTCGCCGACTTCGTTTTGCAGGCTGGCGATCAAACCTTTCAGTTGTTCAACCAATCGAGCGTCAGCGACGGTCGGCTGAATTTGTTTCAACGCAGCCAGATGCGCGGTTTTCAAGGCTTTGTCGGCGGCGACGGCTACGTCGGGTTTGACGCCTGTGCCTTCCCAATTGGTTTTGGTGATCGGATTGATCGAACGCGCAAACGGAACCGTGATGGTAAACAGTTTGCCAAGCTGGCGCGGTTGCACCGGATGCGCTCCGCCGCCTGTGGTTTCGCCGATGATCGTCGCGCGTTTCAAACTTTGCAGGTTGTAGCTGAACTCTTCCGCCGCAGAAAAGGTGCGATTGCTGGTCAGCACAAAGACGGGTTTGTCGCCAAACTTTTTGCCGGGCACATCTTCGCGCGTCCAGAAATCTTGGGTGCTGTTGGCCGGACGGTGATAGATGGAGTTCAGATGAGTGCGCTTGTTGAAAAGGTAGCTGGTCAGAAACGCGACCATCGCCGGATCGCCTCCGCCGTTTTGACGAAGGTCGAAAATCAGCGCGTCTGTGTTGGCCAGAAAATTCATCGCTGCTGTCGCAGTTTCGCCAGCCAATCCCGCCGGTTCGAAGCCTCGCAAATCAATGTAGCCAACGTTGCCGCTCAAGCGTTCGGCTTTTTCAAAACCGAAATTGCGCTTGATGGCGGCTTCGCGTTGTTGCTGTTGGTTCATTCCAAAACGCGAACCCTGGCTGAGCACAACGCGCAGATGCTTGTCTTTGCTGACGGCCTGCAAATCATTGGTCAGCTTTGCGGCTAACTGCGCGGCGTCGCTGATGCTGTCGTACTCCTTTTGCGCTACGCGATGGCGAATTGCTTGTTCCATCTTTGCCGCAACTTCGGGAAAGACGTAAGCGTCGTTCAAAGCTTTGATTGCGCTTTCAATGATTTCAGTGCGAATCGCGGTGTCAATTGATTCTGGCGATTGAGCAGAGCTTGATCCAATCAGCAATGTCAGAGCCAGAAAGTTGCCAAGAATAATGCGAGCGTAATTTTTCATGTTCCTTCCTTCTGTGTTCAGAAATTCGCGCTTCAGCGTGTTTGTTTGGCACAGACAGGTTGAAGCGCGGACTCTGAGCGAGCTTACTTTTTGACGAATTTTTCCGGCTTGATGGACGGATTGATTTTCACTTTGGTGATGTTTAATTCTTCGTTGGTTTCGCTTTCAATGCCTTTAGAAATCGTGTGCGGGAACCAGACGCCGCTGACTTCTTTGTAATTGGAAAAGCGGGTTTGATATTCGACATCCGGTTGTTTGGCGGCTTCCTCCTCTGCTTCTTTGATGCGTTTTTGCAATTCTTCTTCGCTGGGCGGACCGTCTGTTCGCGTGTTGGTAATCATACGCGGGCGCTTGCCTTTGTACGTCAGCATCAACAAACGGTGAGACTTTTGATCGAAATACAATCGCAGGTCAGGGCCGACTGAAACTTTCGCATCCAGCACGTCAGCTTT
Source organism: Acidobacteriota bacterium (assembly GCA_033763255.1). Lineage (GTDB taxonomy): Bacteria > Acidobacteriota > Blastocatellia > RBC074 > RBC074 > RBC074. The sequence continues at coordinate 29,337 of JANRKX010000140.1, read as the reverse complement.
ACCATCAGGCGATTCGGCTTCGCCAGCGTAAGTGAACGTGGTTGGCAACGATGACGGCGTAGTCAGCAAAAAGCCTAAAGCTGTTTTCAATGCTTCATTGCGAATCATGTCCTCAGCGCCTTTAGGATCGGCTCCTCGACCGCCACGACGAATCATGACCATGCCGCCGCCGCTTTGCTGTTGATCTTCCCAAGCCTTGTCGCCGTTCAATGCTTCGATGCGAGTAATTTCCACGCTGCCCATGATGTTCATCGTTTCAGACTTCAAAATTTTGTCAGGCATCAGCATGTCTATGCTCATCGAACCTGAAGTTTCCATCGGTCCCATCGTCCGACGAAACTCGCCTTCCAGAGTCAGGCTTTGCAGCGCTTTCAACTTTTCGCCGCCAATGGCTGCACGCGCGGCAGCCAAAATCTGTTGAGCTTTGTCTGCGGCTTGCTGGGCGCTGACATTGGGGAATAACTCGGTCATCGCCGCAGCGACGAATAACAGCACGATCAAAAATTTGTCTCGCATAAAGTCTCCTTGAGATAAGTAGTGAATTGTTTGCCTGTCTTGCATAGTCATCTTCGCTGACTGGCAAGTAAAGTTGGTTAAGCATCGGCAAAGCTTTTGTAAAGGATGTTAAATCTGCGGTTACGGCGATTTCAGCCCGGTTTTGCTGTGCTAAGATGCCGCGCGTTTGAGGGGAATGTTATGAAGTCCTGGAAGCAAAAACCTTTATTGATGTGGCTGTTGCTGGCGGGCATGTTGGTCATGTTGCCTTTGCTGGCGGTGTTGCAATATCGCTGGCTGGGCGAAGTCAGCCAGGCCGAACGTGAACGCATGCAGGCGAATTTGAAAACCAGCGCCGAACGATTTTGCTCCGACTTTGATCGTGAACTGACGGCCATCTATACCCGGATTCAAAACATGACCGAACCGGGCTTCAATAAACCGGCAGACATTCTTTCCAACGATTTCGCTGTTCGTTACAGTCGCTGGCTGGCGAACAATCAGAAAACCAAGTTCATCAGCGAAGTCTATCGAACGGGCTTTGATGCAGAAGGCAAGCTGGCTCTGGCGCATTTCAAAAATGAATCCGGGTTGTTTGAGTTTGTTGACTGGCCGAAAAAGCTGGAACCGCTTCGTTTGCGGCTTGAAGCCCAGCAACAAGCGCACGAATCGGCGCAAACCACGCTTCGCAATCTGTTTGGCAACAGCGAACGCCCGCGTTTTCCAAGCGGCCAGGGCTTATTTCTGCAAATTCAATCCGGCGTGATTGCCGATGAAGTCCCTGCGCTGGTTGTGCCGGATGCTCATCCGCCCAAACTGAATTCTGTGTTGGCGCAGAAATCCGTTTGCACTGTTGTAGTGCTGAATGCCGATTTCATCAAAAATGAATTGCTGCCTACGCTGGTCAAGCGGCATTTTTCCGCCGATGGCCAAAGCGAATTCAACCTGGCCGTAGTCAGGCGCGCCAATGCAAAGGATTTGGTTTTCCAGACAGATGCTTCGCTGCCCGCGAATGCTTTCGACAAAAGCGACGCACAGTCCACTCTGTTCAAAATTCGCATGGACGAAGCCGACAAAATCATGATTCGGAGCATTGGCTCCGAAACGATTTCTGCTCCGCCACAACCGTTAGCGCCTGCCGCTCCCAAAGGAGACGACAAAGTCACCATGCGTGTGATGCGTAGCGAAGTCGTCAAACAATCAAACAATGTTCAGATTGACCTGGCTACTGCGGATAGAATCGCTTTTGCCAGCCAGTTGCCCAATCTGCTGGCTGACAACGAAGGTTGGCGTTTGTTGGTCAAACATCGTTCAGGTTCGTTGGAAGCCGCTGTTGGCAATGTTCGCCGCCGCAATCTGGCAATCAGTTTTGGCATTCTGTTGTTGCTTGGCGTCAGTGTTGGCTTCATCGTTCTTTCCAGTCGTCGCGCCGAACGATTGGCTGCGCAGCAAATGGAATTCGTCGCCGGAGTTTCGCACGAGCTTCGCACACCGCTGGCGGTGATTTGTTCAGCGGCAGAAAATCTGGCGGATGGAGTAATTGACAACCGCGACCAGATCAAACGCTACGGCGGATTGATCCGCGACGAAGGCCGCCGCCTGACCGGAATGGTTGAACAAGTTTTGGAATTTGCCGGAGCGCAATCCGGCCGTAAGACTTACGAACTGCGTCCGACTGATTTGAATCACGTCATCGAAGACGCCATCGCCGCTTGTCATTTGCAATTGATTGAAGGCGGCTTCGAGCTTGAGAAAAACATTCCCGCTGATTTGCCAATGGTCAACGCCGACGCCGCAGCCTTGAGCCGTGCGATTCAAAACCTGCTGAACAATGCGATGAAATACAGCGGCGACAGTCGCTGGATTGGCTTGAGCGCAGAATCTGTCAAAACCGACAACGGCGATGAAGTGCAGATCAAAGTTTCTGACCGAGGGCTGGGCATTGCGGCATCCGAACTGTCGCATATCTTTGAACCGTTCTATCGTGGCAAAGAAGTCGTCGCCAGTCAGATTCACGGCAATGGTTTGGGTTTGAGTCTGGTCAAGCACATTGTTGAAGCTCACCAAGGGCGATTAGCCGTAGTGAGCAAAATTGGTGCAGGAAGTGTTTTCTGCGCTTGTTTGCAACCGCTTTCCGAAAAAGCCGCACAGGAGTTTGCGTTAAAAGGTCAAGATGAGTGGAATCAGTGCCAGCCTGAAACTGGCCATTAATTCTCAACAAACTATGTGGTCTAGCCTTACCAATCTGAGTGTAAAAATATCGTTGTTGATTGTGGTAATAGCTATCTGCCACGTGCAAATACTGGCTTGTAAGTGTATTGATCGAAACGTTACCCCAATACAAGAAATGGCAGGGGCAAAATTTGTTTTCGCGGGGAAAGTGCTTGGTAGAGAACAAGAAAGCCAAATTTTGTTCACGAGTAAGTTTCCCTTTTTTCATAAAGTTTTTTTTGCAAAAACAAAATTGAAACTTGAGGTGAAAGAAGTATGGAAGGGTGACTTAAGCAGGGAAATTGTTACCCGTGAATTGTCTGATCTCTGTAGTGTTTCTTTTGAAAAAGGGAAAGAATATCTTGTTTATGCTTATGGCAGGGATTGGGATGATATAAGTACGGGCTGCACGAGGACTAGCTTACTTGCTTCAGCTAATGAAGATTTAGCCGCCCTTGGCAAAGGTCGCATCCCAACATCACAACCCGCTAGAGCGATTCCAGTTTCAATTGCGATTTTTGCTTTATTACTTTCGTTAGCATTGCCAATTATGTTTCTTTGGTTTTTGAAAAGAAGAGGTTGGCAACCATGAACAAAAGAATACTGCTCGTTGAAGATGAGCCGGGATTGGTTTTGACGCTGACTGACCGGCTGACGAGTGAAGGCTATCAAGTGGAATCCGCCCGCGATGGCGAGAAAGGTTTGGAGCGTGCTTCAGCAGCCACTGGGAATGAAGCTTTTGACGCGATCATTCTGGATGTGATGTTGCCGCGAAAGAATGGTTTTGATGTCTGTCGAGATTTGCGGCAGCGGAATGTGACGACGCCGATTTTGATGCTGACGGCTCGTGGGCAGATTGTGGACAAAGTCGTTGGCTTGAAGCTCGGCGCGGATGATTACCTGACCAAACCTTTCGAGATGATGGAACTGCTGGCTCGCGTCGAAGCTTTGTTGCGTCGAGCCGCGACTCCGGCGACGGTTCCGGCAATTTCCTCCGCCGAAACTTACCAATTCGATTCGATCAAAATTGATTTTCGTCGCGCCGAAGTTGACCGCGACGGCCAGAAGATCGAACTTTCAGCCAAAGAATTCCAACTGCTGCGTTATTTCATCGAACACCGCGAAGCCACGCTCTCACGCGATGAATTGCTGAATGAAGTCTGGGGGTATGACGCCATGCCGACGACGCGAACGGTGGACGTTCACGTCGCCTGGCTGCGTCAGAAGTTGGAGCCGAATCCTCGCCATCCGATTTACATCCTGACGATTCATGGAATGGGCTACAAGTTTGTAGGTTAGCGCTTGAACAATTCCATTGTCAGAATCGCCGATTATCAAAAGAGAAAATTCCTTTTCTCACCACTGCGGGCGGAATAGGTGAGAGAGCGATATCAATGGAGTTTCTCAATTCATCCATCAGGATCGTTCTGACGACTATGTTTTGATTTGTGCCCAAAGGCATAGACGGATTGATTTGTGCCAGATCAAGAGTGAAAAGCATTCGCCCGTTTACGCCAACGACGCTGTTCGTTCCGTTGGGAGCGGTGTAAATGTCCAGATCGGAAGTCGGTGAGAAATTGATTGGCGTGCCGTTGCTGCTCACCAAACGACCGATGGTTTTCAATTGCCCGCCACCAGTATTTGAACTGCCGGTTGCATTAACTGTGGCGATTGTCACCAATGTGTCGAGGTCGTAATCAATGGCGTAAAACAAAGTGTTTGCCGCGCCGGGAACATTGTTGGTGTAAGAACCGCCGCAGATGTTCGGATCAACACCCGCATTCGTGTCGCCTGCCGCGTATGTCATCGCAGTTTGAACTGCTGTAACGTCCAGGTTGCCACTCGAATTGACCAGCGCAAAGTTTTGGTCGTTGCTGCCGATCAAACGCAAAGCATTCACGACAGGGTTGAAATCCATCAAGGATTGGAAGCCACCGCCAAAGCGCGTGGTCAATGTGCTGACCAGCGTTGCCGTTCCAACATTCGGCGGAGCCAGATTGATGGTGTAAAGGTTGCCGGTGTCTGTCAGGCCGTACAGTATCGTTGCGCTGGCGTCAGCCGGTCGAAAATCAATCCCTATCAAATTGCCTCTGACCTGTGTCACGCGAATCGGGCGGGCGAAACTGGCCGCTCCGGGTGTGAGGACTAAAATAGTGTTATCGGGGTTAAGGACATAAATGTTCGTTCTCGGCAAAGCGACGCCTGTGGATTGTACCGCAGCAGCGGCAGCCGATGAGTTTAAGGTGCTGGTTGGAAAGCCGCTTGAATCAGCAAAGATTAGTGATGCGGCCAGAATCATCGAAACAATGGTTAATGCGGTAAATGGTTTTTTCATAAGCGGATTTTTCATAAAAATTCTTCTCACGATTAGATCTGCGCCCATTCGCCGGGGTTGAATGAAGCAGGATTAGGCTTGCGACCGAAGGATTCCCATCGGTCATGTGGTTTCAAATTTAAGGTCGAGCGGGATGCGTTAAAAACAGAAAAGGGCGAAAGGGGAAAGAAGGGGGAAGGTAGGCTCTTTTGGTGAGAGAAGAGCTTCAAACAGTAAGAGCGATCACAATGCAACTTTACGAAATGGGCCAATCAATTCGGGCGGGGCACATAAGTTCATTCTTGTAGGAATACGATTCCGTGTCAAATTCGGATTCGTGGCAGATCATTAAAAAGACGAAGGGCTTTTACGGAACAAGAGAGCCTTCGACTGCAACGAAGGCTCTCTTTAAGGTCAAATCCACTTCATTGAAATCAGCAAGGTCAAGACCGCCAATCCAACAAAGAAACATCCGGCCAGGAACAAGCCAATTCGCATTCCCCAACCAGGTTTGATCTCTTTGGGCAGCAGGGCCAGATTGACGTACAGCGCATGGAAGCAGCTAAAGCCAAGCGCAAGGCTGCCGACGTTGCTGTAAACCACGATCAACCAGCGAGGGCTGGCTATGGACAAAAAGATTACCGCGACAACGAAGTAGGCGATCAGGATTCCGAAATACAACTGGCCGATCTTGCCCGGATCAATTTTTCGCATCCATTTGGTTGACGACCAGCTAACGTCTACCCAGCGGCGCATAAAACCGTCTGCATTTGTCGTTGAATTCGGGAGCAACGCCAGAAAGCCGCACAGCAAAATCATGTACCAACAAAACGAACCCAGCGCGCCGCCTACGCGATTCATCACGCCATCGGCGGTCATTCCGGCCAGCACCCAATTGTTGGCAACCGTGCCGCGCGGTAAAAACTCGACCGACAGCATTCCTGGCAGAGCCAGGCCAATAAACGCCGCAGGCATCCACAACGCCAGTTGATCGCGGCGAATGTGTTTCATCCAGCGACGCCAACGCGGCAGAGACTCTTCGTTGACTTCAAAAACCATTCCCGAATGCGACAACTGCAAATCGCGTCCGCCGATGATGCTGGGAATGGCGCCGACTTTTGCACCCATTCCCCAGCCTTGATCGCGCGTGTAATTGCTGATCGAAGTTTGCGCCATGCCGCCGACTCCGGCGATGGCGGCGAAGGAGGTAAGTAGCGGCAAGGCTTCTGCATCCAGCGTCGGCCAGCCTTCACCCCGCCACAAAGCTGTGAAGATGTTTTTGACTCCTGTGCCGTCAACAGCGTCTGGCGAAGGCACGTTGCCGAATTTGAAAAAGCCCGTGAACAGTTCAATCCACGTTTGCGCTGAGGTGAAAAACAATCCGAGAAACACCAGAAAGCCGAGCACAAAAACTATCTTCACCGACACAACGGCCTTCAGCGAGTTATAAATCTTTCCGCCAAACAACAACGGAATCAGCGAAACAATCAACATCACATACGTCAGCCATTTCAACATCGAAGCGTCGGAAGCATCCATTGGGTTGGGAATTCTTCCCAGCCAGACAGCCGCAACCGTCGTGGCGACGTTTTGAATCTGGTATGGCAGCAGTGCGCCAATATCCAACAGCAAGTAAAACCACAGCCAGAATGCCGGGCCGGGCAAAGTGCGAAACTTGCCGTTCATAATCGGTTCGCCGCAATACAGCGTGTAGCGGCTGATTTCGATGTTGTAAAAAACCTGGGCGACGATGCTCAGCGTTGTCACCCACAACAGCGCGCCGCCGAATCGAGCCGTCACGGCTGGCCCCAGCAACCATTCGCCCGCGCCAATCGAAGCGCCGGACATCAACAAGCCTGGCCCAAGCAAAGCCGCCCAGTTTTTCAGAGTAAAACGCGGAGCGTCTTCGAGTTCACCGGAATTCCAGCGCGGCATCTCCTGAGAGCCAGGCCACGGCGCGACAGAGTTTGTGTTTTCCATGTTGTCTTTCGTTTGAATTGAAATGTTGTTGGCTGACGGCGATGAAACTGCCGTCAATGAATCGGCGGCCATTGTAAGGATTTCTCGGCCAAAGTCACGACTTGCGGCAATTTCTTTCTCAAGCGTTGGCGGCTCTGTTAGATTCCGCCCGGCTTTTCTGCCGCAAACCAACCCACAACCTAAAGGAGAATTCCCGTGAACGACAAACCGTCTCAACAACCGTCTCGCCGCGACATGCTGAAAACAACTGTGGCTTCGGTCGCCGGGCTGACTGGCGTTGCGGCTTCGACTGAAGCTGCTGAAACAGCTCCCATCGCGTCAGAACTCACGCACGAAATTCCACCCGTGCAAGTGCAACGTCCGACGATCCGCGAATCGGTGAAAATCACTCGGCTGGAAACGTTTCTGGTCAAACCTCGCTGGCTGTTTTTGAAGGTTCACACCAATGCCGGAGTTTACGGACTTGGCGAACCGATCACCGAAGGCCGTGCGCTGACTTGCCAGACTGCGATCAAGGAAATGGAATCGTATTTGATCGGCAAAGACCCGCGCGCCGTAGCGCATCACTGGCAGGCGATTTACCGCCACGCTTTTTATCGCGGCGGCCCGATCCTGACCAGCGCGCTTTCGGGAATTGATCAGGCGTTGTGGGACATTAAAGGCAAACTGCTGGGCGTTCCGGTTTACGAATTGCTCGGCGGGCCGACCCGGCAACGCATTCGTGTTTATTCGCACGCGCGCACCGTCGAAGCCGTCAAAGCCGCCAAAGCGCAAGGCTTCACGGCGTTCAAAACCGGCCCGGCCAGATTGAACAATCGCTTTTCGCGCCCGGTGGACAATCGAGCTTATGTTGAAAACGTCGAAAAACATTTTGCTGAACTGAAAGAAGCTGTCGGCAAAGACGGCGACCTTGGAATTGATTTTCACGGAGCGATTCAACCCGGCACGGCCAAGTTGCTGATGAAAGTGCTTGATCCTTACCAGCCGTACTTTTACGAAGAGATCATCAATTGCCAGAACGTAGACGTGATGGCCGAACTGGCTAAACAGACTCACATTCCAATTGCCACCGGCGAACGCATCTTCACGAAATGGGGCTTCCGCGAAATTCTGGAAAAGAATGCAGCGATCATCCTGCAACCAGACCTTTGCCACGCCGGAGGCATCACCGAGGTTCGTTTGATCGCCGGAATGGCCGAAGCCTATTACGCGACGATTGCTCCGCATAATCCGTTGGGGCCAATTTCGCTGGCTGCGGGCTTGCAGATTGCGGCTTCGATTCCGAACTTCCTCTGCCAGGAACAAGTCAGCCTCGGTGAAGGCTACATCAAAAACCCGTTCAAGGTTCGTGACGGATACGTTGATTTGCCAACTGGGCCAGGCTTGGGAATTGAACTCGACGAAGAAGCGATGAAAGACAAAATCGGCCACGACTGGAAAAATCAGGAAAGTTACGACGCCGATGATGGTTCGGTGGTGGATTGGTAATCGAATGGCCGGCAATTCTCAATTTGAGAAACAGAGTTTTCTGCCAACTTGAGAATCGCTGGCCATTACCTTTCAAGCTTCTCAGCTTCGCCGTTTAGCGGTACACTGGCCGCATTATGGATGAACGAGATTTTTATACTGAAAAGCAGGAATCCAAGACGGCAACTTACGCCTGTCCGAAGTGTCGTCAAACGTATGAATTTCAGATTCGCTGGTTGCGACGATCAAAGAAACGCGATTTGCCTCGTGGCGCGAGCGAGTTTGACCGAGCCAAGTTTGCCAAAGCGCGAGATTACATGGTTCGTGTGGACGATATGATTTTCTGTCCGAATCCGCGTTGTCGCGCCCGGTTCGAGATTCCGAATTCCCAAACTGTCGTTTTCATCTGAGCTGGGGCAACGATGACGTTCGAATTATTTCAAACGAGCTTGGCCGACGCTGAGTTGCCCGTCGAACTGTCGCCGTATCTAAGCGCCCTCTGGCACGAAGCGGTGGGTGATTGGGACAAGGCTCATCAGATCGTTCAAGACATTGAAACCGTCGAAGCATCGGCGATTCACGCTTACCTGCATCGCAAAGAAGGCGACGAAAGCAACGCGCGTTATTGGTATGGCCGGGCTGGCAGACCCTTTCCGGCGGGCAAGACGTTTGATGAGGAGTGGAACGCTCTCGTCAACGAATTGCTGTAAATCACTCATTCCCAAGCAACTCTCACTCAAATCATGAAGCTAACACGATTGCTCAAATTCACGAGCTTGGCGGTTGTCTTGTTGTTTCTGGTGCTCTACGGTTCTTACGGAGTCGGTTCGCGCGCCGCAATCCGCGATCCGCAATCCGCAATGCCCAAGCCTTATTGGGCATTTGTGAAACCCCAGCGGTCAGTAATTCCGGCGGTCAAAGATCAAAAGTGGGTTCGCAATCCGATAGATGCGTTTGTTCTGGCCAAACTGGAAGAGAAAGGTTTGCAACCGTCGCCGACAGCCGATAAACGTACACTGCTTCGTCGAGTGACGTTTGACCTGACTGGCTTGCCGCCTACGCCAGAAGAGATCAAAACGTTTTTGGCCGACAGTTCGCCGGATGCTTATGAAAAAGTTGTTGATCGCTTATTGGCTTCGCCGAAATATGGCGAACGCTGGGCGCAACATTGGCTGGACGTGGTTCGCTTCGGCGAAACCAACGGATTTGAATTGGACGCTGACCGCGAACAAGCCTGGCGATACCGGGATTATGTCGTCAATTCGCTCAACGCCGACAAGCCTTACAGTCAATTCATATTGGAGCAAATTGCGGGTGACGAACTCGACGCAAACAGTTTCGAGATGCGAGTTGCTACAGGTTTTTTGCGCGCTGGGCCGCAGCACGTCGTCGCGGGAAATTTAGAAGAGGCGGAGCTTCGGCAGGAATGGTTGACCGAGGTGATGTTCGGCATTGGCAACGGCGTGATGGGGCTGACAGTGGGTTGCGCGCGATGCCACGATCATAAGTTCGACCCGATTCCGCAAGCCGATTTTTATCGGTTGCAGGCTTTTTTTGCGGCTTCGGACAATTACGATTATCGAAAGCCGACGAAAGAACAGGAAGAAGCTTTTCAAACTGCCAACCGAATTCACAAAGAAAAGCTGCAACCGATCCAGGATCAAATCAAAGCCATCGAAAAGCCTTACCAGGATCGGTTGAAAGCCCAAAAGCGCGCGGCTCTGGAACCAGTGTTTGCCAATGCCTTAGCCAAAGATGACAAGCTGCGAACCGTAGAAGAAAAACAATTGGCCAAAGATGCCCAGCGAATGCTGGCTGTGCAGTGGGATGAACTGGTCGCTTCATTGTCGCCCGAAGACAAAGCCAAACGTGCGGCTCTGCGCCGGCAAATGCACCAGATCAATTTGTATGAACCCGAACCGATTCCGAAGGCTTTGGCGGTGAACGACATTTTGAAACCAATCCCGACGATGCACTTGTTGCGCGGCGGAGATTGGCGCAGGCCGGGCGCGGAAGTTCAACCGGCATTTTTGTCCGCAGTTGAGGGCAAAGGCAATGTGCCGGAAATCAAACTCGTCGGCGATTCGCCAGGTCGCAGACTGGCGTTGGCGCGATGGCTGACCAAACCGGATCATCCGCTGACGGCGCGCGTGATGGTCAATCGGTTGTGGCATCACCATTTTGGGCGAGGCATTGTGGCCACGCCGAATGACTTCGGGCGCAATGGACAGCAACCTACGCACCCTGAGTTGTTGGATTGGCTGGCAACAGAATTGGTGAAGCCGGGTTCACAGTTCACAGTTCACAGTTCGCAGCAATCGTCGAACTGGTCGCTAAAACACATTCACCGATTGATGGTTACGTCAGCAACCTACAGGCAATCTTCCAGGCCGAATTCGCAATCCGCATTCAGGCAAACTGGCCGCAATCCGCAATCGGTTGATCCTGACAACAAACTGCTCTGGCGAATGAACCGACAGCGACTGGATGCCGAAGCGATTCGGGATGCAGTGCTGGCGGTGAATGGAACTTTGAACGATCAGGCAGGCGGAGCGCCGATTCGCGTTCCGCTCGATCCGGAGGTTTACGACACAATTTTCACCGAAGGCGAGCCGGATAATTTGTGGCCAGTTCATCCCGATATGCGACAGCACGCGCGAAGAAGTTTGTACCTGCTCCGCAAACGGAACGTCAGGCTGCCAATGCTGGTGGCCTTCGATTCGCCGGATATGATGAATTCCTGTGGAGCGCGTAGCGTCAGTGTTCACGCTCTGCAATCGCTGACGTTGATGAACAGTAAGTTTATGTTTGACCAAAGCAAGGCGTTGGCGTCACGGCTGTTTGCCGAAACTGTGGAATTCAAAGTGAGTAGGGAAGACAAGATGATTACTCGGTTGTATGAACTGGCGCTTGGCCGATTGCCCAGCGTGGAGGAAAAACGAATGACGCGGACGTTTTTGAAAGACCAAACCGTCATTCTTCGCCAGCGGATCGCCAAAGGAGAAAAAATCGCCGAGTTGCCCGAGTTGCCAGATTTGAAAGACTTGAAAGACTTGAAAGAGGTTGATGCGGCTTCGGCGGCGGCGTGGGTTGATTTGTGTCTTTCGACTTATAACCTGAATGAGTTTGTATACCTTCGTTGATTGGAATCGGCATTTTGCAAAAGAAAAGGCAGGTCATTTCGACCTGCCTTTTCTTTTTAAGCTATCGGCTGAAGACGCCGCAGTCAGGTTTTATTTGTTGTCAGGCTTCGATTCACGCATCCTCATCGTGCCGCCAACACCAACACCCGTACCGAATCCGCCTGCACCGACACCTTCTTTGACGGTGTAATCCGACGGAACCTGGAACAGCGAGGCATCCGGTTCGCCGCGACGAATGTTCGTCAAACGGAACGTCGTTTCGCCCGAAGTCGGGTCGGTGCGTTTGCTCATCACCGTCGTTTGCAATTCCGGCGAATACCAGCTTTCCGACACGATTTCGATGGAGCGTTCGTTGCCGATGGCTCCGACGGGAATGGTCGTGACCGTGCGCTTGCCTTCGGCTTCAACGCCTTCGATCATCTGTTTGCCCAGCGATTCAGTGTTGGTGTTGAAAGCTGGCATGCGCATTCTGGTTGCTTGAGCCGCTTGAACTGAATTTTGATTATTGATGTTGGCATTGTCGCCAGCCAGTTCAAAGTTGAAGTGTAAGATGCCTTGAACTTTTACTGCTTGCCCACTCAGCGTTGTCGGCTTGAATTCCCACTGGCGAGCAGCTTCGACAGCGGCGTCGCGCAGCAAGGGGTGGCCGCTGATAGCAGTCGCGTCAATCACCTTGCCTTCTTCAGAAATAGTGATCTGAACTTGAACTGCGCCAGTTGCTTTGGCGGCTTTTGCGATTGGCGGATAAGTCGGAGCCGGTTTCTTAATTGCACTGCCTTGCAAGACGCTTGGAGAGACATTGATTTTTTTTGGTGCTTCGCCGAGTGGAGCGCCTTCAACAGCTTTCATTGCCGGAACTGCTGAGCGAACTCCGCCCATTTTGCGAGCAATCCGGTTATCCGGTTCGAGAATGAACATCGCGCCAGCAACGGGATCGTTCAGCGTGATGGTTTTCCTTGATTCATTGCCAGCGAACTGGCCGATGGCGTTGATTGTGTTTTCACGACGAGTTCGGCCTTCGCTGTCGCGCGCAATCGAACCGGAGTTTTTGTGAACGATGCGATTGCCGTCGGCCAGAGTTTTGACCGATTCGTTTTCGGTGTCGGCGATAAATGGAGCGCCTTTGACCAGTTTGTTGTCAAAGCTCATTTCCGACGAAACGAAGCTATAGGTGGAGTCCTGGCCATTGCTGCCTCGAACGAAGGTGAAGTTCTCACCTTGTAGATTGTAATTTGTACCATCCACACCGTGGAACGTTGCTGTGCCACCGGGGCCAGGAGTTACGACGAATTGTCCATTACTGCCAGTGGCGAGTTTGATCTCCTTGCCGTCAACTGTGCGGACAACTTTGACCTCTTTGCCGTCCTGGGGAGCAACCTGACCTTGAACGGTTGTGGTTCCGCCGTTCTGGCTGGATGAGAAATTGACTTTAACCTTCTTGCCGTCCGGTCCGACCCAAACATCGCCATCGCCTTCGACGTTGAATTCCTGAACCTGACCGTCTGGTGTTTTCAAAATGACTTTGCGCTGAACCTGAGTTTGCGTATTGGTTTTTTCCTGAGCTTTGTCTTGGGCGAAAACCGTCAACGAGTTTCCGGCCAAAGCCAGCGCGCAGGTGAAGCTGACAAATGCCTGCTTGCGAAGTTTCATAACATTTCTCCTTGGGTTGAGTGAAAGAGCCGAATCAACCCCGCGACCGGTAACAGAGAGGGGAATCTCAAACTGGTTACTGGTCGCGGCGCTGACGCGGTAACTGGTTTTAACGAATAAAGCGAATGGCTCGTGCCGAACCGTCGTCAGCCAGCAGCAAATCGGCTTTGACTGTTTCGTTGGCGCGTTCCAAATTGACTGGTAATCCGAACGAAGCCAGCGCCGTGCGCGGCATTTGAACCCGAATGACCTGACCGCTTTCCATAACTTGATCGGCGGTGTCATAAGTCAGCGGCAAAAAGTCTGTAGCAATTTCCTGTCGGGAGTTGGGCGAATCAATCAATGGCGTGAATTCTCCCAGACTGGATTTGACCGAAAATCCGTCGTCCGTTTGATCGGATAATCTGGTTGTCGTTTTGAAAATCAACGTCTTACGTTTTTGGTCAGAGGCGACGACTGCCAATGCTGGTTTGATTTCATTGTCTTGCTTGTTTTCGATTTTCGGCGATGGGCTGGGGGCGGTTGCCAATTCTTTGGTCGGCGAAATCGCAGGGATTTGGTTCCACCGCGAAACCGTAAAGATGCCAAAAGCAACAGCCAATACTGCCGCCGCAGCCAGCGCCCACATCGGAATTCGTGTTTGCCTGATTGGAAACGACACGACGTTGGACGATTTGAGTAAAACCGGTGAAGCTGATTGCTGGCGAAACGCGGCAAGCAAGGCGTTTTCGACATTCGACGGAGCGGATTTGTTTTCGGTAGTTGCCGCCAATGCCTTCAATCCGTCAGTCAATAAACGAGCGTTGGCCAATCGAACGGCGCACAGTTCACAGGTTGCCGAGTGCGCCAATGCCTGTTCACGCTGAGACGCTTCCATTGGTTTGGAGCGTGCCAATTCGTTGATGATTAAATCGAATTCCTGACAGTTCATAGCTGGTTTCAACAATGCTTCAGATGAAGCTTTCGGACAGGATTTGAGCGGCAGCCGGTCTGGTTTGAGCGGCGTTCAGCGTTTGCAAACGTTCGACCAAAATCGCTCGCGCTCGGTGAAGCCGCGAACGAACAGTGCCAATCGCGCAGCCTAGAATTTCAGCGGCTTCCTGATAACTAATCTCGTGCAAGTCACAAAGCACGACGACTTCGCGGTAATGTGCGGGCAGCGCCAGCACAGCTTGACGAACAGATTCGATGGTTTCCCAGCGTGTTAAATCGCCAAGCAGGTCTCCGGCAACGATCAAAGCTTCAGTCAGCGGCGCATCGTTACCGTCTTCGCTGTTATCCAGACTGACCAACCGAAACGTGCGGTCGCGTTCGATTCGCCGCAAGACCTGGTTGCGGGCAATGCCGAACAAATACGACTGAAAAGAGCCTCGCGCAGAATCGAAATTTCCATTGCCGCGCATCAAGTGCAGAAAAACTTCCTGGGTTACGTCTTCGGCGACCGATTCCGAACCGCTCATTCGCAATGCGAAGCGATAAATGACAGCTTGTTTGCGACGATAAAGCGCGACAAAGGCGGATTCGTCGCCTGCGCGTATCAGGTTTAGCAATTCGTCGTCGCTAACGTTCGAGTGCATTACGGTTTCACTTCAGAAAAGCAGTTCAAGTTTGTGATCGCACGTATTTCAGTTTTCGAGAAAGAAAAGTTCCACGAAGTTCCGCTAAAAATGCAAAACGCGCGAGAAAAACTCGCGCGTTTCTGAAAAGTTTCCGGAAGCTGTTAGCGACTGACCGGGTCTCGCCGAGAAACCAGTTTGATCTGAAACAGTTTTGGCCAAAGCTTGCCCGTGATAAACAGACGGTCTCCAGCTTCGTCATAAGCGATTCCGTTCAAAACATCCGCGCCGTTGCGATCTTGTAGCGGCAACAACCCGGCAAGATTGATCCAGCCGGTCACACGTCCGGAATTCGGATCAATTCTGGCAATGCGGTCAGTCAGCCAGATGTTGGCGAAGATTTCGCCTTTGATGAATTCCAGTTCGTTGAGATTGCTGACAGAACGTTCGTTGTCTGTGACGCTGATTGTTCGTTGCACCTGAAAGGTTTCAGGATCGAGAAAACGAATTTGATTGCTGCCGTTGCTCATAATCAGCGATTGGCCGTTGTGCGTCAGCCCCCAGCCTTCGCCGGAATAGCTGTGCGTTCTGAGCTGGTTGAACGAATCCAAGTCGTACACGAATGTTGTTTGGGTTTGCCACGTCAGTTGATAGAGCCGGTTGTTGAACAGCGCCAGCCCTTCGGCAAAATGAACCGAAGGCACGTCCACTTTTTTCATGACGCGCCCGGTTTCCAGTTCCACCTGCCGAAGCGACGAGCGACTATTCAAGCCAGTGCTTTCATACAGAATACCCTGGTGATAAACCAGCCCTTGCGTAAACGCCGCCGAATCGTGCGGGTATGTGTTGATGACTTCGTAACTGAAATTCTGAACTCGAAAAGGCACGGTTGATTGTGGTTGTTGAATGCCGGAACTGTTTGCCTGGCTGGCGTCGCAAGCAATGCTGAACATCAGCGCCGCAGTGAATACGATCTTGGAAAAGCTGAACATCAAATTACCTCAAAAACTTTGATCCTGTTCATCCTGAAAACAATCCTGGCAATCCTGTTTCAAAGTTTTTTACTCTGATTTAGTATCTCGGCGGCCAAAGCGCCGCGCTCAGTTTATCTCACAACACTCAAACAGGAGAAAGAATGTCGGACAGCAATTGCATCTTTTGCCGAATCATCGCCGGGCAAATTCCCGCTGCCAAAATTTACGAAGACGAACATTGCTTCGCGTTCCGCGACATCAATCCCCAAGCGCCGGTTCACGTGCTACTGATTCCTAAACGACACGTTGTTTCGTTGAAAGAAACCGCATCCGAAGATCACGCGGTGCTGGGTCATTTGTTGATCGTTGCCGGAAAGATCGCCGCTCAAGAGGGAATTGCCGAAAACGGGTTTCGCGTCGTAGCCAATTCGGGCGGCGACGCCGGGCAAACGGTTTTTCACCTGCATCTGCATGTGATGGGGGGGCGTCCGATGACCTGGCCTCCCGGCTGATTCGGACTACCGTGCGCGGTACTGACTCAAAACGGTTTGGCCGCCGTCTTTCCTATCTTTACAAACACGCGACCGAGCGCACGAATTTTCGACACCGACGGAGACATCAGCGTCAGATCAGGCGCTCCTATGTCTTCGTCGCCGCGTTTTTCTTTCAGCCAGCGTTGAAACAGCAACCGCACATTACGTTGGTCGTCAGCCACGTTCAAAAACACATTTCTCAATTGATCCACGGTTACGATCCGAAATCGGTTAATCAAATAATACGACTTCAAGGCTTCAAAGAATTTTTGATCGCCGAGTTCCGAGCGAAGCGCGGCAAACAGCAACGCGCTTTTTGCCTGCACGATCGCGGTGAATTGCAGTGGGTTGCGAAAATCCTTCACCGGTTTGTCGGCTTCCAGATCAACTCCGCCGAGCATGCGATAAGCTTGATATGTTCCTTGCAATTGCTGTTTCAGGACAATTTCGCCGAGCGGTTTTCCGTAGGTGGCTTCGTGGTAATACACGGCTGAATAACTGGCCAGCCCTTCGTTTAGATAAGGCGAGCGTTCGCAGTCGCTGCCAACCACGCCGCCCCACCACTGGCGGGCGACGCCATTGGCAATGGAAAACTCAAACGAGGTTTTGATGATGTCGGCCTGCTCGCTGAGCACACTGGGCAATCGCGCGGCTTTTGTGGTGTCGAAATCAATGTAATACGCCTGAGCCATGGCAATCAGCGAAGGCAGTTCGGCTCCGCTGTTGCCTGCGGGCAAAGGCAGTTCGACGATTTGCAGTTGCGGGTATGGATATTCGCCGAAAGCTTGCGAGTACGTTTCGAGCGCGCTGGCCACTATGTTCAGAGCGCGTTTGCCGAGCCGGTCATCGCCTTCGCGGAAATACGAAACAACGCGAGTATTGCGAACTTGCTGTTCGACACTTTTGATGCGCTCGACAATCGCCAGACCAAAGCCTCTGAGTTTTTCGCCTTTGAACACGTGCAGCTTTCGCGGTTTGGCCGCGTCTGTCGTTGCGGAAGCAAAGTCTTTCGATTCGATTTTCGAGCCGGAGCCAATGACGGTTGCTTCGGCATCGGTGGTAATGCTGACTTCGTAATTGGCTGCGTCGCTAAAAATGACTCCGCCAACGCCCGCGACCAGCGACTGTTCCGCCAATTGCGACGATTTGACCGCAACCACAGGGTAAAAATAACCGAGCAGCATGGCTTCTTCGCTGGCAAAGAAAATGTCGCGCGAATCGCGGTTGATGCGTTCTTCGCTGACGGCGTCGTTGACCTCTTGCAGAAAGTGAGCCAGCAAACTGGCTTCTTCTCGTTGAATTCGCGGCAGTCGCCCGGAAAATTCCAGCTTCAATTCCAGGCTTTGGCCAGGTAGCAGTTTGAAAGGCAACTCGGCTTTCAGCAGCGTTTGGCGAAGCCGTGAATTGAATCGAAGCTCGCGGCCATCGTTGGTGATACGTTGCACGCTCAGGCACGGCGCGTCTTCTTCAAGCAGTCCGGCATTCGGATAAAGATGAAAACTGATCTGGTCAATTTCGTCGCGCGAAGAATTCTGGATTTTGACTTTTTCAGTACCTGTGAACCTGGCTTCGCGGTAATCCAGGTCGAGGTTGATCGAATACGAAGGCGAAAGAACGGAATCGTTCTGAGGTTTGCGAAGGTTGTCTGCTCTGGGCTGCAAGGTGATCGCCATCAGGCATACCACCGCCCAACCAGCATGAACTCCGGTTTGCGGAAAAGTTTTTTTCAGGTGCGAATTCACGAAACGCATTTTAGTTCAACGGGTTGAAAGTCGTCCAAACGGGGAGTTTGTTGAGCGGCAAGGACTGTGACATTCGACTGCGGCTTAGGCAAGTGGAAACTTTTGCCTGGATCAATTATTGTCTCGTTCACGATCAAAATCATCACAAGGAGCAAATATGAAAAGAGAACTTTTGTTTTCGCGCAGGAGTTTTCTGTACGCAGGCAATGCCGCGATTTTCGCTTCGTTGCTGGCGAATTCATCGTTAGGGCAACCGATGAAACTCAGAGATGCAAAAGACGCCGTAGATCATCTGGTGCTGGCTGTGGACGATTTGCAGCGTGGCATTGATTGGGTGGAACAGAAAACCGGCGTGCGAGCTATCGTCGGCGGCAAACATCCAAATCGAGGAACGCAAAACGCGCTGCTGTCTTTTGGCGGCAAACAGTACCTGGAAATACTGGCGCCTGACCCACAACAATCGAATAACCCGCGAGCCGTCAGTCTGGCGAAATTTACTGTTCCGCGACTGGTAATGTGGGCTTCGGCAACGGCGGAAATCGAAACGCTGGCCCAACAGGCTCGAACCGCAAAACTGATTGCAATGGGACCGATGGATGGTTCGCGCGCTCGACCGGACGGCAAAATGTTGAAATGGCGTTCGCTGAACGTAGCCCGCGAAACCGACAAGGGAATTAACGACTTCAATGTCGTGCCGTTTTTCATCCAATGGGACAAAGAGTCTGTGCATCCTTCGCAGGATTCGCCCACCGGTTGCAAATTGTTGTTGTTGGAGTTCGAGCACCCTGACGCTGCGCAAATTGGCGATTTGATGAAGACCCTGGGGCTGAAGGCAAAAGTTGGAAAAGCATCGGCTCCGGCCATCAAAGCCACGCTTCAAACACCCAAAGGCAAAGTGGAGTTGAACTGATTGTCACTACCAGAACCAACCGAGTTACCAAGCCAAAACAACGAATCGCAGGCTGATCCGCCGCCGAATCAGCCTGCGATTATTCTATGGTTGAAGCGACTGGGAATCGTCGGCTTCCTGTTTTTCCTCGCCAAAGGGTTGCTTTGGCTCCTCCTGCCTTTTCTGGTCGCCAAAGGCTGTCTTTGATCCTTGAGCTTCAAGACAGTTTATTCTTTAGCAAAGCTTTGGCGTACAGCCGATTCATTCGCGCAATGTTGTCCAGCGAGATTTCTTTGGGGCAGGCGGCTTCGCACGAACCGATGTTGGTGCAATTGCCGAAGCCTTCCGCATCCATTTGCCCGATCATATTCAACACTCGGCGCGTTTCTTCGACTTTGCCCTGAGGCAATAAGCTCAAGTGGGAAACCTTCGCCGAAACGAACAACATCGCCGAAGCGTTTTTGCAGGCCGCGACGCAGGCTCCGCAACCGATGCAGGCCGCCGCGTCGAAGGCTTTGTCGGCGTCTTCTTTGGGAATCGGAATCGCGTTGCCGTCGGGCGCTCCGCCAGTGGAAACCGAAACGTAACCGCCGGACTGAATGATTCGATCAAAGGCCGTGCGGTCAACCACTAAATCTTTGATGACTGGGAAAGGCGCGGCTCGCCAGGGTTCGATGGTGATTGTGTCGCCGTCTTTGAACGAACGCATGTGCAATTGGCAGGTCGTCGTCGCTTTCAACCCTCCGTGGGGAGTCCCATTGATGACCAGTGAACACATTCCGCAAATGCCTTCGCGGCAATCGTGGTCAAAGGCGATTTGCTCTTCGCCGTTCAGAATCAATCCTTCGTTGACCACATCCAGCATTTCCAGAAACGACATATCTGGGCTGATGTCTTTGGCCGCGTAGGTGACGAACTGGCCGTTGGTGGTTGCATTCTTTTGTCGCCAGACACGAAGTGTCAGGTTCATTGCTCAAGCTCCCTAAATGTGGAGTGCGGTGGCTCGACACCGCTTTTCGTTCTTGACCGAAGCTTTCGGTGATAGCCAGAGCCTCGAACGCGAAGGCCAAAGCTGCGTCGAGCCGCAGCACTCCAAAGTTTCTATTTGTAGCTGCGCTGTGTCATGTGGACTTCTTCGTAGACCAGCGATTCTTTGTGCAGTTCGGGGAATTGATCCACGCCTTTGAATTCCCACGCCGCGACATAAGCGTATTTGTCATCCTGTCGCAGAGCCTCGCCGTCTTCGGTTTGGTACTCTTCGCGGAAATGGCCGCCGCAGGATTCTTCGCGTTCGAGCGCGTCGTAAGTCAGCAATTCGGCGAACTCCAAAAAGTCCGCCACGCGACCGGCGTATTCCAGCGCAGGATTGAATTCATCGCCGCTGCCCAGCACGTTGACGTTTTCCCAGAACTCGTTGCGGATTTGCGGGATACGTTCCATCGCCTGTTTCAAACTGGCCTGTGTGCGTCCCATTCCCACGTTGTCCCACATCAACTTGCCCAGTTCGCGGTGAAAATCCGTCACAGTGCGTTTGCCTTTGATCGAAAGCAGTCGGCTGGTTTTCGCCTGAATTTCTGACAGAGCTTTTTTGAATTCGGGATGATCTGTCGAGGGCGCTCCGCCTTTACCAGCGGCGAAATATCCACCGATGGTTTGCGGCAAGACGAAATATCCGTCGGCCAATCCCTGCATCAAAGCCGAAGCTCCAAGCCGGTTGGCTCCGTGATCGGAAAAGTTGGCTTCGCCGATGACGAACAATCCCGGCACATTGCTCATCAATTCGTAATCCACCCACAAACCGCCCATCGTGTAATGGATAGCCGGGTAAATTCGCATCGGCTGCTGGTAAGCGTTTTCGCCTGTGATGCGTTCGTACATGTCGAACAGGTTGCCGTAACGTTCGCGGATTTTGTCTTCGCCCAGTCGTTTGATTGAAGCCGAAAAATCCAGATACACGCCGCGTCCGCCTGGGCCAACGCCACGACCTTCGTCACAGACTTGCTTGGCTGCGCGCGAAGCAATATCGCGCGGAGCCAGATTGCCGTAACTCGGATATTTTCTTTCCAGGTAGTAGTCGCGGTCAGAATCCGAAATGCTCGATGCCGTTTTGCCGCAATCTTTGGCCGCTTTGGGAACCCAGACTCGTCCGTCGTTGCGGAGCGATTCCGACATCAACGTCAATTTGGATTGATGATCTCCGCTGACTGGAATGCAGGTCGGATGGATTTGCGTGTAGCAGGGATTGGCGAACAGCGCGCCTTTTTTGTGCGCTCGCCAGGTGGCCGTAACGTTGCAACCTTTGGCGTTGGTCGAAAGATAAAAGACGTTGCCGTAACCGCCGGTCGCCAGCACGACTGCGTTTCCGGCGTGCGCTTCGATCTTTCCCGTCACCAAATCGCGGGTGATGATTCCTTTGGCGTGACCGTCCATTAGAACCACGTCCAGCATTTCTGTGCGCGCATGCATTTCAACTGTGCCGAGATGAATTTGCCGCTCCAACGCTTGATAGGCTCCGATCAACAACTGCTGCCCAGTCTGCCCGCGAGCGTAAAACGTGCGCGAAACCTGCGCTCCGCCAAAGCTGCGATTGTCCAGCAAGCCGCCGTATTCGCGGGCGAAAGGAACGCCTTGAGCTACGCACTGGTCAATGATGTTGACGGAGACTTCAGCCAAGCGATGTACGTTGGCTTCGCGCGCCCGGAAATCGCCGCCTTTGATCGTGTCGTAAAACAGCCGGTAAACGCTGTCGCCATCGTTGCGATAATTCTTGGCGGCGTTGATGCCGCCTTGAGCCGCAATCGAATGCGCTCGGCGCGGGCTGTCCTGAAAGCAAAAGGCTTTGACGTTGTAGCCAAGCTCGCCCAGTGTCGCCGCCGCCGAAGCTCCGGCCAAACCGGTTCCGACAACGATGACCGTGAATTTGCGTTTGTTGGCCGGATTAACCAGCTTCATTTCCTGTCGGTACTTCGTCCACTTGGAGCCGACCGAGCCGGAAGGAATTTTTGAATCGAGTTTGATGCTCATACGGTTGAAATCAAAAGGCAAAGGTCAAATATCAAAAGGCAGAAGTGTTGGCAGTCGAATTCTTCAGGTCATCGTCAACGCTTTTGATTTTTGATTTTTGCCTTTTGCCTTTTGCCTTTTTATTTGACCAAGCCAGCCATTACCGCGACGGGAATCGCGCAGAATCCAAAGAACAAAATGATTGCCGCAACCAAAGCCAACTTTTTCAAATTGGCTTCGGCCTTTTTGCTTCGCAAACCCAGCGATTGAAAGATGCTGGCGACACCGTGGCTCAGGTGCAAGCACAGCAAAGCGACAGAAACGACGTAAAAGATCGAAATGATCGGATTTGTAAAACCAGCAATCATCATGCCGCGAACATCGTGACGCCCAGCGGCATCCGTCAGCTTCAACAAGTCCGCATCCAGCCAGCCAATCGTGAAGTGCGCCAAGTGAAAGACGATGAACGCAAGCACGATCAATCCACTGACGATGATTGTCCGATTCGCCAGAGTCGAAGCGACGACTTTGCCGCCATCATATCCAACCGGACGCGCTCGGCGATTGGAATGGGCAAGCTGGATTGCTGCCGTGATGTGCAACATGGCCGCGGCCAATAATCCAAAGCGCGCTCCCCACAAAATGGGCGGTTTAGATTTCAGCGATTCGGCGTATTCGTTAATCAGAGTTGCGTCGCCAAAAAATTGCAGGTTGCCGATCATGTGGACGACGACGAAGCCGAACAGCATAAAGCCCGTAATCGCCATCACATATTTTTTGCCCAGCGAAGATCGCCAGAGTTGCAGCACTAATCCCGCCGCAGAGAGTCGTTGCAGGCTTTCAGCCGAAGCAGCCATCTCGTCTCCTGTTAAAGTTGAAGTTGTTTATTAGGTGATGACATCGAGAAGTAAGGTCAGAAAAATACCAAGCACAACGGAAGTTGTAAATCGGTGCGACGGAAGAATTTTCCTGACTTGCGTTTGACGGGTTTGGGCTTCGTGCGTATGCTACGCCGCGTTTCCAAACATTCATTCCGGCAGTCGTTCTGAAGCCGGACGCATTTCTTCAAAATCAATAGTTTGCAATTCCAGAAAGGAGACCAGAGGCGGTTGTTTTGCTGTCGCAAGTCTGCCGTCTTGAATTCAGATGTCCCAATCTCGAACTGATCTGCATGATCGTCGTTTCGGCGCAACCTTCCGCCGTGATTCTTGGTGGGTAGAAATTTTGCCGATAATCGCCGTAATGGGCGGCTTCAGCCTCTATGCCACTTGGCGCGCTTTTCAAGGGGCGGATTATGAATGGGGGCCATACCTGTCGCCATTTTACTCGCCGCTGATTGACCCTGACCATAAATGGTGGCCACTGTCGCCAGCACTATTGATTCTGCCTGCGCCACTCGGCTTTCGGGCGACTTGTTATTATTACCGTAAAGCTTTGTATAGGGCATTTCTTCTATCGCCGCCTTCCTGTGCCGTCACAGGGCCAATGGCCGGAAAATACAGCGGCGAAAGGAAATTTCCATTCATCCTGCAAAACCTACATCGGTACTTTCTTTATCTGGCGCTTCTATTTATCTGCATTCTGGCTTACGACGCAGTCAAAGCCTTTTGGTTTGACGGACATTTTGGTGTTGGCGTCGGTTCGCTGGTGATGACTGCGAATGTCGTTCTGCTGGGTTGTTACACATTTTCCTGTCATTCGCTGCGGCATCTGGTCGGTGGCAAGCTGGATTGTTTTTCGTGTGCAGTGGCTGGCGGCCCGCGCCACATGGCCTGGAAAGGTGTCAGCGTTTTGAATGAAAGCCACATGCTTTTCGCCTGGCTGAGCTTGTTTTCCGTCGCTTTGACCGACCTGTATATCAAGTTGCTATGCACAGGCACGATTACTGATTTGCGTCTCTTCTAAAGTCAGGACAGACCTCTTTGGGAAAGCTCAAGACAGGATGAACAGGATTTGAATCAGGATTTACAGAAAAGATTTTGGTAATCCTGATAAGCCTGAAGAAAATCATGTCAATCCTGTCGAAAGTTTGTTACTGAAAACAACTCCACCAAATTCAACTGAACTCGAAATGGCAAACGAAAAATACGAAACTCACGAACACGATGTGCTCATCATCGGCGCGGGCGGGGCAGGATTGCGCGCTTCGATTGAAGCCTTGAATCAAGGCGCTTCGGTTGGAGTCGTCTGCAAATCGTTGCTTGGCAAAGCTCACACCGTCATGGCCGAAGGCGGAGTCGCCGCGGCGATGGCGAACGTAGACGCCGCCGACGGTTGGAAGCCGCACTTCCGCGACACGATGCGCGGCGGCAAGTTCATGAACAACTGGCGCATGGCTCAGCTTCACGCGCAGGAAGCGCCGGAGCGCGTGCTGGAACTGGAAAAATGGGGCGCGCTGTTTGATCGCACTCCTGACGGACGCATTTTGCAACGCGCGTTCGGCGGCCACACTTACAAACGGCTGGCTCACGTTGGCGACCGCACAGGCTTGGAGATGATCCGCACTTTGCAGGATCGAGGCGTCCAGCAGGGCATTGACGTTTACATGGAATGCACCGTCACCAAGCTGTTGAAAGACGGCGACCGAGTAGTCGGCGCTTTCGCGTACTGGCGAGAAACCGGACGCTTTGTCGTCTTCAAAGCCAAAGCCGTTGTCATTTGCACCGGCGGCATTGGCAAAGCCTGGCGCGTTACTTCCAATTCGTGGGAGTACACGGGCGACGGCCAATCGCTGGCTTTTGAAGCCGGAGCCGAACTGAAAGACATGGAGTTCGTCCAGTTCCATCCGACAGGAATGGTTTGGCCTCCGGGCGTGCAGGGCATTTTGGTGACTGAAGCTGTGCGAGGCGAAGGCGGAATCCTTCGCAACAAAAACGGCGAACGCTTCATGGAAAAGTACGACCCGAAACGCATGGAGCTTTCGACGCGCGACGTGGTGGCGCGTTCGATTTACACCGAAGTCCGCGAAGGACGCGGTTCCGAACACGGCGGCGCGTACCTGGACATCTCGCACAAGCCCGCCGATTACGTGAAGAAAAAACTGCCGAGCATGTACCACCAGTTCAAAGAACTTGCGGACGTTGACATCACCACTGGGCCAATGGAAGTCGGCCCGACTTGCCATTACGTCATGGGTGGAATCAACGTCGAGGCTGAAACCGGAGCCGCTACGGTCAAAGGTTTGTACGCCGCCGGTGAAGCCGCCGCCGGTTTGCACGGCGGAAATCGGCTGGGCGGAAATTCGCTGTCGGATTTGTTGGTCTTTGGTCGTCGAGCAGGAATGGCTGCGGCTCAATACGCGAACGGCATTGGCGCATCTTCTGTCAGCAACGATCAAATCGAAGCTGCCGCGCGCGAAATGCTGGAACCGTTTGAGCGCGCCTCGGGCGAATCGCCTTACGACGTGCATCGTGACTTGCAGGAGTCCATGCAGAATCTGGTCGGTATCTTCCGCAACCAGGAAGACATGACCAAAGGGCTGGAAAACATTTACCAGTTCAAAGAACGCGCGAAGAAAGTCAGCGTTGACGGTTCGCGCATGTTCAATCCCGGCTGGCATCTGGCGCGAGACCTGACGAATATGCTGATCGTTGCCGAAGCCGTTGCCCTGTCGGCGCGCGAACGCAAGGAAAGCCGCGGAGCGCACGCTCGCGTGGACTTTGAAAAACTGGACGATGCAATGTGGGGCAAACAGCACAACATCATTACGCGCAACGCCGATGGCAGTTTGAATTTGTCACAGCGTCCGTTGATGGAAATGCCCGAAGAATTGAAACAAGTTTTGGCGGAGGATGAATAAATGGCTGAAGCGACTTTGAGAGTTTATCGCGGCGATAAAGACGGCGGCGGACACGTTGATTACAAAGTTCCTGTCGCGCCGGGAATGGTTGTGCTGGACGCGCTGCATTACATTCAGGGGCATCAGGCGCCTGACCTGGCTGTACGCTGGAATTGCAAAGCGGCCAAGTGCGGCTCCTGTTCCGGCGAAGTGAACGGGCGTCCGAAGTTGATGTGCAAAACTCGTATGGACGATCTGCCGCTGGATCAACCGATCACCGTCAACCCGCTGAAGACCTTTCCAATCATCAAGGATTTGGTGACCGATGTTTCGTTGAACTATCGCATCAACAAAAAGATTCCGCCGTTCACGCCCAGCGAAAACACCGAATGGCGCATGCAGCAGGACGACATTGATCGCGTGCAGGAATTCCGCAAGTGCATCGAATGCTTCCTGTGCCAGAACGTCTGCCACGTGCTGCGCGACCATCAGAAGACCGAAGAATTCGGCGGCCCGCGCTTTTTTGTTCGCATTGCCGGATTGGAAATGCACCCGCTGGATACGGTTTCGCGCACGGAGTTGTTGAAAGATGAATTGGGCATAGGTTTTTGCAACATCACCAAATGCTGCACCGAAGTCTGCCCCGAAGACATTCACATCACCGACAACGCGATCATTCCGTTGAAAGAGCGCGTGGTTGACGATTATTACGATCCGGTCAGGTGGGTGATTCGCAAGCTGACTGGCAGAGGCAAGAAATAGGCTCAACAGGAGGAATTGTGTTCGAGTTGAAACCCATCCACAAAGACGCATTGAGTCAGGCGCTCGAAAAAGCTCATCACTATCGTTTGCTGAACGAACCTGGTGAAGCGGAAAGTATTTGCCTGGACGTTCTGGACGTTGAGCCGGAAAACCAGGACGCGCTCGTGACATTGTTACTGGCGTTAACGGATAGGTTTTCCAAAGGCTATTCCGTCGGTGTGACCAAAGCCAAAGAAGTGTTGCCTCATATTAAGGGCGATTACCAGCGAGCTTATTACGCTGGAATCATTTGTGAACGGCAAGCGAAGGCGCGGCTAAGTCAAGGCGGTCCTGGCTCCGGGCACGATGCTTATGGATATTTGCGCGAAGCGATGAGCCATTTTGAAACCGCCGAAGCCTGTCGCCCAGAGGGAAATGACGATTCGATTTTGCGTTGGAATGCCTGTGCGCGAATCATCATGCGAAACAATCTCACGCCCAGACCTGTGGATACTGGCGAACCTTATCTTGAGTAGCTGTGAAGCTCGTTAGGAATGAAAAGAACGCCTCGCTTTCTAACTTGAATGTCAGAAAGCGAGGCGTTTCTACTTGAGGAATAGTGTCTATTGCTTTTGCGCTTCGATGGAAAGCTCCAAATAGCGTCTGGCTTCCTGGCTCCATTCTGATTTTTCATCCATAGCCAAGAACTGCTTCCAGGCTTTTTCAGCTTCGGGCCAGGATTTCATTGTTTGATGAAGCAGTGCCAGGTTGAAATGGGCTTCAAATGAAGAGGGAGAACTGGCAATTGCCTGTTCCAGATGCTTTCTGCCTTTGTCAAAGTCCGCCTGAGCGTTCTCTGCCTGAGCGGCATCCAATAACCTCAGTTTCCCTCGTTCGATTAATGCAACAGCCAGGTCAATTTTGATTGATGTTTGATCAGGAGCCAGTGACAATCCCTTATCAAGGATGGCTACGGCTTCCTGAAAATTCATCTTAGCTAAATTGTACTTACCGAGTTCATGAAGCGATTCGGAAGTTTGTTTGTCATCCAGTAAATTATGGAAGGCCTTGTCGGCAGCTTTCAGCTTCGCCACCACTGTCTGGCTCTGAGCATGTGTTGAAGGGGAGAAACGAGCGTAAGGAAAGCTTGTCATTCTGAATTCGAGAGGTCGCTGTTCGCTGTAGGCATTTTTCAGAGCGGTCATCGCGGTTGACAAATCAGAGCGCAAAAATGCCCACCAACTGAATACGCCAAAACCCAATACCAACATCGCCGCCGCTGCCTTCAGGATTGACGGAGAAAGTAATTGGGCCAGACCAAGTTGCACTCGTTCCCAAAACGTTGATTGATGGGTTGTTTTAGTAGGGAAATCGTTTAGATGTTGTTTCAGAATTCTGGAGACTTTTAGCTTCTGTCGGCCTTCGGGTGATGCCAAAAATAACTTTTGGTAATTGGCCTGTTGCTGAGGAGAGAGTTTGCCTGCGGCGTAATCGTCTATCAAATCTTCTTCGACGATCAGCATTTGTTCCATGTAATTTTCATCGGTCAACAACTGCTCTTCGATTAGTTGCTGTTCGTCGAACGTAAGCTCGCCAAGTAGATAGCGGCGCAACTGTGAGTCATATTCTTCAAATTCGTTTTTCATTTCATATTCAGCCCCTTTCCTGGTTAGAAGTGTTCTGCCGCTTCTATAAGGAGCACTTTGGAAAAATGTTTCATCTGCGAATTTTTACCGTAAACATTGCTTCAAGCAGTCTTCCAGCGAAGCCCGGATTCGATGGGCACGGATTCGCAAAGCATTCAATCCGATTCCCAGTTCATCAGCCATTTGTTTTCGGTGGTCAATCTTCGCCCGTTTGTCTTCGTTGTAATAGCTGACGACCAGTTTACGGTGGGGCAGCGGCAGTTGTTTAAGGCAATGGTCAAGGCAGCCATATTCGTGTTCTTTGCTGTCATCCGGAGCGTCAACAGACAGGTCGGTGTGATCGTGTTCTGGCAACGGTTCTTGCTTTTCGACCTGTTGAACGTATTCCAGATGCAGGTTGCGCGCAACGACGACGATGTAACGGGCAGGTTCGCCTTCATAGGTGTCAATCATTCTGGGCAGGCGACGCATTACTCGATTGAAAGTTTCATCTGCCAAATCTTCGGGGCAATGACACCCTCTACGATTGAAGATGGCGATCAGATTGCGACGAATGCTTTCGTAGCGGTTGGCTGCTTTTTCGGTGTCTTGATCCAGCCACCGAAGAAACAGGTTGAATTCGTCAGGAGTTGGTTGCCAGTTAGTCCGCATCAGGCCAGGGAATCCGTTGCAAATGATTGAAATCGTTTATCGAAAAAGTTCAATCAAGCCTTTGAAACTCAAACGACACGAAACTTGCCGTCTGTTATTCAATTGCGAGATGTCATCCTGTAAGGGAAGTATTGAACCCGTTGGCTAAAAAATTGAGGTCTGCGACTGCGACCACCGGGATTATCGAATTTGTAAGTAGGCAAATCAAGCAGCGGCGAAATGTTTTTTCGCTGCTGCAATTGTGTTGGCAAAGGCAAAGATCGAGTGAGGCGGTCCTTGCCGATTAAAAATGGGAATGTCAGCAACATCCCATTGGGCTACGGTAATCAGCAGCGTTCTCAGCCGATTTGATTTTGGGTAGTTGCCGCAGCCTTCCAAGTACACCGCGAGCCAGTCGTAGCAAAAGCTCGCGGTGTCGTCATTTAATTGAAGCCTGTGCAAATTAAAGTTCTTTGAAATCAATGAGGTAACGTCGGGGAGCAACCGCCGCTTGGTGGCTGCATAGTATGGAGCATGGCTAGCAACCAAACTCCAACCGAAAACCCCGACGCACTCCTGAGCTTA
>JANRKX010000139.1:0-42550 GCA_033763255.1 Acidobacteriota bacterium | reverse complement strand
ACCGCACGGGTCGAACAAGCAATGCTCAAATTTGCGAACGCCCCACAAGAAATCCTGGCACTGTGCGGCTTGCCAACCGAACTGTCGCTGACCGTCTGAAATCGTCAACAAGGAAAAACATTTTCTTGAAAGCTATAGGTCAAGGCTGGTTTTGATGAAAAAGAATTTGATAAAAGATTCAAATCAGCTAAAAGATGGGCTTCTCATAAGCTAACCTTTGGAGTTCTTGGGAGTATCTTCATCGCTATCGTCTGGCAACTTGTCGAAATCTTCATTGGAATTTCTATGACAAGGTTCTTCGAGCGATTCGATGAAGAGTATCTCAAAGGGTACGTCATTCTTTTTATCTTCTCGTTTATTGTGCTTATTGTGGCAATTGCTGCCGGGCAATGGGTGATAAACAGATACAGAAGCCATGACGATGATGAAGTGAAGCCGTTAAAATTGAATTGACGAACAATGTATTACCATCGGCTCGAATGATTAGATCATTTGCCACAACGGAAACTGAAAGGCTTTTCAGGCGACTATCAGTACCGAAATTCCTGCCTGATCTGCGGCGCGCTGCCCAACGGAAACTGCTCTTGATTGATGCGGCAGAACAGTTGGAAAATTTGCGAGTGCCGCCTGGAAAATCTGAGGTGGTCACAACCCTCGTGGCGCTTTTCGGCAATCAAAATGATGAGGATAGGCAAGAGGATGCCAGTGAGGCCGAAGCGATCATGCAAGCAAAACTCATAATCTTGGAAAAATTGCTTGCTGACTCTGCGGCTGTTGCTGCCAGTATTAATGACCTTGCAGCACTCTTTGAGAATCAGGAAGAGGATGAAGAGGCGGATTAAGCAATGCCTCACTTCCTCAATATGTGCAGCAGGTATAACCTTTTGAGTAAGCCCAATGCCAGTCCCAGGCGGTGCGGATGATTGTGGCAAGTTCGGGGAATTTGGGTTGCCAGCCCAAAACTGCATGCGCTTTTTCGGCGTTCGCTATCAGCCGCGAAGGGGCGCCAGCGCGGGCGGGTTCGACTTTCACTTCGCTCGGCAAGCCGGTCACTTGCCGAGCGGCTTCGATGACTTCCATGACTGAATAGCCCTGACCGTTGCCGAGGTTGACGCACTCGGATAATTGGCCGGAGCGCAGATGCTTCAACGCCAGAATGTGTGCTTGGCCTAAATCGGTTACATGAATGTAATCGCGGATCGCAGTGCCGTTGCCAGTCTTCTGCGAAAATTTGGTTGAAAAGAAAGGCGTGTCTCGCCAAGCTGGCACGCGAGGGCGCGTGCGTTCCCAGGCTTAAACAATTCCTTTGACCGCTTCGAAAATCTGCTGTTCGGACATCAAGACCAGATTCGCTGCGGCGGCCAGCGGCACATACGAATCCACGGCGCGAACGGAATTCATGCGGCCTTCGAAACCGTCTTCGGTCAGCGAAGCAATCACCGCGTCGGCGATGCCTCCGCCGGTGGCTCGACATTCGTCGGCGACGATGACTTTGCCGCATTCGTCGGCGTGCTTTTTCACTGCTTCCATCGGCAGCGGATTCAACCACCGCAAATCCAGCACACGAGCATTGATTCCTTGTTCGTCTTTCAACCGTTTTGCCGCGCGCAAACTCAGCCGCAATCCGTTGGCGTAACTGACAATCAGCGCGTCCGTCGCTTCGGAGTTATAGACGCCGACTTCGCCGGGCAGCAGCATCGCGTTTTCACCGCTCGGCGCGGGGTAATCGCTCAGCCACAAACCGTCACCGTCCGAGTACAAATCTTTTTCGTGGTAAAGCGCGATCGGCTCCAGAAAGACTCCGACGCGGCCACAGCTTTTCGCCGTAGCCACCAAGCCGCGCAGCATTCGGGCGGCGTCGTCTCCGCGCGAAGGCGTGGCCAGCAACAAGCCGGGAATGTCTCGCAACGCGCCAATCGAATTGTCGTTGTGGAAATGGCCGCCGAAGCCTTTTTGATATGCTAAGCCTTGCACGCGCACAACCATAGGGTTGGCAAACTTTCCCGACGAAAAGAATTGTAGCGAACAGGCTTCACCGCGAATTTGATCCAGCGCGTTGTGCAGATAAGCCAGATACTGAATTTCGGGAATCGGCATCATCCCGATCATCGCCGCGCCTTGCGACGTACCCAGAATCGTCGTTTCGTCCAGCAAAGTGTCGAAACATCGCCCGATGCCGAATTTCTTTTGCAGCCCGGCAGTGACGTAATACACGCCGCCTTTTTTGCCTACGTCTTCGCCAAAGGCTTGAATCTCCGGGTAACGCAGCATTTCATCCGCCAGCGCCGAATTGATGTGCGCGCCCATCGTTCGTTTGGTCGGCGTCGCGGTTTGTTCGGGCAAAGCGTTGTCGAAGAGCTTGGCGCGTGCTTCGGCTGTGGATTGAATTGAAGCTGTCGCTCGAATCGCGGCTTCGTTGTAAGGCGCAAGCGGTGCGATGACTTGGGCGGCGGTCGTCAATTTCGGGCGGCTGATCGCTTCTTCCATCGCTTCGTCAATGCGCGCTTGGACATCGGCAACGATGGCTTGTAACTGCTCAGGAGAAGCCGCGCCAGTTTCGATCAAACGCCGAGCGTTTGTCAGCAGCGGGTCTTTGGCTTCTTCGGCTTCGATTTCGGCCAACGTGCGATACGTCGTTTCGACATCGGTTCCGGCGTGTCCCCATAACCGAGTCGTGTGCAGATGCAAAAACACTGGCTGGCGCAATTGCCGACAAGTTGTGATCGCTTGGCTGACCGTGTCGAAGACTTCATCCAATTCGCCTTTGGCTTCGAAGTAATGCAAATGCGGCTGATTGCAGAACGAATCGTGAATCCAGTTGTTCGGCGTCGAAACGGAAATGCCAATGCCGTTGTCTTCGCAAAGGAAAATCACCGGAGCCGCGCCGCCTCGGCGAATGGCATACCGCGCAGAGTTGATGCCAGCCAGTGCCGTCGCATGATTGGCCGAAGCGTCTCCGAACGAAGCCAACACAATCGAATCGTCGCTTAACTCTTCGGCTTTGCCGGTTCGTCGAGCGGTTCGCAGCGAAAACGCTAAGCCAGCAGCTTTCGGCAAGTGCGAAGCAATGGTGCTGGTTTGCGGCGGAACCCACATCGTGCGGCTGCCCCAGACTTTGTGGCGGCCTTCGGAAATTGGATCGTCTTTGGACGCGCAAAACGACAGCAAGGTGTCGAAGATCATATTCACGCCTGCTTTGCGCGAACGCGCTGCCATCAATCCACCGGAGCGGTAATGCAAAAAGCATGGATCATCCAATCGCAGCAACGCTCCGACAACGGCGTTGTTTTCGTGGCCTGCGCTGCCGATGGTGTAAAACCCTTCATTGCGTTTTTTCAGTTCGCGCGAAGCGACATCCAACAACCGGCTGGTAACCTGATCTTCAAACAGTTCTAGCGCCTGTTTGGCCGTCAGCGAACTGTTTGGGCGTAGTTTTTCGTCCGGTGAAAGCTTTTGGACAGTGGGTTGAGCGGTTGCCAGGTAATCGTTGAATCGGTTTTGAACGATTTCGACGCGAGTCAAAGGAGTAGCCATAACAATGATTCCAGTTGAGTTGATTGGTAAGAAGACCGAAGCCTGAAGGCTGGTCGAAATGTTGTCAAGAGTTGGTTTTGTGAATGGCAACTCTTGCTGGCTGGAATAGTTTTCAGCCAATTTGAATGGGGCAACTTGTTGCGTGGTTATTGCTGCGGAAATGGCGTTTTGGCGCTGGCAGGATCGTTTGGCCAGATTCGCTGCGTGCTAAGATGGCTTCGCAACCAACCGTGACTCAAACAAACTTACAGGATTTACGCAAAACACAACGTGTCAGCGGTTTGACCGTCAGTAAAGTTTTGAATCTTGTGAACAAGACCAGGTCAGGTCGAAACCAACAACCAAACTGGAGGGAATACGATGAAACTCAGAAATTTTGTGACAGGTTCGGCGATTTTGCTGATGGTTTTCGCTGTTGGAGTTGCGGCGGCCAAAGCCAATTTCAGCGGCACGTGGATAATGGACAAAAGCAAAAGCGAAGGGTTGCCGCCGGAAATGGAACAGACGATGGTCGTGACTCAGGAAGGCGACAAGCTGACGCTGGAAACGACGTTGATTAACGGCGAGCAAAAACAAACGATCAAAGACAGTTACACGTTGAACGGCACGGCAGAAGATTTCGCTCCGCGTGTCGGTGGGATGACCGGCAAAGGCAAACGCACTGCTAAATGGAGCGCCGATGGAAACGGCATCGAAGTCAGTGAAGACGCGAAGCTGGAAACTCCAGACGGCGAAGCCAACACGACGATGAAGCGTAAATGGGTTTTGTCCGCCGACGGCAAAACGCTGACCATCGAATTGCAATTCAATGGGCCGAATGGTGAAGTCGTCAGCAAACGCACGTTTGCCAAAAAGTAAGGCGCTAAGGGACAGGTAATTGAAAAAGGCTTTGCAGCGTTTTCACTGCAAAGCCTTTTTCGTGTTTACGATTTTCATCGTGATGAGTCAGGTTTAGTTTTTGGGCGGAGCGGGAGTCGGTGCAGGAGGAGCCTTCACCACTTCGTAACCCGCAGCTTCCCAGGCGCTCAAACCGCCAAGCAGAGCAGAACCTTTTCCTTTGAATTCGGTTGATTGTTCGAGTAAGTACGCCGCACGGGCGCTGGTATGTTCGGACGGTCAGGTACAGTACGCAATGATCTGTTTGCCTTTGGGCAGTCCGCTGAAATCGCTTGATTCGAATTTGCCCAGCACATAATCAATCGAACCTTTGATGTGTGACAGCTTGTATGCTTCAGTGCCACGAACATCAACAATGACAGCTTTGCCGTCGTCCACCAATTTTTTGGCTTCTTCCGGGCGCAGGCGCGGCATTTTGTCTTCTGGATTTTGAGTGGGC
This sequence comes from Acidobacteriota bacterium, assembly GCA_033763255.1. Classification (GTDB taxonomy): domain Bacteria; phylum Acidobacteriota; class Blastocatellia; order RBC074; family RBC074; genus RBC074. Next base: position 37,680 of record JANRKX010000139.1, on the reverse strand, counting down.
GAGGGCGCAGCCGCTGCCGGATCAGGCGTTGTGACTGCTGTGGTGTTCGGTGGGGTCGTAGAGGCCGCCAGTTTTGAACAAGCCATCGCCAGACACGCGCTTGCCAAAATCAACGACACACGACCAAGCAAGGAAAATCTTTTCATAGCTTCATCTCACTTCGTTTTTTAGGGTTGTTTGCAATGGTCGAGAGCGGAACCTCGACCAGTTAAGAACGGCGCAAGTTTACACGATGGTTTCGGAATCCCACAATCGGCGAGCGATAAAATTTCACAGCTTGAACTTTCCGAATTCGTCATCCAAGATGCTTTCCTACTGACGATTTCCGGTTCAGCGCAAACATTTGATGAAGGCTTATTTCCGCATCCATTTAATTCTGCTTGTCTGCATTTCAGCTTTTCTGTCCGTTGCCTGCGGCTCAAAACAAACCGTTCAACCACAGGCGGCTTCCTCTCCGACGCCGACTCCTAACCCAAAACCGTTTGTCGCATTTTTGAAAGACGGAGATTTATGGGCGATTCGTAGTGACGGCGCTGACGAACGAGTGCTGGCGGTTTCAGCCGAAGGGCAAACGATTCAGGATTTCGTCTGGGCGATTGACGGCAGCCGCATGTATTACGTCGCCGGATTGAAGTTTTACGAAGTGATAATTGCCAGCGGAAATCTGGCCAGCGCGGGTGAATTGACTGCTCCGCCAGGCGTGACGATTGATCGTGTGGAAATGTCGCGCGACGGCAGCACGTTTCTCATCAATGCGGTGGACGCCGACACGTTCAACCGTTTGTACGCCGTCACCGTTGGTCAGAACGAAGCGCGCGAATTGACGATTGACCAGTTCAACGAATTGATCCCATTGCGTTCGCCGGTCGTCAAAACGATTGGCGAAGCTTCGGTTTCATCCGACGGCAACTGGATTTTGTTCAAAGACATTGTCGGCGCGGGAGAAGAATTGTTCGTGGCCAGTGTGGAAACCGGCGCGCGCATTCAGGTCACGAATTTGTATCAGCTTGGCGGTTTTGAAACCTCTGCCGAAACCGAAGGCGGGCGGCGCATTATTGAAGCGGCCTGGTCTGCGGACGGACGTTACATCGTTTTCAATCCGATTCAATACTGTTCGGAGATAGGTTTGTGCTCGGGCCGATTGTTTTTGGTGGAAGCATTCGGCGGCCCGCAGCTTCAGCTTTCGATTGACATGATGGTCAGCGTGCCGAACGGTTGGACTTCCGACGGCAATTTGCTGGTGTACGACGACGGCAGCCGGGTTGTCGTCGCCGACACGCAAGGTTTTCCCAAAGCGTTGACTGAAGGCCACCATCCGAAATGGCAGCCCGTTCAGTAACGCTTAAAAGCCGCTTTCGGCTGTTGGAGCAATTTCCGGTTTCACTTTTCGATGTTTTCTACCTGATCGCCAGAGCGAAAATCCTTCTTTGACGAGTTTGAAGATCGTTCGCCGGTTTTGAGCAATCACTTTCAGCCAATCCAGTTTGCCCATTTGCGGAAAGTAAATTCCGCGAAAACACAGCCGGGCAATCAAAATGTTAATTCGATAACCAAGCGATTCATGGCTCAGCGCGTCCACTGCGGCGGCAATGGCTTTGGGGCTGTATGAACTCGTCCAGGCGTGATTCACCTCTGCCTGAGCCTGGTCAATGGTCATTTTCAACGGAGTGTGAGCCATTTGGAACGGCTGAAAATCCAACCAATGTTGTGGCCGGGTCAGTCGCCCAGCGTCCGCCAGTCGTTTGTAAAGCGGCGTCGAAGGAAATGGGATCAACGTGCCAAACACCGGCAAGCCGGGCGCCCAGCTTCGGATTTGTTCAAGCGTTCGTTCGGCTGTGCCTTGCGTGTCGTTGTCCATTCCGAAGATGAACGACGTGATGGCGTGAATGTGGCGCTGAGCCAGTCGGTCAATCACCGCCGCGTATTCGCCCGGTTTATTGAATCCTTTGTTGGCGATGGCCAGGTTTGTCGGATCAATGGATTCCATACCGATGAAAATCCATTTGCCGCCCGAAGCTTCGATCAAATCAACCAGTTCTTCGTCGCGCAACAGGTTGGCGCTGATTTGAGCCACCCAGTTGACTTGCGCGTTGGCGGCGATGATGTCGCGCAGCAGTGATTTGGTGCGTTTCGGATTGATGGCGAAATTGTCGTCAATGAAAAAGACGGCGTTCTGGCCGCCTTCTTTTTTGGCGCGAGCTTTCAACCGCAACAATTCATCCACCACGCTTTCATTGGTGCGAAATCGGATCGAATCGCCAAAGAAACCAGTCACCGTGCAAAACTCACAACCGTAAGGACAACCGCGCCCGGATTCGACAGGAATCAGCCGAAACGTCCCCCAACCTCCCGCCAGCTTTTTCAACATCGGCGCAAAAATGCCAGGAACCAGATTGAACTGATCCAAATCCAACGTTTCCCAGGGAATGGACGGATAAGGTTGCAGGCTGGGTTTTTTGTCTTTGCCTTTTTCATCAATCGTCGGCGAGTAAATGTCTTTGAGTTCTCCGCGCGCGGCATCGGCGACGATCAACGGCCAGGTTTCGTCGGCTTCGCCAAGCGCGATTGCATCGGCGTGACGCGGGCCGCCGTTTCGTCCAAGCGGTTCGTCGGGGACTTCAGTGACGTGAGGACCGCCCATCACAACCGGAACTCCGATGGCGCGAACGGCGTCGGCCATTCGATAGGCTTTGGCAATCATGCGAGTCATCGCACCAATGCCCACCAAGCCAACTCCTTGTTCGCGGACGAACCGTGCGAGTTCTTCTTCGTTCATCGCTTGCGCGTTGCCGTCAATCAAAATGACTTCGTGGCCGGGTGGCGTCAGCGATTGCAACAGGAACATCCACAGGTGAGGCATGAAGTTACGAGTCACACCGTTATCGGGGTTATAGAGAAGAATTTTCATTGTTTTCTTGAGTAGGCGGAACGAAACAACGAAAGCTGAGCCAGTTGATGAAAGCTTAACTGTGAATAGCTTTTGAAAGGTAACTACTTAAAAGGAGGGACAGGAAAGAAAGCAGAGCAAGTTGAGACAGCGGGTGGGCTATTTCAATTTATTCCGGGTTCTCGACCGGCAATTCTTCACCGCACCAACAGATGCGGCATAGCAGCTACAGTGAAAATTGTAAGTGGTTTAGTAAATCAATTCTGCCAAATATCAGTTGCGATACCGACATCCAGCATCTGTCGAGCGCCGTTGATGACAGCCATCATCGGGTTGTCGGCGACCCGGACTTCCAGCGAAGTCGCCGCTGCCAGTCGTTCTGGCAGGCCTTGTAATTGAGCGCCGCCGCCGGTCAGACAGATTCCGTTTTCGATGACTTCACACGAAGTTTCTTCGGGCAAACGGCGGACGGTGGAATGAATCGCTTCGACGATGTTGTCCAGAATGGGTTCGATTGCTTCGTTCAGGTCATGACTGCTGACGCACAAATCCAGCGGTTCGCCACTCAGCAAATCGGTTCCGGACGTGACCAGCAGTTCTTCCTGATCGTAATCAAATTGAGCGCCGATCAATTGCATCAGCCGGTCGGCTTCCTGTGGAAACAGCAAAACTCCGTGACGGAACGAAACCATTTGCGCGACGGCATTTCGTAAATCGCTGCACGCTGTTCGCACCGCCGAAGTCAAAATCAAATTGCCGGAACGTACGACGGCGATGTCTGTGACTCCGTCGCCGATGTCCACGATCATTTGCGCGTAATGCGAGGCCACGTCGAGTCCTGCGCCAATTGCGGCGGCCAGCGGTTCGGGCGCGACATACACTTCCGAAGCTCCGGCGCGTTGGGCGGCTTCGATCAAGGCGGCGCGTTCTTCTTCACAGGCGTCGGTCGGCGCGCAAGCCAGCACGCGCGGTTTGAACAATCCGAAACGTTGCGCGCGTTTCAAAAATGGTTTGAGCAGTGAACTGGCGGCTTCGATGTCGGCGACGACTCCGGCGTGCAGCGGTGAAACGGTTGGCGAATACGGATCAACATTGGCCAGCCAGGCGGCGCGATTGCCGACGGCTTCGACTTCGCCGGTGATGGGTTGAAAACGAATGAGCGACGGTTCGTCGGCGATCATGCCGTGACCGAGCGCATAAAGACGAGTGTTGGCGGTTCCCAAATCAATCGCCAGATCAGGTGGAGCGACGAGTTTTCGTAAACCAGCGGTAATTCGCTGCATCAAACATCCTTTGGTAAAGCCTTGGGGAAGGCGTTGATTCGCTTGGGGGCGAGATCGTGAGGACGGTTTTTCAATTTCGTGTTTATTGAATTGTCAGCAAGGCAATTTCGGGCGGGACTCCGAATCGCACTGGAATGATGCTGGTTCCTACGCCAGTGGTGACGAACAACTGTTTGCCGCTTTCGATGACAAGCCCGGCGGCGTAGCGTTGTTTGAACCTGGACGGAACCACCAATCGCCCGACCAGCGGCAGCGCAATTTGACCGCCGTGAGTATGTCCGGCAATGGTCAACGCGACGCGATTGGGAATCGTCGGGAAAAGATCAGGGTTGTGAGTGAAAGCGATGATCGGAGAATCATCCGCCACCTGATTCAACGTTTCGACGATGTTCGGCTTGCCTTCCCATTCGTCAGCAAATCCGGCCAGCCAAAACGCTTTTCCATTCCGTTCGATTTTTACTGTTTGATTATCAAGAACCCGTATGCCCGCTTCTTCAAATGCGTTTTTAACACGCGGCGCATTATACCACCAGTCATGATTTCCCAAAGTGGCGAACACGCCGAGCGGCGCTTTCAGGTTTTTTAGTTCACCGGCCAGAGCTACGGGTTCGATGAAACTGCCGCCAAGCACGTTTTGAATGACGAAATCGCCGGGCAGCAATCAAATCCGGCTGCTGGGTGTTGGTCAGTTCCACCAACTGGCGAATTTTGTCGAGTTTGACGTGCGGCGCTCCGGCGTGAATGTCGGAGATGGCGGCGATTTTGAATTCGCGCAATTCCATCGGCCACGAATTCAACGTGATTGTTTCCCGGTGGACAACCAACCGATTCGGTTCGATAAACAGCGCATAGATCGCCAACGCTGTCGCAGTTACGAGCAACGACAGCGCGATAATTTTGCCGCGCGTCCAGCGTCGTTTGGGTTGGAGTGCTGCTGTCGAAATCGTCATTTCTTTTTGCGAGGCTCCTTGCTCTTCCCTGATTCTTTCAGCGTCAATTCCAGCAGTCGAGTTTGATAAGCGTCGTTGTTGCCTGAAAGCGGGAACGCGATTTCGATCAACTTCCAGCCGCCTTCATCGCCTTTTAGTGTGCCGCCCAGAACCGACACGATGCTCATTCCTCCGCGAAAGCGCAGAGTGTAGGTGCGACCGGACAATCCTTCGAGTTTTACACTGAAACGATTAGTGGTTGGAGTCGCGGCTTCCAGCACTTTCAGCGAAGTCGTTCGCTCGCCAAGTTGCGTCGTTGGCGTTGGCGCGTCGAATTCAATTCCGTCTTTGAACGTGATTTCGATGATGGTTCGGCGTTTAAGCACAGCGTCAAACTGACAAGCCGAGTTCGCTCCGTAAAAAGCCGGGGTGAATTTAACCGACTTGCCATCCACCGTGACTTTCGTGATTTTAGCCAACGGAGGCAAAGCCGGAGCCATTTGGAGTTTTAGTTCGGCGTCATCGTTCTTCTCGATTTCAAATCTCAGATTTGAAATCGAAGATCGCCGCGCTGTGATCGTCAATCGGCTGGAACCGATGCGGTAATTTTTGACTTTCAGCGACTCCCACGCGACTGGAAGCTGCGGCGCGAATCGCAAAGTTTGCTTTGCCGCATCAGCTCGCAAACCCAACAAGCCGCGAACAAACGGCGTGACGACCATTCCGGTCGAAAACAATTGATGCGGAACTGATTCATCCAACGGGCGGTAAAAATCTCCGGACAGAATTTCCGGGTGAGTCCCCAGCGAATGATCCAAGCCGAGATTCGCCAGTTGCTGTAAATGCGCAAAGCCGGAATGTGGGCGGCGATATTCGTATTCGGCGCAAGCAACAAAGCCAGTCAGAAAAGGCCAGACGCCTCCATTGTTGTAAGCAATCGGATCATAAGCCGGGCTGGTGTTGGCCAGCATCCGCGCGCCCCAGTCTGTGCTGATGGCCGATGAGCTTAAGCCGTTGAGTGTTTCGTCAACTCGTTTGGCGTTTAGCTGGCCGAACATCATCGGCACGGAAGTCCAGGCCGTGAATTCGTTGTTCTGCTTTCCGCTTTTGGCCAGCGCGTAGGCGAATTTTTGCGCCTGTTGGTTCCAGTACAATTCGTTGATCGAAGCGAAGGCGCGTTGATATTTTTGATCGGCCAAATCGCTCAACGATTTTTCGCCCATCACCATCGCCAATTCGCGCATCGCCAGCGAAGCTTCCAGATTCGTCGCCGCCAGATAAATGTCCTGGTGCAGGTCTTCCAGCAGCGAACCAAGTTCAGACGCGCCAAGTCCGGCCAACGAATTTTCCAGAATGCCGTCGCCGTCAGAATCGTTGGCGATGCAAAAGTCATAAGCTTTGCGAAGCGTCGGCCATAATTCTTCGATCAGTTTTTTGTCGCCGCTTTGACGGTAAAGGTTGTAAACGGCAGCGATGTAAAACGGCGTGGTGTCTGCGTGGTAATAAGCGTACGGAAACTCTTCAAACCATTTGATCATTCCGGCAGCTTGCGAAATTTCGTGAGTGATCTTGCCATCGGCGCGCTGATACTTGGCCAGAAAGCGAAATGCCGATTTCATCGAATCGAAATCACCGTAACCCGTCATAGCATAAGAATTGATTGCGGCGTCTCCACCAAAAAACCATCCGAAGCCAGGACGCGCGCCGTCGCCGGTCGCCCCCCAACCGGCGACCAATCCCAAACCCAGATCGGGATTGTCCACCATGCCTTTGTCCATTGCGGCTTTCGCCCATTCAAACGCCAGATTGATTTTCGCGCCCGGCGTTTCAACGCTCAGCATTTCGTCGCGCAATCGGCGGTAATGGTTGAACGTCTTTTGATACTGTTCCGCGACCGAAGTGGCCAACCGGTTGTACAAATCAATCACCGGCTGACGACCGTTGAAACCAGCAGCAACGATCAGCGGGTAATAACGCTGCTTCGCTGTTTGAGGATCAATCCTGATGTCGAAGCGCAAAGCTCCGTCGGCGAGTTGATGCGCTGGAGTCGAAGCTCCGCGAGTCGCCGCAGGACAGCCGAAAAAGGCGTTGAACTTGCGACGGCTTTCGCTGATGACGAAGGCTTTCAAATCATCGCGCCAGCCTGCGCTTTGCCCGCCCAGTCCCGCAGGCCACATCGGTTTCATGTCGGGCACAAAGCTGACGGTCACGGTCAACGCGCGCGGCGAATCGGCTTCCAGCAAAATGATCGAACCGGCTTCGTCAATTGGCGAAAAGAATGTTGCCCGTAACGTGAACAATTGATTTGATGCCACCAGCGTCGTTGACTCTGGCCGGGCGATGATGCGTTCAACGTTGGCAGCAAAATCAACTGGCGTATCTTGTCCTTCGACTTTGATGCTGATGCGCGCGTCGTGGAAAAGCTTCATCGGAAACACCCACGATTCAAACACGCCGTTTTCGTGGCCGAAGATCGCGGACTTTCGCCCGACCGCATCGAAATACACGTGCGGTCTGGCGGCTCGCGTCAGTTCGATTGGGTTCGTTGGCAGCGGAAATTTCGCAGGCAAATTTGGCGAAGTTGCTTGTGGAGTTTGCGCCAGCCCGATCGTCAGGCAAGCAAGCGAGAGAATTGCTACAGAGATGATTCTTATGGGGATGAACATCGCAGTGTCTAAACCTTTTCGGCTTTTGGCGATTTAACGCAGCGGATCGCCGGAATTGATGTGAAAGTGAAGGTGTTTGGAATCTTGATACTTGCCCAGATTGGTCAGCACGCGCGCTGCTCCATGTTCGGCAACGACCCGATCAGCAATCTGTTTGATCACGTCGAACAGTTCGATCAGCAATTCGTTGTCGCCCGCTTCCAGCGTCAACAGAGAACTGATGTGTCGTTTGGGGATGACGACAATATGCACCGGCCAGAACGGGCGTGTGTGATGAAACGCCAGCACGTTTTCAGTTTCGTGAACTTTAGTGATGGGCGTACGCCCACTCAAGGCTTCTTCGCAGTAAAAATCTTCAGTCATAATTAAACCTGTCCAGCCTTAACCAACTCTCGCCGCCGAGCGCGCGTAGCCAAAAATTCTTTGGCTTCTTTGTAAAGGCGTTTGCGTTCTGCCGATTTGAAAATTGCGCCTTTGACTATGCGGTAAATCGGCTTCGGGCGGAAGTAGTATTAACTGATGTTACGCGCTAAAGAATCGAGCATTGGGTTTGACACGGTTTTCGTCCCGGCAGGGACGGTTTGATATTAGCCCGGCAGTTCACTGCCGGGAAAAGTAGCGAACGAATCGGCGTCCTGTAGGGACGCTTGAGTTTTTGCCAAAGCAGGGTTCAAGCGTCCTGACAGGACGCGGCAGAGAAAGGCACTGCTACCCGGCGTTGAAACGCCGCGCTAATTTCAACCGTCCCTACCGGGACGAAGAGACTGTCAAACGCTTTATTTGATCTGCCATCGCGTAACATCAGTAGCCGGTTTTATATTTTGAGGAGCGTTAGCGGACTGACATTCAGGCATCGTAGATTTTGCGATGCTTGTTGTGACCCTCTGGCGCTCCTCGAATTTCATCGGAGCTTATGATGACAATTTCCACAGGCTCACAAATTGCGCGGTATCGCGTGCTGAACAAAATCGGCGCAGGCGGAATGGGCGAAGTTTATCTGGCCGAAGACGATTCGCTGAATCGCAAAGTGGCGATCAAGGTCTTGCCGGAAATCTTCACCAAAGACACCGACCGCGTTCGGCGATTTGAACAGGAAGCGAAATCCGCTTCGGCGTTGAACCATCCGAACATCATCACAATTTACGAATTCGGCAAACACGAAGGGCTGCATTTTCTGGCCACCGAATTCATCGAAGGCGAAACGCTGCGCCAGCAGATGAATTCGCAAAAACCGGATTTGGTCGAAGCTCTGGACGTGGTGATTCAGGTGGCCAGCGCGTTGCAGGCGGCGCACAGCGTCGGCATCGCTCACCGCGACATCAAACCGGAAAACATCATGCTGCGCCCGGACGGTTACGTGAAGATTCTGGATTTCGGCCTGGCCAAACTGACCGAGCAAAATCCTTCGGGCGAACTGGATCAGGACTCCGTCACCAAATCGCTGTTTGAAACTCAGCCGGGATTGGTCATCGGCACATTGACGTATATGTCGCCGGAACAAGCGCGCGGACAGCGCGTGGATGGACGAACGGATATTTTCAGCCTCGGTGTGGTGTTGTATGAATTGGTCAGCGGCCAGCGACCGTTCAGCGGCTCGACGCCGAGCGACATAATTGCTTCGTTGCTGGCGACAGAACCGCCGAAGCTGTCGGCGAAGATGCCGAACCTGCCTGCCGAATTGGAACGCATCGTCAATCGCATGCTGGTCAAAGACCGCGAGCTTCGATACCAGACGGCTCAGGAAGTCATCAACGATTTGAAGCGCGTCAAAGCGCGACTGGATTTGCTGGGTCTTGGCGATGAAGACGCGGTGGAAACCGAAGAAACCATGCCGCTGGAAATCCCGACCGCCAAACTGCCGGGAGCGCAAACTGTCGGTTCTCAAGCGCCGGACACGTTGGCAACGAATTATGCGACAAACATCGCTCCGGCCAGCGGACAGATTCCGACATCGCAAAATTACGAAACCAACATTGCATCGAATTACGCTCCGGCGCTCATTCCGGCGTCGCAACCGGTTCAACCATCGGCAACTCAAACCGATTCGGCAACCATCGCGCCTGCGGTTCAACCAACCAATCGGCGCAACTTGCTTTACGCCGCGTTGGCAGTGGTTGTATTGGCTGTGGCCGGGCTGCTTGTGTTTCGATTCTGGCGCGGCGGCAATAGCGGCGTGATTGATTCGATGGCGGTGTTGCCGTTCGTCAATGTCACCGCTGATCCCGAAGCCGAATATCTGACCGAAGGCATCACCGAAAGTTTAATCAACACTCTGTCCGAACTGCCCGAACTCAGCATCAGTTCGCGCAACGCCGTCATTCAGTACAAAGGCAAAGAACAGGACGCGCGCAAAGTTGGCCAGGAACTGGAAGTCAAAGCCGTGCTGGTCGGGCGATTGACCCGGCGCGGCAACGAAGTTCGCGTCAATGCCGAGTTGGTGGACGCGCGCAACGGTCGCCAGATTTGGGGCGATCAGTTCACGCGGCGAACTTCCGATTTGCTGGCTTTGCAGGAAGAAATCACGCAGAAGCTGGCCGGAAAGCTACGCCCGCGATTTGCTCAAACCAAACAGGACGCGCTGGCCAAAGTCGGGACGGAAAACTCCGAAGCTTACGAGTTGTATCTGAAAGGTCGTTATTACTGGAATCAGGGAACGCCCGAAGCTCTGAAGAAAGCCGACGAGTTTTTTGAAGCCGCTGCCGGGTTGGATGGCAGTTACGCCGAAGCTTTTGCCGGATGCGCGGCTTGTCACGCGGTCGGTTCGGATGGCGGAACTCCGCAGGAAAGCATGACCAAAGCCAAAACTGTCGCTCTGGCTGCGTTGAAAAAAGATGAAAAGCTGGTGGACGCTCACCTGACGCTGGCTTCGGTGAATTTCCGTTACGACTGGGACTTTGCCACCGCAGAGCGACAGTTCAAACGCGCCATCGAACTCGATCCGAAAAACCCTGTGGCTCATCAACGTTATGCTGAATTTCTGGCCTTGATGGGACGCCACAAAGAAGCCAACACCGAAGCCTGGAAAGCGCGCGCACTCGATCCGCGTTCGTTGCCGGTCAATCAGGCGATTGGCGCGATTCAGTATTACGCCAAAGAATACGACCACGCCGCCGACCATCTGAAAAAGACGCTGGCGATTGATGACAAATACGCTCCGGCGTACACCAGTTTGGGTTTGGTTTTTGAGCAAACCGGCCAGAAACAGGAAGCCGTCATGCAATTGTTGCGCGCCAAGTTTTTGATGGGCGAAAACGGCGATTATCTGACTTCGCTGAAAAAAGCCTACACGGAATCGAAAGAAACCGGATTCTGGCGGCGCGAATTGCAGCATCTGACCGAAGAGGCCAAACAGCGTTACATCGCTCCGACTTCAATCGCAGCTTTGCACACGCGGCTGGGCGAAACCGATCTGGCGCTGGCGGCGCTGGAAAAAGGCCTGGCCGAAAAGGACAGCGGCATGGTCGAATTGAAAGTCGAACCGCTGTTCGATCCGCTTCGCAAATTGCCTAAGTTCGGCGAATTGCTAAAACGAATCGGGTTGGCGGAATAATTGTTTACTATTCAGAACCACGGCATTGATTTCAGTTCCAGATAGCTAATGAGTGCGTAGAAGTGAGTTGGGGCAACATATGCTTGCTTTACTCTCGCTAAACTAGCTTGACAAGCTGGTTTAGCGAGAGTACAAGTGCAATCGTAGTCCAAAACTAGCACCATTCAGAAAGGAACCAAACTTCAATGATAAACATAGGCTTGACGATAAGCACTCTGCTTAAGGATAAGGGATTGAGCCAAAAAGAACTTGCCTCCCGAATGAAGGTATCGGCTCAATATATTGGCCAGATAATTAATGGCTCCCGTCGCCCCACTTACGAGAACTTAGGCGCAATCGAAAAGGCGTTAAACCAACCGATAGGCTCTCTCACAAATGGCTTGCCAACTAAAGACCTGTCATACCGTAGACCTGTTTCCCTTGCGAGTATGCCTGGGGTTGAGGTCGCTTATATCAGAGTGGCTATGGACGCACTCAGAGAAGCTAGGAGAGTTCTCCATAGCCAATCACCTGAGGGAGCATTACGAAGGGCAGCGGGTAAAGACGATACTTACATGTTCGATGCGGGTGTTGAGAGAGTAATCATCGATAAGCTCAGAGCTTTTAATGACAAATGCGCCATTTTTACAGAGGAGGCAAATGTCATTGGTAAACGAGAAAACGCGATGCGTATGTGCTACTTGATTGACCCGTTCGACCGCTCAACGCCGTTTGCAAACCTTTTGAAGCAGTGTGTTGGGAATAAACCGTCAGGTGATAAGTTAATAGGTGATATGATAAACGGTGAAGACTACCCAATGACTGGTTTAAGCTCCCCATTTGGGTCAATTAGCTGTGTTCGTGAGAACAGAATCACCTTTAATGTGATGATGGATTACTCGAGCGGAGAAATTTATGTAGCCTGCAAAGCGATGCTTAAACACGGCAGTATAGATGAGTGTCCTGACCCAGAAGCATTAGCAGTTCGCGGTTCAGATATTAGATTTGAGCCTAGAAAAGGCAAAGAATACGCCTGCTTCCTTGGCAAGGAAGGGTCAAGCAAACGGGAATTATATGAACAACACCTCAAAGATTTGGATTTTCGCCCTGGCCACCTACCTCGAAAAGAACTTCAAGATCCTGGTGGCCCAGCGCGCATACTTTATCTCTCAGACGACCCTGCACTTGCCACGGAAAACAAGCTCGCTTGTATACTGGCAAATGGCGAGAAAATTTGTGAATGGTTTGGATGGCTTGCCTACGTTGCTCATTCTAATGAACTTGCAGCTTATGAACTTTACGCAAGAAAGTTTTCCGCAAGAGATGAACTGTTACTCGCCCCTCCGCCAAACTACAGCATGTTCACTACCGACAAGGAAGGTCAATGCCAAGTCAACTTAGATAGGATTCTCGTACTCAACACACCAGTTTTCTACCGCAGTGCTATTGTAATAACCCACATTGCAAGCACTGAAGTCGTGGCTGACATGAATGCAACTAATTGCAGAGAATTATCCTTTCACCCTCGAAGCTAGTGGTTCTGGAATGTACGCCAGATAATGCCCAGCAAAAAGTGAGGATGCCAAGCTGGCTAGGAAACTTTGGGCAGGCCATCAATGGCCTGCCCAAAGTTTTTTCGCCGAAAGATTACCAGTTACGGCGCGTAATACCCCGACACGTCAATCACCAGATCGGTGGTGGACAGCGCGAAGATTTTGAATGCGCCGTCGGTTCCCAACCCCACAGTGAAGTGGCGATTGAAAATTTGTCCTGCCAGATAATTTGACGTGGCCACCGTTGGGCGAGTGACGTTGCTCGGCCAGAAGGTCAAAAAGCCTCCCAAGCCAGGCTGAACGACCGTTGCGTTGCCGACAATCGCCTGAGCCGTATTGGCAATGGTGCAAACTCCGCGAGCCATTTGCGGAGTTTCTACAGTTGCAGCAATCGGCGCTGCCGGAGTGAAACAACCGCTGAACGTCGGGCGAGTATCCAGCAATCGCGCCGGAGTGATCGGCGAAAACAGTAATCCCAGTCCGTTGGCATCCATCGCATCCGGGCTGAAATATCCGTTTACATCAATCACCAGATCGGTCGTTGTCGTTGTGTAGATTTTGAACTGACCGGTTGGCGACAGCCCTACGACAAACGGCGAATTCAGAATTTCCGCCGGGTCGAAATTGCCGCTGGAAATAAACGGACGAGTGACATCTGCCGGATAAAGCGTCAGAAAACCTCCGCCCGCCGGATTGACCGTCGTTGCATTGCCCACCAAAGCTTTGGCCGTGGCGGGAATCGTCACGCCGCTGCAAGTGCCAGTGCCTTGCTGAGTCGTATCGGTGTTACCAGTCAGCGGCGCTCCCGGAGTGAAGCATCCCGGTTGCCCGGCGCGCGTTTCCAGCAAACGAACAGGACTCGGCAATGGGTGGAAATACAACCCGCCTGTCGCCGGAGGCGCGTAATAACCTGTGATGTCAACCACGACATCGGTGTCTGTGGTCACGAAAATCTTGAACGCGCCGTCCATCGCGCCCAGCCCTACGGTGAAGACGTTGTTCAGGATTTCATTCGGCAGGTAGTTGGAATTGGCAACGGTCGGTTGTGTGGCGTCGCTGGGATAAATCGTCAGGAAGCCTCCGCCGGAATTGACCGTCGTGATGTTGCCGACAACGGCTTTGGCCGCCGCCGGAATGCCGCACGTGCCGCTGGCGGTTTGCGTCAATGATGTTCCGCCGGGAATTGGCGCGCCCGGCGTAGTGCATCCGGGTTGGCCGTTGCGGGTTTCCAGCAATCGCACCGGAGTCGCCAGCGGATAAAACATCAATCCGTTGCCGCTGATGACGATGGTGTAATTCTTCGTCGCCATACAGCCGTTGGCGTCCACCGCTTTGATGACGAAGTTGCTGACGCCAGTCGCGTTCGGCGTTCCGCTGATGGTGTTGCCTGACAAATTGACGTTGGCGGGCAGCGATCCCGAATCCAGCGAAAACGTGTACGGCCCGGTTCCGCCCGAAGCACTCAGCGTTTGCGAATATGCCGTGCTGATGAAGCCAGCCGGCATCGTCGCCGGATTGACGGTGATCGTTGTGTTCGGCGGGCAGCCGGTCGCGGTCGTTCCGGCGCAAGCGGATTGCGCCGATTCGCAAACGCCTGCCGCGTCAACTCCGGCGACCTTGTACGCATACGACACACCGCCGCCGACCGTGTTGTCCACGTAACTGCTGCCGTTGACGCCCGAAGCAATCAAAGAAAAAGTTCCGGGCGAAGCGCAAGTTCCCGTCGCTCTATACACCTTGAAGGTAGAAGCCGGCGGAGCGCCGTTCGTCCAACTGACTGTGATTTGGTTGAACGCCGTTGCCGAAGCGCCGATTCCTGTCGGAACTCCCGGCGGCGTACAAGGCGCTTCGGTGATCTTGGCCGTCCAGATTTCTTCGCGCGCGCCCGAGCGGCGATCCGTCCACGAAGGGAAAAAGATTCCAGCGTAACCGGACAATCCGTTGTAATCGCCGAACTGGTTGCCGCTGTCGGAACCGGCTGTGGTTTCGTCGGTTTGTGCCGTCGTGATTTGTTGCGGCGCAGACCACGTCACGCCGTCGTTGGTCGAAATCTGGTAATAGACGTGGACTTTTTTGCGGCCCGGCGAATCGGCAACCGTGTCGTAATACATGATCGCCACCGCGCCGTTGGTTTCGTCCACCACCAGCCACTGATTGAATTGATCGTTCAGCCCGGCTTGATTGTTGATCTTGACCGGAGCCGCCCACGTTGCTCCGCCGTCGGTGGAGCGCGAAAACCAGATGCGCGTTTTGCAGGTTGAATTGACGTTGTTGCCCGGTTCGTTGGCCGAAGAAGTGCAGCCGGTTTCGCCGCTCAAATCCGTCCAAGAAGTGTAGACCAGATTTTTCGTCTGAGTTTTGTAAGCCGCCGAAGCAGTGTAAATCAGCGCGCGGCGGTTGTTGAACGAAGGAACTCCGATGTCGAATCCGTCAAAGGTCGTGGAGATTTGTACCGGCGTGCCATACGACGTGCCGCCGTTGGTTGATTTGGCGACGAAGATGCGACGGTTGCCGGTCGTCGGCCAAAACGCAAAGATTTCGCCCGCGCTGTTGGTTTTGATGTCGCTGCCGATGGCCGTGCCTGTGCTTTCCGCTCCGCTGACTTGCAGCGGAGTTGACCACGTGCCGGAATTGCCCGCTGTACGACGGCTGACAAACGCCGGCAGGCCGTTGTGCCAGATGGCGTATTGCTGGTTGAAAAACGGCGAACTGGAATTGTGATCCACCCAAACCATTTGTTTGTCCACGCTGGTTTGCGAACCCGAAGGCGTGGCTTCAAACGTCCAGTTCGCGCCGTTGTCAGTGGTGAAGTAATTCCGCATTCGCAACGTTCCACCTTGAATGCCCAGCGTTGACGACCAGCCGCGTCCGTCAGAAGTCCAATCCACAGTCGGATCGGAATGGAACGAATCGCTGCCGGTGAAGGGCAGGGAAGTTTGTCCCCAGCTTGTGCCGCCATCGGTGGAATAAAAAATCGCCTGGCGTCCGCCGCTGGTGATGGCGTTCGACCCCGAAATAATCTTCATCGGATCGAAGTAATTGATGCGAATGTCCGATTCGCTGCGCGCGCTGGTTTGCGCGCCTGAAATTCGTTGCTCGCCGGTGACTGTGGCATTCGGATCATTCTGCGGCGGAAACGAAGGATCGGCTTTGCCGGGTTTCAGGTCTTGATGGTGTTCCATCCATTCGACGATTTCTTTCAGCACCAGCGGATACCCACCCGTCGGATCGGCAGCGGAATACACCAGTTCGGGATGCGCCTTTCGCCACCAGACGCGAATCCACGGCGGCAGGCGACGTGAATCGCTGGCTTCATCCAGCCGCAACAATCCGAAATCCTGATTGTCTTTGATGATTTGCTCGAATGCGCTGCCGGGCGTCGCTTTGGCTTCAGCCAATTGAGCAGCCAGCGAAGGCCACGGAGAAGTTTGCGCGGATGTGGTGGTGGTCAAACTCGCCAACAGTTTTTTGGCTTGCGTCGAAGTAGCTGGCAACAACAATGGCAGCGTCAACACACACAGAATGACGAGGAGAAAGAGAATTCTTTTTTTCACGGAAACGGGTCTCCCTTTTTTTTGTAGGTTGTGAATCGAGCGAACGACTCAACTGTGGATTTATGGCGAACTACGCCGATGATTTTGGGGCGAGGCAGATTGCAAACGGGGATGCGCCAATAGAATTTTTGACGAAGATCAGGCCAGTGAGCGGGCGCATAATACGTTCGCTGCCAAACGCGGTCAACACGCGCAGCAACCGCCCGCCGTAAAGCGTGGGGCTTTGGCAAAGTCAGTTTTTCCGAACAGAGCTTGGATACGGTTCAGGTCAGGTCTTCATTTTCTGATTTCCGACTCCTGACTCCTGCTGGAAAACTCTTTCAAAAACCGCCGAGTGAATTTGGCTGTGCCTTTGGTTTCGATCAACTTCTGTTTCAATCGTTCCAGTTCTTCCGGCGTGTCCACATCAAACCAGGTCGGGCCGACGCTCAAACTCAATCCAGCGGCTTTTGCCTGGCGCTCGGTGGCCGCCATCACGTCGGGCGTGCTCCAAGGAATGTTTTGAAAAACCTCTTTGTGGAGCTTTCGCATGCCGATCAAACAATATCCGTCGTCTTCGGCTGGAATCACTACCACATCGTTTTCGGTTTCCAGACAGTCCATCGCTTCGGAAACCATCTCCGCCGGTATGGTAGGACTGTCGCCGCCAATCGCCGTCACCGAATCAAAACCCATCGAAAACATATCGGCAAAGCAATTCGTCAGACGTTCGCCCAGATCGTTGCCGCGTTGAGCGATCATCAAACAACCCTCGCGTTCGACTTCGGCAAAAGCATCTTCAGCGTCTTCGGGCGTGTAACAATGCACCAACGTCAGGTCGTCGCGTTCGTCGCAAACGGCTTCCATCATCGCAAAAGTGTCGCTGAGAAAAGCGATGTAAAGCTGTTTGGCGTCTTCCGCCGTCAACTGGCCGATCAATCGAGTTTTGACTTGTCCTTCGATGGGGGCTTTCGCCACTAAGACCAATGCTTCTTTCATGTTCGTTTTTATCTTGAGTAAACCAGCAGCGCGTCGCTGACCGCGCGTTCGCCGGTTGCGTCTGACGGACGGTTCACGATTTTGTTTTTGACGACCATTGTGGACGAACCGCCGCCGTCCAGATTCATTGCTTCGACGCAGCCGAGTTCCAGCATCAATGCCGCCAACTCCGTCATTGTCATTCCCACGCTGAGTTTTTGGCGGCCATCCACCGTCAGCAAAATCAGTTTTCCGTCTGCCGTCCAACCAATCGCAGTTCGCGGATGGCGCTGGCGATAAAGCGAATCGCTGTATCGCGCGGATTCGGCTGTAAAAACCGGCTTGCCCGCTGCAAGCAACTGCGGTCCGCCGCCAAGAATGAAATCCGGTTGAAAGGGAATTGGCGGTTCGGTTTTGGTTTCGATTTTTAGTTCCACGCGCGAACCTTGTCGCAAATGTTTGAGCGCCCATTCGCGCGAAGCTCCGGCGGCTGACAGCACAAATCCGGTTGCAGGGATCAAGCTGCTGCCCGCTCCATCGGCGATTTTCACGACGCGGTTTTTCTCGATGATGAACTCAACGCCGTCGGCGGCAGTCAACGTCGTGCGATGAAATTCCGGCGTGAAGACAATCATCTCGTCTTTTTCGCGCGGGCGATTGAATCCGTTCACAGGACGAATCGCTTTTCCATCGGCGCGCAATTCAGCAGTCATCGCCAGGTGAGTCACCGCCGCGCGAATCTGTTTGCCATCGTCGAACACTGCCACAGCGGCGCGATTGTTGACCGATTCGCTCAGCACTTTTCCTTCGATGGTCAGCACGCCCATGGGTTCGCCGCGAACGATTCCGCTGGTGCGAAAGTATCCGCCATTGATTGCCGCCAAAGCTCCATGTCGCAACGCCATCGAACTTGTCGTTTCGGCTCCGGCAATTTCGTCCATCGCCTGAGCCAATCGCAGCCGAGCCAGTTTCGGATCAACCATCAACGCCTGAATCATCCAACGATCACCAGTCGCAGATTCGGCAAAATCTCCGCGTTTGATCGAAATCAACTCGACACCAGGCGCGACGGATTCAACCGTTCGAGTTTGATCGGCCAAACCGGACGAATGGCCGACCGAAGCCAGCGCCAGCAAACCAACCAACAGCGTTGTCAGCAATCGAATCCGCATCAGCTTTCCTGGCCAGTCTTTTTGGTTCGTTCGATCTGTTTGGCTTCGTCCCAAAACGAATCCATTTCGGCCAGCGAAGTGTCGTTCCAGGTTTTACCTTGTTCTTCGACGCGGCGTTCGACGTGAGCAAAGCGGCGGCGGAATTTGCGATTCGTGGCTTTCAGCGCGGTTTCAGGCTCAATGCCGTGCCAGCGAGCGATGTTGGTGACGACGAACAACACATCGCCCAATTCGGCGGCAATGGCTTCCGGGTCGCGGCTTTCGCGTTTGAATTCATCGCGCAGTTCACGAATTTCCTCTTCCAGTTTGTCAAAAATGTCTTCGCCCGCTTGCCAGTCGAACCCGACGCGAGCGGCTTTGGCCGTCAATTGAAAAGCTTCAAGCAAGGCCGGAAGTTTCGACGATGTGCCATCCAACATCGAAACCTTCTTTTCCTCTTTGATGTCTTTGCCGGATTCTTTTCGTTCGGCTGCCTTGATTGCTTCCCAATTGGCCAGCACGTCGGCGGTGGAATCCACAGTCTCTTCGCCAAACACGTGTGGATGACGGCGAATCATTTTTTCGTGAATGCGCGCAATCGAATCGCTCACGTCGAAATGGCCGGCTTCGGCGGCGATTTGGCCGTAAAACACTATCTGGAAAAGTAAATCGCCAAGTTCGTCTCGAAGTTCATTCCAGTCACCGGCTTCGGCAGCTTCTATCACTTCGTAGGCTTCTTCGATCAGCATTGGCCCAAGTGTTGCGTAAGTTTGTTCGCGGTCCCAGGGACAACCATCCGCCGAGCGCAAACGCGCCATCATTTCAACCAGGTCTTGAAAAGCTCTTTTCGTACTCATAGTCAAATTTTGCAGTGTGTTAAGTGTTCCGCCCCGTCAGGCGCGGCACTATAACACGCACCCGACCGCGAAAAAGAATCCAGGTAAACGAGTGCGAAAGTTTTTCACACTGGTGAGGGAATATTACTCACTTCGGTGGGGATTATCGGGTTGCGGATGACTGTCCAACACAAAGAAACGTAGGAGGAAGTAAAAAAAATGCTAGCGCCCATTACCAGTTACAACACGCCGTTGCGTCCAGTGCCGAATCCTAAATCCAAATTGTTGTTGGTGACTGATTCGCCGGAACGGTTGAAATCGCTGAAAGCGAGTCTGGCAGATGCGAATTTTGAAATTACCAGCGCGTGTTCTGTGGATGAATTACGAACCGCCTGCCGCAATCATCACGATTTGGCAGCGGTGGATGTCGAAGCTGTGAACGTCAAACCAATGCTTTCCACGTTGAGAGCCAGCGCGGGGCACAAAGCCATTATGTTGCTGGTTGAATCGTCAAAAGTCGGCAACGATCCGAATCTGGCGGGAGTGTTGCCCACCTTTCGCGCCATGCCGTGCAATCAAAATCAAATGCTGGCGCTGATGAAAATGTTCAACGACGGAGGCAGGCAATCCACTGTCAATCGCCCTGTTTTGCTTTGAATCATTTGACCGCGAAGGCTCGCATCGCGGCAAGTTGCACTTCACGAATCGGAACTTGATGAAGCTCCGCCGCCAAACGGCAATCGTCAAACTCGGCAGAATAATTCACCAATCGCCCGTCGTTCGCACGGGCGATTTTCATTTTGATGGAGCCGAATTCGGTTTCGACCGTCACGAATTCGCGCGCCAGAATTTCGCGCTGTTCGTCGCGGTATCGAATGCCCAAGGTCGTCGTTTCGCTGAAGAGCAATTCAGTCATAAGTTGACGGTCTTCGGGACGGCAAAGCAAAGTCACCAACACGCCGGGGCGGTTTTTCTTCATTTGCACAGGCGTGTAAAACACATCCAGCGCGCCTTCAGTCAAAACTTTTTCCATTAAGTGTCCAAAAACTTGAGGACTTAAATCGTCAATGTTGGCTTCGATGACAGTGACGGTTGTCGGCGTTGAGTCAGTCGCAGGCGAGACGCCTGCGTTCCCAGCCAGTTCGCCAATCATCGCGCGCAAGGTGTTTGGAAATTTTTCGTAACTGCGCGTGCCTGCGCCGTAACCGATGCGTTCGATTTTCATGGCGGGCAGGTTGCCGTAACTTGCCGCCAACGTGGCGACAATTGCCGCGCCGGTTGGAGTCACCAATTCCCCTTCGATGTCTTTGGAATAAATCGGCACACCTTTCAACAACTCCGCCGTCGCGGGGCCGGGAACCGGATATGTGCCGTGCGCGCATTTGAAAGTCCCGGAACCGACGTGCAGTGGCGCGCAGATAATCTGTTCAATCTTCAACGCTTCCAGTCCGATGCAGGCTCCGACGATGTCCACAATCGAGTCCACCGCACCGACTTCGTGAAAGTGAACGGTTTCAATCGGTATGCCGTGAATTTTGGATTCGGCTTCGCCTATGTGCTGGAAGATGGTCAGCGCACGCTCTTTGACCTCAGCCGACAACGACGACGACGAAATGATGTGTTTGATTGTCGAAAGCGACCTATGGTCATGCGAGTGCGAATTGTGGATTTCAGATTGCTGATTCGCGTCGTGGTGATGTTCGTGCGAATGATCGTGGTGATGACCGTGCGAGTGATCGTGATGATCGTGGTGATGGTGATCGTGTGAATGATCGTGGTGATGATGATGAACTTCGCCGTGCAGATGAACGTCAAATTTTGCCGAGTTGATGCCGCTGCGATCCACGCGCGTCAGGCTTAATTCGTACCCTTCGACGCCCAGCCTGGCCAGTTCGGCTTTCAAAAAGTCGAATTCCAGTCCGCAATCCAGCAAAGCACCGATAAACATGTCGCCGCTGATTCCGGCAAAACAATCCAAATAAAGTGTTCGCATTTTTCCTTGAAGTCAGGTTCACAGTTCGGCTTTTGCGTAATGGGCTAAATCGAGGCAAAAACTTTGAAACAGGATGGACACGATTTTGTTCAGGATGAACAGGATTCAGGCCTGGCCGGATGGCTTCAACCACCAATGTTCTTGTCAATCCTGTCAAAAATCTTGTTCATCCTGTTTTCTTTCGCTCTGTCCCAATGTTGCTTGTTCTGATTTAGGCGTAACTTAATGCCAGCCGCCTACAAGCGGAACTACGAACGTGGTTGTTACGGAACGATCTTCACCGGGGTTTTCACCGGCAACAGATCGAACAGTTCCTTGATGTCTTCGTTTTCCAGCGCGATGCAGCCGAGCGTCCAATCGCGGATCAAGCCCATCAGCTTTCCGGCTCCGCCACCGTGAATGAAGATGTCGCCGCCGAGTTTGGTGTTTTGCGGCGGTTTCGATTTCGAGCGAATCGCCGCCGCAATGGCTTCGTGCTGCTGTTTGGTAATCAAACCAGCTTTCAATCCTTCGTCGGCGTCGCTGATATTGGGATAGCTGACGCCCAGTGAAAGATAAAAATTGCTCTTCGGGTTTTTGTGGGTGATGTAATACTCGCCTTCGGGAGTTTTTCCATCGCCTTGTTTGCGTTTGTGACCGGTCGGCGTGTTGCCCAGCGCAATCTGATACGTTTTGCGAAGCCGCTCTTTGCCGCCGATGGTTTCGTACAGATACAGCTTGCGTTCGGATTTTTTGACCAGAATTCGAAAAGACGATTCTGGCGGTTCGGCAGAAACCGTCGTCGCCAGAATCGCAGCAACCAGCAAGTTGAACAGAATCAAACTCATTGCAGATTTCACTCCAGGTCAGGCGTTGATGCCTGCTTGCGCGGGCAGCGTATCCCAATCAACTCAATCGGTAAACCTACCAACTCCGAAACCGCCAGCCTGAGTTTTTTGAAACGCCGAACGGCGGGCAATCGTCTTTGCCAACGAGAATTCCTGAACTTTTCTTTTCTGATTTTCACCACAACCAGATCAATTCCGGCTTCGCAGGCAATCAGCCTCAGTCGGGGAAACGATTTTCCAAAGGAGCGTTCGACATGACTTCGACAAATTCGGTTTTACGGCGTTCTCGGTTGCAACTGGCATTGTTGCTGATCGGCGCATTTTGTTTGCTGTTTCCGGTTTTGAGTTCGGCGCAACAAGCAGCCGCCCGGCAACAGACCTCTGCCAAGCGCGCGTTGACTCATCAGGATTACGACGCCTGGCGTGGAATTCAGGGGCAGACGTTGTCGCGCGACGGCAAGTTTTTGGCTTATGCCGCTGTGCCGCAGGATGGAGACGGCGAAATCATCGTCCGCAATCTGGCCAGCGGCGCGGAATTTCGTCACGGCAAAGGCTGGCGTCCGCCGACACCTCCGCCGGGCAACGCCGAAGCCGGGCCTGGGCCGGGAGTAGGTTTTGGAGCTGCGGCAGGAGCGGTTCGGCCACGTTTCACCGCCGACAATCGTTTTGTCATTTTCACCATCGAACCGAACAAAGCTGATGTGCTGAAGGCTCGCAAGGAAAAGAAAACTCCCGACCAGATGCCGAAAAACGCACTTGGCATTATGACTTTGTCGAGTGGTCAGGTGACGCGCATCGAACGAGTCAAAAACTTCCAGGTTCCGGAAGACGCTGCCAAAGACTCTGGAAGCTGGTTGGCTTATTCATTGGAAGCCAAGCAGGAAGAAAAGAAACCCGAAGCCGCAGCCGACGCTCCGAAACCATCCAACGACCAAAGCGATGAAGCGGACTTTCAACGTCCTGGCGGCGCTCAGGGCAGAGGCGCTGGCGCTGCGGGTGGACGCCCCGGCGCTCGCAAGGAATACGGAACTGATCTGGTGCTGCGAAATCTGGCCAACGGCAGCGAACGAACTTTCAGCGACGCGCTGGATTACAGTTTCAGCAAAGACGCCAAAACGCTGGTCTTCACCGTCTCGGCTCGCAAGGAAGAAAGCAACGGCATTTTTGCCGCTACGCCGGGAAGCGATGTCGCGCCGGTCGAATTGCTGGCCGGCAAAGGTAAATACAACAGACTGACTTGGGATGAAGACCAAACGCAGATGGCTTTTTTCAGCGACCGCGACGACGCTGCCGCCAAACAGCCAAAGGTCAAGGTCTATTACTGGAAGCGCGGCGAAGCCAAAGCCAATGAACTGGTTGCGGCAGAAACATCAGGCTTCCGTTCCGGCATGGTTATCAGCGAACGCGGCGGCTTGAGTTTCGCGCAGGATGGCAGCCGTCTGTTTTTGAGCGCAGCGCCTCCGCCGGAACCTGAAAAAGACCCGAATGCCGCAATGCCTGATGATGAAAAAGTTGTCGCCGATTTGTGGCACTGGAAAGACGATTACATTCAGCCGATGCAAAAAGTCCGCGCAACGCAGGAAGCGAACAGGTCTTACCGCGCTGTTTATCACCTGGCTGACAAGAAGTTCGTGCAACTGGCTGACGCTACGATGGAAAACGTCACGCCGTCGCGCAACGGACTGTGGGCGCTTGGTTCGGATGACCGCGCGTACCGCATTTTGATCGGGTACGAATCCTTCGGCGGCAGAAATGACAGTTATTTGGTCAACACGCTGGACGGTTCGCGCAAACAATTGTTGAAAGGCCAACGCGCCAACGTTTCGATGTCGCCGAATGCCAAATACGGTTTGTTTTTCGACGGCAAAAACTGGAATTCGATCTCTCTGCCGGATGGCAAAATCACCAATCTGACCGAAAAACTCGGCGTGGCTTTTTGGCAGGAAGACGACGATCACCCGGACCAACCGCCTTCGCACGGAATCGCCGGTTGGGTCAAAGACGACAAATACGTTTTGCTCAACGATCAATACGACATCTGGCAAATCGCGCCGGACGGTTCGTCGGCGAAAAATCTGACTGACGGAGTTGGTCGCAAAGACAAGATCGAATTCCGTTATGTGCGGCTTGATCCCGAAGAACGTTTCATTGATCCGGCAAAACCGCTGCTGTTACGCGCCGATGTTGAATGGACTCACGACACTGGCTTTTACCGCGACCGTGTTGACGGCAATGCCGCTCCTGAAAAATTGCTGCTGGCGGCAAAAAGTTTCAGCCCGCCAACCAAAGCCAAAGACGCAGATGTTTTGATGCTGACGGCTTCGCGGTTTGACGAATACCCTGACATTCAGATCACCGATTCGTCGTTCAAATCATTGAAGAAAGTCAGCAACGAAGGCGCTCAGAAAGATAAATTCACCTGGGGTAAATCCGAACTGGTTCGCTTCAAGAGCACCGACGGCGTGGCTTTGACGGCTTCGCTCATCAAGCCGGACAACTTCGACCCGAACAAGAAATACCCGTTGATGGTTTACATCTACGAAAAACTGTCGGACGGCGTGCATCGTTTCGTCAATCCATCGCCAGGTGGTTCGATCAATCCCAGCTTTTATGCCAGCAACGGTTATCTGGTTCTGCAACCGGACATTGTTTACAACATAGGCTATCCCGGTCAGAGCGCGTTGAAATGTGTGCTGCCTGCGATTCAAGCCGTTGTGGACAAAGGCTTCGTCAACGAAGACGGCATAGGCATTCAAGGTCACAGTTGGGGCGGGTATCAAATCGCGTATATGGTCACGCAAACCAATCGTTTCAAAGCCGCCGCGCCCGGAGCTTTGGTGGCGAACATGACCAGCGCCTACAGCGGCATTCGCTGGGGAAGTGGGTTGCCCCGTCAGGCTCAGTACGAACACACCCAAAGCCGCATCGGTGGCAGTTTGTGGGAACAGCAAATGCGGTATTTGGAGAACTCGCCGATCTTCCGCGTTGACCGCGTGCAGACGCCGATCTTGATGTTGCACAACGACAACGACGACGCCGTGCCGTGGTATCAGGGCATTGAGTATTACCTGGGGCTGCGACGATTGGGCAAAGAAGTTTATATGTTCAATTACAACGGCGAACCGCACGGCATACGCAAACGGCAAAATCAGAAAGATTACACGCGCCGCTTGCAGGAATTTTTTGATCACAAACTGAAAGGCGCGCCCGCGCCCGAATGGATGGAAAAGGGAATTCCGTATCTGCAACGGGAGAAAGAAAAAGAGAAGTACGTAAAACCGGCTGCGGATTTAAGCGAGAAGATTCAGAAGTGATCTTTATGGAGTGCGGCGGCTCGACACCGCTTTCCGTTCGCAGTCTTAGCGACTGTCGGGCAAAAAAGCGTTTGGCAAAAAATGCCAAAGCTGCGTCAAGCCGCAGCACTCCAAAAAACTTCGTCAGGCGATGATGAGAAAAGTGTTTCTGCCGCCAATGACATCCGAAAAGTCTTTGTTGTATGTCACGTCCACGCGGCGAAACTGTTTGATGACGTCGCCGAGTTCCGTCGCGGTCAAAAAACCGTCTTCGGTGTGCGAAACCGCCCACTGGCCGATATGTTTGCAGCGCGACAAAAAGTTGGCGATCAATTGCTGGTAATGTTCTTTCGATGCCACATCGTCGCCCAGCCTGCCGCGTTGACCGGCAATCAGATGATCCCAAACATCTCCGTCGCCACGTACCCAGACTTCCCGCCAACCTGCCACTGTTTGCCGCAACGCCACTAATCCGTCCGGGCGCGGAAAACACGCGAACATCAAATCGGCTCTGGCTCCGCGAACGAAATCATGAGCGTCGCGGTTGACGCTGTAATTTTCCTTGCCGTTATCCACCACCTGCCGTTGGTTGTGCCACAGCGCCAAAAAAACTTCAGACAACGGGCGGCGAAGCTCTGCTGTTTCTGGCGAGAATGAAAAAACGTAATCGCCCACTCCGAACACCAGCGAGATGGCCAGTGCGCGGCGATGTTCGTTTTCGATTTGCTGAATGTTCATCCAGACGTTGTCGAACCAGACGGCGTCCATTTCGCCAAAAAACAATGCCAGCGCGGGGTTATGCAATCGCCGATGTGGGACGTAGGATTCGCCCAGCACCAGCGAAACGTCTTCTTCGGTCAGCCGTTCGCCGGCGTTTTCGACCAGCGCGCGCGACGCCCACCAGGCCCATTGGCAAAGATCGTTGTCGAGCACCTGTTTGCCCCAGAATTTCAAATACCAACCCAGATCAGGTTGTCCGGCAAAGGGAACTGCAATCGAGTTGAATTTCAGGCGGCGCAATACGCTCAGTTCAAAACCCAGCCAGCGACGATTTGTAGTTGAATTGATGACCATAAATTTCAGCTTCGCGGTTTCTCTGCCGCTTCGGTTTCGACCGTCGGCTCAGCAGTTTCTGTTTCAGGTTGAATGGATTCGAGGTTGATTGCCGGAAATTCGGATGTCGGCGCTTGATCCGGCGAAAACTGTTCAGGCGCGGTTGAAACCTCATCCGTTGTGGCTGGTTCTTCGATCAACTGCGAAGCCGTTTCAACCGTTTGTTCCGGCAAGGCTGTTTCGACCGGTGGTAATTCCGTCGTCGCTGAAATTTCTTCGGCGTCGGTGACGGCTGGAATTGCGGTTTCGGTCGTTATTTCAACCGAAGCTTCATAACTCTCTTCGACGGCCATGTGCGCCGGACTTTCCACATAAGCGGGCGGAATGTTCCATCCGGCGAATTCCTGTCGCTGACGTTCGGCTTCGGCTTGCTCGGCTTCGCGCCGCAACCGTTCTTCGCTGACCACTGCCAGCAAAACTTTGGCGACTTGCGGATCGAATTCGATGCCGGCCAGATCGGCGATGGTTTGTTCGGCTTCGGCGAGTTCAAGCGATTGCCGATAAGGTCGTTGGGAAATCAGCGCGCAATAACTGTCCGCCGCGCGCAAAATTCTGGCTCCGAGCGGAATCGCCGTGCCGCTCAAACCGTCTGGATATCCTTGTCCGTTCCACCATTCGTGATGCCAGCGCACCAGCAATTGCGTGTGCCGCGACAGTTTGATTTCCGCCACCGCTTGTTCGCCCAGAATCGGATGCCGCCATAAATCCAGTCGCTCTTCCCAACTCAGCACATTGGGCGAAAGCAGATAGTTGCGCTTCATGCCGCGTTCGCCAATGTCGTGAGCCAGCGCGGCAAATTTCAGCGCCGACAAATCAGCGCCGTGCAACCCCATTTCCTGGCCGATGGTTTCGGCCAATTGGGCGATCATCACTGCGTGAGCTTCGGTGTATCCCTCCACGCGGTCGGTTTCCAGCGCCAGTTTCAGTAAACGGTCGCCTGCCTGACGCTCCGTTTCAGTGAAGATCAAAGGCGCTTGTTGTGCTTGCATCAATCAGTCTCCTTGTCGAAAGTTCGGTCTTGCATTTGAGGTGGGCCAGCAACAAGACCGTGCTTTGTAGGCGATTCAGCCGCGAAAAATCAAGCTGCAAAGAATTTTCTTTCGGCTGTTCGCATTGCCAGCGAAGCTTGTTCGGGTACAATTCGCAAAGTTCACAGTTCGCAATTCGCGGCACATACTTTTAGAAAATTCAGGAGATACGAGGGAAGTGGAAATTCCATTGTTACAAATTGATGCGTTCGCTTCGCAAGCGTTCAAGGGCAACCCGGCTGCTGTGTGTTTGCTGGAAACCGCAAAACCAGCCGACTGGATGCAAAACGTCGGAGCCGAAATGAATCTGGCCGAAACTGCGTTTGTCGTTCCGCGCCCTTCTTTAGGAAACGAAACCGGGCATTACGATTTGCGCTGGTTTACTCCGGCGATTGAAATTCCGCTGTGCGGCCACGCCACGCTGGCCAGCGCGCATGCGTTGTGGCAAACCGGCAAGCTGGCCGAAAGTCAGGAAGCGCATTTTCACACCATGAGCGGCGAACTGATTTGCCGTCGCATTGGCAAACAGATCGAAATGGATTTTCCGGCGTTGATTGCCGAACCGGCAAAGCTGCCGGACGCTGCGGTTGAAGCCTTGGGCATCAAACCGGTCAACGTTGTTTGTCATCGCCGCAAAGACGGTTCGGACGGAAACTTTTTGATTGAATTGGAATCGGAAACTGCCGTTCGCAATGTGAAACCGAACTTTTACGCCTTGAGCAAAGCCGCCAACGCTGGATTCATCATCACGGCGCGCGGAGACTCTTCTTATGATTTCGTCTCGCGGTACTTTGCCTGTTACGCCGGAATTGACGAAGACCCTGTGACGGGTTCAGCGCACTGCATGCTGACGCCGTACTGGGCGAAGGCGCTGGGCAAAATGGAAATGACTGCTTATCAAGCTTCGGCGCGCGGCGGCGAAGTTCACGTGCGGTTGGCTGGCGACAGAGTCTTTCTGGCAGGCGAAGCGATTACTGTATTGAGCGGCAATCTGCTTTGCTAAATGATGTTACGCGCTAAAGAATCGAACATTGGGTTTGACACGGTTTTCGTCCCGGTAGGGACGGTTTGATCTTAGCCCGGCAGTTCACTGCCGGGAAAAGCAACGAATGAATCGGCGTCCTGTCGGGACGCTTGAGTTTCCGCCTGAGCAGGATTCAAGCGTCCTGACAGGACGCGGCAGAGAAAGGCTCTGCTACCCGGCGTTGAAACGCCGCGCTAAATTCAACCGTCCCTGCCGGGACGAAGAAACTGTCAAACGCTTTATTTGATCTGCCATCGCGTAACATCAGTTGCTAAATCAAACTGAATGTTGGCGTTCAATCTAAACTAAAAACAAAACCCCGAAACGATGAGGATCACCCCACAGATTCGCGCGGCGACCTTGGCCGACGCAGAAAAGCTGACCGAACTGGCTGCGCGTACGTTTTACGACGCTTTTGCCGACATGAACACGCCGCAAAACATGAAGGCGTACATGTCGAAAGCCTTCACTGTTGACCAGATCACCTCTGAACTCAGCGATACGAATGCACGATTTCTGATAGCCGAAAACGATGGCGTGATGATCGGGTACGGGAAATTACTGGCCGGCAATTTTCCGCCCAATGTCACCGGCCAAAATCCGATTGAACTTGCCCGACTGTATGTAGACAAAAACTACTTAGGTTCCGGCGTCGGCAACGATTTGATGCAGGGCTGTCTGGACGAGGCGCGCAGTCTCGGCCATCGCGCGATTTATCTGGGCGTGTGGGAGCACAACTATCGCGCTCAGGCGTTTTACTTCCGCTGGAATTTCCGCGTTGTCGGCAATCAAATTTTTCAACTGGGCGGCGATGCTCAAATGGATTGGCTGATGGAGCGCGACCTTTGAGTCAGTGCTGCGGTGCGACAGCGTGCGGCTTTGAAAATCATGAATTCCTTTTACCTTCCCATTTTAATGACCATCGGCGGCGGAGTGCTCTACCACGTTGGCCAAAAAGCGATTCCGCCAACAGTTCACCCGTTCGCGGCGGTGATTGTCGCTTATTCCATAGGCATTCTTGTTTGTGTCGCCGGATTGTTTTTTGATCCCGCCGGACGCTCGTTTGCGACTTCATTCAAAGACTTGAACTGGGCAGTCATCGGCGTAGGTGTCGGAGCCGTCATCATCGAAATCGGTTTTCTGCTGGCGTATCGGCACGGCTGGAACATCAACGCGGCTTCGGTGGTCTGCAACATTTCGGTTGCGCTGTTGCTGATCCCAATTGGCTTGCTGGCGTTCAAGGAACATCTTTCAATCCGCAGCGCCGCCGGGATCGGTTGCTGCCTGATTGGTTTGTACCTGCTTTCCAAAAAATAACTGGAGCACGGACGTCCACGTCCGCTGTAAAAAAAAGCGCGAAGCTTCCTTTTTCCCTCTGGAGCGCGGATGTCCACATCCGCCGTAAAAAAAAGCGCGAAGCTTCCTTTTTTTCTTATCTTGATCGCAAATGAACTTTCATCTCGCTGTTTGGCTGTTGCTGTGTTTGATCTGGGGATCAACCTGGATTTTCATCAAACTCGGATTGGACGATTGGCCGCCGTTCACCTTTGCCGCGCTGCGTTTTTTGTTGGCGTCGGTAATTCTGTGGCTGCTGGTCTGGATTCGCAGAGACAAGTTGACGATGGCTAGACGCGATTGGATGTTAATTGCCTGGCTGGGAGTATCTTCCTTCGCATTGAATTACGGGCTGGTCTTTTGGGGAGAGAACAGAATTTCTTCAGGTTTGACCGCGGTGTTGCAATCAATGATTCCGGCATTCGGATTGATCGCAGCCCATTTCATGTTGCCGAACGAACGCATCACCGCCGCCAAACTGGTCGGAGTCGCGCTGGGCATTGCTGGAGTCGCCGTGATCTTCGCCGACCAGATGAAGATCGCCGGAACGTCGGCTTTGTGGGGATGTGCGGCGATCATTGTCAGCGCGCTGGTCGTTGCGTACACCAACGTGGTCGTCAAACTTCGTTGCGGCCATTTGCCAGTAGCTCCGACAGTCGCCGGGCAGATGACTTTTGGAATGATCCCGCTGTTCATAGTTGGATGGTTTACCGAAGGCAGCCCGCTGAATTTGCGCTGGACTCCGCTGGCCGCCGGTTCGCTGGTCTATCTGGCCGTCATCGGATCAGTCACGGCGTTTTTGTTGTATTACTGGCTGGTTAAGCGGATTGACGTGACCAAAACGATGCTGATTTCTCTGGTCACGCCAGTCATCGCCTTGCTGCTTGGCTGGCTGGTTCGCGGCGAAGCTTTGAGCTGGCGATTGGCGTTGGGCAGCGCGGCGATTCTGTCTGGCATTGGAATGGTTGTGTTGAAACGACAGCAAAGCACATAAAACACGAATCGTTTTTATCGCCTGGTTTTCATTGTGCTATCTTGCGTTTGCCTTAATCGAAACCTATTCAACGGTGACAAGATGAACCCTCAATTGCGACTGAAAAACATCGGTCAGATTTCCGAAGCTGACATTACATTTGGCAACTTGACCGTGCTTGTTGGGCCGCAAGCTACAGGCAAAAGCGTGACTTTGCAGATGCTGAAGCTGTTGGTAGACACGGGGCATGTGCTTGGCGAACTAAAACGTTACGGATTGGATTGGTCCGGGAACCTGCCGGACTTTCTGGATGTTTATCTGGGCGAAGGAATGAATCGCGTGTGGCGCGAAGAGGAAAGCTCTATTTCCTGGGAAGGCGAACAACTTAATTTGTCTAAGCTGATTTCCCGACAGAAGAAGATTCGCAGCGAATCCATGTTCTTCATTCCGGCTCAGCGAGTGCTGACGTTACGCGATGGCTGGCCGCGTCCTTTTACTGACTACTCTCCAGGTGATCCGTTCGCCGTCCGCGAATTCAGCGAAAAACTGCGCCTGCTGCTGGAGCAGGAATTCAAAGCGTCAGAAGGTTTGTTTCCCCAAAAAAACCGTCTGAAAAAAGAAGTCCGCGAGTTGCTGGCAAAGAGTTTCTTTCCCGGTTACGACCTCAGAGTTGATCGTTACCGTTCTCAACGAAGGCTGGTGTTGCAGGACAAAGACGCTCAGGAACAATTGCCGTTTATGGTTTGGTCAGCCGGGCAACGTGAGTTTGTGCCGCTGCTGCTGGGATTTTACTGGCTGATGCCGCCGACCAAAGTTTCACGCCGCGAAAATATTGAGTGGGTAGTCATCGAAGAGCTTGAGATGGGGCTGCATCCACAGGCAATCTCAGTAACTATGTTAATGGTGTTGGAGTTGTTGTCTCGTGGTTATCGGGTTTGTTTGTCTACTCATTCGCCCCACGTTCTGGATGTCGTTTGGGCGTTGCAAACGTTGAAAGCGAATAAGGCTGATTCCGGCTCAGTGCTGGATATTTTTGACGCAAAAAAAACTGACCCGATGCATGCGGTTGCGAAAAACGCACTTGGCCAATCAATGAAGGTTTATTACTTCGACCGCAAAGGCAGCGTGCAGGACATTTCGCAGCTTGATCCCGGATCCAACAACGAAATTGAAGCTGGTTGGGGCGGCATCACGGAATTCAGTGGGCGAGTGGCAGAGGTGGTTTCAAAAGCCGTCGCCGCTGGCGGGAGGCGATAGTGAATTTTGAGCAAGCTGTCCGTAAATGCCCAGCCATTGCCAACGCTTTTCAACCCGGATTGCGGGCGTTAAGGCCAATGGACAAAAGCCATATCACTTGCGCCAAACCGCGCCGCTTGAGTGGCAGCGTTGATCTGGATTCCGCATTGAGTTCGGAACAGCCCAACGCAAATCGCTGGGATTATGGCGTGGGCGTTCGTTGCCAGCAGACAGACGATAAGGTCATCTGGATTGAAGTTCATCCCGCATCTTCCACCGGCGAAATAAAAAGCATGCTCGCAAAGCTGAACTGGCTGAAAGAATGGCTGGCCGAAAACACGCCGGAACTGTTCGCCTTGTCTGGCGATTACGTTTGGGTGGCCACAGGCGCGGTTTCTTTTCCGGCAAGCAGCCCTCATCGCAGACAATTGGCTGCTGCCGGGCTGCAATTCGCCGGCAGCCGTTACGAAATACAAACAACCTGATTTTCAATTCGCAACCGCATCACAATCGAGAAAAACATTCGGAGGTTTCGATGAATTACAGAACGTGTAATTTGCTGAGCAAAACTCTGCTTGTCGCAGTGTTTTTATTGTCACCAACTGCTTACGCGCAAAAGCCGGAGTTCGCTCCGGGCGTGAAATACGACGCGAAGATTCCTTCGCTGAAACAAGTCACCGGCTACGATTTTGCCGAGCGCGTCACGCCGCCCGAAGACATCATTCGTTACCTGAAAGCTCTGAACGAAGCCGCGCCGGATCGCACCAAACTGGTCAAATATGCCGAGACTTGGGAAAAGCGCGAGTTATGGGCGCTGATCGTTGCTTCGCCGGACCGCATTCGGCAACTGGATCAAATCAAAGCGGGATTGCGACAACTGGCGAATCCGACGGCTTCGACAGACGTTGCCCGGCTGGCGCGCGAACTTCCCGTAGTCGTTGTGCTGACGCACGGAGTTCACGGCAACGAAATCTCTTCGGGCGAAGCGGCATTGGCGGAAAGTTATCACTTGCTGGCCGCGCAAGGCGACGCGACCGTTGATCTGATTCGCCGCGAAGCCATTGTCGTCATTGACCCGATGCAAAACCCGGATGGGCGTGCGCGTTTCGTTTTTCAAAACCTGCTCGGTCAGGCGATGACTCCCGATGCCGAACCCGCCTCCGCCGAACACGACGAACCCTGGCCGGGCGGGCGCAGCAATCATTACCTGTTCGATTTGAACCGCGACTGGTTTGCGCAGAATCACCCCGAATCGCAAGGCCGCGTAAAATTGCTGCTGGAATGGTCGCCGCAAGTCGTCGTGGATTTGCACGAGATGGGCGGCAATTCGACCTATTACTTTCCGCCCAGCGCCGAACCGCTCAATCCGCACACGACCAAAACGCAGGTCGAATGGCTGAACGTCATTGGGCAAGCGAACGCAGCGCGTTTTGATGAACGCGGGTTCAGTTATTTCAATCGCGAAGTGTACGACGCGTTTTATCCCGGATACGGCGTCTCGTGGCCAATGGCTCAGGGAGCGATTGGGATGACGTTTGAAAAAGGTTCGGCGCGCGGGCTGGCGCTTCGCCGGTCAAATGACACACTGCTGACTTATCGAGACGGAGCCGTCGAGCATTTCACGGCTGCGATTTCGACGGCAGCAACCGCTGCGCGCAACCGCGAAAAGATGCTGCGCGATTACGCGGAGTTTCGTCGCAATGCCGGAGCTGGCGAAACCAAAGCTTATTTGCTGCCGCCGGGAAATGACGCCGGACAGACTCAGCGATTGGTGCGAATGCTGTTGGCCAACGGCGTGACGGTGCAGCGCGCCGACGAAGCGATCAATTTCAACGGTCGCACTTTGCCAGCCGGGACGTTCATTGTGCCGCTGCCTCAACCGACAGGCGCGCTGGTTCGCAACCTGCTGGATCAAAACGTGCCGATGAACGATGAATTCATCAAGCGGCAGGAAGAGCGCAAAAAGCGTCGCCAGCCCGATCAGATTTACGACACGACCGCGTGGAATCAGGCGCTGTTGTACGACGTGGAATGTCTGGCGGCGACCAGCGGTGTCACTGTGAAAGCTTCGCCGGTCAGCGCCGAATCATTGAAAGCGGCTCCGGCGGTTTTACCAGACGCAATCGTTGGATACGCCTTGCCGTGGGGAGCGACTTCAGCAGCGGCGGTCATCGAAGCGTTGCAGAGCGGATTGCAGGCGCGGTTTCTGGCTTCGTCGTTTACCGTCGGTGGCAGAAAGTTCGAACGCGGCACGGCCTTCTTTCGCAAGGCAGACAATGGCGCGGATTTGAAAACCAAACTGGCCGCGATTGCCGCCAAACACTCCGCCGAAGTCGTCAAACTGGACAGCGCCTTTGTCAGCGAAGGCGCATCGCTGGGCAGCAATCAGGTTGTGACACTCAAAACGCCAAAAGTCTTGCTGGCGTGGGATTCGCCGACCAGCAGTTTGTCCGCGGGCTGGGCGCGCTTCGTGCTGGAACGACGGTACGGGCAGGCGGTGACGGCGATCAGAACAGCTTCGCTGGGCCGAGTGGATTTGCGCCGTTACGACGTGCTGATTTTGCCGAGCGGAAATTACTCGGCGGCGTTGGGCGGTGAAAGTTTGCGACGAATCAAAGACTGGGTCTCGGCTGGAGGAACGTTGATTACGTTGGCCGAAGCTTCGCGCTGGGCGGCACGCGAAAGCACTGGCTTGTTGGAAACGCGCACCGTGCTACGCGACGGTTCGCCGGACAGCGATCAACCTGCGGCGCGAACTGCTGCGGCCAAACCCGCCGATTTCGATCAAGCGATTCAACCAGTGCGTGAGTCGCCAGAATTGATCCCCGGAGCAATTTTGCGTGTCCAGTTGGATAGCGACCATTGGCTGAGTTCCGGCACGGACGGCGAGATTCAAGCTCTGGTCGAAGGCACACGCGTCTTTTCGCCAATCCGATTAGATCGTGGCCGCAACGTAGGCGTTTACGCCAAACGAGACAACTTGCTGGGGAGCGGATTCGCCTGGCCGGATTCGTTGGCGCTGATTCAGCAAAAAGCTTTTCTGATTCATCAACCGATGGGACAAGGCCATTTGATCGCCTTTGCCGAAGACCCAAACTATCGCGCTTATGCCGAAGCGACGGAGTTTCTGTTCATCAACGCCATCTTGTTAGGCGCGGCGTATTGAACAATTCAATACGCTGAGCAACTCAAGCTGTCATTCGGCGCTTCGCCGACGCCGTTGGAACTGCTGACAGACAGCAAATTATTCCATGCGTCATAGGTGTAGCTGCGATAGCTGCCGTAACTGGTCAGCCGATTGTGATCGTCGTAACCCACATCCACCGAATAGTTCCCGCCCAGGTGGTCGGTGATGTAGCGGATGCGGCCGTTGTTGCCGCCGCTGCCTCCGCCGCCGTTGTAATAATCGTAGCTGATGTTGGGCACCGTGTCGGTGTCGTCCGTTTTGCGGAGCTTGAGGTTGGTCATCTGGCCGCGCTTCTGGTTGTAGCCCAGCGCCATCCGCCGATCATTTCCGAAATCGGCTTTCTGCAAAGCTCCCCAGGCACGGAAGTCGAAGGCCGTCGCCACGTTGTTTGTGGTGTCTTTGCCTGAAATGGTGACCAGATTTGTGCCGACTTTGGTTGGCGCGCCCGCATAGTTGTAATCGTAATTGACGCTCTTCGACCAGTCTCCGACTGTGTAGCTGACCTGCTTCAGCGCGTCGGCGTAATTGTAGCTGTACCCAACGCTGTAACTGCCGCTCAATCCGTTGAAGCTGCGTGTTTCGGTTGCAAGCTGCCGTGCTTGCAGTTGTTATAACTCTCACCAATCTTTGGGGATGATTGCATCATTCGGTAAATGTTCTTTTATGTGGTGAGTGAGGTGTGGTAGCCCGCGCAATTGAACCGTGATTGTAATTGATGCTCCTGATTTTGCGGTGATTTCAATGCCTTTCTCTTCAGCAAATGATCTAAGCCATTTAACTTGCACAATCTCATTCCAAAAGATTTTCTCGCTACCAATCAAGCCTATTCTAGTGATTGAGTCTTGGTCAATGACAATACGATCACAGGCTCTGCATAGCTGTTTAACAGCGTATAGCGAAAAAAAAAGCCCGCCAAATATAAGAATGCTTGTGCTAACCACTCCAAATCTAGAGTGGATTATCGTCAACACAAGTAGCCACAAACTAAAACCACCTAAACAGGCCATGAATATAGCTCCGAACAGCATAGTTGCTTTACCGTAGCTAAACACAATCTGCTCATTCTTCATATTTAACCTCATTGTGTTTTTCGTGTTTTCTCGCAAATTTCTTGAGAAACACTTTTTCTACTGCATCAGGTCTTATCAAGTTAAGGGTTGATTGATTGTCGCAAAGCTAATTCCCTAGTTGTCCAACTGATTGGAATGAAACGCATACCCTATAATCACCCTGATTATAACAACCCAGAAACTGAATTCTTTGGGACCAAGCGGCCATCTGGAGGAATCTATTCCAGTTTGCTCCAAAGACATCTGCAAATGAAGGCACCAAGTAGTCTGCCGGAGTAATGATTGGTAGAGCAATGTTATCGAAAGACGGTTGCACTAAAGGTTGTAAGACTGCAGCGGCTGTGTTTGGAATCACGCTATTGCCCATTTCACGCAATCCTCTAGATATATTACTGGATACAAAGAGTCTGAAAAGATTATCCTTATATATTGACCACTGCGATGAATAAGAATTTGAGCTTAATGAGGCAGAAAAAAGGTTCGTTCCGTTTAAAGAATTGGAGGCTGGGAAAAAGAAATTTGCTCCCCATTGTGCTCCTCCGGCTAAAACCCCTCCAACGACTCCGCTAGTTAAGGCTTGGTATGCATCACTTGAAGTCAACTTTCCATTCTTCAACCCGTTTCCCACCAGTGTTGACGCGGCCCCGCCAACACCTCCGGCCACTGCAGCCCCTAAAACGGTACCAGCAGCAGCTCCAAAAACGGCTGCGGTTCCGCTGATAGCCCCCGCAAGAGCGCCGATTCCAAATGCTTTAAATCTTTGCCCTGCTGTGCAGCCTTTACAACGGTAGGCTTCGATGGCCCCGCCGACTAAAGCTGAAGCGCCAATAATGGCGGCAGCTATAGGTATTTGCCCATCTGGGTCAACAAAATTCACCGAATCATTTCCCACGTAGCCATACAAATTGAAACTTAGCGGGTCTGTCGTATCCGACACCCAATTTTGGAGAGGATCGGGCTGCATGAATCTTGCTCGGTTATGGTTGTAAGTCCGAGCCTTGGCGTAGTTCAGGTTCGTCGCCCAATCCCGTTCGTAGCCAGTGAACTTGTGGCTGTTCAGATAAGTCTGACCGCTCGATTGCCATTCGTAGAGCATCTGCCCGTGCGGATCGAATTCGGCTCGGTAAATCACTGTGCCGCTGGAATTCGTCAGCTTGCGGCCATTGCCCAGATGATCCGTGTGCAGCCAGTAAAATCCTCCGTCGTAACTCTGCACCGCCAGCATCTGGCCGCCGCTGCTCAGCACGTAGGCACGA
>JANRKX010000138.1:0-39155 GCA_033763255.1 Acidobacteriota bacterium | reverse complement strand
CAGGACGCTTGAACCCTGCTTTGGCAAAAACTCAAGCGTCCCTACAGGACGCCGATTCGTTCGCTACTTTTCCCGGCAGTGAACTGCCGGGCTAATATCAAACCGTCCCTGCCGGGACGAAAACCGTGTCAAACCCAATGTTCGATTCTTTAGCGCGTAACATCAGTCGGTTACTTCTTTTTGAGCATATTGCACGCTTCAAAAGCAGCGTTAGGATTGATGGCAGTGTTGCCTTCTTCGATGTGGCGGATGATTCCTTCCTTGTCCACGACGAAGGTTGCGCGCATGCCGAAGCCCGCCGCTTCGTTGAAAATGCCGTAATCCTTCACCACTGTCCGTTTGAAATCGGAAAGCAGGGGAAAGCTCAGTCCTTTGGTTTCCGGCGCCAGGTCTTCTGACCAACGTTTGAGCGCCGGAACGCTGTCCACGCTAACGCCAAATACTTGAGTGTCTGTGTCGGTGAATTTGGCAATATCAGCCTGATATGCCTTCATTTCGCGCGTTCAGCCACCAGTGAATGCCAGAATGTAAAACGCCAGCACGACAGTTTTTTTGCCTTTGAAATCCGACAGTTTGTAAGTCTTGCCGTCCGTGCCATTCATCGTGAAATCAGGCGCGGCCTGGCCGACTTTCAAATGCGTCTTGATCGCAGGCGGCTGTTGAGCCAATGCCGAGACGCTCAACGCAATCGTCAGCAGGCTCAAACCGATAATCTTTTTGAGCATTACTCTTGCCTCCTAAATGATGTGGTTTATCGAATTGTGGTTCGAGATGCCGGGCATTAGACCTCATCGCCTGACAGATACGCAACGCGACGGGAAATCGGTTTTCCAACCCAAGAGCTGAAAAAAAAATTTCGGACCAATGATAGTTTCTTCGCCGCACATACGCCTTAACAGTCGGCACCCCTAAAAGCATCTTTTAGCCCGAAGACAATTTGCCTACACGACAATTGCTTTCCGGCTCACTGTAAAACCGCGTTGGTAATGGCACCCCTCGCCATTACCCCCTCTTGTTAAGGAGAGAAAATGAAATTGCAATCCACCCGCCGCTCAATGAACTCAATCGCCACGTTGTTTTTGCTGAGCGCAATCAGCACCGTAAGCGTTTTTGCCCAGGGAACAGCCGCAACCTGCCCGGTGCAAAAATTCGATGAAGTCATTTTGTTCATCGCCCAGGGCAAGGTAAACAACATCAATGAAATCGCTTTGCCTGATCCTTCGCATTCATATCTGAAAAACGTCATGGGGTTTGACGATGCCCAAATCGCGCAAACCGCACACGACGCCGAAGTTTTCTTTCGCGACCGATTTGGTTTTGATTTCACCGGTTTGGCCGCCGATGCTTTCGGAAACAAGATCATTCCTGGCGTAGCCATTTTGACGCCTTCTTTCGCCAATCCTTCGATCAATTACCGCGCTGTTTACGCCAGCGGTGTTGGCGATCTGGCTGGTTGCCCCCGTGTCAAGGATTTCGGGTACGTGGTGACAATCATCGGCCCCAACGTCCGGTATCGTGGGACGTATGGCGGCGAAGTCGGCTTGCCTGCTCAGCCCGGCGAATCGTTGCTTTATGGGTATTACCGACTGGAAGGCATGAAAATGAATCGTTTCCCGTTTACTCGAACGCTGATGATTCGTTTTGAAGCTGGCGGACCGGCACAACTAACTCCCAATGGACAGGTTGTCATTGACTGCATTGTGTTCCATCCCGATTACGGCAAAGGCGAAGCGCGCGGCAGTTCAACGTTGATTCCGAATGCCGATGGAACATTCAACGTCGCCATTCGCAACGTGCTGACATTTCTGGGAAACCAATGAATTTGTCACCGAATGAATTTGTGCCTTCAAAACGCTTCTCTTGAAAGGATGTCATTTGTACAGAAGGAGCATTGTCGAGTGCTCCTTCTGTATTCGGTGCAGAACCGGGAGTGGTAGCGACCGGGTGTTTGAAGTAACACTTGCCAACCTACCCAGTCGCTACCGCTCCCGGTTCCGCACCATCCTCAAATTATTGACGGCAACAGGCTTCAGCTTATGTCGCTTATGGTTGATAGCTGGTTTCCAGATTCGCTTTGATTTCAGCCAACGTGAACCTGACCGGTTTGAATTTGCCGGAAGCATACAAATCAGCTTGATCCAGGTGATGTTTGGAATTCGGATCGGCGTTTTGGCCAAAGACCAGCACGGATTGCGCCCGTAACGTTTTTCCGAATTCGGCGACAGCAACGAACGTGTTGCCCGCCGTGCCGTAACGCCGTTGCTGGCCTCGTTCGGCGCGTGCGCTGAAAGTGAACACCACCCCCGCGAAGCTGGGACCGCCCGCGACCGGCAGACTTGGCTTTTTGTCGTCAAAAGGTTCGTTGCCGCTGGTGTGGACTCGCTGCAAACGATTGATCTCTCCCCATTGAACCCGCCACGTGCCGAACTTCAGTTCCAGATCGGCGACGGTCTTTTCCAGAGCGCGAAGCATTTTGAACTTGG
The DNA here is from genome assembly GCA_033763255.1 of Acidobacteriota bacterium. GTDB lineage: Bacteria > Acidobacteriota > Blastocatellia > RBC074 > RBC074 > RBC074. The sequence continues at coordinate 36,672 of JANRKX010000138.1, read as the reverse complement.
CGTCGCTTTTGTCGGCGTTGGCGCGTTCCAGCGCCAGTATGAACAGCGTCGCCGCTTCTGAGTTCAGCCGTGCAATCTGATCCCATTCTCTCAAAACCAGCACGATGGGTTTGATTTCTTCGGCTTTGGCTTCGTCTTCGCGTTTTAATTGCTCCCACTCTTCGGCCAGCGTTTGGATTCCTTGTTTAGCTTCGCCGACTGTGGTGTCTGTGGCGGCTTTAGTCCATTCGTCAAAGGTGAATTTCTTTTTGGCCGTCAGCAATCGCCGAGAAATTTTGGCGCGCGGCGTGTCTTCTTCGGGAACCATGTACGCCGGAAACTTCTCTTTCGACAGGCTGTCTTGCCCTGTCACATTACTGGATGCCGTCAGAAACGCCGTCGAGTTGCAGTTCTGCAAAAAGCCTGACTTCGGATTCAGAAACAACGGCAACTCTTCCAGCGCGTGAAAGCCCTGCCACTCGGTTTCCGGCGTGCTGCCGTCCACAGGTTTCGTCCAATCGAATTTCGCCGAACGGCGCGGAACCGCATTGCCGTGAACGTAAAAGATGTTGCCTTTGTTGTCGGCGTAAAGCGTGTTCGATCCGGTTAGGCTGACTTTGCCGAGCGCCGCGCGAAACTCTTTCAAATTGCGAGCGCGGTTCATGGCGATGCGCTGATCCAGTTCGCCGCCTTCTTCCAACTGTGCGATGCGCGCGGCGACGGCTTTGCCGTTGCGGGAACCAATGATCGGGCCGTGATGCGTTTTGCGAAAACGATAGCGGCGAACTTCAATTCCCTGCTCTGTTTTGACTTTGACTGTGTCCGTCCATTCGACGGCGGTTTTGTAGCCGTTGCCGTAACGGTAGTTCAGCGGATTCGCCGGGTCATCAAAGCTTTCCAAATAAACGTCCGCAGTGTCGGCATAATTGTTTGTGTGGCTCCAGCCCAAAAACTGATTGAAGCCTGTACGAATGTAAGCCGTTCCCAGAATCGCGAAACCGTAAACATTCAAGCCTTCGTCGCTGTTCAAGTGCGCTTCGTAACGTTGGCCGCCGCCGAAAAAACCTACGTGAGGGTTGATAAACAGCATGGCGTTGCCGCTGGCGCTTTTGCGCCCGGACACCGCCCACATGTTTGAACCTTCTTCGACTTCCAGGTGCGACGCGACAAACCACGAATTCAAACCGTCAAAATTCATTGGTGCAGCTTCGGCTTTGTCTGTGGTTTCCAGCTTTCCAAGTTGAATTTCGTTTTGGTTCAAGCCAAGCCGATTGACTCCACCGACTCTGCCAGACCGAGCAAACGCCAGCACCTGCCAGCCTTCCAGACCGGCGAGCAATCGCGGTTTGATTTCAGGATGACGCGCGACGAAGTGATTCACTCCGGCGGCAAAGGCGTCACACAGCGCGCGCAAATTGGCGGGCAAACGGTCGTATTCGGCTTTGGACAGTCGTTCGATTTCAAACAGGCGAAACGTTAGATCGCGCGCCAACGACCGCTCGCCTTCCAGTTCGGCGGCTCGGCCAAGCGCGTTGATGTAATCGGTTTCCAGTTGCCAGAAATTGTCTTCACATTGCACGTAAGCCAGGCCAAAAATCACCGCCGCATCGGTCTTGCCGAAAATGTGCGGCACGCCGAAGGTGTCGCGGTGAATGGTGACTTGCTGCGCCAGAGTTTGAGCGGATTGCTGCGCTTGAACTGAAAAGGTGAGCAGCGCGCACAACACGGTTGCGGCGAAAAGCTTCCAATTTGGTTTCATCGTCGTTCCTCAGAAAAATTTTTGCGTCAAAGTTCAGGCTGTCATTACCACTGGGTTTATTGTGCGGTAAGCTTGGACAATGAACAAGATTTTCGGGCAGGCAAAAGCGTGTCTGTCGAATAGCTCGCCAATCAGGAGAAAAGACTTTGTACTCACTTGACGAAACTCAACAGCAGATCGTCCGCAGTCTGCGCGAATTTGTCGAACGCGAAGTGCTGCCCACGGCCAGCAAGCTGGAACACGACAACGAATATCCGCACGCGCTGGTCGAAAGCATGAAAAAGCTCGGCCTGTTCGGAGCCAACGTTCCCGAAGAATACGGCGGACTGGCGCTCGGTTACACGACTTACGCTTTGATGATGGAAGAATTGGCGCGCGGGTGGATGAGTTTGGTCGGGCCAATTGGCACGCATTCGGTTTGTTGCGACATCATCACCCGCTTCGGAACCGAAGAGCAGAAACAAAAGTTTTTGCCTGCGATGGCAACTGGCGAACGGCGCGGAGGCTTGGCGTTGACCGAATCCGACGCCGGAACCGATGTGCAAAATCTGCGAACCACTGCCGTGCAAACAGGCGACGGTTACGTCATTAACGGCTCCAAGATGTGGATCACCAACGGGCGATACGGCAACACTTTTGTGCTGGCGGCGAAGACTGATCCAACGGCTCAGCCTGCGCACAAAGGCATTTCAGCCTTTGTGATTGAAAAAGGCGGCGCGGGTTTCACCGTCGAGCGCGACATTGACAAGCTTGGTTACAAAGGCGTCGAAACCTGTGAACTGTTGTTTGAAGATTTCTACGTTCCGGGGGAAAACCTGATCGGCGGACGCGAAGGCGAAGGCTTCAAACAAATCATGACCGGCCTGGAAAGCGAGCGCATCAACGTCGCCGCGCGCGGAGTCGGACTGGCTCAGGCGGCATTTGAAGACGCGATTCATTACGCGCAACAGCGGCGAACTTTCGGCAAAGCCATCGCCGAACATCAAACCATACAGATCATGCTGGCCGAAATGGGAACGAAGATCGAAGCTTCGCGCCTGCTGGTGCGTTCGGCTGCGGAAAAGAAAGATCGCGGCGAACGCTGTGACTTGGAGGCCGGAATGGCTAAATTGTTTGCGACTGAAACTGCTCAGGAAGTGGCGTTGCTGGCGATGCGCGTTCATGGTGGAAATGGTTACGCCAAAGATTTCAGAGTCGAACGTTATTACCGCGATGCTCCGTTGTTAATCATCGGCGGCGGAACGAACGAGCTTCAACGGCTGATCATCGCCAAAGGCTTGATCGCCAAATATCCCGCGAAATGATTTTGGAGTGCTGCGGCTCGACGCAGCTTTCCATTCGTTTCCAGTAGCCTGAAAGCCAGACGAGCAATTGGCCTGGTGGTCAGGCGCGGCAATTAGCCTGAAAGCCAGACGAGCAATTGGCCTGGTGGTCAGGCGTGGCAACACTGCAAACGCAAAGCTGCGTCGAGCCGCAGCACTCAAACAAAACTATGGCTGGAAGATACCTGGAAGATTTCAACATCGGCGATGTGTACAAACATTGGCCGGGACGCACCGTGACGGAATTTGATGACACCTGGTTCAGCTTGATGACCATGAACCAGAATCCGCTGCACATTGACGAACATTACGCCAAAAGCACTCAGCACGGGCGGCGGCTGGTCAACGGCACTTTCATTTTCAGCCTGGTCGTAGGCATGTCGGTCAACGATGTCAGTCTGCACGCCATCGCCAATCTGGAATACGAAAGCGTCAAACACGTGCTGCCCAGCTTTCACGGCGACACGATTTACGGAGAAACCGAAGTGCTGGACATACGCGAATCTCAGAGCAAGCCGGATCGCGGCGTGGTGTATGTCGAAACTCGCGGACTGAATCAAAATGGCGAAGTTGTGCTGACGCTGCGTCGTCGCGTGTTGATTCCCAAAAGGAGCCAAGTCTGATGCGAAGTTTGTTATTTGTTCCCGGTGTATCGGAAAAGATGATCTTGAAAGCGCGCGACGCCGAAGCCGATGCGCTGATTCTGGATTTGGAAGACGCCGTTTCGCTCGACCGCAAAATCGAAGCCCGGCAAAACGTCATGCGATTGCTCAGCGAATTGGATTTCGGCTCGAAGCCTGTCTTCGTTCGCGTCAATCGTTTCGACACCGGTTTTGGCGAAGAAGATGCAAAAGCCGTCGCCAACAGCAAGGCTTATGGTGCGGTGTTGCCAAAAGTCGAACGCCCGGAAGAAGTCGTGGCAGTGAGTTCTTTGTTGGCTGACCATCAGCGCTTGATTGCGATGATCGAATCTCCGCGGGGAGTATTGAATTGTCCGGCGATTGCCGAAGCCAGTTCGAAGCTGAACGGATTGATGTTTGGCTCGGCGGATTTTTCGACGGCGACGCGCGCTCGTTTGACCGAAGGCGAGCCGGAGTTGCTGGTCGCACGGTCGCGTATGCTGTATTCGGCGCGAGCCGTAGGCATTGACGCTTACGACGCACCGTTCTTTTCGATTACTGACCTGGATGGGCTGCGCCGAGACAGCGAACGCGCGCGCAATCTGGGTTACGATGGCCGAGCGATCATTCATCCTTCGCACATTGCCATCACCAACGAAGTCTTTGCGCCTTCGGAAACGGAAATTGTTCAAGCGCGAAAGATTGTGACGGCGATGAAGGACGCACTGGCTCGCGGATTGGCCGCCATACAGTTTGAAGGCCAGTTGATCGAACCTCTGCACGCCCGTGCCGCCCAACGAATTCTGGACGTAGCGGAAAAATTGCAGATTTTTCCTGAGTCAGAAAAATGATTTGGCCAACGTCTTGACGAACTACAGGCCGGTCAGTAATATCCCGGCTTCGTTTCGGAGATGTGGAAACGTCAACAGGTCATAGGAATCTCTGAAAGTTCATTTTTAGACCCGTTCGTCTAGCCCGGTCCAGGACATCGCCCTTTCACGGCGGTAACACGGGTTCAAATCCCGTACGGGTCGCCACTCAGTCGAAAAGCACTTGTCAGGAACTAATTCCTGACAAGTGCTTTTCTTTTTTGGCTATTCTGTTTTTGCTGCTTTCAGCAATTTACTTCACCGGTCTTTGCAGAATTTCCGCCAGAGCTTGCAACCGTGCGGCATCTGCTCCGCTCTTGGAACCGGCGCTTTCTTTCAGCGACTTCACGAAGCCCTGAAGCTTGGCGCGCGAACTGGCATTCAGATTCGATTGTTCTGCCCGCTGAATCGCATCGCGCATGGCAGCGATTTGATCTGCCGACAACGCCTGAGACCGTTCCAACTGATCCAGATAAGCTTTGGCGACAACCAACTTCTTCGGCCAAACGATCTCTTGCTGGTTCTGCACATTCAGTTCAGCCACCTGCACCGTTTTCGCGGCGTCAATTTCATTCTGAGTCAAATACTGGCTGGGGGTGAGTTCAAACACGTCCAGCCCGCGAGCGATTTCCGAACCGTAAATATGACCGTTGTACCAATACGCCGACCAATGACCAGCCAGCACCAACACATTCGGATCAATCGGCCCACGATCAAAGTAGGCAATTTCAACCGGGCGAGCCGCGTCGGTGAAGTCCACCACAGAGATGCCGCCTTGATACCACGACTGCACTTCGATGTCTCGGCCTGGAACCGGAATCAGCGAACCATTGTGAGCGACACAGTTTTCGGAATCGCCTTGAGCGGCAGGCAATTTGTAATAACTGGCAAAACTCAGCTTGTCGTCTTTCAGATGAAAGATTGCATCTGCGCCCCATTTGTTCGGATCGTTGGGACGACAACGCGCAGCCATTCCTCCACCCCATTCATCGGTGAACACGACTTTTGTCCCGTCGTTTGAAAACGACGCCGAGTGCCAGTACGCATAATTCGGATCGTTGACCGCATCCAGTCGTTTCGGGTTCACAGGGTCTTTTATGTCCAGCACGATTCCATTGCCTGAACAGGCTCCGGCGGCCAAGCCCTTCGCCGAATACACAGTGATGTCGTGGCATTGGTCGCTTTCGGCTGGCTTCCCGGTTCCGTGCGTAGCTCCGCTGCTCAATGCGTTGAGCGCGCCAGTGCGAGCATCCATAAACACGCGCGGACTCGACACCACTTTGGCGGTCTGCGGCGCAGCCAGCGGAACTTTGATGACTTCAATGCGGAACAGCGAAGTGTTCGGGTCTTTGTCCGGTTTTTCCGCTGAGCATCCGGGCAACTCTTCACCCTGCCGCACGAACGACGTGCCGGAAACGTAGATGTAGACGTTTTTCTTATCCTTCGGGTCTACGACCAGCGTGTGCGTATGCGAACCTCGGCAGGTTTGGACGGCAGCAAGTTGTTTGGGATTTTTGATGTCCGAAATGTCGAAGATTCGCACACCGCGGAACCGCTCTTTTTGCGGCGCGGGCAACATCATCATCGGATTTCCTTTTCCGGCAGCCGGCGGCGGATTCGGCGGAAATCCCTGCACGCCGCAATCCAAACGGCCATTGGGCATTTCCACCGACATAAACATCAGGTTTTTATGCACCGACACGTCGCCTTGTCCGCCAGGACAAACCATCGAAGTCACCAACTGAGACTTCGCCGGATTGGAGATGTCGTAAATGTTGACGCCATAAAAATTCCCTTGAAACAGGTATTTTCCCTGAAACGCCAGATCGGAATTGGCAAACGCCAGTTGCGCCATGACGGTTTGGAACTGTTTGGGAATCATCGCGGGGTCTGGAACGCCAATCTGTCCCAAAGTCTTATGCACTCTGGCAGTGTCGCTGGAATCAAGCTGAAAGGCATCCGGTTTTTTCAGCAACGACAGGTGCTTCATGCCCAACGTAGCCACTCCCGCTTCATAAAGTCCCGGTTTCAGATTGGCTCGCGGATCGCTGGTGTCTGAGCCGGTCATTCCGGCAGGCAGCGGCGGCGCTTTTTCCAACCCAAATGGATTGTCCTGCGCTTGTTTCAGGTCAGTTTTCGTTTCCTCTGCTTTCTTGGTTTCCTGCGTCGGAGGCGTTTGCGCCTGCATCACGCCAACAAAAAACGACAGCAAGAAAATGCTGCCGATCAGTAAGCGAAACGCCTTGAGGGGTAGTTGATTCATTGTTTCTCCTTTGAAGATTTTCCTTCCAACATTTTTTCCATAACTCGAATTTCGGCGCGCTGGCCGCTGTCTACATCGGTGGCGAAGTTGAACAACTCCGCGTCCTGCCCTGCGCCCGCAGTGTCGTGCAACTCCTTGACCATCGTCAATGCTCCACCATGGTGTTGAATCATTCCGATCAAAAACAATCGGTCGAACTCATCGCCTTTGGCTTTCTTGAGCGCCTCCATCTGCTCTGCGTTGAGCATTCCGGGCATCATCCCGTGCGACATATTTGCGTGGTGTTTGTGCATGTCATGCGAAGCTCCTTCGACGGGCTGCCCGCGAGCAATCAACCAGCGTTTCATGAATCGAATCTCGTCGGCTTGCGAATGGCTGATACGAGCGCCCAGCGACCGCACATCTTTGTTTTCCGTGTGCGATTCAATCAGCGCAGTCATTTCAACCGCCTGCGCGTGATGAACAATCATTCCTTGCATGAACTGCACATCCGCCGCAGCAATTGGCGGCAACTTGGCCTTCGTCGTTTTGGGCAGCACCTTCGTCGGTTTCCCCGGCGCTCCGGGCTGCACCACCACCGATTTCGCGGGAGCCGCTTTCTGCGCATACCCGCACAACGAAACCACGCTGACCAGAATGCTCGCTGCCGCAACGCGCAACCATGCTTGAAGCTTCCACGTGCGGCATTCATTGAAACGTCTTTGCGGTCGTAAAAAGTTTGTAGCCATAGAAGTTACCTCATCCTCTGAAATCCAAACGTCTTTCGATAACAAATAAAAGCTCAATAACTCGTTTCCCGCGCGCCCATGTACCACTAAGTAGCGATTTTCTGTTTGCCGCCCAGAATCGTCATCACAACCAGAATCGCCGTAAAGAGAATGTGATACCAAATGGGAACATACCGCCAGGACAGAACCGCTTTCATGATCCCCATTGCCAGTAGCAGAATGCCGAGGATCACAGGTGCGCGTTGGCTCTCTCCAGCGACCAGCACGGAAAGAAATCCGGACATCTCTGAAACTATTGCAGCACAGACAATCTGTGTGAGAAGGAATCTTGTGTCAGGCGTGAACTCACCGCCGTTTTCGATGACCGCCTGGAACGCGCGTTGTTGAGCGCCAAACCAGTCAGGCCAAATGGCCGAAAGAACCTTCTCGCTTCCAACCCAAACTATTACCCAGGCAAAAAATCCAGCAATAACACCCAAGATGATTCGCATCATAAATCCCCTCTGATTTGTTTCTTTTGCTTGTTTCTACGATTACAAACCTGACATCAAGTCATGAACGCTTTTTGCGTTTGTAGTATTGGATGCTTTTTTGCTTTCCATATTCTTAATCACGGCTTGCCATCAACCGATTCGAATTTGAAATTTTCGCGAGACCGGGTTTCAGAGTTGCCCTTTGCCTGCATCGAAGATTCTCCTATTGTGGACAGGTTGATGATGGATATTCTGCTGTGACATTCGTGAATGACGCAGTGGAGTATAAATCCGTGCCATGACTTCCGACAATGGAATCTCAACTCATTTTTGGTTCACGGCAAAGCAAGTCATGGCGGCGCGCTTGATTTTATGCGCTTGCCCGGCAATAAATGCCGCGCAGCAAATTCATCAAAAAGGACTTCAAACCAATGAGCACCGAATACAAATCGTTACGTCTGGAAATCAGCAACGGCATCGCCGAAATCACGCTGATTGGCCCCGGCAAAGGCAATGCGATGGGGCCGGATTTTTGGCGAGAAATGCCGATCCTGTTTGCTGAACTCGACCGCGACGAAGCCGTTCGCGCCGTCATCATTCAGGGCGACGGAGCCAATTTCAGTTATGGATTGGATTTGGTGGCGATGACCGGAGAGATTGGCGCTTCGGGCAAAAACCTGGCCGCCGAACGAACGCGCTTTCACGACAAAGTGCTGGACATGCAGCAGGCGTTCAATCGCGTCGCTGATTGTCGCAAACCCGTGATTGCCGCCGTCAACGGCTGGTGCATCGGCGGAGGGCTGGATTTGATCTCGGCGTGTGACATTCGGCTGGCTGCCGCCGATGCCAAATTCAGTTTGCGCGAAGCCAAAATCGCCATTGTTGCCGACATCGGCAGTTTGCAGCGTTTGCCCGCCATCATCGGCCAAGGCCATACGCGCGAACTGGCTTACACGGCCAAAGACATTGATGCTGCACGCGCGCATCACATCGGATTGGTCAACGATGTGTACGAAACTCCTGAAGCCATGTTTGCCGCAGCACGAACGCTCGCGGCTGAAATCGCCGCCAATCCACCACTGGTCGTGCAAGGCGTCAAACAAGTCATGAATTATTGCGCGGACAAATCCATCGCCGACGGCCTGGAATACGTCGCGGTGTGGAATTCGGCGTTTATGCACTCGCTGGATTTGGTTGAAGCCATCACCGCTTTCCGCGAACGCCGCAAACCGGAATTCAAAGGCCAATAAGGGCTACTCAACTGGTCCGTATGAATTCGCGCATCCAGACGCGAATCTCATCGCGGACTCGGCGAAAGACGTTCAGCCGCGTTTCGTCATCGCCGACGCCGGGCGCGGGCGGGTCTTCAAAGCTGTGGTGAATTCGCCGGGTCTTGCCGGGGAAAACCGGACAAATTTCGTTGGCGTGATCGCAAACCGTGATGACGTGATCGAATTCCTGTCCGATGAATTCATCTACGTTTTTCGACCGATGGCCGGAAAGATCAATTCCGATTTCGGCCATCACCTGAATTGCTTCGGGTCGAACGAAACTGGCTTTGGTTCCGGCGCTGAAAACTTCAAACCTCTCGCCGCCGTCTGCGCGCAAAATTCCTTCGGCCATCTGGCTGCGGGCGGAATTGCCCGTGCAAAGAATCAAAACTCGTTTTTGGTTCGTCATTGTTCCTCACGCGAAATTCGTCAATGAAAAGGGCGTGCATCGCAATTTGACGATGCACGCCCCGGATCATAACAGCCGTTTCCATTTTGTGAATCAGCGATTGGTGAACTTCGCTTTTGCATTTTCCAGGTATTGGTCAAACACAGACTGAAGTCCGGGATCGAGTTTGAGCGATTGGTCGAAGTCGTTGGTCGCGCCGGTATGATCGCCCTGGGAATGTCTGGCGAAAGCCCGATTCAAATACGCCACGGCATAGCTTGGATTGAGCCGGATTGCGCGGTTGTAATCCTGAATTGCCGCCTCCGGATTACCCGCCGCCAGTCGCGCATTGCCACGATTGTTGTGTGCTTCGGCCAGTCGCGGGTTGAGTTTGATTGCTTGATCGAAATCGGCAATCGCTCCGGCCAGGTCGCCCAAATTGCGCCGGACGTTTCCACGATTGTTGTACGCCTGAACCAATTCCGGGTTGATTTGCAACGCCTGATCGAAATCTCCGATAGCCCCATCAAAATCACCTGCAGCTTTTCGCGCCAAGCCGCGATTGTAAAACGTGCTGGCACTTTGCGGCTTCAACGTGACCGCCCGGCTGAAATCGCCAATCGCCCGCTCAAACTCGCCTTTGGAATACCGCGCAATGCCACGATTGTTGTAAGCATCGAAATCGTTCGGATTGAAAGCCAGCGCAAAGCTGTAATCTTCAATTGCTCGATCAAACTCGCCTTTGGCCTGCCATTGGTCGCCGCGCACACGGTAGGAAGCCGCAGATGCTTCGCGCGAAGATTGCGCCAGCAACGGCATCGTCGTAACCATCAACAAGCAAATCATCCAAATCGTCCAACAGGTTTTCTTCAACATGGTCAGCCAGCCTCCGGTTCTTGATTGAATTTCTTGAGGGATCAAGATGGGCGGCTTGCGTGAGGCCTCCGCATAAAATCGAAGTTAAATTCACGTAAAGCTCGCTCGTAAGTGGCGCGAATAATAGCACTTGAACGAGCAATGGCAAGCAGAATCTTGCATCAATTTAACTTCAGCTTAACGTGAAAGTGAATAACCAAGTGGGCAAAAACAAAATTGGCTGCCGAACATCAAACGATGCACGGCAGCCAGTCAAAATCTAATGAGGTGAAGCGAGCTTAGAACTTCAATTTCAAACCGAACTGCATCACGCGCGGACCGCCGATGGTGTTCAGAATTTGTCCCAAGTCCGAACTATCCTGAAGGTCGTTGCCCGGTGTAGCAAAGTTCACTTGATTGAATGCGTTGAAAACGTCCCAACGGAATTCAAGTCTGAAGCGTTCGGTGATCTGAGTGTCTTTCGACACCCCGAAATCGAAACGCTTCTGGTACAGGTTACGAAGGGTGTTGCGCCCTAAACTTCCGAACCCGCCCAGTGGCGATCCCAAAGCCGAAATATCAAAAAACCGCTCGGTTGGGTCAGAGCCTCTGCTGCGAAGCTGGTCGAGAGTGCCAATCAGATTCGGTCGGCCAAAACCCAGACGGTGCAATCCACCAGAGCCACGTGTGACGCTGGTGTACTGCGAGGCGCTGGCAACTTCGGGTTCGGCAGCGAAGATACTGAACGGAGTTCCCGATTGCGCTTGAACAAAGCCCGAAAGCTGCCAGCCGGTGATGGCGCGTGATTTCGAGCCGAAGGTCGGCAATTCATAGACAAAGTTGGCGCTGAAACGATGCGGGCGATCGAAATCGGAAACCGCGCGATTGCTACTGAGGTTGCGCTGATCGCCTTGAACAACGAACCCGGCGTTCGGAACGTCTGGTTTGCCGCCACCGGCTGTGCTGCCCGGATCGGACGAGTTGTTATCCATTGACTTCGACCAGGCGTAATTGACGTTGAACTGTAAGCCTTTCGAGAAACGCTTGGTCAACCCCATCTGAAGACCGTGATAGATGGAATTTGCTGACGACTGCAACAGCACCGCTTCGGGGATATTGAAGCCCATAATCAAGCCACGAGCTTCAAACGGAATGATTGCTCCCCCGCCGATTGCGTTTGCCGAACTGCAAGTGATAGGCGTGCTCAGGTTGTAATCAATCGGCGTTCCCGAATTTGTATTCAGTGCGCCATTCACGCAGGCAGCTTGACCGGCAATGATCGGATTCGGAAATCCGAAAGCAATGCCCAAACCACGCTGACGTTGATCTGTGGAATTGCGAAGCGCACCGCGCAACACGTTCGGGTTGCCGGTGCGACGGAATTCAGCCTGATAAGCGGCGTCGTAAGCGTCATTGACCCGTTTCAAGATGTTCACAGGAGTGTTCGGATCGTTCAGGTTGTAGCTCTGATTGAAAGCGGTCGCCTGCAACAGCTTCGTTCCTTTGGTTCCAACGTAACGAGCTTCAAAGAGCATGTCTTTAGAAAACTCATACTGGAATCCCAAATTCCACTGCTGTACATAAGGCGTTCTCAGATCACGATCAATCGCGCGGAACTCGAAAGTTTCAGCGATGTTTCCGCGAGCGATTTGTCCCGTGGCCAGATCAATCGGGTTATTGGAACCATCCGAGCCTTTCGTTACAGGTGTGCCGTCACGAATGACATAAGTGCCATTGCTTTGATACGACAATCGGAAAGGCAAATACTGGGCAAAAGGCAGATTCACATCTTGCTGAGACCACGCCAATTCCAGTGGCAAATTACGAGAGGGAAACGTTACCTCGCTTTCTCTCAAGAAAGGATAATTCGAGAAAACAGTGTTAATAAACGCCGCCGACGGACGATCAAAAAAGATGCCGTAACCGCCGCGAACAACCAGTTTGTTGTTATCAAACGGAGAGAAAGCAAAACCGAAACGTGGCGCGAAGTTATTCAGGTCTTGTCCCTTCAACGTGTGTCCGTTGTCAGCTTTGATCGCAGTCGCCACCGAACCGTCAATCGCGCTGAAGCCGGTGGTTTGGACATTGTTTGGAACGATAAAGGCGGCAACAGGATTTTCAGGATTGGTCAAGGCGGCAAAATCAAAGTTGCCGATTTGTCCGACTTTTTCTTCCGGCCACGCGAACCATTCCCAGCGAACGCCCAAGTTGAGCGTCAATCTCTGCGAGGCTTTCCAGTCAGTGGCCAGATAAGCGCTCAAATCCTGGAAGCGGAAACTCTTGTTGGTTATGCCGAATTGTGTGTCGGCTTCGGTCGCTCGACCTGCCAGGAACTGAGTCAGGTTCTCGAATTTTTCAAATTCGGTCGCCTGCTCTTCCGGCAGGTTGGTGTCAAAGATGTGGCGTTTGTATTCGCCGCCAAAGCGGAACGAATTCGCGCCTTTCGTCCAGGTAAGATGGTCGCCAATACTGAACGTCTGTTGTTTACGACGATTGAACGAATCGTTCGGGCCGCCGAAAGAGAAATTCGACAGGTTGTTTCTCCAAACGTAATGTCCCAATCGGTTCGTGCCCGGACTGTTATCGAAAAACGAAGCCGGGTTCGGAATGCCGACGGAATCATTGGTGATGGCCAGGAAAGGATCATCCAAGCTGCGAGTATTGTTCAGGAAAAAGTATCCAAAACGAGCTTCGTTAATCAGCGAGGGGCTGATGGTGTGAATATCAGAAAGCGCAAGCGTGCGGTTGCGATCGTTACGCTTTAAGGTAAACGGCGAAGCCAGGCTTGAAGGATCAGGGAAAGAATCCAAACCTGGGAAATTGGCAAAGAAGAAAGTGCCGCTCAGGCGATTGGATTCGGAAATCTGATAATCAAGCTTGTTGGTGAATTGATCCTGCTCGAATCTGGACGGGAACACATTGCGCTGACGCACAAAAGGATTGCCGCCGCCCCATTGACCAACCGTCTGATCGGTTCCGGTTCTGCTCAATCCGACGCGCGGAGCCGGGACGATAAAATCGCCCGTTTCTGGATTTCTGATGTTCAAAATTCGCAAGGCAATCGGCGAAATCTGAGCCGCCGTCAGCGGGAAATTCGGGTTCAACTGCTTGAACGCAGCAGCGACGTTTTCCGCCGTGCGTTGACCGCTAATCAATCGGAACGCTTCAGGCAAAACCGTGACACTGCTGGCAGTCGGCACAAACCCTGTGTTGGCGCGAGTAAATTGATAACCTCCAAAAAAGAAAACCTTGTCTTTGATGACCGGGCCGCCGATGGTGAAACCACCTTCATTACGACGGGCTTTGGGCTTATCAATGCCGTCTTTGTTGAAAAAGAAATCGTTGGCATTGAGTGCTTCGTTTTGCAGATAGTGGTAAAAAGAGCCGTTGAAGGTGTTGCCGCCGCTTTTGGTGACGATCTGGAAATTGCCGCCGCCGCTACGACCGGTCGAAGCATCGTAAAGGCTGGTTTGCAATTTGACTTCCGACAAAGTTTCGGGTGCGGGCGAGATATTGTCGGTTAATGCGCCTTCGTTATTTGTCAGGTTGGTGGCATCAACGCCGTTGAACGTCAGCGAAGTGCTGGTTGTGCGTGTGCCGTTGACCGAAGGCGAAATGTTCCCCGTGCCGTTGGTCAGAACCGGCGGCAGATCAGAACTGACTCCGGCATCAGCCGACAAAAGATGGGTGAAGCTGCGAGTGGCTGTTGGAACTTGAACAAGTTCCTGGCCGCTCAACTGGCGAAAAACCGTCGCTGTCGTCGGCGTCGCCAAAGGCGCAGCGTCCGTCACCTGAACTTCAATCGTTACTTCGCCGACTTCAAGTTTGATTTCCAGAATGCGTGGAACCGAAGCTTCGACAACGGCGCTGGCCACAGTTTTCTTGAAGCCGTTGGCTTCAAACGAAACTTTGTAATTCCCGGTTGGAAGCACGTTAATTGTCCAGCGGCCTTCGGCATCGGCGGTCGCCGTGCGACTGGCTCCGGTGTCTGTGTTGGTGGCAATGACTTTGGCTGCGGACACTGCTGCGCCATTTGAGTCTTCCACTTTGCCGCTCAAACTGCCAGTCGGGCCAGATTGAGCCAGCGCATTGGGCGTAAAACTGATTCCCAGAATCAGCAGCAGCACGAACAAAATGCTGCGGCTTTTTATTCTCGATTTCATAATTTCTCCTGTTTAATGGATCGAAACTGCTTCGACAGACGGAACGCCATTCAAGCTTTGGCCAACACACTCGTCTGAGTGCATCCAAAACCGAAGCGTTCTGAAATCGCGTTTGTCTACGTTTAAGGTTTGATTGCTGTTAGGAAGGCAATCTATCAATGACCGCTTAAATCGAAGTAAGGCTGAAGTTAAATCAAGGTAAGACTGGAATTAATTCCAAGTAAAGCAGCGATAAATCACGCGGCTTTATCCAGCGGAACATAATGGCGACTGGGAATTGCCACTCGCATCAACTGCTCCGTTTCCCGCCGCGAAAGTCGTTCACCGCGATGAGTGCATTCCGTCGAACAATACAGTTTCCAGTCCTGACCGATGATTCCGAATTCGAGTTCGAGTTCTTCGCCGCAATAGGCGCATTCGTTTTCAACTCGTCTGGCCATAAATCCTCCAAAAAACTCCGCTCAGCCTTGTTCTTCTTCAGTGAGAAAGGAAATGACTGCTTCGCTTCGGCTTGAGCTGAAAAGCGAATACAGCAGAGCGCCGACAACAAAATCCGCCGGGATTTCTATTTCAGCATCGGCGACAACGACAGGGTTTCTGCTCGTCAACTTTGAATTGGCGACCTTCGTTCGGCCTTGTTTGCGAGCATTGGATTTGTTTGTGGGGGCGGTAATCTGATTCATTGCCGGTTCTCCGCAGCGTAATGTTGCCGATACCGATCTGCCAATTTGGCCATTTCCATCAACACCAGCACATCCGCCGTTCCAAACTCTTCGTCGTAAGCGGGCGCTCCGCAAACTACGGCTCCGGTTCGCAAATACCCTTTCAGAATCGGTGAAATCAATTTCATCACAGAACGCGAATCCACCGGAGCTTGTTCGTCATCACAAACCGCCATTCGACATCCGGCCAACGGATAAACGCGAAATTCTTCTGCCGCAAAGTGCCTGGCTTTCAGAAATGCGTAAACCTGTTGAACCTGCGTTTCGTCAGACAGATGCAAACTGCCACAGCCGAACAAATGCGTGACGTTGTGTTCCGCCGCATACCGAACAATGGCGTTCCATAACAAATTGATTGTCGCAAACGACCGATGAGTTTCGGCAATGCACGACCGTCCAAGTTCCAACAACTCTCCGCCGGCGTCAGCACTGGCTGCTTTCAGGTTTTCCAGATCGAATTCGTTTTCGGAGTAAAAGCCGATGTTGCGGTCGGCGACGCGCTGTCGCAGCAGCCGATAAGTGCCAACTATTTCATCAAGCTCCAGGTCTTTGACGATCAAATGGTCGCAGTAAGCATCGTAAGCGTCGGAGTCGTAGCCGCGTTCGTAAGATGACCGCAGGCCTTCCTGCAATTCCAGATTGAACACCTCGAAACGCAATCGCTGGGCTGCATCCAGTTCCAACATCGTCGTGGCCAGCCTGACTTCCAATTTGCCTGTACGAATGGGCTGAATTTGTTGAGTTTGAATTGTTGCAAGCATAATTTTTTTTGTCGGGTGAAGTGATGGACAATCCGAACAGTTGAAACCCTGACCCGTCGCTCCGAATTGCTGTCCCCTATAAAAAGATCAGGATTCGCGCCGACCGGATTGCCCAAACCGAATTTACTCTGACGATGTTTAACCAGAGTTAGCTGGTTGTTAGCTGTGCGTAAGATTTGTGGCCGAGTTGCTGCCGGGTTCCGGTAATTTACGAAGACTTAAATTGGTGATTACCTGAAGTTGAGATGACGCGCGTATGCTGAGGTCAATTAAGTGCCTAGTCCTGTGTCTCTAAAAAGGGCTTCCGACTCCAAATCGGAAGCCCTCTCTTCATGAATATCTTTGGCTTTGCGGAAACTCGTTGACCAATCGAAAACGCCTTTTCCGAAATCAGCGCGGCAACGATCCGGCTTGGCTCGCAGAGCCAGCATTGTCATGCACCAGACCACTTGCCGCGTTGAGTTATACGCGAAAAGCTTTTGAACCGGATTGTCGCTGGCTTCAAAAACAACTCGGCCTGCGCCGTTCAACAGGAGCAGGCCGAGTTCTGTTTTTCATTTTGTTCGCTGTGTTACGGCAAAGAGAACACGATGATCGTCGAAGAGCCAGCGGGAACCTGCCAAAATCCCGACGCGCTGCCAGAAGCCACCGCAACGTACTGTTTGCCGTTGATGGCGTAGGTAATTACTCCGCCGTTCATCACTCCGCCGGTGTTGAATCGGTTCAGCACTTTTCCGGTTTTGGCGTCCAGAGCCAAAAAATCTCCGGTCAGTTCGCCGGTGAAAATCAGATCGGCAGAAGTCGTAGTCACCGCCGCCAACATCGGTTTGGACGATTCGTATTTCCAGGCGATTTTGCCCGTAGCGGCATCCACAGCCGTCAACCAGCCGCGCGCTTTGGCAATGGGATCAGCCGCAAAAGTTCCGCCCATATAAATTTGTCCGGGCACGAATCTGGATTCTTTGGCTTCGCGGAACGTACCGCACCAATCCACAGCGTTGACGTAAAGCATGTTGGTTTGCGGATTGAAGGCCGGGCCGTTCCATTGCATGCCGCCTTGTACGCCCGGACAAACGCGGACGCCTTCTGAAGAATTCAGCGGCACTTCGGTGTTCATTCGAGTGGTGACAGGAACTTCGTAAAGATGTTCTTTGGTTTCGCGGTCGAGCACGTGCAGCAATCCGTCTTTGCCGCCGACAGCAACCAACTTGCGTTTTTTGCCGTTGACTGTGGTTTCAAATAGCGGACTGACTTGCGTGGTGTCGTAATCGTGCGTGTCGTGCGGAGTCGCCTGGTAATACCACTTCAACTTCCCTGTGCGAGCGTCCAACACGATCATCGAATTGGTATACAGATTCGTGCCCGCTCTGTTGTCGTCGAAAAAGTCCGGCGCGGGATTGGCAACCGGCGCGTACAGCAATCCAGCCGCAGCATCCAGCGACATCGGCGCCCAAACTCCGCCGCCACCGGTAGCCATGATTCGCGCGTCGCTCCAGGTTTCAGAACCCGGTTCGCCCGGTTTGGGAATCGTGTTGAACCGCCAAACCAGTTCGCCGTCTTCCAATTTGAAGGCGCTGACCCATCCCGGCACGCCCTGTTCGCTGATGCCCAAGCCCATCAGAATCAAGTCTTCAAAAATCACCGGAGCCATGTTGAACGAGCCTTCGTTTTTGGATGAATCAACGACTTTTTTCACCCACAACTCTTTGCCGGTTTCCATATCCAACGCGAACAAATACCCGTCGGTTGTGCCGCGAACGACTCGCCCGTCTTTGATGGCTACGCCGCGATTCGGCGGCCAGATTTCAATCGAACGCGGTCGCCAGTTGTGACGCCATTTCTGTTTGCAGTTGGCGGCGTCAATCGCAATCGTCGCAGTGCTGGTGGTCAGATACATCACTCCGCGATAAACCAGCGGGTTGGTGTGAAACGCCTTGATGTCGCTGGCTTGATACAAACACGCCGGACGCAATCCGCCGACATTGCGAACGTTGATTTGTTTCAAATCTACGAACCGCTGTCCGCCGTAATCGTGATTCGACACCAGCCAGTCAGTCGAATTCGTCGCCGCCGCATTCAATTCCGTTTGCGTGGGAAACTTCGCCGCCGGGCTGCCTGCCGGAGCAGTCGTCTTCGGTTCGGCGACCTGCAAAGTTGCGGCGGCGGTTTGAGCCGATTGCCGAGATTCGATTTTCAATTGTTTCAACGCGGCGTCGGCCTTCAATTCCTGAGCGCCGGATTTGTAACCGTTGGCTTTCAGCATAAAGGCGACGACATCAATATATTCCTGATCTTTCATCGTGCCGCCTGCGCCATAAGGCATCTGGGTTTTGGTGATGTAAAACAGGTCGTCCACCGATTTGCCTGCCCACTTGGCCATGAACTTGCCGCCCGCCAAAGCTGCCGCCGTGCCATTGTCTAATTGGTTGCCGTGACAATTTCCGCATTTTTTGTCGTAAAGCGCCTGCCCACGAACGGCTTGCGCGTCGGTGAATGTAACGGATTGTTGCGCGTGTCCGGTTGTCAGCGACAGACCGAGTCCCAACAGACAAACCGCCAGTCCAATCAGCACAATCGAACGATAACGAAGTTGCAGCATTTTCAGGCCTCCTGAGTTGTTTGCCGTCAATAAGGTACAGAACCGGGAGCGGTAACGACCGGGTTGGCTTGGAGTAACACTTACGAAAGTACCCAGTTGCCAGCGCTTCTGGTAAAGAGCGAGTAACGGTCAATGACGATATTTGAAGATCAAACGAACGACGCCGCCAATGATGGCCAGAGTAGGAATCAATAACACCAGCACGCCAAAGTTGATCGTGCGGGAAACTTCAGCGGAGTTTTCGGCTCCGGCGATGTTCGTTTTGCACATCGCGCATTGAGCAAAAACCGCCGCTGACGCCAAAACGATCAGCACTGTTGAATGAAAAATTGATTTGGTGAAATTGCGAAAGTTCATGACATAAGGATCTGGTGTTACGCGATAACAGATCAAATAAAGCGTTTGACAGTTTCTTCGTCCCGGCAGGGACGGTTGAATTTAGCGCGGCGTTTCAACGCCGGGTAGCAGTGCCTTTCTCCGCCGCGTCCTGTCAGGACGCTTGAACCCTGTTCTGGCGAAAATTCAAGCGTCCCTACAGGACGCCGATTCATTCGCTGCTTTTCCCGGCAGTGAACTGCCGGGCTAATATCAACCGTCCCTACCGGGACGAAAACCACGTCAAACCCAATATTCGATTCTTTAACGCGTAACATCAGTAAGGATTTGATCGAAGCCGAATTATTTCTTGTCGGGCGGGCGAAGTCCAATGCCGATTCATTCCCAGCCGCAACCTGCTCGGCTATAATTCGCGCCGCCAACCTAACTGTAAGTGAGCATTTTGAACTGATAAAAATTCCTGTTGAGGGCGAGTTGCTATGGCCAATTTGTCTGAGGAAAACTCCGCGATTGATGTCACAGGGTTGTTGTTGGATTGGGGAAATGGCGAAAAAGACGCGCTCGATTCGCTGTTGCCGCTGATTTACAACGAACTGCGTCGTGTGGCTCAAAACTATCTGCGACGCGACCGTCCCGGCCACACGCTGCAAGCAACTGCACTGGTCAATGAAGCCTTTCTGCGATTGATAGATCAAAACCAGGTCAACTGGCAGAACCGCGCACATTTTTTCGGAGCCGCCGCGAACTTGATGCGGCAGATTTTGATTCAGCATGCACGCGCCAACCACGCCGCCAAACGCGGCGGCGAACGCCAGAAACTTTACCTGGACGAAGCCGGTGACGTTGAGCAATCCAGCGATCTCGATCTGGTCGCGCTGGATGATGCGCTGCGCGATCTGGAAGCGATTGCTCCTCGCCAATGTCGCGTCGTCGAGCTTAGATATTTCGGCGGGCTGAACATCGAAGAAACCGGCGAAGTGCTTTCGATTTCTCCGGCAACCGTCAAACGCGAATGGACTATGGCCAAAGCCTGGTTGCGGCGGGAGATTTCCAATCGGAACGATTAGCTAAAACGTGCGCCCTTGGAGTGCTGCGGCTTGACGCAGCTTTGGCATTTGCGACAGGCGCACTTGCCGGAACCGGAAGCTTTCTCCAACGAACGAAAAGCGGCGTCGAATCGCCGCACCCCACAGCTTATGACACCCGAACGCCACGCATTGCTGACTGACCTGCTGGATCAAGCCTTGGAACTGCCGACGGCAGCGCGCGGCGAGTTTCTGGATTCGGCTTGTCGGCAAGACCGTCAACTAAGGCTGGAACTGGAATCGTTGATTGCCTCGGTCGAAGGCGACCCGGAATTCATTGAAAAACCTCTGCTCGCCGACACACCCGCCAACATATTCCCGGCGGATGCCGAACCTATGGCCGGCAGGATGATCGGCCATTACCGGATTCTGCGCGAAATCGGCCACGGCGGAATGGGCAGCGTTTATCTGGCCGAACGCGCCGACGCCGAATATCGCAGCCAGGTGGCATTGAAAATCGTTCGACGGGAATTGCACAGCAACTTTGCGCTGCGCCGATTTCTGTACGAGCGCCAAACGCTGGCGGCGCTGCATCATACGAACATCGCGGCGTTGTTGGACGGCGGCACAACCGAAGACGGATTGCCTTATCTGGTGATGGAATATGTCGAAGGCGAAACCATCTCGCGGTATTGCGACAGCCGCCAGTTGCCGGTGAACGAACGACTGAAGCTTTTCCGCGAAGTCTGCGCCGCCGTGCATTACGCGCATCAAAGCTTAATCATTCACCGCGATTTGAAACCCGCCAATTTGATGGTCACGGCTGACGGCCAGGTGAAGCTGCTGGATTTCGGCATCGCCAAAATTCTTAACCGCGAAATCGCCGGCACGCTGCAACCGACCGACACAGCCATGCGTTTGATGACGCCTGAATACGCCAGCCCCGAACAGGTGCGCGGCGGCAAAATCACCACAGCCAGCGACGTTTACAGTCTGGGAGTGATTTTGTACGAACTGCTGACCGGCCATCGTCCTTACCAGATTGCTTCATGGTTGCCGAGCGACATCGAACGCGCCATCTGCGAATCCGAACCGGTCAAACCCAGCACAGCCGTTTTGCGCCGCGAAGAAATTCCGTCGGCAGACGGACAGCTTCGCGTCATCACGCCCGAACAGGTCGGCGAAGCGCGCGCTGAAGCTCCGGTAAAATTGCGGCGGCATTTGAGCGGTGATCTGGACACGATTGTCTTGATGGCGCTGCGAAAAGAACCTGAGCGTCGTTACGCTTCGGTCAGCGGGCTGTCTGAAGACATTCGCCGTTATCTGGACGGTTTGCCGGTGGCAGCGCGACCTGACACTTTCGGCTATCGTTCAAGCAAGTTCGTTCGCCGCCACAAAGCCGGAGTCGCCGCCGTTGCGCTGATCGTGCTGGCACTGCTGGCCGGATTGTTCGCCACACTCTGGCAAGCGCGCCGCACACGCATTCAACAAATCAGAGCCGAGCGTTTGTTCAACGACGTGCGCGGATTGTCGAAATCGGTTCTGTTCGACATTCACGACAAGATTCAGTTTCTGGAAGATTCCAACGAAGCCCGCGAATTGATCGCCAAACGCGCTTTGGAATATCTGGATCGGCTGGCGGCGGATTCCGCAGGAGATGTGAGCTTGCAACAGGAACTGGCCGAAGCCTATTTGAAAGTCGGCGACGTGCAAGGGCGACCTGGCTTCCCCAGCTTGGGCGACCGCACCAGCGCGCTCAGCAGTTATCAAAAGTCGCTGGCCATTTACCAAACTCTGCCCGGCAATGATCCGGCCATTCGCAAACAAACTGCCATTTCGCTGCTGAGAATCGGCGACGTGCAGCAAATGCTGCGTTCGGCCAACGCGCTGGCGTCTTACCAGCAAGCATTGCAGGCGGTGGAATCCGCGCCGGAACTTTGCGGGCGCGAAATCGCGCTTTGCCAGCAACGCATCGGCGTGATGAAAGCCCGCACCGGCGACCTGGACGGAGCCAAACCGCATTTGCAACTGGCAATCAAGATGGCTGAAAGCCTCGCCGCAAAAACCGAATTCGGCTCGGCTGGCTGGTGCGAAGCGCAGCGCGATCTTTCAATCAACATCATCAAAGACGGCGACGTTTCGCTGGTTTCGGACGAAGCCAAATCGGCTTTGGCGCAATATCGCCGAGCGCGCGGAATTTCGCAGCAAATCGCCGGCTGTTATCCGGCGCAGATTTACCAGCGCGAACTGGCCGCCAGTTTCGACAAAGTCGGCAACGGGCTGGCCGCGCTCGACGATGCAACGGGCGCTTTGGCCGAATACCGCGAAGCTTTGCGAATCCGCCAGCCGTTGGCCGCAGCCAATCAAAAAAGCGTAGAGCATCAACGCGATGTTTCGATCAGTCACGACAAGATCGGCGGTTTGCTGGCCGACGCCGGAAAAACCGTCGAAGCTATTGAAGCGTTTCAATCGGCGCTGGAAATTGACACCAAACTTTCGCTGATTGACCCGAACGACAACCAAACCAAATCGGATCGCGCCAACAGCTTGAGCAAGCTCGGCGAGTTGCGACAGAAGCTGGGAGCTTCGGCAAAGGCGTTGGATGATTTTCGGCAGGCGTTCGCGTTGCTAGATGAAGTCATCGCCAAAGACGACCGCGACGTGACCGCCAAACGTGATCTGGCCGAAGCCGCCATCGCCTTCGGCAAACTGAGTTTGAAAACGTCGAAAGCCAACTGGAAAGAAGCGAAAGACAAATTGCAGCAATGCCTGGACGTGCTGGGCAGCATGCAACAAAAAGGCATCGCCCGCGACAACGACAAGGCGATGCTGGCCAAAGCCCAAGCTCTGTTTGCGAAACTGTAGCGCAACCAGCCATGGTTACGCTGCCTTTATTTGCGGAAATCAGTTTCTCTTTTTGATCTTGCCCCAAATGTCCAGTCCGAGTTTCACGCCTTCCATCGCTTTATCCTTCTTCGATTTTTCTTCTTTCTTCTTTTTGTCTTCCTGCTGACTGGATTGCTGATCGTCTTTTTCCAGCCGGCCAGATTGATCCGATTGCCTGCCCGCTGAAGAATTGCCCGAAGAGCCAGATGAAGAGTTGCCCGAAGAGTTATGTGTTTCCGCTCGATTGTTCGCGCGATTCTGGTTCTGCTGCTCGCTTTTCTGTTTTTCGGCGCGCGAAGGGCGAGAAGACGGTTCAGCCGGAAGCTGGCGGTCGCCGCCGGGTTGCGGGTCAACAACCGAAGGGCGCGATGAATTATTGAACGGGTCAATGTTGTCCGGTTCCGGCTGAACCGGCGAAGGAGTCGGTTTCAGCACAATGTCCGGCGTAGGGCTTGGCGTCACAGGAATCGTCGCAGATTTAGAATCCCACAAAGACATTCCCCAACCAATGGTGACGACCAACAACGCAGACGCCGCAATCGCGTAATGCCGTTTGTCGAGACGGCTGAGCCAGGCCAGCGACGGCAACTTTTCGGCAAACGACTGCGCGGCAATCCGGTTGGATTTGGCGCTGTAGTTTGAAACCTGAGCCGATGGCTGGCTGATGAATTCACCAACCTCAAAGACATCGAACGCCTGCCGGGTTTCTTTGACGACAGGCTCTTCCCACAAACGGATTGGTTCGGTGGCGGTGACGACTTCTGGCACGGCGTTGATGATCGCTGCGCGAAATTCGCTGGCGGTTTGAAATCGGTCGGCGGGGTCTTTGGCCAGCGCGCGCAAAATCGCCAGTTCAACAGCCGCCGGGAGCTTGGCGTTGAATTCACGCGGCGACGGCGGATTCTGTTCAACCTGGGCGTTAATCAGTTCGAAATCGCTGTCGCAGTTGAACGGCACGCGCCCGGTGACCATTTCGTAAAGCAAAATTCCCAACGCGTAAACATCCGAACGCGCATCGGATTCTTTGCCGCGCACCTGTTCGGGCGACATGTATTCCAGCGTGCCGATCAGCTTGCCAGTGCGAGTTTGCCTAGCCGTGCCCAGCACACGAGCGATGCCGAAGTCCGTCACTTTGACTTCGCCCAAAGCCGTCACCAGCAAGTTGGCCGGTTTGATGTCGCGGTGAATGATGCCCAGTGCGTGAGCTTGAGCGACGCCTTCCAGCGCCTGGCAAAACAGCCGCGCGGCGGTGACGACATACAGGGCGCCGTGATCTTCCAGAATCTTGTCGAGCGGTTTGCCCGCGACGAACTCCATAATCATTGCGTGGTTGTCGCCGTGCGGCAGAAAGCTGTAAATCGTCGTGACATTGGTGTGATTCAGCCGCGCCAGTGTGCGGGCTTCTTCGCGGAAACGGCTGACCAAATCCGGCTGCTGAGCCAGTTCAGGGCGGAGCGATTTGATCGCCACATTGCGATCCAGAATCAGATCGCGCCCGCGATAAACCGCGCCCATCCCGCCTTCGCCGATTTTCTGTTCGATGCGATACGTGTTGTTGATGATTTGTCCGATCATGATTGCTCCTGTGAGATGGTGGGACACATCCAAATTGTCCCAAGTTGCTAAGTTCGTCGCTCAACTCTGGCCAAACTGTGTAAAGAGGGGGGTGACAATTTGAAAAATTGTCACACAGTTTTTTTCAGCACCCGAACGATTCCCATTGTGACGTTGTCGTAACCGCCATTGGCCTTCGCCAGGTCAATCAGTTTTTGGCAACCTGCGACAGGAGTTTCGTTCGTCACAATTGCTTTGATCTCTTCGTCCGAAACCACGTCGAACAACCCGTCCGTGCAAAGCACAAAGTTGTCTCCGGCGCGTACTGGAAACGGTTTTTCCCAAACGGTGACGGCGACTTCAGGCTTTGTGCCCAGCGCGCGCAAAATGATGTTGCGGTCTTCGTGGCCTTCAGCTTCGGCCAGAGTCATCACGCCCATTCGCACCATTTCCATCACCGCCGAATGGTCTTCCGACAACTGATAAATTCGTTCGTCGCGCACCAGATATAAACGGCTGTCGCCGACCTGAGCGACAAAGGCTTGCCCGTCACAAATCACCAACGCCGTCGCAGTCGTTCCCATTCCCAACCAGTCGAACCGGCTTTGCGCGGCGTGAAAGATCGCCTGATTGGCTTCGGCAACCGCGGCTTGCAAGGCGTCGTTGATTGCCTCACTGCTGTCAAAAAAACGCTGGCAAATGGTTTCAACCGCCAACCGGCTGGCTTCTTCACCTGCGCTGTGACCGCCTACGCCATCGGCAACCACCATCAAACTGGCTTGGGCTGTCGTTTGAAACCGCGCACTGTCTTCGTTGTTTTTCCGAACGCACCCGGCGTCGGTTTGCCAGGCGGCGTCAAGCTCAAATTCCGGCGCGCCGTAAGCTTCGCCTTCGTAGGTTGGGCGAAGCCGCCTATTGATGGCCGGTTGCGGCGCTTCGTGATCGCGGCGGCGCTTCAATTTGTTCCAGAGCGCGAGCATCTCTTTTCCCTCTGCATGACGTTCAGACTTTTAGTGACACCACTGGTGAATGAACCCAAAACCCGAAACCGCTCACCCGAAACCTGAAAACCAGAAAAACCAGACTGTCAGAAGAAATTTTGGGGGAAATCAGGTTTCGGGTTTTAGGTTCCAGATATCAGGTTCGACTACTTCCACATGTCTTTGGCGTAACGAACGGGCACGACGAAGGAAATCATCGTGTCGTTGCGGCGCGAACCAGCGAAGTAAATGCCGATCACTTTGCCGTCTTTATCGAACACCGGGCCGCCGCTGTTGCCTGCTCCTGGACTGGCGGTGATTTGATAAGCATCGCCAAAACTGTTCGTTGTGGTTTTCCCTTCTTCGGTTTTGGCGCGCAGCACGCGGCCAACCACGCCCGGTGTCAGACTGGGATCGGCAATCATTCGGAACTGAGATTCGCGGTTGAAAGCATCCTGCGATTTGATTTCGCCGTAACTGATCGGCGACGCCGCCGGATAACCTAGTACCGTCACGCGGTCGCCCGCTTTGATCGTGTCGTAATTGTCGTTGAGTTCGACAAAGGGCAATTCTTCGGGTGAATCAATCTTCAGCAACGCCACGTCGTGACTTTCCGAAACCGAAACTTCTTTGGCTTTGAAGGAAAATTTCTTGCCCGGCAACGAAGCTTCCAGAATAGTGTTCTGGCCTTCGACCGCCCATTTCAATCCGCTGCGTCCAAATTGCCGCGTGTTGGCGGGAACCCAATTGGTTGGGATGTTGTACGTGATTGGCTTGCCGGTGTCGTCGGATTCGTATCCCCAAGTGCCATCCGCTTTGCGCTTCCAGATGACGCCCGGATACGCCGAAGTCGGATAATCGTAACGAGATTTCCAACCCGCGCCGACGTGGCGAGCAGTAACGATAAATCCGTTGGCCGAAGTCAGCACGCCCGTTCCGCCGCCGCTGCCGCCAATGGGCAGATTGTTGCCCGGAGTTTCCGTAAGCGCCGGTTCGTAGCTGTTGTCATTGAGCACAATGTAGGTTGCCACCCAGTTACGGTTGTCGTTGATGATGCGGTGTTTAACATTGTCTTTGTCCACCCATTCGTTGGGCACATATTGATGAAAGACCTGTCTGCCGCTTTGCGAATTGATGAGCTTCCAACTGACATCCAGGCTGACGACGGCTTTGCCGAATTTTTCGGCAATCACGGAATCGGTCAATCCGTCGGTTGAAGGAATCAGATTGTTGATGACCTGCGCGGGGCCGGGTTTGGGTCGCGCAATCAAAAAGACTGCCAAAAGAACCGCTGCCAATGCCGCGCCTCCGATCAACATCCATTTGCGCGTTTCGGTTTTGGTTTGAGTAATCATCCGTTCAACGGTGGCTTTGCCCACGCTGGCCGAAGCGACCGCTGCCATTCCATTGGCGTGGCCGTTGCCATTGACGGCTGCCGATGCGCTCTTTGGCTGAACACCGGCCACGGCGGCAACGTCCGTTGTCTCTTTCAAGGCAACGACTGACCCTTCCCGCGTCGCCGGAATGCTGGCAACGGCGTTGACCGCCACGCGAGTCGGTTTGACGAATCCGTTCGGACGCGGATCGCAATCGAATTCAAATTCCGGCCCGCCCGCCCCAAGCTGAATCACATCGCCGGGTTTGATTTTGACCGGGCTGGTCACGCGCTGGTTGTTGACGAACGTTCCGTTGCGGCTGCCCAAATCCACCAAAGTGAAATCGTGGTGGCCGTTTTGATCCTGACTGATGCGGGCGTGATTGCCGCTGACCAGATCGTCGCCGTTTTCGTCGTAGCGAACGACCGACGCCGGATGACGCCCAATGGTTAGTTCGCGGAATTGCGCCAGGTCGAATTTTTCTTCCAGTTTGGCTTTCGTGCCGGAAAGATGTTTCAGGACAATGCGTTCGATTTTCGTTTCGGGTTTGCTCTTCATATTGCCTCCATGCGACGGATTGGCCGTCAGACGATTCGTAACTGATAACTTTTAGAAAAAGGCCGCTGCCGGAAATCGCCGTTCGTTTTTGGCCTTCACCAGTGCATGTGCAAACCGCCGACGGAAAAGCTCACGGCTCAAGAAAAATCTTTGGAAAGAAAAAAGTTTTCGCTGAGCCAATTGCCGAAGCTTTTGCACATGAAAGGTTGAAGCCGCGCTTTTCAGGCGAGTTTTTCACCTGCAAACAGAGCAGCAGACTTTTCACAGGAGGCTTTTATGAAAAGGTTTGATTCAATCAGGCGGTTGGGCGGACAGTTGGGCGGGATGACAATCTGGGTTGTTCTCGTTTTGCAAAGCTTCGCTCAGAACAGCGGCGCACCAGCACGGCCAAGTGGCGATGTGTTTAGCACGAACGGCAAAGGCAATTCGACGAAAACAACCGGCACTCAGGGAGTCAATCACGGCAAAGGCGGCAACACGACCAAAAAGACCGGCAAAAACATCCCGTCTGGGTTGCCGGATGTTTTCAGCACAAAAGGCGGAAACCGGGGCGGCCCAATTTTGAGCGGCGGCGCTGGCACAGGCGGCGTGATCGGAGACGTGTTTGGAACCATCATCAAACCTCGTCCGGGTAAGCCAGCTAAAACTCAACCGATTCCGGGTTTGCCGGGACGATGGACTTGCGTGGATATGAAAAGCTCGCCTTATTCATGGGATCGTAAGCTGGCCGACATGGATGACGGCGATTACAACTGCCATTACTACACGCGCGCGGCCATGGGGTTGAGTTCAAACTGGGGAAGCATGACCGATCTGAACAGCAGGACGCTTCCGCGTTTGGGATATGTGAAAGTGGATTTGGCACAGGCTCAAGTCGGCGACATTGTTTTGATCGAAGAGCCTGCTCAAGGTGGAGGCGTGTCGCTGGGGTTTTCTCATTCCGGCGTAGTGACCGACGCCGTCAACGGCCTGATCAACAATGTGCGGCAAAAGGCCAGCCCGCAGCATTGCGTCATTGACACTTCGTTTTATGATTTCAAACGGGCTTTCGTCAGCAACCTGAAATACGTTTCGTTGTGGCGGAAAAAGTGATCGGTGAGGATGAGCGTCAAGCGCCGCGTTCGACAGCAAACAGCCGCCATTCGCCGAGATTGTCTTTGAAGGTTTTTGCGCCACGTTCCACGAATTGAATTCCTGAACCGGCGACTAAATCTTTGACCGTGCTGGAAACCAGCACTTCGCCGATGTTGGATTCGGCGGCAACGGCTTTGGCGATTTCAACAGCCAGGCCGCTGACTTTGTCGTCCAGCATGTCGCATTCGCCGGTGTGAAGTCCGGTTTGCAGTTTCAGCCCCAGCCGCATTGACGAGGCGCGAATGGCTCCGGCTGCGCGAATTGCACGCGCAGGGCCGTCAAAAGTCGCCAGCAGAAAATCACCTATGATTTCGACCGTGCGGCCTTTGAACATTTCTATTTCCTTGCGGACGAAAGAATGATGCCGTTCCAGCAAATCTTGCCAGTTCTGATTTGTGGCATTGCCTTCGGCGACGCGAGCGACCAAAACAGTCGCCAGCACACGATCAATTTCCGCCGAATGGCGCATGCCGGTCAGGAACTCTTCGATTTCGTCCAGCAGCGCGTCCTGGTCGCCGACGAACGGCAGATGATCTACACCGGGCAGTTCGGCGAGTTTTGCGCCCGGAATGTTTTCCGCCAGATACCGGCCTTCGGCAATGTCGAACAACTGGTCGCCTGTGCGATGAACCACCAGCGTTGGAACGCGAACCGTCGGCAACACGTGGCGAATGTCAATCTGGGCATTCATTTTGGTCAACGTCAGGGCTGCGCCGGGGCTTGCGCCGCTCCGCAAATACGTCGCCCACCAATCCCGAAACGCTGGATCGTGCGCCACAGTCGGCGCGCGGCGTTCCAATCCGACAGGGCTGCCCCAATGGCGGCGCATAAATTCAAAAAACTCTTCCTGTTCTTCTTCCGTCGGCCCCCACGGATAACCTTCGCCTTTCAATCGGCGCGCGTAACTGCCGATCATCACCAGAGCGATGGTTTTTTCGGGATAAGTTGCGGCGAACAAACTGCACATCGGGCCGCCTTCTGAAACTCCGCACAACACGGCGCGTTCGCTGCCGACGGCTTCCATCACGGCACGCACATCGTCCATGCGTTGTTCCAGCGTCGGCAATTGATCCAGCGGAACGCGATCTGATAATCCAGTGCCGCGTTTGTCGAACAAAATGACGCGCGAAAATGTAGCCAGTCGTCGCAGAAATCGCGCAAACGAAGGTTCCGTCCAGAAGTATTCCAGATGCGAAATCCATCCCATCACAAAGACCAGATCAAGCGGAGCATCGCCGATGACTTGATAGGCGATGTTCACTTCTCCGCTGCGCGCGTAACGAACTTCTGGAATGTCCGTATCGGCTTGGCTTTCGGTGATGTGGCGGCGGCTTCCCGCAGTGGTCGTGCCGCCGATTTCAGTGTGAGCGGGGACCGAGACTGGATTGGATTTTTGTTCTTTCGGCAATTCATTCGGCCACGAATCGCCCAGCCGCGAACGGACTTCCAGTTCCTGATGCAAACTTTTCAGATCGAGGTGAAAGTCTTTGATCGTCTGGTATCGCTCTTCGCGGTCTTTACGAAGCGCCTTGCCGACGATGCGTTCCAACTCAGCAGGAATGTTCAGGTTTTGCGACAGGCGCGGAGCTTCGCGGTCGAGAATGGCAACAAGCACGTCGCTGCTGGTCGAGCCTTCAAACGGCGCGCGTCCGCTGAGCATTTCGTACAACACCACGCCCAAACTGAACACATCGCTGCGCGTATCCACCGAATATCCGCGCGCCTGTTCCGGCGACATGTAATTCACCGTTCCCATGACGATGCCGGGATCAGTGTTGAGTTGCGGCAAGCTGACTGATTCGGCTTTGGCTGAAGATTGCTGCGTCGGTTTGGCCAGCCCAAAATCCAGCAGCTTCACGTATCCGTCAGGGCGCAACATGATGTTTTCAGGTTTCACGTCGCGGTGAACGATTCCGGCAGAGTGAGCGGCGGCTAGCGCGTTGGCCAGTTGCGTGGCAACGTTCAGCGCCAACGGCAGTTTCAATCGTCCGGCGGCCAGTTGATGACGCAATGTTTTGCCTTCGATGTATTCGGTGGCGATGTAATGAATGCCGTTGATTTCGCCGACTTCGTGAATGGTGATGATGTTCGGATGGTTCAGCGCGCTGGCTGCTTTGGCTTCGCGCATAAAGCGCCGCAACCAGTCTGTGTTTTCGGTGTAGCGTTCAGACAGCAGTTTCAACGCGACGTTGCGTTCCAGTTGAGTGTCGCGCGCCAGATACACTTCGCCCATACCGCCTGCTCCGATCAGCGAAACGATTTCGTACCGGCCAAACTTCATGCCGGGTTTGATGTCGCTGCGTCGAGTGGTTTGCGGCGCGGATGGCGAAGGTTTCGGAGCGTTGATTGGAGCTTCGGTTTGATTCAGGCGCTCGCGTTCGGCGCTGTCTGGCGAATTAATGCTGGTGACGAAGCTGGCTTCGGTGGGCAACAGCTTGATTTTTTTGACCGGCACGACAAACCGATAACCGCGTTTGGGGACGGTTTCGATGTATTGACCGCCGTCTTCGCGTTCGCCCAACACTTTGCGAAGCATGGAAATGTGCTGCGCCAGATTTGTCTCTTCGACATAAATGTCCGGCCAGACGCGGTTCATCAATTCTTCTTTTGTGACGATGTGGCGGCTGTGTTCGACCAGGACGATCAAAGTGTCCAGTGCTTTCGGCGTCAGCGAAAGCGCATGATCTCCGCGCAAAATCATTCGCTCCGCCGGGTCCAGGCGAAACGGGCCAAACTCGTAAACAAACCTTACCTCTTTAGGCATTGCCGTTTTTCAATCCGTTCAAATTGTCGTTGATGTGAAATTTCGATTGCTCCGCCGCGCAGCAACAGCAATGGTTGTTTCGGAAACTGGCGCGCATTGTAGCCGAATCGCCCAACGCCACAAACCAGCCGTTTCAAAAAACTTTCACAACAAATTCAACCGCAGCTAAAGATTTCAATTGGCATGGTTGGCTATTTTCCACGTGCAATGAGCGGCGAACCGATTGACGTTGTCGGTTGCAACCAAAGTCGTGGCCTGACGGACAGCAATCGCAACAAGGCGGTTGCCACCGATGACTGCAACCGGCTCGCTGTTCAACGCAAAACCGAAAAACCATCACCAAAGGAAACCATCATGAACAAACTTAAAAATTGTTTTTTCGCCGCCTTGGGAATTTCGCTGTTCGCATTTGTGTTGTCAGTCACCGGCGCTGGCCGAGCGATGGCACAATCTACGTTCAGCCTGGTAAAGATCATCAATTCGACTTCGGAGCCTGTGCCGACGACCGTTGTCAATTCGCCTACCGTCAAGCTGGCCTCAAATGCGTCAGTGACGGTCAATAACGGCGAAACGAACCCCGTACTGGTGCAAAACGTCAATGACGGAGTAACTCCGTTTCATCAAACCGTGACCGGTAACTTTCCGGCTGGTTCGTTCGGCGGCAGCGGAATCATCTCGGTTCCCGCTGGCCAGCGGCTGGTCATTGAATATGTCTCGGCGCATGTGTTGTTGCCCACCGGACAGAACCTGCATCAGGTTTCCGTCTCCACTCAGATCAAAGGCTCTACGGTTCAACACTTTCTGGTTCGCAACCAACACGGCGCGCATTTTTCCGGCACGGACAACGTGTTCACCGTTGGACAGCAATTGCGGCTGTACGCCGATGGCGGCTCGCCGATCATTTTCTCGCTGGCGCGAAACGTCTCAACCGGCAGTCCGGGTTATTCGCTGACCGTTTCCGGCTATCTGGTGAACATCCCATAACCAAACCACCCTCTATTTCAAACACCCAATCAACGCTTCAACAAAGCAGAAGGAGTGAAGTATGAAATTCCCTTTTTCGCGCCAAAGGCGTCTGGCGTTTGTGACGCTGACTTTGACAGGACTGGTTCTATCGTTGTTCGCCTGGCTGCCGATCAAATCCGGCCAGGCCGATCAAGCAACCAACTCCGAACAATTGCAGACCACCGATCCCGCGCTGGAAGCAACTGCGCGCGCTCAGGTGCAGAAAAATTTCGGCAAGTTGCCGCTGAGCTTTGTCGCCAACCATGGCCAAACCGATGCAGCGGTGAAATTCACCTCGCGCGGACAAGGCGCAATGTTTTTCCTGACCGCCAACGAAACAGTAATGAAGTTGCGGCAGGTGAAACAGGAAAAAGACACAGGCAAATCCAGAATCCAGAATTCTCAATCCGCAATCCTGAAGATGCGGTTTGAAGGCGCGAACTCAGAGCCGGCGATTACCGGCGCGGATTTGTTGTCGGGCAAGAGCAATTACTTCATCGGCAACGACCACAGCCAATGGCGGCGCGACGTGGCGAACTTTGCCAAAGTCCATTACGACGAAATTTATCCGGGCATTGACGCCGTTTTTTACGGCAACCAGCGGCAATTGGAATATGACTTCGTTGTCGCGCCCGGAGCCGATCCGCGACAGATCAAACTGGGCTTTGCCGGAGCCGAAAGCCTGAAGCTGGACGCCGCTGGTAATCTGGTTTTGAAAACCGCAGTGGGCGAAGTCGTCCAACAAGCTCCGGTGATTTACCAGCAAAGCGACAACGCTCGCCAGCCGGTCAGCGGCGGTTATGTGTTGATGGCTGACAACCAGGTGGCATTTGAAATCGGCGATTACGACGCCAGCCGCGAATTGGTGATTGATCCGATTGTGGCTTTTGCCAGCTATCTGGGCGGCGGCGATTTCGATGATGTCAATGACGTGACGGTGGACGCGGCGGGCAACGTGTATGTGGCAGGCAAAACCGAATCGGAAGATTTTCCTGCTAACGGAAATCTGGGATCGAACGGATTGCTCAATGGCGACACGGCTGCTTTTGTCACCAAACTCAGCCCCGACGGTACAGCTCAACTCTACTCAACGTTGATTGACGGCAGAAAATTCGATTCAGTCATTGGACTGAAAGTTGACGCTCAGG
Organism: Acidobacteriota bacterium; assembly: GCA_033763255.1. Classification (GTDB taxonomy): domain Bacteria; phylum Acidobacteriota; class Blastocatellia; order RBC074; family RBC074; genus RBC074. Next base: position 3,134 of record JANRKX010000138.1, on the reverse strand, counting down.
GGAACGCTTATCTGACTGGCACGACCGGTTCGTCGAATTTTCCGTTGGAAGCGCCCTTTCAGGATCGAATCAATCCCGGCATTGCAACCCAGCCGCCTTTTGTTGTTCCTGATGTGCTCGCGGCGGCTTTTGTGTTGAAACTGAATGCGGCGGGCAATGCGTTGATCTTCTCAACTTACCTGAGCGGCAACAACGACGATGAGGGCTTTGACATTGCCGTCTCAAACAACCTGCGTGTGTACGTCACCGGCTACACCTATTCGACGAACTTCCCGGTCAAAAACGAATTTCAAAACAACACGCTGCTCAGCGGAAAAGATGCTTTTATCACTGTGTTCGCCGCCGACGGACAATCGCTGGTTTATTCCAGTTATTTGCGCGGCACAAAGCAGGGAAATCTGGTTGCGGTGGACGGCGCGGGCAATGCCTACATCACAGGCATCGCCGACAGCGCCAATCTGACCACTCGCGGAGCCAACGGCCAGCCGCCGTTTCGCGCTTCGCGTCCGGGCGGAGACGACGCCTTTGTCGCCAAGTTCAATCCGTTTGCCAGCGGCAATTCGTCACTGGTTTATTCGACTTATCTTGGCGGCAGCGGAACTGATAAAGGTTTAGGAATCGCGGTTGATAGCTCGAATCAGGCTTACGTGACTGGCATTACCGGCTCGGTGAATTTTCCGCTGCAAGCGGCGACAGGTTCGACGATTTTGGATTCGACCAATGTCGTCAATGAAGCATTTGTAACTTGCCTGAATGCCAACGGATCAGGATTGATCTTTTCGACGTTCCTCGGCGGTTCAGGCGAAGAAGAAGGTTTTGATATTGCGCTGGATTCGACTCGCAACATTTATGTCGGCGGTCGCTCCAATTCGACAAACTTTCCGCTGGTCAACCCTGTTCAAGCAACTCGCGCCGGAGGCTTCGATGTCTTTGCCGTCAGAATTTCTTCGGGTGGCAAGGCGCTGACTTTTTCCAGTTATCTGGGTGGCAGCAGCAATGATTTTGTCGGCGGCATTGCGGTGGATTCGTTGGGCAGCATTTACCTGGGCGGAGAAACCACTTCGACCAATTTCCCGACGACGCTCGGCGCGTTGCAAACTACTGCGCAAGGCGGCGGCGATGGTTTTGTCGCCAAAATCAAATTCAAAAACTCCGACACGATTGGCACGTTCAACGATGTCACGCGGGTTTTCAGTTTGCGAAACTCGCTGACTTCAGGCCCGGCGGACATCATTGCCAGCATCCAACAAAACATCGGCGTGGACAAAGACTTCCCGATTGCCGGTGATTGGGACGGCGACGGCGTGGACACCATCGGCGTTTTTAACAGCGGCACGTTCGCTCTGAGCAACTCCAATGACTTCGTCGCCCAGCCTGATTTGTTGTTCAACTTTGGTCAATTGGGAGACGTTCCCGTTGCTGGGGATTGGGACGGCGACGGCATAGACTCCATTGGAGTGTTCCGCGCTGGAACCTTCCTGCTCCGTAACAGTAATTCCGCCGGAGCGCCCGACATCACGTTCACTTTCGGGTTGGCTGGTGGTTTGCCAGTCGCCGGAGACTGGAACGGCGACCGCATAGACACAGTTGGTGTGTTTATCATCAACAACGGTGTCGGGAGTTTCGTGCTGAGGAATAACTTTTTGCTGATTGGGCAGGCGATCACGATCAGCTTCGGTCAAACCGGCGACGTTCCGGTGACGGGCGATTGGGATGGCAATGGCGTGGACACGATTGGGCTGTTCCGCGGCAGCAATTTCATCATCCGTCAGTTCAACAACAACGACGCAACTGCGCCAAACCAGATCACCGTTGGATTTGGCGTGGCAGGCGAAAAGCCCGTCGCCGGTGATTGGAACGGCTTGCCTTAAAGAATGGCGCGTCAGCAAGCGACGGAAGCCGCTTGCTGACGCGCATTCTTTTCTATGACTCATCTCACATCCCGGCAGTGACCAGTTTCGCTGATGGCCTGGCCAAACCGCTCTATCTTCCTCGCGTCGCAAAACGAACTGTCAGAAAACAATCAGCCGTAAGGAGGAAAAATGAAAACTGAAAATTTGAATGAAAACCTGAATGTATTTTCTCGCCAAGCCATGAATGCAGTGTTTGTCGTTGTGGCGATGTTGGCTTTTGCCGTTTTCGCACAAGCTCAAAATCCGCGCACGTACGTTTCTGTCTCAGGCGTAGACGCGGGGAATTGCAACAACCCGGCCAATCCTTGCCGCTTTGTGAGTTACGCATTATCTGTGGTGGACGCCAGAGGCGAAGTCGTCATTTTGGATTCCGGTTATTACCGGCCATTTCAAGTCAACAAATCCGTGACGGTTGCGGCGGCTCCGGGCGTGTACGCTCAAATCCAGATTACGGAAGAGGGCGGAACGGCTATTCAGGTTGCCGCTGGAGCAAGAGATTATGTCGTGCTGCGCGGTTTGGCAGTCCATTCACCGGGCGGCGACGCAGGGCAAATCGGAATCACTTTCAATACTGGCGGCTCGCTGCACGTCGAAAATTGCACGATCAACGGATTTACGTTGAGCGGCATCGCGTCCAGCGGCGCTGAGTTGTTCGTCAAAGACACCACCATTCGCAACAGCGGTTATTCGGTTCACGTGGTTTCTGGCAACGGTAGTGTCACCAGAGCCGTGCTGGAAAATTGCCGAATCGAAAACGGGATTCACGGAATCCATGCGAACTCCAATGCTCGCGTGACGGCAAAAAACACTACGGCAGCGGGAAACTCCGGCGTTGGATTTTTGGCTTCGTTGCCGGTCAATGGCGGAATCCCAGCGGAAATGAACCTGGAAAATTGCGTCAGTTCCAACAACGCAATCGGCGTCAGCGCCAACGTCAACACGACCATTCGCGTGTCGAATTCGACGATCACCGGCAACACCACAGGGTTGACGCACAACGGAACGTTGTTGTCGCGGTACAACAACACTGTCGAAAGCAACACCTTCAATGGAAACTTCTCCGGATTCTTCGCCGCGAAGTAATTGAAGCCTGTGCAAATTAAAGTTCTTTGAAATCAATGAGGTAACGTCGGGGAGCAACCGCCGCTTGGTGGCTGCATAGTATGGAGCATGGCTAGCAACCAAACTCCAACCGAAAACCCCGACGCACTCCTGAGCTTA
>JANRKX010000137.1:0-13469 GCA_033763255.1 Acidobacteriota bacterium | reverse complement strand
GAGAAAGGCTCAAGATGCCTCACTCATCTTGAGCCTTTTAGATGCGATACACACTAGAAATGCTGATGATCGGTAATTAGCGGGCTTGATCGCTTGTTGAATAGCCTCACTCTATTCAACTCTCACCAATCATCTTTCTTGAGCGACTTAACGCGCTACTCTAGGGAAAGTTCCATCATGTTTTTGATTTTTTTTGAAAAACTTTTTTCTTCACCTGACGCACAACAGTTTCAACTGTTCATCCGTAAACCATCTGCTAAAAGCCTCAATTTTTTCGGAAAAATTTTGAACTGGTGGGAACTTTCTAAATGGTCTGGCGTGTATGAGCGCAATTAAACGGTGATGAAAGCTTGAAAGTATAGTGAGGATACTTTCAAGCGACTACTTCAGATCACCAATCCTTCCGTAAAAAAGAAGTTCGCATACGGGCTTAGCAACGAGTGAGGCGTTGCTAAGCCTTTTCAATTTTTAGCCATCACTTTTCCCAAGCGTAAAATCGCCAAACAGATTCAATCAGAGCTTGATCGCGGCTTTCGTCAGGGCTTTATCAATCGAATTACCAATCCATTTTCGCGCCCATTGGTCAGCGTTGAGGACGGTTTCCAGATTTACAGCCGCAGTGACTTCGTGAGCGCGACAAGCAGATTCGATCAAACGCGGAATATCGCCAAATTTGATTTTCTCGTCCAGGAAAGCCGCAACGGCGACTTCATTGGCAGCGTTCAAAACGGCGGGCAAGGTTCCACCGGTTCTCAGCGCCCAATAAGCAAGTTTTAGACAAGGAAATTTTTCAGGATCGGGCGCGGAAAACTCCAGTTTGCTCAAGCTGGCCAGATCAAGCGGCGGCAATTGAGACATCCGGCGGTCAGGATAGGTCAATGCGTATTGAATCGCGTGACGCATGTCGGTCACACCCAATTGAGCGATGATCGAACCGTCAATCAGTTCCACCATCGAATGCACGACTGATTGCGGATGCACCACGATGTCAATTTCTTCTGCCGAACAATTAAACAGCCAGTGTGCTTCGATCACTTCCAGGCCTTTGTTCATCAAGGTGGCCGAATCAATCGTGATTTTCGCGCCCATTCGCCAGGTTGGATGGTTGAGCGCCTGCGCCGGAGTAGCCTGCTCGATTTCTTCGTTGCTGGCATTTCGAAACGGTCCGCCGGAAGCCGTTAAAATCAGCCGTTTCAATTCGTGCCGTTTTTCGCCACGCAAACATTGGTGCAACGCGTTGTGTTCGCTGTCTACGGGTAAAAGCTCTGCGCCGGAACGTTCCGCCGCCTTGGTCATCAATTCACCGGCGACCACCAAAGTTTCTTTATTGGCCAGCGCCACTCGGCGGCCTAGCTCCAGCGCGCGATAAGTCGGAACCAAACCAAGCGCGCCAACGACGGCTCCAATGACAATTTCTGCGCCTTCAACTGTTGCCACTTCGGTTAATCCGTCAACACCTGTGAAAATTTTTGGCTCAGTAAAGACATTTCGCTTTTTCAATTCACGGCGCAATTTGTCGGCGCTGGCATCGTCGCTGACCGAGACAATTTGCGGGCGAAATTGTTCGATCTGTTCGGCCAGTAATTCGACTTGGGAACCTGCGCCCAAAGCCGCCACGCCAAATTCGTTTTTGAACGCTTCGATGACGCGCAGCGTGTTGCAGCCAATCGAACCTGTTGAACCTAGAATTGCGACTTGTTTCATACAGTTATTGGCAGCCGCCAATTCAACTACCGAAGGAAAAGCGCATAAAAGTAATAAAGAAGCGGCGCGTTGAACACCATGCTATCCAGCCGATCCAGTAACCCGCCGTGACCCGGAATCAATTTGCCAGCATCTTTGGCTTTGGCTCCGCGTTTGAGCATGGATTCGCACAAATCGCCCGTCACGCCCAACAATCCCATTACCAGAGCCAGCACAATCGCGTACTCGGTTTTCAGTTCGGGAAAGAATGTAAACCGAATAATCAGTGCAGCAATGATGTTTCCGGCCAAACCGCCGATCAATCCTTCGACGGTTTTTCCAGGACTGACTTTCGGGGCCAGTTTCCGGCGACCGAAACGCCGCCCTGTGAAATAAGCTCCGGTGTCACCTGCAAAAACCACAATGAAGAAAAACGACAGCAATTTTGCAGACAACTTTTCAATCGGGCTTTCGACCACAGTCAGCCCGACGATGTAACCTCCGAGGACGACGACGTACAGCACTCCAAACACACGAATTGCGGCGTCAGCCAGCACGTGCCCGAAATCATCCTGTTTGGCATTGGTAAAAAGCTGAACCAACAATTCCACAGTCACCAGCGCAGCTAAGACGGCGGCAATCAGGTCGTGACGTTCAAAATAAAAAGCGGCGAGGATTGCCAACGCCGCTGCCATTGCCTGAATTAAGCCGCCTTGCCTGGAAAGCGAAAAGTATTCCTGCAGTCCCAACAAAATTGCCAGGCCAGACAGCGCCGCAAACCACACTGGCGGAGCCAGCCACAAAATGGAAAACAGAATTGGCAGAAATACTATTGCAGTAATGATTCGAGCCATAAGTTTGGTCAGGAAGCGTTGACGACGGCCAGTTTCTTTTCGCTGAGTCCGCCAAAACGACGGTCGCGTCGTTGGTAATCCACAATCGCCGTGAACACGTCAGGGCGGCGAAAGTCCGGCCACAGCGTGTCAGTCACATAAATTTCAGAGTAGGCAATTTGCCACAGCAAAAAATTGCTGACGCGCATTTCACCGCTGGTGCGAATCAGCAAGTCAGGGTCAGGCAAATCACAGGTATACAAATGCCGCGAGATGTCGGCTTCGGTGATGGAATCCGGCGAGCGGCCTTCGCGTTGGCAATCGGCCATCAATTTGCGAAAAGCATCCACCAATTCAACCCGGCCACCGTAATTCAACGCCACGTTCAAAGTCATTCCGGTGTTGTTCGCCGTTTTTTGAATCGCCGAGCGCAGTTCAACCTGAACCGATTCGTCCAGTTCACTCATTCGACCAATGGTTTGAAAGCGTATGTTTTCGCGGTGAATGCTGTCGAGTTCTTTTCGCAGGTATTCTTTCAGGAAGGTCATCAACGCTTCGATTTCAAACGGCGGACGTTTCCAGTTTTCGACCGAAAAGGCGTACAGCGTCAAAGCTCCTATGCCCAGCCGCGCACAAGTATCAACGGTTGAACGGACGGCTTCGACTCCGGCGCGATGGCCGGCGACACGAGGCAAAAAACGACGATTCGCCCAGCGCCCATTGCCATCCATAATCACTGCAATATGGCGCGGCAAGCGATTGAAATCAATTTGGTTGAGCAACTGCTCGGCGCGCGAGCCTGGCTCGATCAATCCGTGAAAGTCTTGAAGCATTTTGTTTTTGCCGTCGGGTCAATGCCGTTGTTGGGCGTGGTGTGCCTGCTCGCGTCCAAACTGTACAGCTTTCAGCGCACTGTTTTTGGGATGTCTGTACGGCTTTTTGTTGAATGAATGCCCGCGAGCGACCGGCGACGAATACTAATACTCGACTTTCAAAAGCGTCAACCCTTGCGCCGGAGCGTGCGCGCCAATCAATGTGCGGTCGCGGCTTTCGATCAGTTCCGCCATCGAAGCGGCTGCGATTCGGCGGCGATTGATTCCGACCAACGCCCCAACCATCGCCCGCACCTGATACCGCAAAAATCCTTTGCCTGAAAAAAACAGCGCCAATAAATCACCTTCGCGTTCGATACGAACATCCGTCAGCGTCCGCACGCGAGTTCTGACCGTGCAACTGGCTACGGTAAATCCTGAAAAATCGTGAGTGCCGACCAGAATTTGTGCGTCTGTGGACAGTTTTTCCAGGTTCAACGGGTACGGATAATGCCAGGCGTAACGCAACCACAACGGATTCATGACTTCGGATGCAAAGATGCGATAGCGGTAAATTTTAGCTTTGGCGTCAAAACGCGCGTGGAATTCATCGGCTGCCGGAGCGGCTTCGACCACTCGAACGTCGAACGGCAAGTTTCCGTTGAGCGCCTTTCGCAATCCTCTGCCGTCCCAGCGTTTGGTCAACCGAAACGAAGCCACCTGACCTTCGGCGTGAACTCCTGCATCGGTTCGCCCGGCGGCAAAACTCGTCACCGGCGAGCCTTCCAACTTTTCCAACGCGGATTCCAGAGCGCCCTGAACAGTCGGCAAACCGGATTGCCATTGCCAGCCACAGTATTCGGTTCCGTCATAAGCCAGCGTGATTCGGTAATTCATCATTCCGCTTTAACGCTGCGGAGCAAAACAGCGTCGTTGATGACCATCCCGCGTTCGCAAGCCAGCGTTTTTCCATCGCGCGACCACGCAAAGCGGAAAATTTGATCCGAGGTGAAATTCGTCAGCCGCCGCGCCTGACCGCCGTCAATCGGCTTGCTCCACAAATTCGACGCGCCATTTTGAGTCGAGATGTAAGTCAGCGATTTGCCATCCGGCGACCAGCGCATCATCGAAAATTCCGGTAAGCTAATCTTTTCGACAATCATTGGTTCACCGCCTTCAAATGGCAGCAAAGCGATTTTGCCTTTGCCGTCTTTTTCGTCCTGATAAAAACACGCGATCCATTTGCCGTCAGGAGAAATCACCGGACGCATCATCACCTTTTGATTGATTTGAACCGGTTCGCCGCCGTCAATCGAAACTTTCCACAGCGCCGTTCTGCCACTGGTCGAAGAGCTATACACCACCCAGCGCCCGTCCGGCGACACGTTTGGGAAAACGTCGCCACGCCCGCGAGTCAGTTGTTTCGGATTGCCGCCATCGGCATCCATTCGCCAGATGTGACTGCTGCCTGCGCGTTCCGAAACGAAAACGATGTATCGGCCATCCGGCGAAGACACAGGCATCATGTCGGCTTGGGTGTCGCGTGTCAGTTGGCGCTGCTGTTTGCCATCGGCAGTCGTACTCCAAACGTCCAGATTGCCGCTGGCGTGAGCGCCGAACACCAATTGCCCATCCGGCGTCCAATCCAGCCCGAAACGTTCGCTGTAATTGTCGCCAAAACCGGATTTGATTTGCGTGGCGTTGCCGACATCGAATTCGCCCTTTTGTTCAGGCACAACCCAGATACTGGAAACACGATCCGAACGCCGCGAAACCAGCAAGCCGGAATCCGCCGAAATGTCTACGCCTTCGTAGCTGGTCATGTCGTTGGTCACGCGGCGCGGTTCGCCTTTCGGATAAGTCAGCAAATAAAGCTGATCGCCATACACTGCCGAAGTCCGCCGCCACGCGCTGATTACAATTCCGCTGCCGTCGCCAAGCCAGGAGACCTGGCCAATTGATGTCCAGGTTTGATCGCCAAACGGACGCATCGAACCATCTTCGACATTGACCGCCATCACTCGCGTAATGGTTTCGCCCGGCGTCACGGTTCCCAACGAACAGGCAATCACACGTCCATCCGGCGACCAGGCCGGCCCCAACACCGATAAAAACTCCGGTCGTTTTTTCGTCACCAGCCTGCGATCTTCCGAACCATCGAGTTTGGCAATCAGCAAAGCGGTTTCACGAGTATTCGGCAGGTTGCGGACGAACGCGAAATAATCGCCGTTTGGTGAAAACGAAATCGGACTGTCCACATCGCTCATCACTTCGCGCGGAGTGCCACCCAGCAATGGGATTTGATAAAGCTTGCTTTCCAATTCGCCGCGCGGACGCGCCACGTAATAAACGAAATTGTCATCCGGCGAAAACGTCGCTCCGCTGAACACGACTTCCGACGAAGCAACAATCTGCGTAATGCTGTCCGCCGCCACCTGTCTAACCCACAAACTTTGCTGATCGCCGTCTTCTGCCACAAACGCCACGTATTTGCCGTCGCGCGAAACCGCCGTCATTAACGCCTTGCCCGAAGTTGTCAGCTTGGCCGGGCTGATTTGCCGAAACGCCGTCTTGCCGTGATTGTTCGACCGGCGATAAGCCACCCAAAGCGCAAACACCAGAATCAGCAAACTGACCACCAGCAGCCCAATCGTCATTGCCGCGCGTTTGCGGCTCAATTTCGGTTGCGCGGTTTCAACAGATTCGACTGTTTCCTTAACCGGCAACGATTCGGTAAACGACTGATGGCCGTTGACCGCAACCCCGTTCGACGAAATCCCATTGGTAGACAATTTCAAAACCGGTTCGCCGTTGTCGGCTGACGGTTCGAACGAATAACCGTTCCGGTGCTCGACGGGTTTTACCCCTGCGGCAAATCTGTAGCCTCGCTTGGGAATGGTTTCGATGTACTGAGCCTCGCCGTTTCCGTCGCTGAGCGCGCGGCGCAGTTGCGAGATGTTTTGGGTCAGATTGCTTTCTTCGACGAAGGTGTCCGGCCAGAGCAACTGCATCAATTCGTCTTTGCCGATGATTCGTCCGCTGTTTTCAACCAGCGTCAGCAAGGTGTCGAAAACCTTCGGCGGCAACGGAACCGTTCGACCATCGCGCATCAACAATCGTTCGTCGGCGTCCAACAGGAACGGGCCGAATTCGTATAACTGCTTGATTTGTTTACTCATAACCATTTCAGGGAATGTCTTCAGAACTCGCTCGCAAGCCACTTGGAAATAGCTCAGCCAATTTTGAGAGATTATTCAAGACTTACAGTTTCGTGTTTCGCTAAATGTCCCAGCGCAGCGGAGATCAGTTGGGATCAATCGGCGGCAGTTTAGGATTGGTCGCGCAATCGCCGCCTTGTTGGTTCCCTTCACGGTCGAAGCTGCGCGCATTTTAGTCCTGCTCTTCAGGACTCACAACCTTTACCGCCGTTCACGATCCGGTTATGAGCAAAGGCACTTAACGACGACTCAACGCCTGAACTCCTGTCTGGTTTGTGGGCGCGTTGTCGCCGGGAGCTTGAGTGTTGGCGGAGAATTTTTGGATGTGCTGTCATCCGTCAATCCCCCACGCTTCCGGCGACGATGTGACTGTAGAAGGAAAAACGAATCTCGCCGCTCCGACGGCTGTCTGGGATCAAACAATAATCAAATCAAAAAAAACTACTGCTGGCCGATGAAAACTCCGAAGACAAAACACCAATAACAAGGCGGTTGAACACCTTCAACCGCCTACACTTTCAATCTTCACAGGAGGAAACATGAAGAAGTACGTTTTCATCGTGCTGGCATTCGTGTGTCTGGGCTTAGCCGTTCAGACCGCGCAAGCTCAGACCATTAACGGTTCTATTTCCGGCGTCATTGCCGACCAAAACGGCGCAGCAATCGCCGGAGCCAAAATCACTGCCACCAACACTCAAACCGGAGCTTCGCGCGAAGCGACCACCAATCAGGAAGGTTTGTACCGGTTGGCCGGTTTGCCAATCGGCACTTACACCGTCAAAGCCGAAAAACAGGGCTTCCAACCTCAAATCAACGAAAACGTGGCTGTCAGCGTAGCCGTTGATTCCGCCGCCAACTTCACGCTGGGCGCGGGCACTGTGCAGGAAGTCGTGACCGTCACCGAAACCGCCGCGCTGCTGGAAGCGACTCAAAGCCAGGTGACCAAAGTCGTAGACAGCACTCGCATTCTGGAACTGCCGGGACGCAATACCCTGAACGGTTTGGCGCTGCTGAATCCCGGAGTTTTGCCGAATCAAAATAATCGTCCTGGGGCTGGGTTCGCCGTCAACGGCAACCGCACGCGATCAAACAACTTCACGATTGACGGAGCCAACAACAACGATCAATCGCTTTCCATTCCGCGCCAGAATCTGCCGCCCGAAGCCATCGGCGAATTCCAGATGATTACCAACACATTCGCCGCCGAGTTCGGGCGCAACGCCGGATCATTCGTCAACGTGATTACCCGCTCTGGCACGAACGATTTTCACGGCATAGGCCATTTCACTTGGAACGGAAACGGCTTGAACGCCCTGACCACCGCGCAACAGCGCACTTTCAACGCTCAGCGAGCCGCCGGGCGTTCGGAAAAAGAAGCTTTGCGGTTGTCGCGCAGCGTCACGGCTTCCAGCCAGTACGGCGGAACTCTGGGCGGGCCGATCAAAAAAGATCACACGCATTTTTTCACCAGTTTCGACACCACGCCGTTTCGCACCACGATCAGCAACGTTTCCCGCGTAGCCATCACGCAGGAAGGCGTCAATAACCTGCGCGCCAACGCCAGCCGGTTTGCACCGGGCGCGTTGGATTACCTGTTGAAAACTTTCCCGGTCGCCAACGACCCAACGCCGCAAGGTTCGGTCGGCGTCACAGACCCTGTCAGCGGAGCGACCATCACCAGCATTCCGTTCCAACGTTTCAATCGAACGCTGAGCAACGGTCTGCCTTACGGTACGGATTTCTGGCGCTACCTGGCGAAAATCAACACGCGCATCAATTCCAAAGACAATTTGTCATTCCGTTACCTGATTGACGATTTTCAAGACCCAGGCAATCCGGCCAGCATCGTCGGCCAGGAAATTGGCCAGACGACTCGCAACCAATCGTTCACAATCAACGATGTTTACGCGCTCACCACCAAAGTCGTGAACGAATCGCGGCTGACTTACAGCCGTCGTAACATCAACTTTCCGGAAAATCTGCCGACGGCATTCGCCATCAATGGAGTCGGCGGCGCGTTCACCATCGGCAACGCGAACTTCCCGCAATTTCGCATAGACAATTCATACGAACTGACCGACAACGTTTCGTTTAGCTCCGGCAAACATTCGTGGAAGTTCGGCGTGAATGCGATGCGGTATGACCTGAACAGTTTCTTTGCGCCGAATTTGCGCGGGCAAATCACCTATCCCAGCCTGTCTGCAATGCTGTTCGACCGCAACGCCAGTTATTCGCAATACGCCGGAACCGGTTCAGTCCCGGCAAAAACTTATGAATATGGACTGTTCGCTCAGGACGATTGGCGCGTCAATCAAGACCTGACTTTGAATCTTGGCGTGCGCTACGAATACGTAACCACGCCGTTCGGATTCTTTTCCAACGCCAAATCTGACTTGAATAACTTTTCGCCGCGTCTGGGTTTAGCCTGGAATCCGAAAAACCTGTGGGGAGGCCGCTTCGTCGCTCGCGCCGGATACGCGATCAGTTACGATCAAATCTTCCAGAACATTTTGTTGAACGTTTCGCGCAATTATCCGCGCGGAGTCCAAATCAACGTCGGCCCGGTCAATGATGCCAAACCTTACAATGGTTTGCCTGCTGCTCCGGGACCTGAAGAGTTCGTTCGCCGCGGCGGCAATCCTGACTTGCTGGCCCTGCGATTGTTTTCGCCGAACAAACAAATTGCCCAACCTATGTCGCAACAATGGACACTTGGTGTGCAATATCAACTCGGCAATGATTACGCCGTGAAGTTGGATTACATAGGCACAAAAGGCAGCAATCTTGTCCGCGAGTTTGAGCAGAACATCGGATTCAACGCGCCGCTTGGCAACGGTCAGCGCAAAGACCCGACGAAAGGCTCGATTTTGGTGGGCGACGGTTACGCCAGTTCCAGTTATCACGCCGGACAAGTGACGTTGGAAAAACGGATGAGCAAAACGCGATTCGGCCAGTTCACGTTCAACGGTAATTACACCTGGAGCGCGTTCATCAGCGACAGCGACGACGTGCTGGGAGGCCAACTCAATCGCACGTTGCCAGCCGATCCGCGCAACCCTGAACTCGATCGAGCGCGTTCGGGTTTCGACCAACCTCACAGATTTGTGTTGAGCGGCGTTTACGTCATGCCGGAAGTGTTTAATGGCAATCGGGTGATGAACCGCGTTTTCAGCGGCTGGGAACTGACTACGATTACCACGCTGGCTTCAGGTACGCCGTACACTGTTTTGAACGCCAACAACGCGCTTGGAATTTTGCCCGGCCAGATTGGTACGATCACCGATTCACAGCGCGTTTCGATCAATCCCGGTGGCCAATTTCCGCTGGTGACAGGCGTCAACGCCAACGGCACGCTCATCAATCCCAACGCTTATTTCATCGCCAACCGTGTGAATTCCGGCGTGCTGGGAACTCTTGGAGCCAATACCGAACGCACAGGCGGAACTATCAACACAGACATTTCTGTGGTCAAAAACATCAAGAGTTTCGGCGAAAACCAACGGCTGCAAATCCGTTGGGAGATGACCAATGTATTCAACCGCCGCAACTTCACCGTCGTCCCGGCCAATGTCGCCAGCGACAACACCAACGCTGCGCTGTTCCTGAATCTGGGGCAGACCAATGTCGTCGGGCGAACGATGACCTTCACGATGCGGTATTTCTTCTAAACCTGCACGGCAATGCTGGGAACCAAAATGGGGGAGCGAATTGCTCCCCCATTTTTTGGTTTCACGGCTTGTTCAACGGTTGAAGTGAAAATTTCTGCCACGTTTCCAGCGCCAGCAACATTACTTCTTCGGCAAATCCAGAGCCGGGTTTTGCGTGAAAAAGCCCACGGGCATCAACTTGAACCCGGCTTTGTGAACCGGCATCACAGGGTAATCTTCGGGGCGAGGCAGATGCGTCACTCCGAACGAATACCACAGCACCACGTCACGGTTTTCCAGTTCGCGGTTTTGGTTGACCCATTTCGCCAAACCGTCGCCGCCTTTCCCCTGATTGATGTAAAAGCCTGCGGCGTATTGTTCGCTAGGTTCAAACGCCGTCACCCACAAATGCGAGTTCATAAATCCGGCTCGTTGGCGCACGGCAGAAGTTTTGCCCGGCAACGGAACGGAGTTCTCTCCGGTCAGCAACACGTACCCTGTCGGCTGGCCGAGTCCATTTTTCGCCGTTGGATTGATGACGCGCCAGCGGCGATGCGTGGCCAGATTCAAGCTTCGTTGAGCTTCGGCTTCGCGGCGGAGCGGAGTTTCGTGCATCACAAAAGCATTGGCGTAAGGATTGTCTTTGCCCGGCGGCAAGGTTTCGGTGTTTTGTTCGACGACGGTGTTCGCGCTGCCGTCCACGTCGAAATCCAACCGGTAATTGAAAAAGTGCTGGTGGTGCGGAGCCGCTACGCCATTGGCGACGACGTGGCCGTAAGGATCGTGCTTTTGCTGAGCGTCCGGCGAAACGCCTTTGGTGGCCATGACGCCGGTCAGCAACACTTCCTGCTCAATCGTGCCGTCCTGATTGAAAATCCAGTTGAAGCCGTAATCGTAATTTCCGACGACGACGAAAATTCCGATGACCAGTTGCCGCGCCCGGCGTGATTGGTTTTGGTTGGTCATGTAATCCACGTGTTTCCAACTGACGCCGCCGTCGCGTTCGTAAATGGCGATGGTTCGTTTGGCGTCCAGAGCGCCGCCGCCTTCGCTGGAAAACACAGCGTCCAGCAAAGTCGCGTTGTCCGGCACATCGGTTTTGGCTTCTTGAGGAACGGCCAGACGCCCGATGGCAAATTCGCCTTCGTCAAAAGCGTTGCGGATGAACCAGCCCGCGCTTGGATCGCCGTAAGGCACAACCATTTCCGACAACGAAGCTCGGTACAGAATCGGGCGGACTTTGCCGCCGTCTTCGTAACCGACTGTGTACAGCACCAAACCTTCGCGCGGATGCAGGGCATAACGAAACCGCCATTTCTGCCAGCGAATTTCGTTGCCACGGATTTCAAAGCTTGCGCCGTTGGGCTGTACGATTTGCAACGGCTTCGGAGCTTCGCGCAATTGACCAACGGACTTTTCATCCACGTCGGCTGTAGCTGACGGAACCGGAACGACGCCGCTATCAATGACCTTCAAAACTTTGCGGGCGTTCATATCCACGACAGCGATGACGCCTTCGATTGGCCGCGCATAAGGATTTTTGGAATCTTCGCGCAGATACGACAAGCCGCGAAACAGCCGTTTGCCCTGCTCTTCGGGAAAACCGAAGTTGCCTGCCGACCACATTTCCACCTGCACTTTGCCAAATTCGGTGATGCCACGTTTCCGCATCGCCGATTGCCATTCCGCGTCGCTGCGAACGATGGACTGAAACATCAAAACATCGTCAAGCATGATGCTGGGTTGAGCGCCAGGAACTTCGCGGACAGAAACCACGCGCTGATTGCGAATGTCCGCCACGCCGTCAAAGGTTTTGTTGTTGGCTCGGTCGTAAGCGACAAAGAAGGCTTCGCGGCGGAACGTCTCGCCCGGTTTGAAAGCGTAGACTTCGGCCTTCGGCGGTTCGTTCAACACAATGGTTTGGAAGCGAGCGTTGGCGGGAAGCTTGCCGCTTTCTTTCAGCAATTTTGAGGCGGCGGCGATTTCCTCTTTGCTGAGTGGATCGAGCGGATGCGTGAGACTTGTCGTTTGGGACAACGCGAACGCATGAACCACCGTTAGCCAAATGAACAAAGCCAGTATCCAGCATCCGACATCTTTTCTGCGCTTATCTGCGTTCATCTGCGGCCTCGCTTTCGTCAAAGTTCAGTTTCGTTTTGATCGTATAAATCTGTTTGCCTTGAGATTCGTGATACGTCCGCACCAGCATTTCGGCAATCAATCCCATCAGAAAAAACTGCACACCCAATCCCATCATCATCATTGCCAACACAGGCAGCGGCGTTTGAATAAAGTCAGCGTGTTTCGGCCAACTGGCGAATTTCATCAAGCAGGCAAACACGCCGGAGAAAATCGAAATGGCAAACGCCACTACGCCCGCCCAACCGAACACGTAAATTGGCTTGGTCAGGTAACTGGCCATAAATTTTATCGTCACCATATCGAAAACGACCTTGATCGTGCGCGACAAACCGTATTTCGACTGACCAGCCGTGCGCGGATAATGTGCGACGGGAATTTCGGTGACTCGCGCGCCAGCCCACGCCGCATAGATCGGAATGAAGCGGTGCATCTCTCCGTAAAGATTCACGTCTTTCAAAACTTCGCGGCGATAGGCTTTCAGCGAGCAACCGTAATCGTGCAGCGGGACTCCGCCAATTTTCGAGATCAATCCGTTGGCCAAACGCGAAGGAAACGTCCGGGTGATGAACGCATCCTGCCGATCTTTTCGCCAGCCGGAAACTACGTCGTAACCTTCGTCAAGTTTCGCCAGCAACCGCACAATGTCCGCCGGATCGTTTTGCAGATCGGCGTCCATCGGAATCAAAACTTCTCCGCGTGCAGCGGCAATGCCCGCAGCCATCGCCGCCGTCTGCCCGTAGTTGCGCCGAAAGCCAATGACTTTGACGCGCGTGTCGGCGGCGGCAAATTGTTTCAGCAACTCCAGGCTGCGGTCGCTGCTGCCATCGTCTACGTAAATGATTTCGAAGGAGTGGCCGAGCGCAGCCATCGCCTGAAAAATCTTTTCGTTCAACCGAATCAGGTTGTCTTGTTCGTTGTAGACGGGAAGAAAGATAGAAAGTTTTGGATTCATCGCCGGGAAATGTTCGGCAAGCTGCCAGCTTGCCGAAGTCTTCGGAAATGTAACGGCTCAGCCTGCTCGCCGCGTTAGCAGCGGTTGAATTTAGATACTGTCTCGAAAGTCAACCCGCAAAAACGAGATCCGGGTTAAACGAGCAATTATTTTTCAAGACGCCGAAGGCCTGATGCAGCAAT
>JANRKX010000136.1:0-37173 GCA_033763255.1 Acidobacteriota bacterium | reverse complement strand
CCGGGCGTTGATGCTGACATCTCCGCTGCCGCCGGAGCGCGCCGCGATGGTCAATTCCTTGATGAGCTTGGTGAATAACTTGCCACGCTTGGCATCCAGCGCGCCTTTTTTATGCTTGATCGTATGCCACTTCGAATGTCCCGACATTGGACAAATACCTCGATATTTAGGGAATAAACTTTAGGAAAGCAGGCCGGGAATATAGCACGCGATTTCCGCAATCGTAAAACTGCCAGCAGCTTGACGAAGTCCGTCGTTCGGCGTCACGATGCTGTCCGGGATGGCTGCAACACCTTACGAAAAAACGATGAATCGCGCGTTGAAACTGCTGTCGTTCAAACCTCGCAGCATCGCCGAATTGCGCGAACGCTTGTTGGAAAAAGAATGGGCGGACGCCGCCATCGTGGAGCAAGTCATCGCTCGGTTGATCGAGCTTCGATATTTGGATGACGAACAGTTTGCGGCCAGTTATGCCAGTTCGCGGTTGACGGTCAGGCCACTGGGAAGAACGCGGTTGCGGCGCGATTTGCAGCGCAAAAAACTGCCCAACGAAGTTACAGAGCAAACGCTGGATCAGATTTACGACGGCGATGCCGAAGCGGAATTGATTGACCGCGCCATCGCCAAACGCTTGCGACTGAAAGGCGCTCCGGCCACGCCCGAAGCGACCAAAAAACTGTTCGATTATTTGATGCGACGCGGTTTCGGCTACGACCTGGTCAGGCGAAAAATCCGCGAAGCCGCCAAAGGAATTGATACGTCAGAAGAAGAGTCGGAACTCGACGACGCTTGAGCAATTTGCAAGTCGGCGATTACCACTCCGTTCAAAACAACGCTGTTCGTTACAATTCGACATAATTCGGTCGTGGGACAATTTTCCAAATTGTCTCTTCATTTAAGTGATGCCAGGGCAATTTGAAAAATTGCCCCACCGGTATAAGAAGGGGGATTTGAGATGAAAAAAATTGCTTTAGCTTTGTTGATCGTCACTGCGTTGACGGCCTCGTTGTGGACGGCGTCGGCTCAACAACAAACTCCGGCACCGACACAAAAATCAACACAACAACTTTCGCCGGAAGAACTCATCAAACGATTCACCGCCAAAGAAAGCGAGTTGAATGAAATCTGGAAAGAGTATCAGTACCTGCAGGAATCGAAGATTCAAACGATTGGCCAGGCCAATACCGTCACCGGGGAGTTTTACCAGGTGTCTGAATTCGTCTTTAACGACGCAGGCAAACGGCTGCAGAAAATCATCAAAGCGCCGGTTTCGGATTTGGAAACTTCTGGCGTGCTGACTTACGAAGACAAAAACGCGCTGACCAACTTGCAGCCCTTTGCGCTGACTACTCAGGATTTGCCGCTGTACAACGTCAGTTACGTCGGCAAGGAAAAAGTTGACGACCTGAACACTTATGTTTTCGACGTGACTCCGAAAGTGATGTCGAACGAGCGCGAATTGAAAAAACTGAAAGATCAGAAAGTCGAAGGCAAATTCTTTCAAGGTCGCATTTGGGTGGATGACGAAGACCTGCAAGTCGTCAAAAGCGCAGGCAAAGTTGTGCCGGAATTCAAACAACGGTTCCCCAAGTTCGAAACCTACCGCGAAAACATTGATGGCCGGTATTGGTTCCCAACTTACACTTATGGCGACGACAAACTGTATTTTGACAAAGGCGGAATGCTGCACGTGCGATTGGTCGTCAAATACAAAAACTATCGCCGTTTCCAATCAGACATCAAATTCATTGATGGCGCAGAAGTCGTTGATGATCCCAAATCGGGCGAAGTGAAACCCGGCGAAGCCAAGAAGGAAGAGCCGAAGAAAGAAGACCCGAAAGCTAAACCAACGCCGACCCCGCGTCCGCGTCCACGCCCTTAAGTCGCAATCGGCGCTTTTCCAAAAGCAAAATAACCAACAAACCCAGAGCGGTCATCACACTGATGGCCGCTCCTTTTGTTAGGGAATCCGGCCAATAGCGCAATTCGACAATGTGTTTGCCCGCCTGAACCTGCACGCCGCGCAAGTTGTAATTCACACGCAACAAATCAGTTTCAACACTATCAACCGTCACTGTCCAGCCGGGATAAAACATCTCGCTGAAAACCAGCATGGAAGTTTTGTCGGTATTAGTTTCGACCACCATTTCAGTTGGCGAACGACGAAGAATCGAAGCCGTCGCGTTTGTAGTTCCGCCTTCAGGCGGCAGCGCAACTTTGGCTGCGGTGTCCGGATCAACCAACGCCACTCGACGAGGGTCGAAGTCAGAATCAATGATCTGCCCGCGAATCAGTTTCAGTTGATCGCCTTCCCAAGCTGTTTTGGTTTTATCCGTCAACCAGACGCGAGGCAGCGCGCGCAGGTTTTCAAAGATGCGGTAATCGGCGTAAGGCTTTTTGGCGTCGCGCGGAATCAGGGCTTCTCGCCAACGAGTTTTGTCGTTCAGATGTTCGCCTACCAAACCGGGCGGCACAAACACGAATCGCACATTGAAAACGTCCAGCGTTCGGTCTTGCGGTTCCAACATTGTCAGGTTGAATGCGCGCCCGGCTTCGTCCAATCCGCTGAAGATTTTTTGTCGCTCGGTCAGCACAGGATCGTAACCTGCCATCATTTCGTGACCGTAAAACCAAAACGGGCTGAATTCGCCGGTCGCGGCGTTCAGGGCAATTTGATAGCGAATCGGTTGCAATGGATTTTGTTCGGCAACAAGTTCCGGCGGCATCGCTCGCCCAATCAGGGTTTCCAGCTTGGCGGGGTTGTTGATCGGCGCGAAGATGGCGTAGAGGTTGAAATCCGCCAGCAACAGAATCAACACCGCAACCGGCAACCAACGCACTTGGCGAAAGACGATCAACGTCAATCCGCAAACCAGCGCGACAATCACCGGCAACAGGAATTCCCACTTCGCCGAGTGCAAAACTCCGACCGGAAGATGCTGCAAATCAGGCAGCGAACGAAGCAGATTTTCAAACGCTGCGGTTTGCCCAAACGCGAACGCTCCAGCAACACAAACCAGCAACGTAATTGTCGCGGTTGAAATCACCAACCAGCGGCGAAGAAAGTCCGCTCCGTGTTCCGCGCGAATCAGCCGATCAACTGCGTATCCGGCCATCACGGCTACGGCTATGGTCACTTCCATCCAATGGCGATTGGGACTGCGAAAATGGCTGACCAGCGGAAAATGAAACAGCAGCCTGGCCAAGAAGCCGGAGTATTTACCCATCGCCAAAACTGTTCCGATGATTGCGACCACACTCCAAAACTTTCCGACGCTGAATCGGAACTTCCACGCGACAATCGTTCCCGCTGCGGCCAACGACAAAGCCAACGTGCCAAGATAAATTTGCGCTTCGTTGTGATGCCAGTACGTTCCCCAGTACGGCAGCGAATAAATCGTTTTGCCCGATCCGTGAAAAAACGGAAACACCGTCACCAGCAACGAAGCCGGATGCAACGAATGCAGCGTAAACAATTCAAACGGCCAATCTTGGCGAACGGATTTCGTAGCAAACTCAACTGCAGGCAAAAGCTGGACTGCCGACAGACCGATGGCGGCAAGGAACATCGTGGCGAACTGTGTCAAGAAAAGCAGACGGGGAGACGGGGAGACGGGGAGACGGGGAGAATTGCTCGACTGAATCCGCAATCCGCAATCCGCAACCCGCAATCTGAAAAGCGCGTATGCGCAAGCCAGCAACGACGAATACATCAGCGGTTGCGGATGAGCGGCGAAAATCTGCCACGCGATTACCAGCGAGCCGAACACAACATCGCGCCAGCGTCCGCGCTGGCTCAGACGTTCAGTGAAACAGAGCACCATCGGAATCAAAGCGACAATACGAACGAATCCCGGATACAAGGTTCTACCGACCAGAAATCCGCTGAATCCGAAAATGACAGCGGCAACGATGCTCGCTCGTCGAGTGAAACCGATGCAACGCGCGTAACTAAACATCGCCAACAGTGCGACGGCAAAACTCAATTCCATCGAAAGCGTCAAACTACGCGAAGTCGCTCCGAGCCAGTGAAGCCAGTTCAACGGATCGAGCACGCCCGATTGCCATTCGGCGAAAAACGGAATGCCGCCATATTGATAAGGATTCCAGAGCGGAAACGAGCCGGAGCCGATTTGTTCAGCGGCAAATTGGTAGGCAGGAAAAAACCAGAACACCGCGTCTTGATCGCCGAGCGTCGTCCATCCCAACGTCTCTCGCCAAAAAAACACCGGAGGCAAGGCGATTAACAGCAATCGCGCCAGCCAGTCTTTTCTGCGCGACAAGTCGGCTTGTTCAGTTTGCGTCTTCCGGTTTATGAGGTCGGTGGTCACTTCAAGGTGTCAATTTTGATTGAACCGCCTGTGCCGAATGACCGCCACGGCAAACGATTTTCACGGCGGCCCAAATCCATCACGCGCAATTTCAACGGGCCTTTTGAACGATACGATTGTTCGAATCGGCCGTCTTCCATTCCGGGATCGGCAATCTGAAACACAGACAGATAAGCCATATATCGAACGTTCAACCGTTTCCAGTTTTCCCAGTTGGCTTCGGCGTTGCCGCCAGCGACACTTTTGCGTCCGGTGTACAAATTAATCAGCGCCGGATTCATCGAACAGAAAATCGCGTCTTCAGGCGTCTTGTCACGAATCCAATTCAACGCTTCCAGGTTTTCATTGAAGATGGCTTGCCAGGGCAGATACTCCGCGCGAGACAGGTCGGAACGTTTAGCGACGTAAACCGAATGGTCGTACAAGAACAAGACCAGAAACAATCCGGCGAAAACCGTCATCGCCCTCCACGGTTCGGCAGCGGATTTGGTCTCCAGTTGTTGGCGTACTAAATCGCGCGCTCCGCGAAAAGCTTCCAGCAAATACGCAAACAGGAACGGCACCAACGGCAACAAAAACCTGTACGTATCCCAAGGCCAAAGACAGGTAATGCCCAGCGTAAACACCACAGTGATTTCAGCCATTCCCAATCGGCGCTTAATCGTCAGCGCCAATCCGAGCAGCACAACAAAACTCAGCACGTACGACAGTCCATGCCTTGCCAAACCTTGTTCAAGAGTTTCTTCGCCGCTGAGTTTCGACGAACGATGCAGCATCGGCGTGAACAACATGGCTAAGTTGTTGCCGATGATTTTCATGGCGTTCCCCCACATTCGCTCCGGCAATCTGTCCGCTCCGACAACCGACGATGAAGAATCACCCGCACGGGTTTGCCAAAACTGTTGCGTGTAATTCTGAACAATCATACCGCCTTGTTCAGCGCGCTGTTCAGCGGTCGGTTGATGCGTGCGTGAATAAATCACCCACGGCGCGGCAAAAATCGCCACAGCCACGACAAACACCGCCGCCGAACGCCAGCGACGTTCTTTCAACAAAAAGATGAATCCGGCTCCGATGACCGCCAAACCGATTGAGCGCGTCAGAAAAGCGATGGCGGCCAAAGCTCCGCCCAACGCAGCATTGCGAATTCCCGCTTTGCCGTTGTCGGCACGCGCCGCCGATTCAATCACCACGACGGCCAGTACCTGAAACATCGCAAACACGCATTCGGACATCGTCGAGGAAGTCGCCAAAAACACCAATCCGGGAGTCAGCGTCACAGTCAATGCCGACGCCAGCGAAAGCAAATGCGACCATTCGCGGTCACGATTGAAATGTCTGTAACTGGCCCAACCGACCACCAACATCGCCACCATCGAAACCGATTTCAACAACATGACGTTGTCAGGAAAGTTCGGCCATAAGCGGTAAACCAGCGAAACCAGAAATGGATAGACTGGCGGATAAACCGGCAAAATTCCCGACGAAGGCGAGTTGATGAGTTGATAGCCTTGCCCCGTCGCCAGCGATTTGGCCAGCAACGCATACCAGGCGTCATCCACAAACAATCCCAGAATGCGATCAAGCCGCAACAAATACACTGCCAGAAACACCGTTACGGCAGCGGCAACACTAGCCAACAGAAAATTTCGGCTCATTGGCTCTGAGCCGATCTGATTCTCTGTCAGAACAGCTTCCGGTTTGTTTTTTGAAGGAGGAGTTTTCGTTCGCATAATTTCTGTTCTTGTGAGGATTGCATTCCCTTGCTTTTACCAGTTCGGGCGGGACTCTGCCGGCCCCAAATCAACGACGCGAAAATTGACTCTGCCGCGCGCGCGATACACGACTTTGAATTTCTGTTCTGCCGAGTCAGGCGGTTCAGCGTACACCGAAGCATTTACGACATAACGAACACCCAGCCGTTTCCAGTTTTCCCAGTTTCTTGCCGGATCATCCGACGCAATGGTTTTGTGCCCGGTGTACAAATGAACCAACGGCGGATTGAGCGACGCAACCGCGTCGGATTGCGGCACGTTGGCTTTCACCCACTTCAACATGGTTTCCGCTTCGTCAAAAGTTTGCAGCCATTGCGGACGATCCAGCATGTTGTTCATTTTCAGAATGTAACTGACATTGCCGTAAAGGTTGACGGCGACAATCAACGCCGCGACCGCCATCACGACTTTCGATTGAGCGGCGGCGCCAGACGATTTTTGAATCAGTTGAACCAACCCGCGAACTCCCATCAAGAAGTAAAAGATGACAAACGGAATCAGCGGCAGCACGAATCGGAATGTTTCCCACGGCCACAAAAACGTCACAGCCAGTGAAAGCGGCATGGCGAATTCCGCCATCGTCATTCGTTCCCGCGCCACCACGATCAGACCAATGACGGCAAACAAACTCAGAACAAATGACAAACTCCAGGTGTCGCCTCTGCCGCCCTGTTTTACGCTCATCTTTTGCGCTTCCTGATATGGATCGCGCAAAGCTTCAAATAGCGGCGTGACGATGATGCGACCAATGTCTCTGCCACTGACTTCGACGATGTTGTTGAAAACACGTTCAGGCAATCCGGCGGCGGTGATGGTTCCTGAAAACCCGAACCCGGCACGTTTTTGCCAGAACTGTTGCGTGTACGGCAGCACGATGTGGCCGCCTTGTTCGGTTTGCTGTGCGGCAGTCGGCGCATGCAAGCGCGTATAAATCACCCAGGGGCCGCATAACGCGGCAACAATCACTGCAAACAAAATCGCAGGTTTCAGCAATCTGGCTTTGAGCAAATACAAAAATCCGGCGGCGATGACGCTGATGGCAATCGAACGAGTTAGAAACGCGATTGAAGCCAGAGTTCCGCCAACGGCAGCCAGTTTCATCTGCGCTGAAATGGTTTCCGCGCGACGGCATTTTTCCATCACAACGACTGTCAGCAAAAAGATCAGCGCAAACACACACTCCGACATCATCGTCGAAGTTGCCATAAACACCAGCGGCGGGCTGAGCACTGCCGCAACGCAAATGCCAAGCGCGAGCATCGGCGGCAGGTTGCGCTCTTTGACGAAATACCGATAACCGATGATTCCAATCGCCATCATCGCCGCGACCGAAACCGATTTCAGCAGCCACACGTTGTCGGGAAAGTTTGGCGACAGGCGATAAACCAACGACAACAGAAACGGAAATGCAGGCGGATAGAGCGGCAAAATTCCGGGACTCGGCGAATTAATCAGCGAATACCCTTGCCCGGTCGCCAACGATTTGGCCAGCAGGATGTACCAGCCGTCATCCACAAACAACCCCACCACTTGATCCAAACGCAAAATATAAATTGCCAAACAAACAATCAACGCAACAATCAAAGCAATTTTCATGACTGGCAACCCAATCGGCGAATGCGTGTTTTCATCTGAGTTCTCTGCAACGGTTTTGACAGTTTGATATGGATCCACACTATTTTCGTTGCGATCAATCATGACAATTCTCCCTATAAAATTTCCGGGTATTGCTTGTCAGCGACGAGTTGGATTTGATGGAGGAGGAAAACAACGAAAAAGCCCGCGGCAATATACAAATCACATTGCCGGGCTTCTGTTTGGGCTTTGGTTCAATGACAGGGATAACGAATCAGAAAAAGGAATTATCGGCCAACGCAAAAGTTGAACGAGCCGGAGCAGAACGCAAATTCTGCTCCGGCTCGTTTCCTTTTGTCTATTCAGCTTTGGCGGCTTTGGCGGCTTTGGCGGCGGCTTTATTGGCAGCCGTTACGCGAGTGTCGCGTTCACGGATACGAGCCGCTTTACCGCGCAATGCGCGCAGATAATAAAGCTTGGCGCGACGGACGCGACCGCGTTTGACGACTTCGATGTGGCTGATGATTGTCGCGTTTAGCGGGAAGATACGCTCGACGCCGACGCCCATAGAGGTCTTGCGGACGGTAATCGTTTCGCGGACGCCGCTGCCGCTGCGGGCAATGACGACGCCTTCAAACGCCTGCAAACGTTCCTTGTTTTCACCTTCTTTGATCCGCACGTGAACGCGAATCGTGTCTCCGGGAATGAACTCAGGAATATCAGTTCTCAAATATGCACTTTCAATATTGCTCAAAGCATTCATTGCAATCACCTCTCTATCTCAGGATTTCAAAAACTAAAATTACAAATCTTCTTTGCCGATTTCGGCCAACCAACGCCGCTCTTGTTCGGTCAACTCTGCATTGGCCAATAACTCCGGTCTACGCTTCCGGGTTTTCAGCAAAGCGGCACGGCGTCGCCATTTCGCCACTTCAGCATGATGGCCGCCGATCAAAACTTCAGGAACCTGCCACCCGCGAAAATCAGCCGGTCGGGTGTAATGCGGATAATCCAATACGCCGCCGGTTTCGGCGCTGAACGAATCGTGAACCGCAGACGTTTCGCTGCCTAACACGTTCGGCAACAACCGCGTGACGGCGTCCACCACAGCCATCGCCGGAATTTCGCCACCGGTCAGCACGTAATCTCCGACGGAAATTTCGTCCGTCACCAGATGTTCGATCACTCGTTCGTCAATGCCTTCGTAACGCCCGCAGAGCAAAATCATCCGCGAACATTCATTCGCCAATCGCTCGGCTTCGGCCTGACAAAACACTCGACCTTGAGGCGACATCAAAACAATTGCCGTTCGCTTTTGCTCATCGCCGGGAAGAATTTCTGGCTGTCCAACGGCCAGCAAAGTTTCGACGGCTCGGAAAATCGGCTCCGGTTTCAACACCATCCCGTCGCCGCCGCCAAAAGGCCGGTCGTCAACAACGTGGTGCTTGTCATCTGTAAAAGAGCGAA
The DNA here is from genome assembly GCA_033763255.1 of Acidobacteriota bacterium. Classification (GTDB taxonomy): domain Bacteria; phylum Acidobacteriota; class Blastocatellia; order RBC074; family RBC074; genus RBC074. The sequence goes on along the minus strand of JANRKX010000136.1, from coordinate 28,025 downwards.
GATCGTGAACGTGAATTTCAATCCGATTCTGCTGCCGCGCTCGACGAATGATGCCGTGTTCAAAAGGCCCGGCAAAAAACTCAGGAAAAATGGTCAGCAGATCGAAACGCATAAACTGGTGGTTGGTTAATGGTAGTTAGTGGATGGTTGAAATCGCATCACCAACCACGAACCACAAAACACCGAGTTTACAAATCCAAAAGACCTTCCGGCGGATCAACAACGATTCGTTTTTGCGCGACATTTACTTCGGTGCAGATGGCGGATGCGAGCGGAATTAAATACTCGCGGTCACCATCTTTCACCACCAGCAAAGGCGCTGCGCCGAACCGTTGAACTCCTGTAACTTTTCCGATGATTTGCCCATCGGCGGTTTCAACTTCGCAATCCGCCAGGTCGAATTCGTAATAACTATCCTTGGGCAGTTTGACCAGTTGATCGGCGGTAATCAGCACACGGGCGTCGCGCAACGATTCCGCCGAGTTCATATCATCGAAGCCTGCAAACTTAAGAAGTATGCGACCTTTGTGCGGCCTGGAATGTTGCAGTTGCAACGTCGCCAGTTCGCCATTGGCTTTTTTCACAAGCACGGCGTTTAGCTTGGAAAACCTTTCGGGAAAATCGGTGAGCAAATCTGCGATGACTTCGCCACGTATGCCCTGTGGACGGGCGATATGCGCCACGCTGATTAAATCGTCATCCATATCAACAGCTACTCACGGCGCGAACCGGCGATCAAACTATTCCAGGATTTCCAACACGAAACGCTTTTTCAGCTTCGTGCCGGAAGCATTCAGCACGGCACGAATCGCGCGCGCGGTGCGTCCCTGTTTGCCGATAACTTTGCCCAAATCGCCGTCGCCAACGCGTAATTCCAACACAGTCGCCTGATTCCCTTCGATTTCTTTGACTTTGACTTCGTCAGGGCGATCAACCAGTGATTGGGCGATCAACTCAACCAATTCCTTCATTACGATTTCTCCGAATCAACCTGCCGCTGAAAAACGAATCCGGAATTCTTTAGTTACCGGTTTCGACGGCGGCGGGTTGTTGCTGTTCACTCTTGCGAATCAAGTTGCGAACCGTGTCTGTCGGCTGAGCACCGCATTTCAACCAGTAGCTGATACGGTCGTGATTCAGCTTCAATTCCACCGGTTCGCGGCAAGGATTGTAATAGCCGACGATTTCAACAAATTTGCCGTCGCGCTTGCTGCGTTTTTCGGCCACGATGACACGATAAAACGGCTTCTTCTTCGCGCCTTGTCTTGTCAGTCTGATTGCTAACAAAGCGAATACCTCCAAAACGTAGTTAAAAAGCTTGTGGATTATAGAGGACGTGTGTCCGGTTGTCAGTCGCCGCAGAAACCTCTGCGTCGCAATCGGCTACCGCCTCTTCTTCTTTCGTTTGTCTTTCTTCTTGCGCGAACCGACGCCTGTCAGTTTACGCACAACTTTTCCGCGCAACCCGCCCATCATTCCTTCGCCGCCCATCAACTGTTGCATCATCGTTTTCATCTGGACGTACTGTTTCAGCAGGTTGTCAACGTCTTTGACCTTGTTGCCGCTACCCATTGCAATTCTGCGGCGACGTGAAGGCCCAAGAATCAAATGATCTTCGCGCTCTTTCGGCGTCATCGAATTGATGATCGCTTCGGTGCGCTTCATTTCAGCTTCCATCTGCGCCGTCATTTCCGGCGTCATTTTCGGCATTCCGGCAAACATATCGCCAGGCAACATGCTCAGCAGACTTTCCAGCGAGCCGAGTTTTTTCATCTGCGAAAGCTGGTCGCGGAAATCTTCCAGCGTGAAAGCGTTCCGCTCCATCTTCTCTTGCAGTTCAAGAGCTTTTTCTTCGTCCACTTCCTGCTGGACTTTTTCGATCAGCGACAGAACGTCGCCCATTCCCAGAATGCGCGACACGATGCGGTCAGGATAAAACGGTTCCAGCGCGTCATATTTTTCGCCGACGCCGACGAATTTGATCGGTTGGCCGATAACTTCGTTGATCGAAAGCGCCGCTCCGCCGCGAGCATCGCCGTCCATCTTGGTCAATATCACGCCGGAAATGCCAACGCGATCATGAAACTCTTTCGCGCTTTTGACCGCATCCTGCCCGGTCATCGCATCAGCGACAAACAATGTTTCAACTGGCTGCATCTCCGCTTTGATGCGCTGCAACTCCGCCATCAACTCATCGTCAATGTGCAGACGGCCAGCCGTGTCAATCATCAGCGTGTCGAAACCTACCTGTTCGCAATGCAGCCGAGCGGCTTTGACCAGTTCGAGCGGATCGTTCAGTCCTTCACCTTCAAAGACCGGTATGTTGACGGCTTTGCCGATGACCGACAATTGATTGCGCGCCGCCGGGCGATACACGTCCACCGAAACCAAGAGAGGGTTGCGGTTCTGATTCTTGTACAGCCATTTCGACAGCTTGCCGGTCGAAGTCGTTTTTCCGGAACCTTGCAACCCGACGATCATCACCGAATTCGGTCGCCGCGAAGTGAACAGCAATCGGCTGGACGTTCCGCCGAGCATCGAATTCATTTCGTCGTTGACGATCTTGATGACTTGCTGTCCTGGCGAAAGCTGTTGCATCACTTCCTGGCCGACAGCTTTGCTTTTAACACGTTCGACAAAGTCTTTAACGACTTTGAAATTTACGTCGGCTTCTAAAAGAGCAATGCGAATTTCGCGCATCGCCAAATCCAGATGTTCTGGCGTCAAACGGCTTTCGCCGCGCAGGTCTTTGAGAACCTTTTTTAGCTTGTCTGATAATGACTCGAACATAAGGATTGAACCGGTTTTAACCGCATGTTGACGATCTTGCGGTAAACGCAAAACGCAGAGGGTACAGACCGACCGAAAGTGTGTCAAGGCAAGCTTGACACACGCTGAAAACTATTTTCGCCGGTTGATGGTTGGTTGACATTGGCGACGACGGCGATAAATTGCCGCCATGTCATTCGCCAGACTGATTGGAAACGAACGCAACAAACAAATCCTGCAACGATTGCTCGGCAATGGGCGCGTGTCGGCAACGTTGATCTTTGCCGGACCTGACGGCGTGGGCAAACGGCAATTCGCCTTGACCTTTGCCAAAGCCGCCAATTGCCAGAAAGCTGTCGGGAATTCATTTGCAACGGACAGTTGCGACGAATGCCTGACCTGTCGTCGCATTGATGAAGGCACATACGGCGACGTGACAACGGTTCAACCCGACGGTCAATTCATCAAAATCGCTCAAACGCGCGCTCTAGCTGAAGAAGTTTATTACCGCCCACGCGAAGGTCGCCAACGATTTTTCATCATTAACGAAGCTGAACGGTTGCGCGACGAAGCCGCCAATTCCCTGCTGAAAACTCTGGAAGAACCGCCGCCGACTTCGACCTTGATCCTGCTGACTTCCCGCCCGAATTCATTGCTGCAAACCATTCGTTCGCGTTCGCAGCGATTGAACTTCGCGCCGCTGACCACCGCCGAGATGGAAAGCTTCCTGACGGAAAATTACCCCCGCCCAGCGGCAGATAAGGCTTTGCTGGCGCGCGTTACCGAGGGCCGCATCGGCCAGGCAACTGCGTTTGATTTGTCTGTGTATCGCCAGGAGCGCCGCACCTTGATCGAATTGCTGGAATTGCTGGCCAGCGGCAAAGACCGCGTTCGATTGTTGAAAGCGGCAGAATACATCGGCAAAAAAGAGCGTGACGAATTTGAAAAAGAACTCGATTTGATGATGTCGCTGCTGCGCGACGTGCTCCTGTTGGCCAGCGGCAGTTCTCAAAACGAGATCGTCAACGTTGATGTGGCGGACAAGCTGGAACAACTTGCCGGAAAAATCGGCCTGGCCAGATCAATCGGCTGGAGCGAAAAAATCAGCGAAGTTCGTCGCAACTTGCGCGTCAACATCAACCGTCCGGTGGCAATGGAAGCCGCGCTGTTAGGACTGGCCGAAGGGCGAGTTTAACCCTCTGCTGTCAGGCTTTTGGCCGCTCACCAGTCGTTTGACTTTGCCGGTCAAACGACGCTTAATAGCCGCCTGTTTCCTCCCTAACTTCCCGATTTATCGCGGTCTACAGGAACTTTATGAATTACAATTTCGAACTCATCAAACGTTATGGCAAGGTGCTGACGGGAGGTGTTACTTCGCCTGTCATCCTGAACATTTTGATTACGTCTGTCTGCGATATGCGTTGCGTGCATTGTTTTTTCACCGAAGAATTGGACGACAAACCACGCAAAAAGCTGCAAATGACTACTGACAATCTGGTTCGCATCAGCGAAACGCTGGGTGGCAGCTTGCCGATTCTGATTATCGCGGGCGGCGAACCTTTCACGCGCAAAGACCTGCCCGAAGTCGTCCGTGCCTTTTACGAAAACAACAAACTGGAATCGGTGTACTTGATGTCGAACGGCGGCATTCAACAACGCATCATGCCGGACGTGCAGCGCATTCTGGACGAATGCCCGAATCTGAACGTGACCGTGGCACTCGGCATTGACGGACTGAAAGAAGACCACGAAAAGATTCGCGGCAAAGAAGGCAGTTGGGACAAAGCCATCGGCACAGCGCGACAGCTTCAAGAGATTCAAAAACAGATTCCGCGTTTGGATGTGCAGACTTGCACCTGTTTTATGAACTCGAATCAGGATCGCATTTTCGAGTGGTACGACTTTCTGCGCTACGAACTGAAACCAGACAAGATCAACGTCAATTACATCCGTCCGCCTTCGGCCAAAGCCGAAGAATTGAACATTGACCTGAACCGTTACCGCAAATTGTCTCAGTTGATTGATTCCGATTCGCAAACCGGCGTCATCAAAAACCATTACAAAGGCAAAGGCGGTTACTTCAAGGCGGCTGTGGACATTTACATGCACGAATTGATCGCTCGCACCGAAGAGCAACAGAAAGCCCAGCTTCGTTGTTTTGCCGGAACCACTGGCGGTGTGATTTACGACGAAGGCACTGTTTCAAGCTGCGAAAACTTGGACCCGATTGGCAACCTGCGCGATTACAACTGGGATTTCAACGCGCTGTGGCATTCGCCTGAAATGAAAGTCCGCCGCGAACACGTTAAAAACGGCTGTTACTGCACTCACGAATCGAACTGTTATTACCCGTCACTGGCTTTCAACCCGAAACATCTGATTCAAATCAAAAAGCTGGAACGGCAGTTGAAAAAATCACACATGTCCGAAGGCGCAGGAGTTCTTGAACCTCGCACGGCTTGAAAACCATGACCGTAGTATTTCGTCTTCAAGGCATCGAGTTTGAATGGGATGAAGACAAGGCCGTCGCTAACGTTGAAAAACATGGAATCACTTTTGACGAAGCGGCAGAATCTTTCTTTGATCCTTTCTATCAAACTGGCGATGCAACAGTTGACGAAGAACCACGTAACTTCATCGTAGTTTATACGTTTGATTGGCATTTGTTATTGGTGGTAAGCGTGGAGCGTGGGGTTAGGACAAGGATTATTTCAGCCCGACCAGCTACACGCCAGGAAAGAAGACTTTATGAACAAGATTGATGAATCTGTTGTTACGCAAGAAGGCTTTGAACTTAAGTTTCGCCAGCGCCCTGTTGTTACAGTTGCGGTTCAAATGCCAAACGATGTCGTCGCTTCAATGGAAAAAGTAGCCACTGGCCGCGACATGTCGGTTGAAGCGTTGGTCAAGCTTTACGTTGGGCAAGGACTTCGCCAGGATTTGGCCAGAATGTTTGGGGATCGTGTTCTTGAAACCACGGCACAGGTACTGACACGTCATATTCAATCAGAAGAAGAAGTATCCGAAATCATCCGGGAAATCCGTTTTCAAACAGCAGCCTAATCTGAACCTTTCAAAAATGCCTGAAGAATCTTCGAAAAAATTCCTGATCATCACTTCTGAAACCGGTGGCGGCCACACAAGTGCCGCAGCAGCCATCGCCGAAGGATTGAAGCGATTTGGCGCAGCGGACTGCCTGGTCAACGTCGCTCGCGCGATTGAAGAATCGCACTTTCTGGCGCAGAAGCTGGCAGAGTTTTACAACTACCTGCTCAGACATCATCAGCACTTGATGAAGTATTACTACTGGGCGATCGAGCGGTTCCGGCCAAACGAATCAAATCTGTTTTACCGGATGACTTCGCGGTATGTGAGGCATTTGTTCGAAAAGTATTGCCCGCAGGTTGTCGTGTCGGTTCATCCGATGTCGCAACATTTTTTGGGGCGGATGCTGCGCGAACTTGGTTTGCTCGACCGCATTCCGCTGGTGACGGTCGTGACTGATCCTTGTTACGGGTTTTGGCGAGGTTGGGCTTGCGATGAAGTCAGTTTGTATCTGGTAGCAACCGAAGAAGCTCGGCAACAGTTGCTGGATTACGATGTTCCGGCGGAAAAGATCAAAATCTGCGGCATTCCGATTCACCCGAAATTCCAGTTTCAAAGCGAAGATCAAAAACTGGCTGCGCGCGCCGAATTGGGACTGGAGCCGGAACGCTTCACGATGTTCATCAATGCCGGTTGGGTGGGCGGCGGAAACATTCCGCGCATCTTTGAACAAATGGTCGAACACGGCGAGCAGTTGAAAAACTCGCAGGCCATCTTTCTGGCTGGCCGTAACGAAAAGTTACGCGAACAAGCGACGGAAATTGCCCGGCGCGCTCCGTTTCCGACCAAAGTCATCGGCTACACTGGCGCTATGGAAAAGTTGATGGGCGCGGCTGACGTGATGATTTCCAAATTGGGCGGACTGACAACCTTTGAAGCGCTGGCTTCGCGGCTGCCGATCATTGCCGATACGACTACTCCACCTATGCCGCAGGAATCGCAAACCGCTGATCTGATTTCACGCTACAAAGCCGGTGTGCTGCTGGAACGCGCGGCGGATGTCGTACCGGTTGTGCGGCGACTGATTCACGAACCGACGCAACTGGTTTCAATGCGAACGGCAGCTTCGCGGCTGGCGATTCCAGATGCAACCAAACGAATCGTTGACGAATTGATGCGAAAAATCGAAGACCGAGTCGCTGCCACCAAACAAGCTGTCGAACCGGAAAGCCACGTCAACCAGCCGTCAATTCCCTAATTTCAAAAATCTACTCAACCAACTTATGGGACTGTTAGAAGGAAAGAAAGCAATCATTACTGGTGGTTCGCGCGGCATCGGTCGTGCACTCTGCGAAGTCTTTGCCCGCGAAGGCGCAGACATCGCATTCAATTACCATTCACGCGACGATGCGGCGCAGGAGGTCGTGGAGAAGATTCAGTCGTTGGGCCGCAAAGCTCTGGCCTACAAAGTTTCCATTACCGACCGACCGGCGATTAACAAAATGGTGCGGGAGATTCATCACGAATTCGGTCGCCTGGACATTCTGGTCAATAACGCCGCCATCAATCGAGCCGATAATTTCGCCACGATGACAGAAAAAGCCTGGCATCACGTCATTGACACAAATGTCCACAGCCTGTTCAACGTCACCAAACCAATTTACAAACAGATGATTCGCCAGCGCACCGGTAACATTCTGAATATCAGCAGCATCGGAGCTTTACGATCAATGCCGACGGCCGTTCATTACGCCACATCAAAAGCCGCCGTGATCGGTTTCACCAAATGCCTGGCGCGCGAAGCTTCGCAATTCAACGTCGTCGTCAATGCCATTGCCGCTGGAATTTTCGACACCGAATTGGCCGAAATGTTACCGGATCGGTTGCTGGAAATGCACAATTTCTGGGTCGCTAAAGCTCGAAGCGGCAAGCCCGAAGAACTAGCCGAGTTCGCCGCGTTCATGGTTTCAGATAGAAACAGTTATATGGTTGGCGAAGTTGTGACTGTGGATGGCGGCAGCATCACATAGGCGGAACACTTCACTTAATTTCATGCTGCCTGACAAAAAATCCAAAGGCCGATCCGCAATGTCTTGCAGATCGGCCTTTGAATTTTTAAGTTCAGCTTAGGCTCTGGAAGACCTAGAACTGATAGCGCAAGGCAAACTGCATAATACGCGGCTCGCCCTGAATACCGGTGAAGTTGGCAAAGTTCGGCAGCGGAATGCCACCCGGCCCGCCCAAATACGGATCAAGACCAACGCTGAAACCAGTCACGCCTGTAAAGCTTTGATAGTTCGCTGCGTTGAAAACCTCCCAACGGAATTGCAGGTTATGCTTTTCGTTGAATGGCATTTTGAAAATCTTGAACAGTCCGAAGTCAACCGATTTGAATCCGGGATAACGCAGCAAGTTGCGATCTCCGGTTTCGCCTGCACGCGGACTGCGGTAGCTCTGATAAGCAAAGGTCGTATCGCTGAACAAATTCGGAGCCAAAGTGCCGCTGCCACGAGTCGGCGAACTCGTCAGCTTTCTGACCTGCACGCCGTAACTACGAACGTTCCAGTTGGTGGCCCAGCCGTTGTTGTCGAACGGGTCAACCACAGGCAGTCCGCTGCTCCAACGAAAGATTGTGCTGAGCTGCCAGCCGCCGATGATGTAATCGGTAAACGTGTTGGCTTTGCCGAACAAAGCTCTTCCCTTGCCAACCGGCAAATCCCAAACCGAGTTGAAGTTTAAGATGTGGCGAACATCAAAATCCGAAACCGAACGGTTATCACTTTGGCGCAACGGATTCAAAATGAACGCCGAGCCAAAAACACCGCTGGTTTGCAGACCGGACGCATCGTCCATTGATTTGGACATCGTGTAGTTAAGGTCCCAAATCACGGATTTGAAACGCTGGCGAATGCTGAGCGAACCGCCGTGATAATCTGAACTGCCAATGGTTCCGTACGCGGACAGCGCACCATATTGGCGGTTGTAGAACAGACGGTTGCCCGTACCCAGATCGAGAGCGTCCTGAAGCGAGGTCCAGTCAGTGGCAAATTCGCCACAACCGCCCAGCGCATCACATCCAGGAACGCCAACAGCCATCATTGCGTAGGCCGCTTGCGTATTGGTCAGTCCCGCGCCGACGAAATCAGTGCCGATGTAATCGTCAACGGCAAAGGCGACGCTGCCACGTGCGTACAGGTTGTCGAAGAACGGCAGATTGGGAATTTGCGAAATCGGTGTGTTCTTGATTCGCAAATCCTGCAAGATACCCGCCGCCGTGTACCAATCCTGACCCGATTTGGGATCAACAATGTTGTTGATAGCCATCGCGTCGCGCGTAGCCAGCAGATTGCGAGCCTTGCGACCGATGTAGGAAGCTTCGACAACGACACCGGCAGGCATCAACCGACTGTAGGTGAAGTTCCAAACGTAGTTGATCGGCGAAACCAGATTGCTGTCCAGCGAGCCTTCAATACGACGACGGTCATCCAGCGGTTGTTGCTGTGGGAAAGTCAAACTGGTTGGGACAGTGATTCGCGGCAACGAACGAATGTCCATTCCCAAACCGGTGAACAGCGGCGCAGGATTGGTCGTCACGTTGTAGGTATTCGCGGAAATGGTCAGGTTCGATTGGAAACCCAGTGTATTGTTTCCGTCGAAGTTGACCGCCAATGCTTGTCCAAAATAGTCGTTGGTGATGGCGAAGCCGCCACGGAACGTCGAGGCTCCATCTTTACCAAAGACTTTGCCCAGAACTCCGTCCTTGAATTTTGGATTCCAGGCTACGGCAACGCGAGGCTGGAAGTTGTTTTTATCCCAAGGATAAAAGTCCGGGGCATCGTTTGCTGGACCGGACTTCAGAATCCTGATCGGATCCGTGAAGTTTTGACCGAGCTTCGAAGCCGCAATTCTTCTGTTCAGGTAATCTTCCAGGCCGACATCGGGTGAAGCCTGGAATCCTTGCGTTTCATAAACCGGACGGCTCAACCCGTAACGCAATCCCAGTGTCATCGTCAGGTCTGACCCAATACGCCAGACGTCCTGTCCATAAACGTCATATTCTTCGGTGGCAAACTCACGAGTGGCGGGAGAACCGGTTGCCAAAGGTTTGCCATCCAACCCAAAGTTAAATACAGCCGCGTACTGCGACAAACGGCCGATGACCTGCGCCAATGCGATTCGGGAATTGTTCACCCAATCCGTGCGGATGGTCGTACCGGCGGGCAATGTTGGGAAAAGAGTAGTCAACGAGGCGTTGACCGGCGTACTCAAAACCGAACCAGCTCCGGAATAGAACGAATGGTTGGCGATTCCGTTATCAAACGCAGGCGCAAAATTAACTCGCTTGTTGCGGATGATACGAATGTTCGTTCCCAAATCGAAACTATGGTTGCTCAACGGACGCCAGTTGACGTTGTCAGTAATATTCAACACCGGAGTCACGCGGCTGAAATCGCGCGCGTAAGCCCGATCAGAAAATGTCTGGCGGAAAGTGACCGCGTTGACCGACGAATCGCCCAAATTGGTGAAGGCGTCGCGCGTCAATCCAACACGAAAGTCGTTGATAAAGTTCGCGCTCTTCGTCCAAATGTATCCGAGAGCGAAGGCTTTCGGATGGCTCCAATTCCCCAGCGCCGGAGTGTCCGGAAATTGCTGACCAGTGACCGATTTGTCGTTCTGGTAATTTCCGCGCAGGAAGAAGTTGTGAGATTCGCTTGGTTTGAAATCCAATCGAGTGGTGTGCGCGCCCAATTTAACAGGCTGTGCGGCGTTGAAACGGAAACCAGCCGTGTTCAGTCCATCTCCGACCGTGTTGTCGTTGGAAGGATACCGCTGTGCAGCATTGGCCAGCACAGCCAATGCCGCCGGGTTGACGTCAACCACCGGAGCGCCGGTTGCCGTGCCGTTGCTGGTTAAGGAATTGATTTGCGACGGCGTCAAAGTGATCTGCTGCCCATTTGTCGCAAAGAATTTCACTTCGCCACGTCCGAGACTTGCCAGAGGCACTGTTCTGACAACGCTGGTTCCTTTGGCATCGCGCCGTCCTTCGTAATTGTAGAAGAAGAAAAAGCGGTCTTTGATGATTGGGCCACCCAAACTGCCACCGAAATTGTTGCGAAGGAGTTTCGGGCGAGCAACGCCGCTGCGATTGTTAAAGAAAGAATTCGCCGTCGTCACCGTATTGCGGTGATATTCGTACAGATTACCGTGAAAGGTGTTCGATCCGCTCTTGGTGATGAAACCGACCTGAGCGCCGGACGAACGCCCCTGAGTTGAGTTGGCGTTGACCGTAGTCACGCGGAATTCTTCAACCGTGTCAGGGCTGACGCGAATGACAGGGCTGAACGCTGTGCCGTCCTGTTGATCGTTCGCATCAAGTCCGTCAATGGTCAGGTTGGCCTGATCGCTGCGGCCACCGGCAACATAACCGCTCTGAGTAACGCCAGGCTGCAAGCTAAGCAGGTTGCCGACGTTGCGCGCGTTCAATGGAAGCTGAATGATCTGCTGCGAAACAAAATTGTTACCAAGACTAGCGTCCTGAGTATTGATGATGTTTTCAGCTGCCGAAGCAGACACATTGACGACTTCAGTCACCTGCCCAACTTCGAGCGAAATGCTGACTGACACGCGATTATCCGTCAACGCTTTGACATCATTTATGACGTTCTTTTTGAAGCCATTTGCTTCAACTTCGACAACGTAAGTACCCGGCGGCACAACGTTGAAGAGAAAACTGCCGTCAGCGGCGGAAGTGGTTTCGCGGCTGAAGTTTCTTTCAGCATTTTTGAGCGTCAATTTCGCACCGGAAATAGCATTTCCCTGTGCATCTTGAACTGTGCCGTTGACCGTGGATGAACCAGTCTGAGCAACAGCCAAGCCAAATGACGCCAGCAAGAAAAACAACAGACCCGCCATTCTAAATGACAGATTCTTTCTGTGAGTCTTGAGTGTATACATTTGTATCCTCCTGGTGGATCGTTTGCTAAATGTCACCACTTCTCGTTTGCCTCATTCTCACAATCTGAATCAATCAGGTTATAAAGTAATGGGGCGCATTGAGGGAAAGCAGTTGTGATCTAGCAGTGGATGGTGATGCTTATCGCTTGAACGTGAAAAAGACGAGCGAAAGATAATTTGGAATTACTACAAAAAGCAAGAACCGTTCCTTCTGGCGAAGTCGGTTTTGCAAACCAAGCAACTAAAGAATTGGCAGCTTCAAACTGTTCCGCTTCAATCGGTTGAAGCAAGTTTTGAAAACTAGATTGACACTGGCCGACATCACAAGAAAGTGAAAACCAGTCTCTGCGGTATGAATTTTCGGATCGAATTCAGATTTTTGAACTTGATGGCTAAGGCCAAAACACAAAACGCCGTGCGACAAACGCTGAAAGACGATTCTTTCAGCCCCCTTTACATTTGCCGCACGGCGTTTATTTCCCACTTCAACCTGCGAGTTGGTTGCCGGGAAAATTACGGACGCGCTTTCGGAAAATTTCAAAGTCACGCAGACCATCTGCGGCTCCGAAATACCCCCTTGCTCTCCTCAGGCGCGCCGATCTTGTAAAGAACTTTCAGCATTTCGGGATCGAACGGTTTGCCGCTTCTTCTCAACCTCTTTTGGCCAACTTCTTTTGGCGGCGATCAATGATGTCTCCCTCAACTTCTCTCCTGCCGATCCCGTTTGCCTTTCACGCCTGAAGCTATAACAAGGGCTGTGCCACAATGATTAACGACTACGCCTCGAACAGTTAAGGCATTGATTGAAAGAGAGTTAGCTTTCTGGCGAGATCATTAACGACGGCGAAAAACCGCGCGCATACTTAAAGCTGCTCATACCAATCGGTGGAGGCTAATTAACGATATGGTGCGTCTGAAAAGCGGGGGAAATCTGGCAAGAATTATTCGGTGGTTTTCAGGACGATAAATGTGGCGAGAGTCTTGGCAATTAATCGCCCGGCTTCGGTTTTGATGTCGGTTTCAATGACAATGCTGGTGCGGCCACGGTGAATGACGCGCGAATCAGCCAGGCAAGCTTCATCGTGAAGCGCAGCGATATAGTTGATCTTCATTTCCAGAGTTGCGCAGCGTTCATTGGTTTCAAGCGTGGAATAAGCCGCCCACCCTGAAGCGTGATCGGCCAGCGAAAAAATCGCTCCGCCGTGAACCCGACCAAGCGATTGCAGCAAGGTTTTGGAAAATGGCAATCGCAACAACACGCGCCCCGGTTCCTGTTCGACAGGTTCAAAACCCAGCAACTCTGCAAAAGGCGACTCCATCCCTCGACGCTGCAAACTTTCGTACTTCGGTTCGGACAATGCTTTTCTCCCTATCAATCGAACACTTCCTTTAGCTTGTTCACACCGCTGTTCCATTGAGCGCGCAATTCCGCTTTGAGCGCAGCCCAAGTCGTCGGATGTTCCGGCTGGCCTTCATAATGAAACGGACAAGGAGCGGGCGCGACTTCGCGTTGAACTTCGGCCAAATCCGCAGGATCAAACGGAAACGCCACACAGGCGGCAGGAAAGTGTTTTTCAGATGTGTAAATCAAACATGCCGTCGTCTCGCCTTCTTCGTAGAAGAAAGGACATCGAAAAACGATCTTGCAGCAAAGCCCGCAACGATTGCAGCCGCCGCGTTGATAAGGCTTCCAACGGAAAAGCACCTTGTCCGGCAAAACGTTGGACAGCAACCAGCGGCGCGTCGCTCCCCAGGAATGTTTCGTATAAAAAAGCCCTGTGATTTTGCGAAACGCGATCTGAGTTTTCTTGCGATAGATTTGCGCTTCGGTCAGTTTGGGCAAATTCAATTCCGGCGTAGGTTTATTTAACGGCTCGATTTGCACCAATCGGTTCGGCATCGGGGTTTTATCCTGCATTCAAAATCTCCCGGTATAAATAATGACGGAAACGTCGTCTGGACAGTTTTTCAGCAAAAACTGCCAGACGAAGCTTCTGGTTATGGATTAAAAAGAAAAGTCAGGCGTGAGCACTGAATAATAAAATTTGCAGGCCAATGTTTAAGCCCACAATCGCATTCCTAAATTATCGAGCAATCGCTGATCTCTATCCTTTTCAGGATTGGGAGTGGTCAGCAATCGCTCTCCCATAAAGATCGAATTCGCCCCGGCCAAAAAGCACAGAGCTTGGGCTTCATCTGACAGTGACAATCTGCCCGCGCTCAGTCGCACCATCGAAATCGGCATCAAAATTCTGGCGGTGGCGATCATCCGAACCATTTCCAACGCGCCGAGTTCAGGTTTGTCAGCCAACGGCGTTCCGGCAACGCGAACCAGCATGTTGATCGGGACACTTTCAGGGTGCGGATTTTGATTCGCCAACTGTTTCAGCAGTCCGTAACGATCTGCGCGAGTTTCGCCCATGCCGATAATTCCGCCGGAACACACCGTCACGCCAGCTTGACGAACGTGCGCCAGCGTAGCCAATCGTTCTTCGTAAGTTCGCGTCGAAATTATCTCGCCATAAAATTCGGGCGAGGTGTCCAGATTGTGGTTGTAAGCCGTCAAGCCGGCTTCGGCCAATGCTTTGGCCTGATCGCCGGTCAACATTCCCAACGTGCAACAAGCTTCCAAGCCCAACGCGCGAACGCCGCGAACCATTTCCAGCACTGAATCAAACTCGTCGCCCTTGGGGGCGTCGCGCCAGGCGGCTCCCATACAAAACCGCGTCGCACCTTGTTCTTTCGCCTTCGTTGCCGAAGCCAACGCTTCGCCGACATCAAGCAAAGCGTGACGGCTGACTCCGGTTTGATAATGAGCCGATTGCGGACAATAAGCGCAATCTTCCGGGCAGCCTCCGGTTTTGATGCTCAACAACGTACAGCCTTGAACCTCTTCCGGATTGTGATGACGACGATGAATCGTTTGCGCTCGAAACACCAGTTCGGGAAATGGCAGGTTGTAAATGCTTTCGATTTCTTCGGCAGTCCAATCAAAACGCAAATTGGTCTGCGGTTCGTGACCGTTGCCAACAAACATGATCTGTGGATTTTCTCCTATTGGATTTCGAGTTGAGCGGCGGGAAAGATAACGTATCGAACGAAGTCAGTCTACCGGTCGAATCGCCGTCAATTTGCGCGTTGCCGATACATTGTGAATGCGCTTGATTCTGCCTTCCGCATCAAGTTCGCAGAGCGTCACGACCCGTTTGGCATACGGCGAAGGAGCTTGCGGATAATCAGTCACCAGCGCCGGCAAACCGTTCAACATCTGCCAACCGAATTTCACTTCGGTCAATTTGGCCAACTGAATCACGCGCAAATTGAACAGCGCGACTTTTGCGCGCCCGATGATCGGTACGCGGGCCGTGATGAATTCGTCGCCGCCGTCGCTCAACTGTCGCACATCGCTGGCCAGCAGTTTTTCAACTCCTGCGACATCGTTGCCGGTCAAACAGAGCAAAAACTTTTCCATCGTTTGTCGGGTTTGCGTTTGCAAATCCACAGTCGGGATCTGACGCGAATGATCGTAATCGCTCATCGCACGCCGAGCGCGATGCAACGTCGTTTTGACGTTCGGTTCGGACATTTGCAGCGCGCTCGAAGTTTCGGCAACCGAATAATCGAATACATCGCGCAGCAACAGCACTGCTCGTTGAGACGGCGTCAGAACTTCAAGCGCCAGCAAAAACGCGAACGAAACGCTTTCCAGCAAAACGTATCGCGCGCTCGGATCATCGCCAGCCACCAATTCATGAAACTCCCCCGAATCGGTTTCAATCGGAGAAGGCAGCCAGATGCCGTCGTAAGCTTGCCGCTTTCTTCGCCGCAACAAATCGCGGCTGAGATTGATTGCCACTTGAACCAGCCAGGGTCGCAACGGTTGATCGAGTTTTGCCGGAGGACTGTTGATCGCGCGAACAAAAGTTTCCTGTACCAGATCGTCCGCGTCGGCAGCGTTGCCGGTCATCCGATAACAAACACTCCACAGAAATCGTTCGTGCTCCTTGAACAGATGTTCGATCAAACTTGTTGTGGCTTTTGTTGTCACAGAGGTTCTTTTCTCTTTCGCCGACTGATTTTGGCGTAGTTTGGAAAATCGCGCCACAGCGGGCTACGATACGCCGCCTATGAATGAACCCAGAAGAGACCAACCTTGCGACCTTGGCGATCTGGCCATCAGAGTTTCCATGTTGCCGCGCGACACCAACCCCGGCGGAACCATTTTCGGCGGAGTCATCCTAAGTCAGTTGGATTTGGCCGGAGGCATTGAAGCGCGCAAACACGCCGACAAGTTGTTCGTCACCGTAGCCATGCGCGGCATCGAATTCATCGCTCCGGTGTTTGTCGGCGATGTCGTCAGTTTTTACACGCGCACGGTCAAAGTTGGCCGTACGTCCGTTACTGTCAGTATCATCGTTGAAGCCATGCGCTACCGCGACAGCGACAACTTCGTTCGCGTCATGGAAGCCGAAGCCGTTTACGTCGCCGTGGACGAAACTCGAAAACCAATTCCGATCAAAGACGAGTAGAAGTTTCCAGTCGCCGGTTTCCAGTTTCCAGCGCATCTGCCGACAACTGGAAACTGGAAACTGGAAACTGCCGACTGACAAATGCGAATTTGCTACTCCGACCGGTACGCCGTTCCCCTTCCCGAACCCCATCCATTCCCGATGGCGAAGTATCGCCTGGTGCGCGACCGATTGCTGGCCGAAGGCACAATCACACACTGGCATTTGATCGAACCCACACTGGCCAACGACGAAGACATCTTGTTGGTTCATCATGAAGATTATTGGTTTCGCTGCGTGCGCGGAGAATTGACGCCGCATGAAGTCCGGCGCATTGGTTTTCCCTGGTCAGAGGCTTTGGTCAGGCGTTCGCGCGCCTCGACTCAGGGGACGATCATCGCCGCAAAGTCTGCATTGAAAGATGGCTTGGCGTCGAATCTGGCCGGCGGAACTCATCACGCTTACCCGGATCACGGCGAGGGTTATTGCGTGCTGAACGACATTGCGATTGCCGCGCGAGTTCTGCAACGCGACGGTTTGGCCGAACGGATCGTCGTGATTGATTGCGACGTGCATCAGGGCAATGGCACGGCGGCGATTTTCCGTGACGACCCGACAGTGTTCACGTTTTCGATTCACGGCGAGAAAAACTTCCCTGCCCGCAAAGAACAAAGTCGGCAAGACATTCATCTGCCCAATGGCGTTGGCGACGAAGAATATCTGACAATTTTGCGGCGACACGTCGGCCAGATTCTGGACAATTTCAAACCCGATTTTGTGTTTTACCAGGCAGGCGTTGATCCCTTTGAAGGCGACCGGTTGGGAAAGTTGAAATTGACACTTGAAGGATTGAAGCGCCGTGATGAGTTTGTCATCAGCACCTGCCTTGAACGCGGATTGCCAATAGTAACAACAATGGGCGGAGGTTATGGCAAAGACATCAACGACACGGTCGAAGCTCATTGCAACACAGTGCGAACCGCGCTGAGCTTGTTTTGATAGAAAAGAAGCCGATTGGTTCTCAACTACCGAAAACGGCCAGAGCTTGTTCTTGCTGAATCAGCACGTGACGGCCTTCGACGTTGACCAATCCGTTTTGCTGCAACCGAGCCAGCGCACGCGAAACGACTTCGCGCACCGAACCGATGCGAGCGGCAATCTGTTGATTGGTCAACACCAAATCCAATTCCAGCCCTTTTTCCGTTCGTTTGCCGCGCGTTCTAGCTTCTGCCAACAGCCAACGAGCCAATCGCTGATCCACTTCGCGCAACGACAAGGCTTCAACCAGTTCGGCGCATTTCCGCAACCGCCCCGCCAGCAGCTTCAACCCGGCCAAGGCGATTTCAGGATGCGCCAGGCACAGTGATTTCACTTCTCGTTTAGCCAGAAACAAAACTGTCGTGTCTTCTTCGGCGGCGACAGTGGAGGGATACGGTTTGTCGTCAAACACCGGCAATTCGGCAATGGTCGCTCCGGCGCGTTCGACGTGAATGACCTGTTCGCGTCCGTCCACGCCTTCACGAAAGGCGCGCAAAGCTCCTTCGACAATGACGAACAATCCGGCGGCTTCATCCCCAGCGACAAACAGGATTTCGTTGCGGCTCAAATGACGCTCGACAGCGCGATCAGCCAACGCACTTAACTCTGCTTCGTTCAATTCTCCGAAGAGGATCGTTCGACGCAAGACAGCGATTTTATCTGTGATCATGGTCAGGCATTGTCGCCGTTCGCCAGATTCGATTCAAACCGAAGAAATCATTGCAAAGAACGGAATGTCAGCGTGGTAACAACCAGAAAGATGACCGAATAAACGATTTCGGCGATGCCGATTCGTTTCAGATTCAAGTGAGGTTCGGGGCTGAGCAGGCTGCGTAAAGCGCGCGCCATCACCGGCGCAAACGCGATCAATACAAACAACGGCAGGCTGCGCGTCACGGCCAGCGCCAGTAAAGAGCAAAGCAGGAATGAATGATAGCCGGCACATTGCCACCTTGCGTTTCGTTTGGCTTCGACTGTTTTGGCATGCAACCAGGTCACACGCAGCTTGACGTAAAACACACTGCTGGCGAAATAAGCCGCGCTCAGCGCCCACAACCAAAAAGCTGTTTGAGTCCAAACGCCTTTGGCGGTGTAAAACGCCGCCGAAGCCGTCATCGTCAACCCGCCAATGGCCATCACCTCGCTCAGCACTGTGCGGTCTTCAAACTCAGCCGCCTGCCATCCGTTGACCAACAACAGCACTGCTCCGATCAGCGCCAGCGGAATCAGCCAGTAAAGCTTGTAACTCGAAATCAGCGGAGCGCCCGTCAACGTCACAATCACCCCGTAAATCATCAACAGCCGTCCGGCTTCAACTGATGATTGAGTTTGTCGTTCACGTTTTTGCGCTCGCCACCAAATCAGCAACGATTCGCGCGAAATGAATGCTGCGGTCGCCGCAACCAGCAACAGCAGAGCAGGCAAATTGAACCTGCCCGCCACCAGAAAACCCAGCACGAACGGAACGTAAAACATCGCCCAAGCGCCATGTTCTTTGGGAAGTTTCAAAGCGGATCGAAGTTTCATCGGTTTTCTCTCTTGTAAGTTTGGCGGCATCAAACCACGCAAAAATTTTCGTCACGATGACTTAAGTCACTGCTGACGATGCCGCCGACGGCTAAGGTGTCATTGCACTCAAAAATCAAACCTTTGGCAATCGCCTGCGGGCAACATCGAAAGGAAACATTATGTCCGTCAATGTCATGAACACGGTCAGGGAGCTGGCAGTTACCTGGCCGGGAGCGACGCGCGTTTTTGAAAAAATCGGCATTGATTATTGCTGCGGCGGCGGGCGCACACTGGCTGACGCCTGCGCCACGTTTCATGTACCGATTGACCTGGCAATTCAATCGCTGGAAGACGCCGGAAGAACCAAACCGGCGGACGATCAAATCAACTGGCAGGCACGATCGTTGACCGATTTGATCGCTCACATTCAAGATACTCATCACGTATTCACCCGTCAGGAACTCGGCAGGCTGGAACAGCTTGTCGAAAAGGTTTGCTCGCGCCACGGCGAACATCATCCGGAGCTTTTGCGATTGCGCGAATTGTTTTTGCTGTTGCGCGACGATTTGCTGCCACATCTGTTGAAAGAAGAGCAGGTTTTGTTTCCGTATGTCATTCAATTGGAAAAAGCCGTCAGCAATGAAACGGCTGCTCCAATGCCATTTTTCGGCACGGTCCAAAATCCCGTTCGCATGATGATGATGGAACACGACACTGTGGGCGATTTGCTGCGCGAGATGCGGTCGGCATGCGGCAATTACGTTCCGCCACAAGACGCTTGCTTCAGCTACCAGACGCTGTTTCAAGCCTTGCGGGAATTCGAAGCCGATCTGCATCAACACATACATCTGGAAAACAACATTCTGTTCCCGCGAGCAGTCGAGATGGAAACTTAGATTAGTTTTCAGTTGCGCGTATGGTGTCAGTAGCCCGCGCGTAAGCAAGGGCTTGATGTGTGGAAACGGCCCTCCTTTACAGTCGGGCTACCGACACGGGTGCTTCAACTGAAAACAGACTTAGATCCAAACCTTCTGCTTCGCCAATTCAATACTCAAATTCATAAGGAGACCCCGTGAAACGGTTGTGGGTTGTTTTTATCGCAATTTTTGTCTTTTCGTTTGCAGTCCTGGGATGGGTCGGCACAGAGATTTTTCGACAGGCTCCCCCAATTCCGCGCGAAGTCGTGACGACTGACGGCCAGGTGTTAATCGCCGAAGGCGAAGTTTCCAACGGCCAAAACGTCTGGCAGGCAATGGGCGGCATGCAGGTCGGTTCCATTTGGGGGCATGGCAGTTACGTTGCTCCCGACTGGACAGCCGATTATCTGCACCGCGAAGCCATTTTCATTCTGGACAAATTGGCCAAGGCGGAATTTTCCAAAGAATATGGCGTGCTGAATTCCGAACAACAAGCCGTGCTGCGGCAGCGGTTGCAAGACACTGTTCGGAAAAACAATTACAACCCGCAAACCGGCAACATCACGATTGAACCAATCCGCGCCGAAGCTTTTGAAGACAACCTGAAGCATTACTCGGACGTTTTCACCAACGGCAACAAGGCTTACGCCATTCAGCGTAACGCCCAACCGGACCCGGCGAAATTGCGTCAACTCACGTCGTTTTTCTTTTGGACTTCCTGGGCATCCGTTACCAATCGCCCAAACCAAACCATTTCTTACACCAGCAACTTTCCGTCGGAGCCGTTGGTCGCCAACACGCCCACCAGCAGCGCCATTGTCTGGACAGGCGTCAGCGTGATTATGTTGCTGGCCGGAATCGGAGCGATGATCTGGCTGTTGGCTGGAAGAAAGCGGGAAGAAGATCACGACGTTCCCAACAGCGACCCATTGATCGGAGCAACGCTGACTCCATCGCAAAAAGCGACGGTCAAATACTTCCTGGTAGTGTCATTACTGTTTCTGTTGCAGATTTTCATGGGAATACTGACGGCTCATTACGGAGTCGAAGGCGGCGGGTTTTATGGCTTCCCGCTGGCGGATTATCTGCCTTACGTCGTCACGCGCACCTGGCATACTCAATTGGGAATTTTCTGGATTGCGACGGCCTGGCTGGCTTCGGGATTGTTTATCGGCCCGGTCATTTGCGGTTATGAACCGAAAAGGCAAAAGCTGGGAGTGGATTTGTTGTTTGGCGCTTTGCTGGTTGTCGTGCTCGGTTCGATGGCTGGCCAATGGATGAGCGTCGCCAACAAACTGACGGGAGCGGCATCGTTTTATTTCGGCCATCAGGGTTACGAATATGTTGACCTTGGGCGCGCCTGGCAGGCGGCGTTATTTGTCGGTTTGTTGCTCTGGCTGTTTTTGGTGGCGCGCACGGCGATTCCGGCGCTGAGAAAAAATGACAATCGAAAATCGCTGCTGGTGTTGTACCTGATTACCACGGCGGGCATTGCGTTGTTTTACAGTCCGGGATTGTTCTGGGGAATGAAGTCTCATCTTTCCGTGGTTGAGTATTGGCGTTGGTGGGTGGTGCATCTGTGGGTGGAAGGATTCTTTGAAGTTTTCGCCACAGTCGTTATCGCGTTTCTGTTTGCCAAACTGGGAGTCATTAACGCCGAACGAGCAGCCAAGGCTTCGTTGTTGTCCGGCGCGGTTTATATGTCGGGTGGAATCATCGGAACTCTTCATCATCTGTATTTTGCCGGAACTCCGACAGTGGCGTTGGCCTTCGGATCGGTTTTCAGCGCGCTGGAAATTGTGCCGCTGACGCTGGTCGGTTTTGAAGCTTGGGAAAACATCAACCACACCAAAGTTCGTCCCTGGCTGCAACAATACAAATGGGTGGTTTACTTTTTCGTCGCTGTCGCATTCTGGAATATGGTCGGCGCGGGAATCTTCGGGTTTATGATTAACCCGCCGATTGCGCTCTACTACATGCAGGGACTGAACACGACTGCGGTTCACGCTCACGGAGCGTTGTACGGCGTGTACGGAACCTTGGGACTCGGATTGACGCTGTTCTGTCTGCGCGCTATGAAGCCGGAATTGTTGTGGAAAGAATCGCTGATTAAGTTCGCGTTTTGGACGATCAACATAGGCATGTTGATGGAAATCGTGCTGAGCTTGTTGCCGATTGGTTTGCTGCAAACCCAGCAATCGGTTTCCGTGGGATATTGGTCGGCGCGCAGCCCTGAATTTATGCAAACCGATTTGATGCAGTTTCTTCGCTGGGTGCGAATCGTCGGCGACACTGTCTTTGCCGTCGGAGCCGTTGCTTTTGTGTACTTCGCTCTTGATCTGATCTTCAGACGCCCGAAATCACAAAAAGCCGCTTTCCAAGCTTTGACTGAAACTGCTTGAACCTGCTCAGAAGGCGAGGTTCTGAATCTTTTCGGAACTTTGCCTTCTGAAACAAGAATGTCAGTAAATTGCGGGAACCGATTAATCGCCTGCATTTTTTGGCCAGACAATGAAACTCAAACGGCTTACTTACAAACTGTTGTTGATTGTCAGTGCAATGACCTGTGCTTGGGCATTTTCGCCAGGACTGGCCAACCGACAGGATCAGTTTCGTGACGGCGAAGTCATCGGTTACCGCAGCGCAGGCAAAAACGACGCCATCGCCAGGTTACAGCGACGAATCAACAGCGGCGAAATCAAACTCGAACATTCAGACAGCAACGGTTATCTGGCGTCGGTGTTGAAACAGTTGAACATTCCGGTTTCTTCACAAGGGCTGGTTTTTTCCAAAACCAGTTTTCAGTTGCATCGAATTTCACCGAACAATCCGCGTTCGATTTTCTTCAGCGATGAAGCTTATGTCGGCTGGGTTCGTGGCGGAGACTTGCTGGAACTGGCGGCGGTTGATCCGCAATTCGGCGGCGTCTTTTACATGCTGGAACAGCACAAAGCCGACAAACCGCGCTTCGTTCGCAACGACGAATGCCTGCAATGTCACACGTCGAATGCCACGCGCAACGTTCCGGGTTTTGTGGTGAGATCGGTTTATCCTGACGAACGCGGTTATCCGATTGCGCCGCTGGGTTCGCACATCACCAATCACGCCAGCCCGTTGATCGAACGCTGGGGAGGTTGGTACGTTACGGGAAAACATGGCGAAGCGCGACACGCTGGCAATCTGCTGTTCAGCGAATCCAGCAACCCCGAAAAGCCTGAGCAATTGACCGGCGCGAACCTGACCAGTCTGGCCAAAAAATTTACTCCAACCAGTTATTTGTCGGCGCACAGCGACATCGTGGCTTTGATGGTGTTGGAACATCAAACTCAGATGCACAACCTGATTACGCGATTGAATTACGAAACCAAGCTGGCGCTGAACAATCAGAAAGTGATGGACGAAGCCTTGCAGCGCAACGGCGATGAACTTTCAGACAGCACGCGCCGACGCATCGAACGCGCAACAGAAGATTTGTTGCGGTACATGCTCTTTGTCGGTGAAACGCGCTGGCAATCGCCGATCAGCGGCACGACAAGTTTTGCCAAAGACTTCGTTGCCACGGCGCAACGCGACAAACAGGGGCGTTCTTTGCGCGATCTGGATTTGCAGAAAAAACTGTTTCGGTATCCGTGCAGTTATTTGATTTACTCCGAAGCGTTCGACGCGCTGCCCAAACCGGCGCTCGATCATTTGTACAAACAACTTTGGCTGGCGCTGACCAGCCAAACCAAAGACAAAGATGTTCTGGCCATTGCGCCCGAAGATCGCAAAGCAGTCCTGGAAATTCTCCGCCAAACGAAAACCAATTTGCCCGCGTATTTTCAGCGGGACAACTAATTCACTCGCTCCATCCGCCTGGAACGAGTTTTGCGAAAACCAAACTGGCCACGAAAAGTCGCTGGTTTTCTGCGATAACTGAGTAACCAAACGCAATTCAACACAACTGACTGAGCAGATTTCCGCACCGCCATTCAAAGCGATGTGAAAGGGATTCTTTTGCTTATCGCCGCAATGTCGAGCGTGAGAGGTCAGGATGGAAAAGCTGAATGTTCAAGTTCCGAGCGAAAATTACCATCAAGGGTTGATCTCCTGTCAGGTGGCCTGCCCCGTTCACACGGATGCGCGCGGATATGTTCGCGCCATCGCCGACGGACGGTTTGAAGAAGCCTATCTGATTGCGCGCGGGCCGAATCCCTTCGCTTCAATCTGCGGACGAATCTGTGGCGCTCCGTGCGAAGCGGCTTGTCGGCGCGGCAAAGTTCCCCGCGTGGACGACGACGGGCGTTTCGTCGCCAACGACCGCCCGGTTTCTATTCGCGCCTTGAAACGATTCGCCTGCGACCAGGCCGGCCCCGAAGCCAGACCGACCGGCGAAGTTCTGGAAGCCATTCAATCCTTCGTTCCCTTTGTTGCCGCCAACACCGAAGAAATCGCGGCGCTGCTCAATTCCTGCCTGGACGGTCGCATTGCCAAAGCCAACGGCGAACGCATAGCCATCATCGGCGCAGGCCCCGCCGGACTCGCCGCCGCGCACGATCTGGCTTTGCTGGGATTTGCGCCTGTCGTGTTTGAAATCGAACCCGTCGCCGCCGGGATGCTCGCCGTCGGCGTGCCCGCTTACCGGCTGCCGCGCGAACTGATTCAAAAAGAAGTCGCCGTCATTGAGGCGCTCGGCGTTGAGATTCGTTGCGGCGTGACGATTGGCCGTGACATTTCCTTCGCCGAGTTGCGGCGCGATTTCGCTGCCGTGTTGATTGCCGTCGGCGCGAAAGCTTCGCGCGGGCTTGGACTGCCGGGCGAAAACGGGCCGCGAGTATTTGGCGGAGTGGATTTGTTGCGCGCTGTTTCGCTGGGCGAGCGCCTGGATATTGGCGGTAATGTCGTTGTCATCGGCGGCGGCAATGTCGCTTATGACGTGGCGCGAACAGTCGTGCGGCAGATTGCTTACGACACGGCGCGCACGGCTGCACGCCTGGCGGGAACGGCGCGCGTGCATCTGGTTTCGCTGGAAAGCCTGGAAGAAATGCCCGCCGACACCGTCGAAATCATGGAAGGCGACGAAGAAGGCGTCGAGCGACATAACGGCTGGGGGCCGGTGGAAATTCTGCGCGACGGCGAAGGCAAAGTATGCGGCACGCGTTTTCGCAAATGCGTTCGGGTTTACGACGCGGACAGAAAGTTTGCGCCGCTTTACGACGATCAAATCATGGAAGTGATTCCCTGCGACACCGTGCTGCTTTCCGTCGGTCAGGCTCCCGCGCTGAAGTTTCTGGAAGACGGCGGCGGCGACATTGAAATGATGCGACCCGGCTGGCCGAAAGTTGACCCCGCGCGGCTGACCACGACGGGCAAAGGCGTTTTCGTGGCGGGCGATCTGGCGCACGGCACGCGGCTGTTGATTGACGCTGTGGCTTCGGGCAAAGCGGCGGCGCGTTCGATCTATCAATTCGTGACGGGACGCACACTCGCCGCCGATTCCGTTTCCGCGCACAACATCCTGGAACACTATCGGCGCGAACGCGGCTACGAATCATTGCGCCGCACGGCTGTGCCGGTCATTCACCCCGAAGAGCGATTGCATCACCCTGACAATGTTGTTGAAACCGGCTACACGCGCGAACAGGCAATGCGCGAAGCCTCGCGTTGTTTGGATTGTGGCGTGACGCCTGTGTTCGATGGCGAACGTTGTGTGTTGTGCGGCGGTTGCGCCGATGTTTGCCCGACCGAATGTTTGAAGCTGGTTTCGCTGGACAGCTTGCAACTCAACGGCGACCTTGCCGCCGCCATTCAAAACTCACTGGGCGACGGCGCGGAACTCAGCGAAAACTCTGCCATTTTGAAAGACGAAGATCGCTGCATCCGCTGCGCCCTGTGCGCGCAGCGTTGTCCAGCCGATGCGATTTCGATGGAACGCATCAGCTATTCAACCTTCTGGAGAACTGTATGACTGTCAAAGCCGGTAAACCGCAATCTCGCCTGGACCCTGAACCGATGCCGCGCCGCGATTTTCTGGGGCTGTCGGCGCTGTGGACGATGGCGGGCGCGCTGCTCTTTTCAGTGTTTGGGATGTTGAAGTTGCCCAAAGCGGCGGTGCTGTCGTCGCCGTCGAAAAAATTCACTGTGACCTTGCCCGAAACACTGGCCGCCGGAGAAGCCTTTGTGCCGCCCGGTCGCGCCGTGGCGATGTTCCGCGATAGCGAAGGCGTTCACGCTGTTTCCACCATCTGCACGCATCTTGGTTGCGTCGTGAAACCGACGACCGAAGGCTTTGAATGCCCTTGTCACGGTTCGCGCTTTGCCGTGGACGGCGAAGTCACGCGCGGCCCCGCGCCCAAAGCTCTGGCTTGGTTGAAAGTCAGCAACAAAGGCGGCGCGTGGGTGGTTGACGAAGATACGAAGGTTCCGCCGGGAACCAAAGAGAAAGCATAAGGCTCGTGGCACTGCCTTTGAGCCAATGACGAATTAACCATTAACCATTCGCCATTAACCATTATCCGACAGGTAGAAAGGCCATTTACCCTGACCGTTAATGGGTAATGCTCAATGCTTAATGGTTAATGCCTGGCATTCAACTTAACGTCATTGGCGGTGTTACGAACAAAGAGGAGAAAGCATGAGCACTCCAATCATTGAACCACGTTCGGCAATGCAGATTTTCCGCGACAATTTGTTGGCGGCTCCGCGCCGTTTGCTGGACGCGATGTTTCGCAGCGGCAAACCGACGACGGATCGCACGCGCTCGACCTTTGTGTTCGGCAACGTCTTTTTGCACCTGCACTCGGTCAGAACGCATCGCTGGAATTTGCGCTGGACGACGACTATGGGATTGGGCATCGCCACGACGGCGGCATTTTTGATTACGCTGGTGACGGGCGTGCTGCTGATGTTTTATTACAAACCCTATCCTGACGCCGCTTACGATTCGATCAAAGACATTCATTTCGTCGTTCCCACCGGACGTTTCATTCGCAACATTCACCGCTGGGCGGCCAACGTCATGGTTGTGGCCGTGATCCTGCACATGGCGCGAACGTTTTACACCGCAGCCTATCGCCGACCGCGCGAATTCAACTGGCTGATCGGCATGGGCTTGTTCGTCATCACGCTGGGCCTGTCGTTTACGGGTTATCTGTTGCCGTGGGATCAACTGGCGTATTGGGCCATCACCATCGGCGCGAACATCGCGCAATCGCCGCGCGAAGTGACCGACGCGCTGAACCTGACCGATTCGTTCGATCCCGGCGGATTTCAAAAACTGCTGCTGCTCGGTTCGGACATTGTCGGCGACGAAGCATTGATTCGGTTTTACCTGTTGCACGTCATGATTTTGCCGCTGGCTTTGGTGGCGCTGATGGCCGTGCATTTCTGGCGCATTCGCAAAGACGGCGGGCTGGTTCGTCCGGTGGACGCCGACGCCCGGCTGGAATCGCGCCAGGAAGAAACCTATCCCGTTTTTACCGAAGCTCCGAAAAAGACTTATCAACTGGCCGCCATCGTCAAAGGCAAAACGGCTGTCGTCAATCGCGGGCCTGAAAACACTGTGCCTTCGATGCCGCATTTGTTTTACGCCGAGCTGGCGGTGTTGATGCTGACCACGTTGATCTGCATCGGCCTGTCGCTGATTTCCGACGCCCCGCTGAAAGAACTCGCCAACCCGGCAGTGCCGGAAAACCCCGCCAAAGCTCCATGGTACTTCCTGGGCTTGCAGGAAATGGTCGCCTTTTCCGCCTTTATGGGCGGCATAGGCATTCCGTCCATCGTCATTATCGGACTGGGACTGATTCCGTTTTTGGATCGTGAAGAGCAAGGCACTGGCGAATGGTTCGGCGGCGCGGGCGGTTGGCCGCTGGTCAAACAGGCGATGGTCGTTGGTTTCGGTGCTTCAATTTTGATCGAAGCGATGGTGATTCGTTTCGGCTGGTTGCGGGAATGGTTTCCCGCCGTGCCGCAACTGGTCATCACAGCGATCAATCCCGGCACTGTGCTGACACTGGTTTACGCCTTGTATTCAGTCTGGCTGGTGCGGCGTTACAACTCCACGCGCGCCGGGGCGCTGGGACTGTTCACAGTGTTCCTGTGCGGTTTCGTCGTGTTGACGATCATCGGCACATATTTCCGCGGGCCGAACTGGGAATTTTTCTGGTCGCCGGCGGATTGGCCGAAGCATTGACTGGGTACGCACGCGCCCTCGCGTGCCGGGTTTGCCACCGGCAGCACGCGAGGGCGCGTGCGCACCCATAAGGACGTTATGAACAAGAACAAACATCTGTTGCTTTGGTCCAGC
>JANRKX010000135.1:0-56823 GCA_033763255.1 Acidobacteriota bacterium | reverse complement strand
CATCGCGATCATCATGTTTGAGTTGGATGAACCTGATCACGCCATCCTGCGTGTCGCAGTAGGCGATAGTTTGTTGACGAGCATGAAAATCAACACCGCAATATACTGTCATTGGTGCCTCCTTTCGACTGTGCGTTTTTTTGTCACAGCGAGTGTAATACTCGCCGCACTAAGGAGGCACTGTTTTCATTACATCAGTGGTGCAACCACCGGAAACCAGTCAAGTATGGCCTCGCGTCCTGAAAGGACGCCGGACTAACGGTTCCCGTCCGGCGCTCCTGCCGGAGCGCGATTTCTTCCTTCGCGCCATTCCGGTGATTTCATCACCGGCTAACCTCTGCTATCCCTTCGGGATAAACAGAAGCCGAAGATGTCAACTCATACAGCGAATTTAAGTCGCACTTTCAATCACACCCGAGCAACTGACACCGAAACGCATTTTTTAGTTTAGCCGAAAAATCGCCGGTTCAATTTCATCGGCAACACTGCTTGACCGTTTCTTCCAGCCAGTGGTATACGGCAGCCGCTTACAGAAAAGAATTGGTAAAACCTCTGGTCTCGATTATGCCCAAAGCAAAATTCACACAGTCGGAAAAGACGACTACTGCTCAAAACGGCGCAACTGCCGAACACGTGGTGGAACAGATACGCTCGTTGATTGCCAATGGAGAATTGCGTCCGGGCGACCGGCTGCCTGCCGAACGTGAATTGGCGAAACAACTCGGCATCAGTCGTCCCAGCATTCGCGCCGGATTGCGCATGCTGGTGGCGCGCGGTGTATTGCGTGCGCGTCACGGTTCGGGAACTTATGTCGCCGATGGGCCGCCGTCGCTGGACAGCGATCAATTGAGTTTGCTGGCCGAATTGCACGGTTTCACTTTTGACCAAATGTACGAAGCTCGGCAGGTGCTGGAGGTTCAAGCGGCTGGTTTGGCGGCGGAACGCGCGACAGCGGAACACTTGGCAGCCATTTCCGAAGAGGTCGCGGAAATGTATGCCGCGTTGGAAGACCCGCAACAGTATCTGATTCACGACATCAAATTTCATCGCGCCATTGCCGCCGCATCAGCCAACCCGATTTTGGCGACGCTGGTAGAAATGGTTTCGGCGGTGATGTACGACCAGCGTCGAGACACCATTGGCCGCGCGCACGATTTCAAAGAATCCGCCGAAATGCACCAGCGGCTTTACCGCGCCATTCGCAGCCACAAACCCGACGAAGCCCGCGCAGCCATGCACGAACATCTGGCGCTCGCTCACAAAGCCTACAGAACGGAAGAAGGAAAATTGTCGAAGAAGAAAAAGTAGGCGGGCGTTCAGCGCAAATCGCCAAATAAATGCTGAGCCAATGCGACGGCGGCGATGGCGGCGGTTTCGGTTCGCAAAATTCGTTGACCGAGATGAACCGGCAGAAATTGACTAGCTTCAGCGGTGATGAGTTCTGCATTGCTCCATCCGCCTTCGGAAGCGACACACAAAGTCAGTTGAGCAGGTTGCTGCACACTGGCGGCAAGTTCGCGTAAGCTCTTTCCGCCCCGTTCGGAAAAAATCAGATTTGGAGCTTCAGCCACTTCACAAAAATCCGCAAAAGAAATCGGCTCGCTGAGTTCAACCAGACGACGACGGCCACATTGTTTCAACGCCTCCAACGAAATGCGTCTCCAGCGTTCCAGTTTCTGTTCCGCGCGTTCTTCGACCCGGCGAACGTCGCAATGTTCTGTAACCAGCGGAACGATGCGCGTCACGCCAAGCTCCGTCGCTTTCTGCACAATCCAGTCGAATTTGTCGCCTTTGACCAAAGCCTGAGCCAACGTCAGGCGAAGCGGCGACTCGACTTCGTCGGTCAATTGCCGAACAACGCTCAGCGCGGCTTCGTGTTTGCCGAAGCTGGCGATTTCGCATTCCCATTCGCGGCCTTCGCCGTCAAAGGCAAACACTGTTTGCCCTACGCCAAGCCGCAGCACGCGCGAAAGATGATGCGCTTCGTCCGCATCCAGCAAAATTTGCGAATCGGAAATTTGGGATTGGTGAGCGTGGAAACGGTGTTTCTGCATGGGGAAGTAGACAGTAGACAGTAGACAGTAGACAGTAGACAGTAGGTTTGCCGGAAGTAACAGTAAACAAAAAACCAAGTGCGCGTAAAAACCACAGTAGACCAGTAGGCCAGTAGACAGTTGTTGAACCTCAAAAACAAAACACGCAATAAAGTTACGCTACTGTCTACTGTCTACTGTCTACTTCTTCGCCCTACTTGATTCTCAACTTCACGATGTTGCTCGTCTTGCCGTCCACCGTCAAAGTCAAATCAACATCGCCTCTGCCCGCCATGCTGGCAGGAATTTGGATGTTGGCTTGATCGAGGCCGGAAAACTGGCTCTGCGCCGCGAAGCCCAAAGGAGTGACAGCCGTTCCGCCGACAGACATGGCCATCGTGCCCGAAGCATAACGGAAGCCTGTTCCGAACAGCATCACGAAACTGCCAGCATCAATGGCGACGGCAGTTCCATCCGCGTTGCTCATCTGGGTTGGGAAGGTCATGCCATCCGTTCCCGACACAGCCACCGGAGCGCCTAAACCATTGGCCAGCCGAGTGAAAATGCCCGGAGCCGATGGCGTGACATTCACAGTTCCGCGCGAAACCGAACCGTCTTTGGCAACTACCACGACTTGAGCCGGGCCAGCCACAGTGCCTTCGGGAACCAGATAGTTCGCCTGATTTGTCGAAACAAAAAACAGTCGAGCCGGTACGCCGTTGACATAAATCGAAGTGCCATCCAGCGAAAACGGCAGCACAGCAGTCGTCGCCGCAACCGTCGTCGAAGCCAGTTTGGTTCCGAATGCCGCCGCAATCGAATTCGGCGCAACGCTGGCGGTCGCATACTTCGCGCCATCAACGGTCGTTGCCGGAATCGTGTTCACACTGGCAGTCGGAGCCACAACAATTTGAAGCGGCAGAGACATCAGGCCTTGCCCATTACGAATTTGCAGGAAAACGACTCCCGCAGCCGAACGTTGCGAAGCCGGAATGTTAATCGTCAATTGCCCTGTGCTCAGATCGGGAATGGGAATCACCGACGCTCCGTTGACGATGGCTGTCGAGGTCAGATCAATCCCCGTCGCCAACACTTTGACGGGAGCGTCTGTTGCGCCGGTTTCCAGAAAGTACGTGTCAGCCAGTTGAATGGCGGGCGGCGTTGAACTCAAAGCGGAAAGCTGTTGCCGAACAACTCCGCCGGTATTCATGCTGGAATGCAGATTGACGTAAAACCCAGCCGGGTTGGTAATCATTCGCTGCAAAGCGCCAATGGCAGCAGCGGTCGTGACCGGCACGACAAAATTTGCCGAGCCTTTGCCGTTGGCCAGTGTAACTGTATTCGCTCCGCCGATGCCTGTGTTGATGACGACAGGACCATTGGCTCCGTCAGCTCCTTCATGAATGTGCAAACCTGTCAGCGTGATGGCGGCGTCGAAGTTGTACTGCATTGAAAACGTGACCGTGCCACCGGTGATAGCACCTTTGTCGTCGCGCGTTGGGCTGGCTGTGATTGTCACACCTGCGTTGCCGGGTTGATTCGTAACCGGGGGAACTTCTTTTTCATTGACCATCGTCACAGTCTGAGCCTGGCGCTCTTCAAACCGAACTAACTGGCCACGAATTGCTCCACCCGCGTTCACAGTCGTATGCAGGTTGACATAAAAACCCGGAGGATTTTTCAGCAATCTTCCCAGCAGAGCCGCATCCGATACGTTCACCGTGTAATCCAGAATTCCCGATCCGCCAGCAAACATGACCGGGCTGGCACCGGCAATGCCCGTATTGACGACGACAGGGCCGTTGACGGTCGCGGCTCCTTCGTGAATGTGTAATCCGGTTATTGAAACCGCTCCTGGAAAAATGACATTGCCCAAAAATCGGACTGTGCCGCTGGTGATATTGCCGCCTGCATCACGTGTCACGTTGACCGTAATTTGAAATCCACCCTGAGCATTCAACCCAGCGACAGGGGGATTTTCGTTGGCCGGACTCAAAATCAGCCCCGTCGAGACGGTTTCGGCAAACGCCGATGAAGCCATCACAACCAGGGCCAGGAGTGAAACAAGAATTCCTGCTGTTCTCTTCATAGTCTTTCCTTTCATTATCGAGCCTGAAGACTCTTTATCGAGGTTTGTTTGAAGGACGGCGAAAGTTGCCTGGGCGGAGGAATCGTTGAACTCACCACGCCAAGTCATCATTCACCAAATCGAACTACGTACAGCGAAAGTGGAAAAGGTTTTGGGAAAAGGAGTTGGCCATCACGGCTTCGATACCACTGCGAAACCGTGATGACCGGAAAAGGAGTTATTTGATGTTGACCGTAACGACGTTGGCCGGTTTTCCTGCCACCGTCAGCGCGACATTGACGTTTCCGCGGCCAATCAATGATTTCGGAATTGGGCCGACGTTGACCTGATCGAGTCCGACAAACCCAGGAGCAGCAGCAAAGCCCAAAATCGGCGTGGCAGTTCCCCCCACAGTTGCCGTGACGGATGTAGAAGCGGCTCCTTTCACGCCGGTGGCGAACAGAATCAGATAAAAATCGCCAGTCGCCAGATCAATCGGAATCGCCGTCGGCACTCCGCCCGGAGAGTTGAAGATGGATTCGAAAGTTTGGGCGCTTCCAACAACGCGCAAACCGACTGCCGCAGGAATTCCCGTTCCAGAAGCGTTTGCAGTAAAGATTCCCGGCGAAACCGATTCAATGGTGACGACTCCTTCGGCGACAGTGTTGCCACTGCGTTTCACCGAAATGGTCGCCGTGCCGTTGGCCGTTCCAGCCGGAATCACATAATTCGCCTGAGTCGGCGCAACGAAGAACAGCCCGGCTTTGCGGGTTGTGCTGGTGGCGTCACGAACTTCGATTTCGGTCCCGTCCAATTGAGTCGGCAGCGGACTGGTCGTCGCCGAAACGACATTGACCGACAGGTTCGATCCGAATCCGGCGACAATCATGTCCTGAGCCAGTGAAGTTCCACCGGCAAAACTCGCCGCTGAAACTGTCGTCACAGCCGGAACCGCAACTGGAGCTTGGGCACTGACGCTGGTCGTATAAATCAAATCACCGCCGTTAGAACCATTGTTGTTGGCCGCGTTGCCCGCAACATAAACAGTGATTCGGCCAACCGCTGTCGCCGGAGCTTTCCAGCGAAAAGTCCAGGAAATCGTGTTTGACCCGGAAGTCCCTGAAAAAGTGTGGTTGACATATCGCCGCAAATTGGAACCCACGGTTCCCGGAAAGGCTTGGGTACGAGCCGAGTCCGTGATGGTAATGGTTCCTGCCTCTTTTCCAGTGTCATCAATTACAGTTGCCTGGAAACCAAAACGCTGACGGCCACTTTGGCTCAGCGTAATCGTAATGTCATATTCCTGGTTCAGCGTGTAATTGGCAGGCATGCCTGTGATTGTCAGCGTTCCCCCACCGCTGTTGACGGCACTCCCGGTGTGGCATCCCGAAGCTGCACAGGTTTGTTCGCTCGGAGCACCTGTGCGACTCAGCGGCGGCCCGCTGGAATTGGCGTGAACACGTGCGCCTTTCAACCCAAAGGCTAAAAACAAGGCGCAGAAAAACAAGAAAACAGAAATCTTAAGCGGATTATTTGTCATAGACGGTTCAAATTCCCTTTCTTTAGTTGAAGCTTTTGAAGCTTGAAAATTCACTCGGCTAAACGAGTTTGTATTGTTGATCCGGGCACACTAACCAGTGAGAGATCGGGTGCTCTCATTCAGTCTTACAAATTCTCGGTTTCGTAAAGAAGAGGGGGATTGCTAATGAGCAAGCTTTATTCCACTACTCCGCGCAGAGTAGAAACCGGCAAGAGCGTGTGCGGCCAAATCTTTAATGGACTAAGCGAATCCCGACAATCCAACACTCTGACTCAGGCTGGGACAAGCCCGAATCAAAATGTAACAGACCGTGTCTCAAAGTTTGGGCAACTGGTTTCAACAGTCTGATTGTTTATCGCTGTCGTCAGGATGGCCGTTGAATAACATTGAGCCGTTGAATGTGTCAACGGAACTGAGGTTACGGCGTTTTGCCATCGCCGTTAAGGTTTTTTCGCGGGCGAGTTTGTTGGAGCCGTCGCCGCCGGTTTCACGGGTTTCAAATCAAAGCTGATGACGCCGCTCACCTGAACGGGCTGCCCATCCAACAACGCCGGTTCAAACGTCCAGGCGCGAGCAGCCAGAATCGCGGCGCTATTCAAATCCGAACGGCCATCAACGATGTGCGAAAAAATCACTTTGCCTTCGGTCGAAATCAGCACTTCGACTTTGACTTTGCCGGGCGAAACACTGTTTTTGGTGACTGTGCTGCCTGGCTCAACGGGTTTTGCCGCCGGGCGGGTGGCAGGGAAAATCGCCTGCACTCGCTTTACCGGTTTTCCACCCTCAATGATTTTCACCATCTCGTCGGTTTGTTTCTCCTGCTCTTCTTTGGTTCTGGCGAATTCGGAAATACGAACGGTCGGAAAATTGAAATCGGCGGAATCCCGGTCGGGATACGAAGGTTTGGCCATCGCCAAAGCCATTCGCACATCGTCCAACGATTTTTGCCAACTGTTTTTCGCCATCGTTTCGTCGTTGGCTGCCAACGCAGCTTCGGCGTGCAGCAGATTGCGTATGTTGTAAGCGTCGGCGAAATTGGAGCGCAGATTCAGCGCGCCTGTGGCGTATTCGATACCGTTGGAAATAATGTCCGACACCTCTTGCTGAGTGCTTTCAGGAAGATTGTTGGCGACTTTGCCGTTTTTGATTTCGATGTATTTGGCGACCAGATCGTGAGCTTCGCGCCAGCAGGTCATCGCCGCGCGATGGTAGCTGTAAGCTTTGACGGAATCTTTTTGCCCCGAAAGCCCGGCGCGTTTCAAAAAGTGTTCGCGCGCTGCCGCCTGACTATCCAATCGAAACGCCGTTTCCGCCGCCAACCCAAGAGCTTCGTCGTTGTCCGGCTCCTGTTTCAGCGCGGCATCGAATTTCGCCATCGCCTGTTTGAACCGCGCCGTTCGGTACAACGCCTTGCCCTGAGCGATCAATTCCGACGCAGGAAGATCAGATTTTTCCTGCTCCACTTTCGGAGCTGCAGGTTTGTTGTTGGCGGTGGTTTGCGCGACAAACTGACTTTGAGAACCAAAAAGGATCAAGCCAAGCGCCAGAAAGATCGTTTTCATAAATTCCATCCTCAGCATTTTCCGACTTCTGTCATTGCTTCAAACTTCGACTAACTTGTTGCTGGTATTTGCGAGCGGTCACTTTGATTGCGTCTTCGTTCAGCGTCAGCAAGCGGCGGTTTCGCATCAACACACGACCGTTGACGATTGTGTCCGAAACATCCGAAGCCTTCGTCGCATAAACCAAGTGCGAAAGCGGATTGTAAATCGGCGTCAGATGCAGCGCATTCAAATCCACCAAAATCACGTCCGCGCGTTTGCCAGCCTCCAACGAACCGATTTCCTTTTCCAAATGCAAAGCGCGCGCTCCGCCGATGGTCGCCATCGCCAACACATCTTGCGCCGGAACCGCTGTCGGGTCGCCCGAAATCAATTTGTGCAACTTGGCCGCCGAATCAACCTCTTCCCACAAACTCAGATCATGATTGGATGCCGCGCCGTCCGTCCCCAACCCCAGCCGCAATCCGGCTTTGAGCATTGCCGGAACCGGAGCCGTTCCCGAAGCCAGCTTCATATTCGATTGCGGGCAATGCGCCACGCCGACTTCGCGGCGTTTCAAGATGGCGATTTCTTCGTCGTTGACGTGGACGACATGAGCCGCCAGCACGCGCGGCGACAGAAAATTGATTCGTTCCAGATACAGCGCCGGGCGTGTGTTGTAGGTTTTGGCAATGAACTCCGTTTCGGTCGGGGCTTCGGCCAAATGCGTCAGAATCGGTGCATCGAGCCTTTCCGCCAACGCGCGAACTTCGTTCAGATGTTCGGTGCTGACTGTGTACGGCGCGTGCGGAGCGATGGCGGCGGTAATCAACGAATCGCCTTTCCAGCGATTCAAAAACCTTTCGCAATAAGCCATCGCTTCCGGCCAGGTTTTGTTGTCGGCGACCGGAAAATCAATCACCGTTTCGCCCAGCACCCCGCGCATCCCTGCGCGTTTGGTTTCTTCGGCGATGGCGTCCTCGAAATAATACATATCGGCATAAGTCGTAATGCCGCCTCGAATCATTTCCGCCAAACCAAGCTGCGTTCCGGCAACGACGAATTCCCGCGTGACGTTTTTGGCTTCCGCCGGAAAGATGAATTTCGTCAGCCAATCCTGCAAATTCAAATCATCGGCAATTCCGCGAAACAACGTCATAGGCACATGCCCGTGCGCGTTGACCAACCCCGGCAATACGATTTTGCCGCGTGCGTCTATCGTTTGTTTCGCTTGGTAGTTTTTGGCTGCCAACTGAGCGGCATCGCCGACGGCGACAATTCTCTCTCCGCGAATGGCGACAAAGCCGTTGTCGAAAATTCGCCGCTCGCCATCCATCGTCACGACAGTTCCACCGGTAATCAGCAGATCAACCGAATTCACAGACGAACCGGCACGCCGCTGCCCCGACAGCAAAACAACCGCAGCCAATAAAACAAAAATGCCAACGAACTTCTTCATCTGTGCCCTTCAAAACTGCCAAACTACCGAAGGTGAAAGACGCTTTGAGCTATCTTTCCTGCTTTCTTTTCGACTCGCCGCCAGGAACTGTTGTCGTTCAGCGAAATCCAGCGACGTTCTTCTGACCGGTAATGCCAGTCTTTGTCCGATTGGTAAAAGACCTGCAAGGCGCGCCCTTCGATGATGTTCAGGATTTCGTTGTCGTGGTAATTGGCTTCGTCGAAATCCGTCACCGCGCGCTGTCCCATCTCTGAATACACTTCGTGCAGTTCCAGTAGCAAACTGTTCACGTCGGATTCCAACGGCGTAGCGTTCAGCCCGACTCGTTGAGCTTCTTTGATCGTGATCGGGTAAGAATGCCAGGGATAATCCGAATTCAAAATCCGGCTGATGCGCTCGGCTTTTTT
Source organism: Acidobacteriota bacterium (assembly GCA_033763255.1). Classification (GTDB taxonomy): domain Bacteria; phylum Acidobacteriota; class Blastocatellia; order RBC074; family RBC074; genus RBC074. The sequence goes on along the minus strand of JANRKX010000135.1, from coordinate 47,775 downwards.
CTTGTCCGTCATGTGGTACGACAAAATTTCGTTGCACAGCCGGATGGAAAGCGAACTGCTGCGGTCAACTGCTCCGATCACCAGCGGATGAATGTGATTGAAAATCGAAGCGTAAGGATTCGCGCCTTCGTCTTTGGCTTCTTTGCGCCACAGATTGATGATGCGCGTCAGTTCGTCCAGGCTGACGCTGACGCGGTTGTTGTTCAGGTCAATCGGCGACAGGTCGTGCGTCAGCGAGGTATCCACCGCAGACAAATAAGCCAGAGGTCCCATCTGAATCTCATCGGCTCCGAGCGCAATCATCGTCGCCGCCGATACACAATTGAGCGGCACGACCACCGTCAGACGTTCGCAGTATTGCCTCAGCAAATGCACGATGCGCAACGAAGCCGTCCCGGTTCCGCCGTCGGATTTGAGGAACAGGGTTAGGTCTTTCTGTTTTCCCAGATGACGCAACAGTGCATAAAAAGTGACCACGTCATCCTGGCAAACTGAACCGTTCGGAGCATCCCAGTAAGTCATGAATGTCGTGCCCAGCCGTTTTTCCAGCGTGGTGATGATTTTTTGAGTTTCGGAAAAAAGAATCGGAGGTTTGTTGATTTTAGGTTTTGCTTTCATCGTTGATGGTGTGAGCGTGGTTATTCTCGCTTAAAAATGAAACTGACTGTGCCTTCAGCTTTGACCGGTTTGCCGTTTGCGATGGCCGGTTTGAAAATCCATTTGCTGGCGGCGATTTCCGCCGACCGCCGAAACAAAGCCGGCCCGCTGATCGCCTTTGATTCCAAAACCAGGCCTTGCTCCGAAACCACGATTCTAACTTTGACTTCGCCAGCGACAGCAATTTGTCTGGCCGTGATCGGATATTCCGGCGTGACCTTGGTGATGACTTCGCCCAGCGCCGCGAAGTAAGTCTTCGTTACGCGGTTGCGCGCCGGAGCAGGCGGCGTCGGCACTTCAGTCGCCGGCCAAGGCGCTGCGACAATCTTGATCGGAGCAGAACCGACATGACTGAAAACCGGCGGCGACTTTTTCGACTTAACGTTCGGCAAAACAACCGGCCTGATTTTCGGCTTCAACGGCTTCGTCAATAAATCCGGCAACTCGCTCAGCCGTTTGGCTGTGTAAAACTCGCCTTTGTATTCGACGACCGCAAAATAAAGCTTCGGCTTTTCTCCGATGCCACGTTTGGTCGAACCGACCAAAATGTTGACGAAGGCTTTGCGTTCGTTGGGAGTAATCGCCACGACTTCAACGCAATAAGGCAAATCGCGTTCGCGGTCAGAGGCGTTTCCGGTTTGTTCGCCGCAATCGTTCAATTGCCAGTTCACGCCCGCTTGCGAACCGACAACCTGATTGAACCACAATGAAAAAGAGCGTTCCGGCAATTGAGAATCCAGTTGCGAAACCATGACTTGCTGAACAGTTACGACAGCTCGTTTTTCCAACGCGATGTACGTCTTATCCTGAGCCGCAAACAAAAACGAAATCCCAAAAACAAAATCCAAAGCGGTCATGCTCATGCACCTCCTGAGACAAAACCATATTTACTTTTTTTGGGGGACTTCAGCGAAATTCAGAGGAAGCTTTTATCGAATGCTTCGGGCAACAACTGGCTGATAGTATGAGTTTCGATCTTGCCATTCAAATCGGACATGACAATTTCGACCTGAGAGCCGCAAATTTCAGAAATCACCTGGCGGCAAGCTCCGCACGGCGGAACCGGCGCGTGAGCATCGGCAATGACTGCGATGCGCGTGAACTCTTTTGCGCCTTCGGAAATCGCCTTGCCCAGGGCCACACGCTCCGCGCACATCGTCAATCCGTAACTGGAATTTTCCACGTTGCAACCGGTGAAGATTCGTCCGTCGCGGCATTCGACAACAGCGCCGACTCGAAATTTGGAATACGGCGCGTAAGCAAGCTCGCGCACCTGTTTAGCCAGTTCAATCAATTCTACCGATGTTCTGCCTGATGTTCTGCCCGATGTTCTAGTTGTATTGCTCACGGAGTGTTCTTCACCAATTCCTTTTCAAGCTGCGCGCGAATTTTGCCGGAGATCAAATCAATTCCGACTTCATTGTACCCGCCTTCTGGAATAATCACATCGGCGTGCCGTTTGGAAGGTTCGACAAACTGTTCGTGCATCGGGCGGACGGTTTCCAGATATTGTTTGATGACTGATTCGACCGTGCGTCCGCGTTCGTTCACGTCGCGCTGCAACCGGCGAATGAATCGCAGATCGTCGTCCGTATCCACGAAAATTTTGATGTCCATCAGGCTACGCAACGCGGCATCCACAAAGATCAGAATGCCCTCGATAATCAAAATCGGCTTGGGTTCGACGTGGACGGTTTCCGCTTTGCGTGTGTGAATGGCGAAGTCATACATCGGCATCTTGATCGCTTCGCCCGCGCGCAGAGCCTTGATGTGATTGATGAATAACTCATTGTCCAGCGCATCCGGGTGATCGAAATTGATCTGATGCCGCAATTCAACCGGCATGTCTTCCAGATTTCGGTAATAACTGTCCTGCTGAAAGAACACCACCTGTTCGTCGCTGACATTTTCCAAAATACGCCGAGCGACAGTCGTTTTCCCCGATCCGGTTCCGCCACAAATTCCAATAATCATCTTAACTGGGAGCGCGGACATCCTGCCCGCTGTGATTGAAGCGCGAAGCTTCCGATTCGTTTTAACCAGGGACACGGACATCCTGTCCGCTGTATTAAATTCGCCTGCTACATCCTGACGATTATTTTCGTCAGCAACTCGCAAAACTGATTGCTGACTCGCTGCCCCATTTCCATTACTTCGGCATGGTTGATTTCGGTTTCTTCCAGCCCGGCAGCGGCATTGGTAATCAAAGAAATCCCCAGCGTCTTCATCCCCATCTGTCGCGCAACGATGGCTTCGGGCACTGTGGACATGCCGACCGCATCCGCGCCCAGCAATCTCATCATACGAATTTCCGCCGGAGTTTCGTAATTTGGCCCCTGCAATGACAGATACACTCCTTCGATCAAGCGTATGTTCAATTCGGCAGCCGCTTCTTTGGCAATTCGCCGGTACTCTTTCGAATAAACTTCGGTCATATCAGGGAAACGCGCTCCCAATCGGTTGTCGTGTTTGCCGCGCAACGGGCTAATGCTCATCAGGTTGATGTGGTCGCTGATGAGCATCAAATCCCCCGCCCTGAATCCCTGATTGACTCCGCCAGCGGCGTTGGTCAGTGCCAGTTTTTTGACGCCCATAGCTCCAAAAGCGCGAATCGGCAAAGTCACTTCATCCAGCGAATAACCTTCGTAGTAATGAAAGCGCCCCTGCATCACGGCGACATTGATCGAAGTTCCGGGCAAAGCGCCGACAACCAACCGCCCGGAATGTCCTTCGACAGTCGAACGGGCAAAGTCGGGAATCTCTTCGTACGGAACGATGGTTTTGTTTTCCAACGTTTCGGCAAATGCTCCCAAGCCGGAGCCAAGCACCACAGCGACATCAACCTCTGCGTTGATTCGCTCACGAATAAAGCGCGCTGAAGTTTGCGCGCGATCAAAAATCGAACTTGTCATTACACCTCTCTTCAAAATCGCGTTCGTATTTCCGCTTTTAAGCGGCCAATGGCGGCTGCGCCACCGCTGCCGCCTGAAGGCGGAACTACGAACGTTACTCTTTCACATAAGCCACGCCCAACGCTTTTGGCGGATCGGCGCGGCGAATCAATCCGGCCAGCATCACCATCGTCAGCACGTAGGGAATCATCAAAACAAACTGATTCGGAATGTTGACGTTGCCTTGCATACGAATCGAAACCGCTTCGGCAAAGCCGAACAACAGGCAGGCCATCAACGCTCCAACCGGATGCCATTTGCCAAAAATTAGTGCCGCCAACGCAATGAAGCCACGCCCAGCGGTCATGTTGCGCGTGAATTGCGAGCTTTGACCGATGGACAAATAAGCTCCGCCCAGCGCAGCCAACGCGCCGGAAATCAAAACTCCGGCCCAGCGCATTCGTCGCACGTTGACGCCTGCGGTGTCTGCCGCTTCAGGGTTTTCGCCAACTGCTCTCAACCGCAAACCGAATCGAGTTCGGTAAAGCACGTAAACCGAAATGCCTGCGACAAAAAATGCCAGATAAACAATCGGCTTCTGATTGAAGACCGACGCCAGCATGGGCGAAGAATCCGGGTTGAAAAACATCACGTCTGGCAAGACTTCGTCTTTGCTCAATTGCCGAGTCGCGCCTGTTGATTCAAACAAAGCTCCCGACAACAACGCCGGAACGCCTAAAAACAAAATGTTGATTGCTGTTCCGCTGACGACCTGATCGGCTCGGTAATTGATCGTAGCCACTGCGTGCAATGCCGCGACCAATAATCCAGCCGCAACCGCCGCCAGAACTCCGATGAGCGAACTGTGAGTAAAGACCGTCACCGCCGCCGCCGTGAAGGCTCCGGCCAGCATCATGCCTTCCAAAGCGATGTTGATGACGCCGCTGCGTTCGGAATACAGCCCGCCCAGCGCAGCCAGAATCAGTGGCGTAGACAACCGAATCGTCGAAGCAATCAGCGTGTAGTTGATAATGTTTCTGAGCATGCCGAACCTCTATTTGACCTTCTTGCCTTCCACCGTGCGATTGCGGAAGATCGCTTTTATTCCCCTCACTCCCTGTTCGTCCTTGGTGAAAACAATGCTGTAACTGTCAGCCAGCAAAAAGTATTCAGTTTCCGACGACGGAAAAAGCTCATGCCTTCGGCCATCAGGCGTCTGAATGTATAGCTTCGCGTTTTCAACAATCACCGTCACTTTGCCGTCGGCCTCGTACTCGCCAACATAATCTTTGAACACTGCGGGATTCACCTTTGCCAGTACACGCTCGACAGGTTTGAAATCCGGCCAGCCGTATTCGCGCGCGATGCTGCGGAAAATTTCCGAAGCAAGCTGCCCGCCCAAATCTCCGTTGGTCATCACCACAGCGCCCTGCCCGGTTTCGCTGTAAGCAAACAAATTGCATTTGAAACCTTCGTTCGAACCGCCGTGACTGAAACTGGATTTGGTTCCTTCGCCGCCGACGCCAATGCCCAAACCGTAATCGCCGGATTGTTTCGTCAGCATCTCAACCGTCATTGCTTGAGACAAAACTTTGTTTGATTTTCCGGCTTTCGACCGTTGAATCTCTATGGCGAATTTGGCCAGGTCGGTCGGCGTCGTCCACAACCCGGCGGCAGCCATTTCGGGGTAGGTGTGAGATTTGCCTTTAACCAGTTCGCCGCTTGAGCGATGTCCCATCGCGGCTTTCGCAGTTTTCGCGGCAGGCAGCGGTTGTTCGTAAGTGCTGTTTTTCATTCCCAGCTTGCCCAGCACCAATTCCTGCATCAATGCCGGAAACGGCTTGCCAGTTGTTTCAGCCATCAGCAATTGCATGACGGTGATGCCGCCGCCGGAATAACGCCACAAGCTGCCGGGCTTTACGTTGACACGAACAGCAGCGGAGTTTGCGGGTTTCTGCCCATCCAACAACTGCACGGCTGTCGGAACGTCTTCGCCCACGGCGTAACCTCTGAAGCCGTGAACAGTCAATCCGGCGCTGTGGCTGGCCAATCGGCGAAGCGTGACTTTCTGCTCTTTGGTGAATTCGTTTTCCGGCACTTTCCATGATTTCAGCTTCACGTTCACGTCTTCATCCAAAGTCAGCAAACCTTTTTCAACCAGCGCCAGCATGCCCATTGCCGCAACTGGTTTGCTGATCGAAGCCGCCTGAAACATCGTTTCGGCTGTCACTGGTGTTGAACCGCCCGCTTCCGTCACGCCGTAACCTTTCGCCCATTCGATCTTGCCGTCGTTGATGACCGCGACGCTGACGCCCGGCACTTTGTAATGCTTCATCCGGTCGAGCAGCGTCATCGTCGCCACTTGATCTTTGATGATGACGGCGGGCATCAATCCGCTTTCAACGCGAACCATCCGCTGGGCAACCGTTGGCTTGCTTTGGCTGGCGGCAAAAGATTGTGATTGTTGCGGCGACTTGGAAACCAACCCGCCTGCTAACAACGCCAGACCAACCAACAAACGAACATTCAGCTTTTTCATGACGAATCCCCTTTTTTGCCAGTTCAGGCTTTTGCGGTAACGGTTTTTCTCAAAATCATTCGGCGAAACATCCATTCCATCGCTACAAACAAAATGATGATTCCTTGCAGCACCTGAACCAGGTCTTTCGAGACTTTATCGGTGAAGATGTCCACGAACAATCCACCACGATTCAGCGCGCCGAACAAAATCGCCGCCAGCACCACTCCAACCGGATGATTGCGTCCGAGCAACGCGACAGCGATTCCCGCAAAGCCGTAACCCGGCGAAAAGTCGTGATAGTAGCGATAGCGATAACCCAGCACTTCGCCTATGCCAACCATTCCGGCCAAAGCTCCCGACAAAGCCATTGCCAGAATGATCTGTTTTTGTACGCTGATGCCGCCGTATTCCGCCGCCGAAGGATTCATTCCGACAGCGCGAATTTCATAACCCCACTTGGTCTTCCACAAAAACACCCAAACCAGAAACCCCATCAACAACGCCAGCAGAAACGCTACGCTGAGCGGAATACGTTCGGGAAAGTGAATGCCAAGTGGCGACAACAAAGTCGAAAATCGCGCGATGTGCGCTTGTTCGGCAATCGGTTTGGTTTGCATGATCGCATCGCCGGGAATTTTGTAGCGGCTCTGCGTTAGGTAACTGACCAACCCAATGGCGATGAAATTCAGCATGATCGTATTGATGACTTCGTGCGAACCGAAGCGGGCTTTCAACACGCCGGGAATCGCTCCCCAAAATCCGCCCGCCAGCATCGCTGCCAGCATCGCCAACGGAATCAGCACAAATCCCGGCCAGCCATTCAGCGTAAAACCAACCCAGGCTGCCGCAAACGCTCCGACGTACAACTGCCCTTCCGCGCCGATGTTCAGCAAGCCGCACTTGAAGCTCAGCGAAACTGCCAGCCCGGTAAAAATCAGCGGCGTGGCATAAAACAGCGTGTAGCCCCAATTATCCCAGGTGAAATTCCCCATCGCGTCGTACAGCCCAAACGCGCTGGAAATCAGCAGGCGATACACCGTAAAAGGATTGTCGCCAATAGCCAGCACGACTAGGCCGCCAATGACAAACGCGGCCAGCACAGCGATTAGAGGAAAGAGCAGTTCTCGCAGGAGTGTTTTCATAAGCTCAATGCCCGGGTCCGAAAAAGATGGCGTTCAAAAACATCACGTTCAATCCATCCATAAACGCGCGGTAGTTCGGGTCTTCGGCAAAGCCGACGACGTTGCCGCGTCCGACGCGAGCGTGCATCAGAAATGCTTTGTTCGGAAGCTGTTTGCGCGCGTCGTCCCACATAAAGCCGCTGGCAAAGAATTTATCTTCCGGCAGATAAACCGCGACGTTTGTGCCGCGATCCAGTTTGACCAGCGAAAAGATGCGGTTGCTGTCTACCAACACCGTCGTCGTTTCGTTGTATCCAAAACCCAGCCAGTGCGAGTTGTTCACTCGAACCCGCAGAATCGCTCCCGAAGTCGTGCTGGGAAACTCGTCAGTGGGTTCGATGGCTTTTTCGACCGGATCAGCTTTGGCAGCGTCGTCTTTCTTTTCAGCCTTAGGATCAGACTTTTCGCGTTTTTCGCGTTTGGTCGCCAACAGGTTCACTTTTTCATCCGCCAGCCAGGCCGTCGCACCCGCCAAGCCAATCAGAGTTCCTCCGCGTTGAACCCATTCGCGCACACTGGCTCCGTCGCCAAGCTGCCCGGTGTATCCGCCAAAGGTGTCCGGCAAAATCAGCACGTTGTACCGGCTCAAGTCCGCTCCACGAAGCTGATCCGCACGAATGGTCGTCACCGGATAACCGTATCGCTGTTCGATCAAATACCTCAGCCAGCCGACCGAGCCGCCGGAAACAGGTTGGTTATAAGCAATCACCACTCGCGGACGCGGCAGGAAATTGACGTTGGAACTGCCGAAGTTCGGGCCGTCCTCCACCCAGGCGGTGTCAGTCGGATAAATATCCACGCCGTGTTCAGTCGCCAGTTTCGTCATCCGCTCGTGCAGATTTGCCGGATTGTCTTTCAGCTTGACGACCAGTGTGCCAGCGGGAAAGTTCGTTCCGTTCAACTTGAAGCCTTTGTCGTAACTGTGAACGCGCACGTCCTGTCGGAACAAATCCGCCAGCCCAGACGCCGCTGACTGAGTTCCCCAAGCGATCAAGTAAGCCAGCTTCGCCTGCCCGCCACGCATCTGGCCTACGGGTTTCGGCTGCTCTTTCAACAAAGTCGCTTGAACCGATGAGGCCTGCTCAGTGACGTAACAAGGCACGTCGAACAAAAACGGCAACGACCATCCGGTCACGTCGTAAAACTCTTCGCGTTGGCGCAGCTTGTTGCGGCGACGCTGTTCGTCCAGAAACTCTTTGTCCTGATCGGTCTGTTTGTCCATCAGGGTTTTCAACAAACGCTTCGCCGGTTGATCCAGCGACAGAATGAAACTGCCCGCCGGAAAATCGCGCGCTTGCAATTGGCCGTCGCCGTAATCGCGCGTCTTCGGATTGTTGAAAGCGGCGTCGGCTCGTTTGACCTCAATGCCCGACATCATCAACGTCGCCGCCAGCCGAGCCGCGCGGTTCGGATCGCTGCCCGGAGCAATGATGTATTCCTTGATCGTACCGGTTTTGCCTTCTTCGACAGCGGTGCGGCGATGGTCGTAAAAATGCCGGAGTAAGGCTTCGCGGTTTTTGGCGGTACTTTCGATGGTTGCCAGCGCCGCCACGAAATGATGCTGCACCGAATCGCGGTAATGCATGGTCGTTTCGTCGTCTCGCCTGGCCAGCAACCCGCGCACGCTGGCCTGTTCGTACGTCATCCCAATCGAGCCGTGAAACAGCGGCCAGCCTTCGCCGTAGCCCGGATAAAACGAATCGTAGCCTTCGCGCGTGAAGTAATCGAACTTGAAGCGGTCGAACCAAGCGGCGTTGTTGCGGCCAAGCCGGTTCAGCCAATCAAGCTGAGCTTTGGTCAGATTCGGATTCCAGGGAAGCGCAGGCGGCGCGAAGTAAAAGCTGCTGTTGGTTCCCATCTCGTGTTGATCGGCGACGACTTGAGGAAACCATTCCAGATAAGTTTTCGTGCGTCCGCGAGTTTCCGGCTGGGATTGCGTAAACCAGTCGCGGTTCATGTCGAACAGGTAATGATTCGTTCGCCCGCCCGGCCAGACTTCGTTGTGTTCAGCGGATTGCAGATCGGCGTCGGGAAAGCGCCCAACGTTTTGGCGAAAGTAATTGATAAAGCGGTCGCGCCCGTCGGGGTTTTGCATCGGATCAATCAACACGATGGAGTTTTTCATCGCCGTCGTCACGACTTCATCGTTCTGAGCCGCCAACAAGTGATAAGCCGTCACCAACGCCGAATCCACGCTGGAAATTTCGTTGCCGTGAACTCCGCAAATCAGCCAAACCGTCGAAGGCAGAGAAGCGATCAACGAATTGGCTTCGTTGGCGGAAAGCTTGCGCGGGTCTGCCAACTTTTGCATTCCGGCCTTGATTTCGTCCAGCCGCGCGATGTTCGCCGCTGAACCGATGGCCATCACATACAGCGAACGACCTTCCCACGTTTCGGCATACTTGAAGACCTTGATGCGCGTCGGAGCCGCTTGCTGCAAAGCCGTCATGTATTTCTCGGCTTCGTGATGCATGGTGATTTTTTCGCCGAGGTCGTGGCCGACGGCTTTTTTCAAGGTCGGAATCGCCGGGTCGTATTTTGCGCCGGGCAAGAACTCGAAGCTTTGCGCCGGGACGGCGGCAGGAATCAGCAGAAGGTAAATAAACGCCAAAGCCGAATGTAGGCCGAAAAATCGAATCACAGTTGGTATCTCCCAGAAATGAATTTTGAAAGCGAATTGGCAAGTGAAGTAACACGCGCCATCAAAAAGCGTCAAGCATCCGCTCCGAAGCCCGTTTATTTGCCGCCCGACCGCTGAAAATCAATCGAACCATTGCCACCGCCTGCGATCAACAAGGTCAGCGACATGGCCAGCAACGCCAACGTGTACTCAAACCCGCCATTGTTCAGAAACAACCCGTTTTTCCAATGCACGCCCGCCATGGCTATGCCCATCACGCAGGTCAGCAGCAAAGCTCCGATACGAGTCATAAAGCCGAACATCACCAACAACCCGCCGACGAATTCGGCAAAGGCCGCCGCTCCCAACCACAACCACGAAGGTTGCAACCCGAACGGCGCGACGCCGGAAATCCAGACGGAAAACCCTCTGCCGCCCCACACTCCGAACAACTTTTGCGCTCCGTGAGCGAAAAAGATCACTCCCAGCGCCAATCGCATCGGCAGCAAAGCCCAGGTATTGATCGTCGAAGTCAAACTTACAGCCATCAGTTACTCCTATAGGTCTTACGCAGAACAAAAATTTCAACGCAAAGGCGCGAAGGCTGAAAGACGCAAAGATTATTTTCGCGGCAGCTATCGTTGAGTTCCGTGAAAATCAACCTGCAAGAAGGGCTTTGCGCCTTTGCCACTTTGCATCTTTGCGTTAAAAAAAGACTTTGCGTATGCCATGTACTGTTTATCGCCCAATCGAACGCGGTTGATCTCGCCGAACCGGCGAACGAGGCGCAGCGACATCCAGCATCACAATCACTTCGCCGGTTTGGTCAATCGTGGCCGCGACCGTTTGCGAAGCTCGGCCATACACAGCCGTCACGTTGTACGAACCTTTGAAGCCGCGAGTTGCGAATCGGCCAGCCGCATCGCTGACTCCGCTGGCATTTGTCCACCATTCGCGGAACAGCAGGTCGTTGTACACCAGCGCGTTCGGCTTGGACGACCAGTCGGCGCGGTACATTGCGCCCAGCGGCAGCCAGTGCGACTTTTCCCAGAATCCCCACATCAGAAAATCCGTGAACTTCGGCTGGCTGAAAATCATCGTCATCACATCGCGCGTGTATTCCGCCTGCAACTCTTCGTCGGCCATGTTGATGTCGAATTCCGTCACCGCCAATTGCACAGGCAAAGCCGAAAAGCGTTCGATGATCGTCTGCAACAAAGCTGGCGGAGTAATGTTGGCGAAATGCCCTTGCAGTCCTACGCCATTCACCGGAGCGCCGCCCGCCAGCATCCATTTGGTCAACTCGAACAGATAGTTTTGATGATTTACGTCGGCTCCGCCCGCTGCAATTATGTCGTAATCGTTGACGAACAACTGCGCCTGCGGGTCGAGGTTTCGCGCCATCTGAAACCAGCGGATGATTTCCAAATTGCCCAGCTTGCCGTTCGATTGCGGAGTCGGCCCAACGGCGATGCGGCCTTGAATGTCGAAATTCGTATACGGTTCGTTGACGACATCCCATTGATAACATTTTCCACCAGCATTTTCCGGTTTCAAGATGTCGGCAAACCGCTGGTCAATTCGCGCTTTCAACGCATCGCCCGTCAAACCGCGAGCATCCGTCGGCAAATTGTCCGCAGCAGGCCAAATCAAATTGTGACCGCGCACCGTCAGGTTTTCCGCTTTCAACCAGGCGAACGCATCCATCGTCGCCTGCCGATTCCAGGATTGCCACTCTTCCCAAAACGGCCACTTCAAATCGTTTTCCAACACGGTCGTCGTGAAATGCGAAGACACGCGCGAACGATATTGCTCACGATCCGCAGCCGTCTGCCCGTTGCCAGCCAACAACTGAGCCGTCACCGCCGAGCCGAACTTGAACACATGATTGGTTTGCTGAACGAATACCTGAGCGCCCGGCAAAGGATTGCCGTCGCGGTCAATCACGCGAACGTTCAACTCGCCTTTGCGATGTTGGTTAATGCGATCAACCGCCGCCAATCGCCAAGCCGCGTTTGCTTCGCCGCGACCGGGATAGTAATACTCGATTTTGAACTGCGCGGGCGTAGCCAGTTGAGCGTAGTTGGCAAGCGAGATTCCGCCGATCTCGAATTTCTGCGGCCCGTAGGCAAAGTGAAAAACCAAATGAGCCTGACCAGCGGCAAAGTCCGCGTGAGCTTTGAACGGCAACTGATAAAAGCGCCACTCCGAAGAATCATTCGGGAAATTGACGCTGAACGATTTGTCGTAAGGATCGGTGTCGCGCTCAAAAACGACTTGAGCGCGAATGACTGAACTGTCAGCCAACTCCAGCTTTCGCGCCCAGAACGACAGCAACAGCAAATCGTCCTTCTTCACTTCCGTAGCGTTTCGCCATCCCAAGCCTGACCGAAAGACGAAATCCGAATCGCCGTTGGCTGAAAATTGAATTGCCTGCGAAAAGCTTTGCCCGGCAACACTCACCACCGAAGTCGAACCGCCGAGTTGCGAATCAAAGTACCGATAAAAACTGCCGTACGGATTTGGCGGCAACACCGAAGTCGGCGTCACAGTCACCGGTGGAGTCTTGCCCAGATTGACTGCGCTGATGCCGCCAACTTCAAACACCTGCGGGCCGTGCGCGAAATGGAAGACGACTTGCGCTTCGCCCGTCGCGTAATTTCCAACAGCTTTGAACGGCAAACTGTACTTCGTCCACGTCGCGCCATCGCAAGGGAACGTCGTGTACAACGACTTCGTCGCCGAAGCATCGGCTTTTTCAAACCCGACAAAGCCGCGAATGTTGTTGCCATCCAACGGAGCGACTTTTCGCACCCAAAAGGTCAGTTGCAAATTGTCGCCTTGCGCGACGGCCTGCGCCGTGCGAATCCGCAATCCGGCATCCGCTAAATTCGCCGACGTTCCGCCGACTGTCACGCGATAAGCCTGAGTGAACGATTGTCCGCTGACAGTCACCAATTCGACTTTGGCATTGACTCCGACTTCCCCGCCGAAGTTATAAAGATCGTTCGGCAAAATCGGAGTTCCAGATTGCGCCCGCGCCGCCACAGACATCAGGCAGGCCAGCAACACCGCGCAAAAAACTTGAAAGCAAATAGACTCCCGCCCAAAACTTCGAGTTGAAATTCGCATAGACCTTTTTCGTGTTGAGTTGAGTTGTCGTGAGATTACCGCAGCAACTTTCTTACCGTAGCCTTATTGCCATCATTCTGGGCAGGTTTCAACTTCAGGATTTTCGCCATCACGTTGTACAGGTCAACGTTGGCGAACGGTTCGACGACTTGAGCGCGCCGAAAAGCCGGGCCGTGTCCGATGAACAACGCCCGCATGGATTCCAGTTGATTGTCGAACCCATGCCCGCCTCGATACTTGATGCTTTCCGAAGCGGGGACAGGACGGTAGCGTTCACGACTGCTCAACGCCCAGCCTTCATCGGCCATCACCACAATGTCGCCAATGCGCGGGCTTGTCCCGTAATGAAACCGCTTGGGAACCTCCGCTTTCCGATAAACGCTCACGTGCGGAGCTTTTGTTTTCAACGCAGAATAAATGGCTTCCTCCATTCCGGGTTTGGGGAAGATTTGCGCCATCGCGCTGTTCCACACAACTCGCTGAGCTTGTTCTGCGGCGAAGTAATCGTCGAGAACGACAACGTCTCGCGGGTCCATCCTGGCCATTCCGTGATCGGACACAATCACCAGATTGACGCGATTGAAAACGCCGCGCGCTTTCAATCCTTCGACCAATCGGCTCATCGCCTGATCCACTCGATCAATCGCTTGTTTGGCGTTTTCGGAATCCGGCCCGGCGTCGTGCCCGCCGTGATCTACGTCGCTGTAATAAAGTGTAATCATAGTTGGGCGCTCAGCCTTCGGCTTATCCAACCAGGCCAGCGCCATATCAACCCGCTCAAAATTCGGAAAGTTGTCGTCGAAGACTTTCCAATAACTCGGTCGTTGGCCTGCGATTTCGGCTTCGGAGCCAGGAAAAAACAAAGGCGCGGATCGTTGTCCCTGTTTTTCCGCCGTCACCCAGATAGGTTCGCCCAACCACCAGCGCCCGTTTCCGACTTCTTCGCGTTTGCTCATGCTGAAGGTTTCGTTGAATTCCGGCGCGTAAATGGTATTGGCGACAATGCCATTGTTATTTGGGTACAACCCCGTCGCTATGGCGTAATGATTCGGAAACGTCAGCGAAGGAAACGATGGCGTCATCCACTTCGCCCGCACGCCCTGTTTGGCCAGCAAGCCGAGCGTCGGAGCCGGATACTTATCCAGATAATCCGGCCTGAAACCATCCAGCGAAATCAGAATCACCGTCGGCTTCAGGTCTTTGATAATTTTCGGCTCAGCTTGAGCCGCTGCCGTTTGCACGACGAACAGCAGCGCAAACAGCACCCAAATCATCTGCTTTATAATTTTTTCCATTTTTGGTGCTACCGGAATTTGTGTGGGTTAAATCAAAGCAAAAACTATGAGACAGAACTGGCAGGATTTTTTAGAAAGAGCGCAATTGAGGATAAGTCAGCGTTCAGAGTTCACTCCATTGCAAGTTTCTATATCGGGAAACACGCTGAAGGGTGAACTCTGAACAAGACCTTTCGCCAAACGCCTGCTCGCTGGGACGGCCACGCAAGGGCTAACCGATCTAAGCGGCACGTTTGCGCGCAATGTTGAACAGGAAGTAAGCCAGTCCGGCAAAAATCAATAAGCCGATGATGTTCGACCACGGGCCGCTGGTTATCGCCCAATGACCGCCGATGCCGATTTTTTCTTCGGCGATGGAAGTCGGTACGTTGTTCATCCAGCCGTAAATGGCGCGCGAACCGGCGATCAACAATCCGCCGATGGCTCCGCCCGCGATCAAACCGGAACTGAGCAAAACGCCTTTGCCGGTCTCTTCTTCAGCCAGCGATTCCTGGTGATTGTCTTTCTTCAGTTTTTGCACCAGCGCGCGAATCAATCCTCCGGCGAAGATCGTCGCCGAAGTCGAAATCGGCAGGTAAATGCCAACGGCGACCGGCAAGGCATGCACGCCGATGATTTCCAGCATCAACGAAATCACCGCGCCGATCAGAATCAACGACCATGGAAGTTTTTGAGTCAACACGCCGTCCACCAGCACACCCATCAGCGCGGCTTTCGGAGCGTCAAGCTTGCCTGTGAATTCTTCGACCGAGTATTTCGGCGCGCCGGTTTCGTCAACGAGCAACGTGTATTCGTTACCGTCGCCTTTGACATTGATGCGTTGATAGAGCTTGTCATCAAGGCCGCGCGCGGGAGTTCCGCCGCTCACTTGATCGGCGTAAGTTTTGCCTTGAACCGCAGGCGGCAAAGTCGCCGTCAAACCTTGTCGAATGCCGCCGACGCCGGGGTTGACCAGATAATGAATCTGGTTGTCTTCGCCGACCAGATACTTGCCCGCAGCAATGCGAGTTTTGCCGCCGTCGGCTTCGACTTCGACGGCAAATTGCGCGTACCGATAAGTCTTGCCGTCGGGCGCGGGTGGGTTTTCGGCGTAAGTGCCTTTGATCGAATCGGCGGGAACAGTGAAGCCGGGATAATTCATCGGCAAAATGTTAATCGCCGAACGGTTCAGGAAATCCAGCGTCCAACCAATGACCAGCGCCGAAGTCAGCGCGCCAACCAGCAAAGCGACTTGCTGATGTTTCGGCGTGGCTCCAACCAGAAAACCTGTTTTCAAATCCTGAGAAGTGTTGCCCGCGTTGGCTGCGGCCACGCAAACGATTGCGCCAACGGTCAAGGCGATGACTCGGTCGTGCGGCTGCATTCTGCCCATCAGCAAAAAGATCAGCGAAGTGAACAGCAACGTGGCAATTGTCATCCCCGAAATCGGGTTGGACGTCGAACCGATCTGGCCGCAGATGCGCGAAGAAACCGTGACGAAGAAAAATCCGAATACCAGAATCAGCAACGAGGAAATCCAGTTGATCTCGTATTGCGGAATGACCGTGACGGCAATCAGCAACAGCACAACGCCGCCCATTGCGTAACCAATCGGAATGTCGCGTTCGGTGCGTTCGGTGCCGCTGGTTCCGCCGGTGAAATCTTTCAGGCCAGACTTGAACGCTTGAACGATTGTCGGCAGCGAACGCACCAAACTGACTATGCCGCCCATCGCCACCGCTCCGGCGGCGATGTAACGCACGTAACGATCAAAGACTTGGCTCGCGCTCATGTTGCGAATCAACTCGCCCGGCGGAGCGGGAAAGATATTCGTCGTCAGTCCCGCGCCAAAAAACTTGACCATCGGAATCAGCACCAGCGCGGCAATCACGCCTCCGCCTAGCATGTAAGAAGCTACGCGCGGCCCAATGATGTAACCGACGCCCAGCAGTTCCGGCGAAATTTCTGCCGCCACGCGCGCGCTCTGAAACCACGACAAGACTTTGGCGGGCATCTCCTTCCAGAACTTCAAACCGCCCATCAAAAACTTGTAGGCCAATCCGACGCCGAAGCCCAGAAACACGGTTTTCGCGTCCGAACCGCCTTTTTCGCCGACCACCAACACTTCGGCGCAGGCAGTGCCTTCGGGATAAGGCAGCGTGCCGTGTTCTTTGACGATCAAACTGCGTCGCAACGGAATCATCAACAACACACCAAGCAATCCTCCGGCAGCAGCAATCAGCGAAGTCCGCGTAATGTCCAAATCCAGACCCAGAATCAGCAGCGCCGGAATGGTGAAAACGATGCCCGCCGCAATGGATTCCGCCGCTGAACCAGTCGTTTGCACGATGTTGTTTTCCAGAATCGTCGAACGTCCCAGCAATCGCAGCACAGTGATCGAAAGCACGGCAATCGGAATCGAGGCGCTGACGGTCAGGCCGACTTTCAAGCCCAGATAAACCGTGGCGGCTCCGAAAATGATGCCGAACAGCGCGCCGACAATGACTGCGCGCGGAGTGAATTCGGCAATGATACTGCTGGCGGAAATGTAAGGCTTGTGCGTTTCTGCGCTGGTGGTAGTGGCTTCAGCAGCCATAGATGCCTCCTTGAAGATAATGTTCGGCGTTCCGGGCAACGGAGCTACGAACTACTTTTTGGTGCTACGGATTTGCGCGAAAGGGATGGCGCAAAAAAGAGAGAAGTGATTACTGCAAGTCGTCGTTGGCAATAATTTTGTCAACTTGTGCCTGGGCCTGCTCGACGGCTTCGAGCAAAGCCAGTGTGTCCGAAGCCTGACCGCTGGAAAACAGTTCCGGGTAATCCAGCACGCATACCGTGCAGCCTGTGCCACAACATTGCGGCAAATCAACATCGGGCATTGTGCTGGGTGGATTGGAAAACTGCTCCAATTGCATTTGTGTTGCTGTCATTTCAGTTCGTGAAGGCTTGGACTCAAGCCGCGCGGCACTATAAGAAAAAGCGCCAGAAGCGTCAACGCACCGGAGCGCGGACATTCAGCCGGAGCGCAGCCGTGCCGCCGGAGCGCAGCCGTGTCGCCGGAGCGCGGACGTGTCGTCCGCCTGGTCCGCGGACTTCCAGTCCGCCCATCAACCACCTGGCTGACATTCTGTCAGTCAGGTGAATTGAGTTGCGCTTGCTGCTTTAGTATTCTTCGCGCCGTCAAACTTCAGATCGAAACGATTTCACCCCTTTATCAACTGAAAATTAGAGTGACGAGCGGACTGGAAGTCCGCGGACCAGGCGGACGGCACGTCCGCGCTCCAGGAGTAGTAATGCGTTATTGCCGAGCTTGTCATCGTTGTTTTGGCGACGGGGTGGAATTTTGTTTGTTCGACCAAACGGCGACGCGCGAAGTCGAATCGCTGCCGCTGATTGTCGAAGGCAAATATCGTTTGGAGCAGTTGATTGCTCATGGAGGCATGGGCAGTGTTTACCGCGCGACGCACATGTCGTTGGAACGCTCTGTCGCCATCAAAATCCTGCGCCCTGAATTCCTGAGCGATGCCACAGCCCGCGAACGATTCAACCGCGAAGCTCGCGCGGCGGCTCGGCTGAAACACCCAAACATCGTAGCTGTTTATGATTCCGGCCATTTGCCAAACGGTTCGGCTTATCTGGTGATGGAACTGATCGAAGGCCGCAGCTTGCGCGAAGAAATGCGCGCGCACGCTTCGCGGCTGGGGCAGATGCGCCCCGAACGCGCCACAAAGATTTTGGCGCAAGTCTGCGCGGGCATCGAAACCGCTCACCGATTGGGCATCATTCACCGCGACTTGAAACCTGACAATGTAATGATTGAGACGACTGCTGACGGAACCGAGCGAGTTCTGGTATTGGATTTCGGCATCGCCAAACTGGCCGTACCTGAAAACGGCGAACAGACCTGGAAGGGTCTGACCGACGAAAACACGATCGTCGGGACTCCGAAATACATTTCACCGGAACAATGCACAGGCCAGCCGGTAGACGCGAGGTCGGATGTTTATTCTCTTGGCGTGTTGCTGTACGAGATGCTGACCGGCCACGCTCCGTTTACAGGCGAAAACACATCCATAGTCTTGCTAAAACATTTGCAGGAACCCCCTGCGCCATTACGCCGATTCAACCAAATCATTCGACCGCAACTTGAGCAGGTTGTATTGCGCGCATTGGCCAAACAACCGCAGCAACGATTTCCGTCCGCCGCCGCTTTTGCCGAAGCATTGCTGGAGGCCACGAGCGATACCAAAGCTCGCAAACCGGAAGCGGTTCAAGTTGAATCCGGCGACGATTCCCGAACAATGACTTCGCCGCGACCTGTTGCTGGAACCTTTCGCCCACAGCCGGTTGCCATCGCAGAACAACCGACCGCCGAAACCGAAGCGCCGACCTTGTTGATCGAACGCCGTCCGCGCCGCAAACTCGCCGTCAGCGTAACCGTTCTGGCATTGGCCGCTGTTTCCGCGCTGGGATATGTTCTTTATTCAGACTCACTGGCCGAAGCCGATGAAGCATCACAGCTTTTGGCTTCTCCGAGCATCGCAAGTTCACCGACTCCGGGCGTTCAGCCAAAGCAACCGAACAAGGCTGCAATTGAAAACTCATCGCCACGAACCGCCGTTCCGGCGACTTACGTCAGTCCTGATCCGGCAGCCGAAGAAAAGGCTCGGCAGGAATTGCGCTCGGTTTATACTGAATGGGCGTTGGCGGCGGTCAAAGGCGATTGGACGAAACACGCCAGTTTTTATGCCGATCGGGTCGAATACTTCCGCGACGGTTCGATGCCTCGAACCAAAGTCGAATCTCGCAAACGATCCATTTTCGGTAAGCTGGATTCGTACTGGTTGAAGTTTTCCGATTCGCCGCAAATTGATTTGAAGAATTCCGACAGTGGCCAGATTCAGAAAGCCGACCTGGTTTTTGACCGAAGCTGGACATTGCAACGTGGTCGCAAGCAAACTTCGGGGCGCGCGCAAGGATTGATAACTCTGCGGCGCGAAACTAAAGGCTGGCGAATCGTCAGCGAAAAACAGATTAAGAAATGAAACGCGGACTCCTTTTCGCATTTTTGAGCGCCTTTACGGTTGGAACGCTGGCGTTGGTGCTGGTGGCGGGGGCATTTCTGCGCCCACAGAGTTTTCGCCAGGTGTTCTTTTCGTCGAAGCTGAGCGCCGTGGATGAATCCCGCCCGAATGCCGAAATTGTCAGCGAAGCCAATCATGCCGTCGTCACCGTCATCGCCATGCGCGCAGTCGCCAGCGAAGCCAGCCGCACCAACGAAGCTCAACCCGACAGCAGCATTCAGCGCGGAACCGGAACCGGTTTCATCATTGACGTTGCCGGTTTGGTCGTCACCAACGAACACGTCATTCGTAACGCCGACCGCATTCGCGTTCGACTGGCTGACGGGCGCGAACGCAAAGCAACTGTTCAGGGAACCGACACTGCCACCGACATTGCTCTGTTGAAAATCGAAGCAGAAGATTTGAGCGTGCTGGATTTCGGCGATTCCGATCAAGTGCGCGTGGGAGATTCAGTCATCGCCATAGGCAATCCGCTGGAATACGAACATTCCGTCACCGCCGGAATCGTCAGCGCCAAAGGTCGCAAGGTTTACGGCGACCAGCCATTTGAAGATTTCATCCAAACTGACGCCGCCATCAATCGCGGAAACTCCGGCGGCCCGCTGCTGAACAAAGCCGGGCAGGTCATCGGCGTCAACACTGTGATTCGCGTGGACAGCCGGGGTATCAGCTTCGCCGTACCGAGCAACGTCGTTCGCCGAGTAATTGAACAATTGCGCGAAAACGGAACCGTCGCGCGCGGTTATCTGGGTTTGATGCCCGAAACGCTGACACAGGAATTTCGTGAAGGCTTGGGCGTGGGAAATTTGCAGGGAGTGCTGGTCGCGTTCGTTTCGCAGGACAAACCGGCGGCTCGCGCAGGCATTCAGCCGTACGACGTGCTTACCCATTTCGATAAAACTCCGCTGCGAAACTCCGATGATTTTTACAGCGCCGTCGCCAATGCTCTTCCCAATCAAGATGTTGAAATCAATCTGGTGCGCGCCGGACAAAAACTGACCGTCCACGCCAAACTGGATCGCCGCCCGCCGGATGATCGCCAACTGGAAGCCCATCCCGGCAATCAAGCCATTCAAAAAACCAATTTGCCGCTGGGTTTTGCCGTCAAGGAACTTTCGCCGGAATCGTTGCGCTCGGCCAGTCGCGGCGGCAAAGACGCGGAAATTCATGTCAAAACCGGCGTGATAATTTCCGATATTGATCCGCTCGGCCCGGCGGCGGAAATGCGCTGGCTGCCCGGCCACGTCATCGTCGAAATCAATCGCCAGCCGGTTCACAACATGGAAGATTTCCAAAAAGCCACCGCCAATTTGCGCGACGGAACCGCGCTGGTGCTGCGCGTTGTTCAACCCAATCAAAAAGAAAGTCGTCTGGTCGCCTTGCGTGTCGGCGAAGGGCGATAGCCTACATTGAAGATTCACCCGCCATCCGTTCATGTCTTGATTCTGAATTACCGCATGCGCGATCAAGTGCGCGAATGCCTGCGGTCGCTTGCCAGAGTGCCGTATCCCAACCTGACGACGGTCGTGATTGACAACAATTCAGCCGACAACATCGAACAGATGCTTGCCGTCGAATTTCCGCACGTCGTCTTTCTGCAAACCGGCGTGAATCTGGGATACACAGGCGGCAACAATGCGGGCATTCGCCACGCCATCAATGCTGAAGCCGAGTATGTGCTGGTTCTCAATCCCGACACGGTCGTACTGAACCCGAACTTTATCGGCGACATGGTTTCGCTCCTCGAAGCCAATCCGCGCATCGGCATCGCTGGCCCAAAAGTTTTTTACCGCGAAGCCGGGCAGGTGCAGAACACCGTGCTGTTCGCTCCGGGATTGTGGCGCAATCTGGCGAACTGGTTCGCCTATCGTTGGAATCCTGAATCGTTTCAGCTTTCAGGCAACAAGGAAGTCGAAGCGGAGGTGTTGAACGGAGTGTGTTTGCTGATT
The DNA here is from genome assembly GCA_033763255.1 of Acidobacteriota bacterium. Classification (GTDB taxonomy): domain Bacteria; phylum Acidobacteriota; class Blastocatellia; order RBC074; family RBC074; genus RBC074. Next base: position 26,466 of record JANRKX010000135.1, on the reverse strand, counting down.
CGCGCCGACTGCCTGAAACAAATTGGCCTCTTCGACGAAAACATCTTCATGTACATCGAAGACGCCGACCTGGATTTTCGCGCTCGGCAAAGCGGTTGGAGCGTTCGTTACCTGCCGATTGAAAGCGTCGTTCATAGGCAAAAAAGCGAAGGCTACGACATGACCAGCCAGGTCAGCTTTCTTCTTCGGCGTAATTCGGTTTATTACCTCTGCAAAGTCGGTAAGCGAGCCGAGGCCATCGGTTACGCTCTGCTCTCTTTGCTGCTGCTCGCAGCCAGAGGCGCAGCGACATTCAGCTATTCCGGTGCGACTCGCTACTGGCGATTTTGCCGAAAGGTCGGCGCCAGCTATCTGCACATTTTGCTGAATCGTCCGCCGGATAAATCCTTTGGGCCGCCGTTTTGAGCGCAGAGTTTAACCGTCAGACGTTTCTTGACACTCCATCTTTGACCGATGAAACTACGCTCGCTTTTCTGACAAGCGAAAAATAAATTCTCAAAAACACCGTAACTGTCCTGACTGCTCTTCGCCGCATAGCGGCGGCTGACTTTAGCCCGGCGTTTCAACGCCGGGTAGCGCGATAGCAAATTTCACGTCGCGTCAGCGACGTTTGAATTCAGTCGTCGCCGACGCGACGTAACGCACCTATCGTCTTCCGCCGTAGGTTTCAAAACTCACGGCTAAATTCAAGCGCCGCTAACGCAGCGAAGCAGCCAGCCAGTTACAAAAACTCTGCAAGGGAGATTTGCACTGACATGCGAACCGTCAAGACTGCATTGATCGGCGCGGGCTTCGTTGGCCCGCATCACATTGAAGCCGCTCGTCGGCTGGGATTCGTGGACGTTGTTGCCGTCGCCGGCAGCAATCAGGCTTCCGCCGAAGCCAAAGCCGCCAAGATGAGCATTCCAAAAGCTTACGGCAGTTACGAAGCTTTGCTGGACGATCCTGAAATCGAAGTCATTCACAACTGCACGCCGAACGACCTGCATTTGCCTGTGACTATGGCCGCCATCGAACGCGGCAAACACGTCATCGCCGACAAACCGCTGGCGTTGAATTCCGCCGATGCCAAAATCATGCTCGACGCCGCAAAAGCCAAAGGCATCGTTCACGCCGTGACGTTCAATTACCGCTACAACCCGCTGATGCAGCAGGCGCGCGTCATGATTAACCGAGGCGACATTGGCAAAACTCACTGGGTTCACGGTTATTACATTCAGGACTGGCTGCTGTATCCGAACGATTACAACTGGCGGCTGGAAAAAGAAGGCGGCGAATCGCGCTGCGTGGCGGACATCGGTTCGCATTGGTGCGATCTGGCCGGGTACATCACCGGTTCGCGTATTGCCGAAGTGCTGGCCGATTACACGACGGTTTATCCTACTCGGCAAAAACCGAAAGGCACGCGCGAAGCTTTTGCCCAAAGCTCCGGCAACGAAGAGTTCGACGAATATCCGGTGGATACCGAAGATTTCGCCAGCGTCTTGTTGCGGTTTGAAAACGGAATGAAAGGATCGTTTTCGGTTTCGCAGGTCAGCGCCGGTCACAAAAACGGTTTGGAAATCGAAGTTGACGGCAACAAAGCTGCCGTCGCCTGGAAGCAGGAACGCCCGAACGAATTGTGGATCGGCAAACGCAACGAACCGAACGGCTGGATGTTGAAAGACCCCGGCTTGCTTGATCCCAGCATCGCGCATTACGCCGCGCTGCCCGGAGGTCACGGCGAAGCGTGGGCTGACGCTTTCCGCAATCTGCTTCGCAATGTGTACAGCTTCATTTCCGAAGGCCGTTCGATGGAAGCCGACAAAGACAAAATCGAGTTTCCGACCTTCGCCGACGGTCACGAATCCAACTGCGTCGTTGAAGCCATCACCCGCAGCGCCAAAGCTGGCGGCGAGTGGACAAAGATCGCGCGGTAGAACTTTCCTCTTGGATGAGTACGCAAGGTGTAATTCGTGCTCATCCAAGATAAGTTCAGAGTGCGGAATAAACTTAATTTGTTCTTCGCTCAGCCTGTTTGTTCAGCCTGAAAGCGCGCGATGAACTGCACTGGCAAGTCCGCTTGCATTCTGCCAAGCATAAAAAGATTTCGAGAGCTTCGAGAGCAAAAGATTGACAGCCATTGTTACGTGTCATAAATTGCTTTTGGTTTAAGTTCACAGCTTTTCTGGCATTACGAACTGAGTTGGTCATACTCAGCAGGCATAGCCAGACATATTAAGTTCCGCAGTTTTTGTCATTGTCACACGTAAACAATTAGGGGCCGTCGCAATGCAACATCCATCAAGATTGATGCCGATTCGAGCCATGGCGTGGTTTATCTTGCTTGTCAGTCTTACGACACAAGTACTGGGACAAACACCCACACTCCCCGCACGCACGTCTTGCAAGCAATGGGATGATACTTATCTCGAATATTTCAACGCATTCTTCTGGATGATCCTGATCGGAAGTTGCGTTTTGAGCCTCATCCTGCCGCCGCTTCTGGGGCGTTTTGCCTGGTGGGCGACCTCGCCGCGCTGGCGCATTGTCTGGATTACGCTCGGAATGCTTGTGTTCGGAATTTTGATTGTGGTTGTCTGGCCACAGGCGCTCGGTTTTGGCTGGCTGCTTTATAGCGGCGTGGGAGAGCGATATCCCGACTGTACTAACGTTTCGCAGTTCGGAGCCACAGGGCTTTTGTACGGCGCGGTGGGAACCAATATCGCCGCGATCGCGCTGTGGCCTTACATGCTGCTGCTTTTTCTGGTAGCGGCGCTGATCGGTGCCGTGCTGGCTTTTGTGCTGAGCGAAGTGTTACTTCAACGTCTCGGCCTTTATGTGCGTGTGAAAGGAGCTGAGTGATGAACAAGATTGTAGCCATCGGTGGCACTGGGCAATTGGTTTTGCATTACTACCTGCAGCTATACCTGCTCGGCGTCATCACAGACCCTTTTGAGGCGGTTGTTGTGGATACCGATGATTTAATTCGTAGTCTGTCGGCAGGGAGTGATTTTCTCGCTGATTTGCAATATGGCCCGGAACATAATGAGGCTCTGGGCGCAATCGTACCGGCAATCGAATGGGTTGAAGTTTCGTCCAACGATTACAACACCGTCGCAGACGCTTTGACCGGAGGTTACGGTTTCAGTGACATGACGCGCCATCCGATGCAAGCCTTCTTTAACCGCGATACGCTGGTGCAAAACCTGTCTCAAGGGCTTTACGCACGCCCGGCGCTATCTTCGGTCATCTCGCAGGAAAAGCTGCAAAGCGAAGCCTTGATTCCGCAGAACGATTCCGTACTGGCGATTGTCAGTTCCGTTCTCGGAGGCACTGGCGGCGGTTTGACGGCGCCGATCATCGCGCAAATTCAGTCTCACGCCAAAGAGGTTGACGTTACTATGAAATTACGCGCAGTAATTTTTGGCGAGTACTTCAACCCCGACCAGAAGGAGAGCAAGATCGAACGGAAGCGAATCCAATCCAACCAAACATTGGTGTTGCGGTCATTACGCGAAGCACTCAAAGATGTCCACAGTTTTTATATTGTCGGTGGCCCCAAAGCCCAGCTTATCAGCCGTGACGCGGAGCAGGAGAAAAAAGGCGAACAGTTGCCTTGGCCAAAAGAAGCCAGTGACCCCATCTGGCATGGCATGCAAGCGCTGGAATATTTATTTACCGAAACCAAAATGTCGGGAACGGATGAGTTTGAAAAGCGAGAGGTTGAAGTCTTCGATGACCCGAACGATCTTGCCAAAGCAAACACCAGGCTCAAACAACGGCTGCTCACGGTAGAAAATCTGATCAAAAAAGAAGCCGTTGTCCGCATGGCGAAGGATCCCTGGGCTTCGTTGATCTGGGGCGCGGGCTTCACCCGGCTCATCATCCACTTCTGGAGCATCGCCGCTCGGGTGGAAGGCGGTAAAGAACGAGTCGCGGACTTTCCAACCAAAGTACAACAAGCGTTGAAGACACTCTGGCGTGGGAAAGAAGACCAGCTTGGACTCGGCAAACTTTTCCCGCAGCTTACCGAATCGCACCCAGTGCGGCCTAAAAATCTGAGCAAGATCGGCTGGCCGGAGGTCTCAGGCAGGCTTCGGTTCGACCCTGATTTAATGGGCGGCGTGGACGAAATTGCGCGTCGCGCCGCGGCCACCATTCTGTTTCGCGTCTTGCGTGAAGGAGTCTGAAGATGGGCAAAAAATATGTTGATATTTTGGATAAAGGTTTTCGGTCGGACGCTGCTCTCTATGCCGAATCCATCCCTCATCTGTTGCATTGGGATCTGGCTTACTTCTGGGTTCTTGAGCGAGACGCGCACCTGCGCCCTGCAGAATGGGGTGAGCAGATCAACGCTTGGCGGTATTTGGTGGCGCTGCTGCTAACCGATCAGCTCGACATTGAATCTGATCCAATCAAAGAGCCTTTTCTGAGTCTGACAAAATCTTACGGCATTGATGAAGTCCGCTGGCTCAAGCTTAAAAACGAAGGCGATTGCGTAGGCGCGCTTAGTCCGACCGTGTTGGTGCGCCCGCTGCCGGATTATAGCCGCGGCGACTTGCGCCGCTGGGTGCAGAAGCTGCCCCATCCGGAGGAACACAAACCCGACCTGCTCGCCCATTTTGTGAAGCTGGCGATCCAGCATCTCGAACAATTGCAGAAGGAAGGGAAGAGCAAATCGCCCGTGCCCTCAATTCTGGCGAACATTTTGGAGCGCGAGTTCAAAGCCAAAGAGATGGCCGACCCTCCTGAGGGAGCATTCCAACCCCTCCCAATTTTGAAGCAAATAAGCTGGGTTCAGGAGAATTACGAATCATGTCTGGAGCCGATAGACCTGCTGGTCGGTTGGCAGAGCGATGTGCCCGTGGGCAGAGTTTACATTCCGCGATGCGAACAATGCGGCGCGCCGCTAACTCGCCCGCAATCCTCCGCGCCCATTGAGATTCACAACGAAGGAGCGTCGTTCATTCTCGATTGCAGCAGGCCGACTTGTGGCCGGCCCAATTCAGTGAGCTTGGAACAGTTCCTGATCTGGGTGCGCGACCGCGAAGTGGTTGTTTGGGATCGTCAAAACGTCTTCCCCGTTCCGGCAAAGGGGTTTCCGCCTATGCCTACAATCATCGGACGCGAAGTTCAGTTTGAATGGCAACCGGCGCAATTGCCGGGGGCCGAACGCACGAATCGTTTCCTGCGCTTCCAGTTTCCTGACAATAAACAATTGGTCCAACGCAAGCTCTCGGAAATCTTCTATCACAAGCTGCTCGTGCCAGGTGAATTGAACGAATTTAAAGGCCTGCCTTTTCAGCTCGAATGGCGCGAGGCGATAGAGAATTTTGCCGACGTGCATGCCGATCCTGATTCGGTCAGCGTCAAAGTGGCTTACAATCGGATCAAGGTACGCGGCCTGCCGGAGCCGATCAACTGGGTATACGGCTCGCTCAGCTTGAAACAAGCGCCCGATCTCGCCATCGGCATCTATCCTAACCCGCAGGTCGTGCCGGAGAAGTGGAAATGGTATCGCCTCTTCCTGCATGGCAAAGAGCGACAGCAATACCGCTTGCAAGCGCCGGAAACGAAGGAAATCTTGCCGTGGCTGATGGAGTCTACAAGCGGCTTCCCAAAACTTTTCTCTGTGCATTCATCCGATAACGTTAGCGTCAGCTTCTACAAACAGCCTGAACGCACTTTTCTTTCTTCCGAATCTCCGGCCAGGCTGGATCTGGGCGTGGATTTTGGCACAACCAATACGGTCGTCTATTTTCTGCCTCCTGGCAAAGATTTCGACCAACTGTTGACTGATCCACAGGAGCACTGTGTCGAGCCGCGACGCTTCGCTGAAATAATCCAATGGCTTGCTAGAACGAACGCTAGTTCCTCTCAATCCCTTGGCGATTTCCTGCCGGGCGATGATTACGGCAAGAAGGGGGCGGCGCGCTTTATCATTCCAACCGTGCTCTGGGAGATGGACGACCGGTACCTGATCTGTTGGAACCCGGATTCTGCTCCTCCTCAGGCTGATAATTTCAAGCTGCCAGCCACTGCCGTCGGGGATTTCAAGCTGAAATCCCTTCCTAACGCGGCGGTCTGGCGTCAAGCTTTTCTCCGCGAAGCGATGCTGTTGACCCTGCCCTGGGCGCTCACTTCGAGCAAGCTCAGAACCAGCAATCTGACCGTTTCTTTAGGCTTCGCTTTTCCATTGGCTCTGGGAGGGCCGGCGCGGGAAGAGATGGTGGATACACTCGCGCGGACGAGCCGAACATTGGATGAATTGACCGGATTCAAATTTGAGACTAACGCCATCAGCGAATCTGCCGCCTGCGTCAAGTTGCTCGGCAGTCCCAACAGCTATGACACCTTCTTGGTCGCCGATATGGGCGGCGGTACGATTGATCTCGCGCTGTTTACTGCGAACGAGGCTGACCCTGACCAGATCGGCTCAGTCCAATTTGCGGGCGAGAGGTTTTTGCACATCCTGGCCACCAAGAAACAACTCGACCAGTTGAAGCTTGGCGACTCGATCCGCCAGGGCAATTGCTCATACGGCGCCGATCAGACAGCCAACCTTCTGCTGCGCCGGTTTGTGGGCATCGCTTTTGAATTTCTGCGAACGATGATCGCCGCCTATCGCCAGCAGAAGCCTGATCAAACAATTCACCTTGTGTTGGCCGGCAACGGCTGGCATCTTGCTGAGGTCTTCAATGCCGGAAGCGCTTCGTATACAACCCGGCAACTTTACAACCAGGTTTACGCACACCTGGTTAAGAGCCTCGGCGACGACAAGCTGCTCTTGTCTGATCCACTTCATCAGCTCCCCAGTTCTAAACATCTGGTGGCTGTGGGCGCGCTGAAACACGCTGTGACCCAGGGATCCAGCCACCTCGACCCCGACAAATTCGCGCCTTCCAGGCTGCCCGCCGGACGAGGGCTGATTTTCACCACGCCGCCGGACGACAAAACAGATCATGGTAAGAAGCGAGAGGAGGAGAAAAAGATAGGGTGGTTCGACCTCGTGGGAGAGCCGGTGCGCTTCGATGTGCATAGCCCTGAGGCGCTGCGCAAAATGAATCTGCGCATTGACTTCATGCAGATGACGCCGCTCAAGGATCCTTGGCGCGCCCACATGCTGGAACTCTTCGGCGTCAGCCAGGAACAAAAGATTCCCTACCCTGAGGAGATGCAACTTCAGGAGCAAATCCGGTTGGCGATTCCAGGAGGACACGTGCCAACACTGGGCAAAGGCCCACTGCAACTTATTCTCGAGAATTACTGGGCGGAATGGTTGAAGAAATAGTGGAGGAACAGCATGCGGCGGAAAGCCCTATACAAACTACCGCGCCAAACAGCAATGTTGATGCTGTTGCTTTTTCTGGCCTTTGGCGCTTCCTGCCGGGGTTGTCGCAGACCGCCGGCGAATCAATCTCTCTGCTCCGATTCGCCTGTCGAAAGCGCGCCGGTCTTCATCAACCAGCCTGTCAATTACTGCGTCAGCCGTCCGATTGAGCTTCGACGCGGTAACGTTCAGTTGCTGGTGGATAGTTCCGGCTCGATGAAAGGGTTTCAAAATGTCGTGCCGAGTCTAATGAACTGGGCGCAACACAGCTTCAGCTTGCTCAACACCTCTGCGTTCAACATTCAACAGACGCGATTGCGCCACTTCTCTCAGAAAGTGGGAATCGCCGATCTAGCCAAGTGGCAGCCGCCAACGGCTTATCAAGGCAACACCAACATCCACGAAGCCATTCGCGCGGCCAAAGATTCCGACCTGACGCTGATCCTGACCGACGGCATTGCCGCCAATGGCAAACAAGGCGCTGGCGATTGCGCGCGGGGCGTGGACATTGCCTGTGTTGCGCACGCGCTGCGCGATGCGATGCACGCGACGATCGAAGACGGAACGATGGCGGATTGGGGATTGTGGTTCATGCCGCTGATTGCTGGCTACGATGGCACCTTCTACACGGAGGAACAGACGCCGGGCGATTTCCAGGAGCGAAAGGTCGTCGAGCAGATTCGCGCCGATCTTGGCGTAGAAGTGGAAGTAACCAATCCGAAAACTGACGCGAACGGCAATTTGGTTTATCAGTATCGCGGGCCGCGCACGTTGTTGTTGATCGTGATAGCACGCCAGACTGACACCGGGCGCGCGGCGTTGCAGGCTTTGTGGGAGCGCGCGGCGTTTCTGGGCTTGAAGCGGATCAATCAAATGCGGGAGTTTTCGGCGGGCACGGCCTGCATCCAGCCGATGGAGGTCTACCCGGGTTTTCTCAACTCGATTCAATGGCAGAAACTGACCGAGCCTGCTGATCCGGGCGAACGTAGCGGGACGATGGATGTCTCATTCGCGGCGCAAGCCAACAAGGCGGCGATTCAAGTGCGTTGTCCGAGCGGCAGCACGGGCGCGGGCGTTTTCACGCTCGAAGGCCAAACGGCCAATGCCGAACGCGTGGCTGGTTGCGTGCCGATCAATCTGCTTCCCGGTTTCAGCTTTCAAATGCACGCGACGCGTTCGGATGATGAAGCGGCGCTGCAACAGATTTTGAAGCGCGCCGAACGCCGCAGCGAACAATCAGAACAATTGCGACTTTGTCTGGAATGCAACATGAACGCGCCGCGCTTTTGCAATGACAAACCCGCGCAAGCGCAATGGGTCGCTATGATGGATTACAAACACGCAGCGGAAGCATTCGCCGCCGACAAAGCCGATCATTCCCTTTATCAACAAATCAAAGGTCTTTCGACCACGCAGCCAAGCCTGGAACCGCACCGCGTTTATGCTCTCTTTGCCACGCTTGGCGCTTTCTATCGAGATGTGATTTCAGACCAGCGCAGCATCGTGCTTTCACAATTCGACTTCTGTCATCAGCAATAAGACTCATAGTCATCGTTGGTATCACCTTTACCGAAAAGGAGTGATGTGAATTTATGGCTAATAACCATACGAGTCCCACCAAACCTACTCTCTTGAGTTATATAAATGTCCTAACCGGGATTGTTTGCTTATTATTTGTGGTTTTGGTAATTGGGCTAATGGTCAGGAGCAGTGGTAATGTTGCTACTCCCGAAGAGATTCTTGTGGTGGGGATTCTCTTTTCCATCGCATTTCTTTTTCAGTGGGGTGGAGTGAGACGTCTGCACAACTTGGTTAAGGATGGTCAAAATAAAACAGTTGATGCGCTTGGCGGGCCAGCAGCTTGGGAATTTTATACGCTTTGTCTTTGGTGCATGTTAATTTGCCTAGCAGTCCTTACAGGGGTGTTTTTTTTGTACGCATTTGGCTGGTGGGATACAGGGGCAAAGTATGTCACGTTTGCAGGTATAATCCTCCTGCTTATACCAGCAATAGGGATAACCTATATAATTATGGAGTCCCCAGATAGCGAGGGGGCAAGCGATCCGAATCCTCGGATGCCTCAGATGGTGAGGAGGATGCTTGAGGTGCTAAAGGGCACGAAGAGCAGTATGAAGAGCAGTGTATCCACTACTCCTTATTGGGCTCTATTATTCTTTGTAGGACTATTCCTGTATATTAATTACCTTCTGAGTTTCGCATTTGCCTTCCACGATAGAAGCACGCTTTCCTGGTCTCCAATTCCAGCGCTCCATATGCAACCTTTGCCTGATCCCGCCGCCACTCCTGATCCAAGCAACACCACAGGAAACCTGCCTATAGTTGACTTGAAGGGGCCTTACGAATTTTCTTTTGAATCTAACAAGGCCAGACTGTTATACGATCATACTTATTCTCGAAACAAACAAAAGCTTGATGAGTTAGTAGCGGATATACGCACGGAAACTCGAAAGGGTAGGAGGGTGGTGCTTATGTTGAAGGGGCAGGCAGATTCCGAGAAAGCAAAAGCACCGGAATATTCATCAAATTATGAACTATCAGAGGCGAGAGTGCTCAGAGTGAAAAACGAGATTTTGGAACAAGTTTCCAGTAGCGAATGGTATAATATAGAATGGCATTACGTGCCTTTATCTAACGACGTTACCAATTCTGATAAAAGAGCCTTAGTTAATCTGATAACGTTTCAGGAGCAGTCACAGTTACTACCTCAGAAATCATATTCACCTACTCCTTTCAGCTTATTGACCTATGTGGTTTATACGATCACAGGTGCAGGTTTTGGCGACGTTTTCCCAATGACTCCTTATTCTAAGTTCCTCATTTCTTTGGCAAACATTCTTCAGATGTTTTTCCTAGTAGCATTATTTAGCGCAGTATTCACCTTGCAAAAAAAAGGGCAAGCCAAATCACCACCGACTAATAGCAATGATGGGGAAGACGGGGTTGCTATTCTTGCCCAAGGTAAGGAAACCATAGTTATCGGTCTGATCGAAGATAAAGAAACCAAGGTTATTAGCCTCATCGCAGATAAGCAGACAAAGATTACAGAGTTCATTAGTGATCTTCTCGCCAAAACTAACGAGCCTTACTGTACTAATGCCACTGCCGTATTCCCTGCCAGCGGAGGTTTCGGTAATGTAGACGTGGCGGCGCAGAGTAACGTGAATTGGAAGGTGAAATACTCGCCTCCATGGGTAAAAATTTCTGACCGCGATAAAGAAGAAAAAAAGGGCAATGGAACTGTAGAATATGAGGTCGAAGAAAATAAGGGCATTAACTTAAAGAAGGATAGAATAATTATTGAGGTGACGGAATCTGGACGAACGCCGCGTACGCAGGCACTACCTATCAATCAGTCAGGTTGCTCTCCAACAGTCTCAATTTTTCCTACACGCAAGCTTTTCTACGCTATCGGTGGCTATGGCGAGATAAAAGTGTCCGCACCGGAGGAATGTTCTTGGGAAGCGGAAAGTCACGCCGATTGGATAAAGCTAAAACGTTCTTCAACTGATGAAGATGTAGTCGAGAGAACTGGTGATGGTACAGTAGAGTACGAGGTCGATAAAAATAATGGTAGTAGTAAGAGGTCAGGGTTGATAACTATTGCTGGACATAGAGTTGACATTGTTCAAGAGAAGGCTGCCTGTAACTATACCCTCTCACCGCTTACAAAGACGTTTCCAAAAGATGGCGGTTCGGGCGAAGTAGAAGTGTTTGCAGAGGATGATTGCGAATGGGAAGTGACAAACAATTGCTCCTGGATACAAATTGTCTCTGGTAAGAGAGGGATCGGTAAGGGGACAGTAAAGTACAATGTCAGGAAAAATGCCACAGGTGAAAAGCGGGATTACACAATGCAGATTGCAGAGCGCGAACATATGGTCGTTCAACTTTATTGAGGTTAAGGTATAGATTGAATCTGCACTTCTATCATCGGCAATAACGCACGATGTCGTTTGCGTAGCGGAGGTCTTGTATATGAGTCGGCTGACCAGTTCTAGCGATATTTTCTGGGCGATTGCGAAGGGATACTTCTTCGATGGATGGTTCTTCGCCTTTGTTCATCTGGTCGTGCTGCTCTTCCTTCGGAGTTCGTGGCAGAGCGTCAGCAACGCCGCCAGTGAATTGGAAATGTGGCATCCAAAGTCGAATCAATCGAACGACGGCGGAGTTCAGTTGCCAAACAGCGGCGGAGTCATGCTGCTTGGTGATGGTGAAAAGCCGATTCCTCGCGCCTCTCAACCCGTCAGCATCCTGGACCTTTACGTCGGGGAAAGCGAAAAGATGGGAGCGCAGGGCGCGTTCGTCCCGATGGGCGATTATTCAGATCGCTTGGATTCCATCATTGACGGCCTGATCAGCGAAATGCAGGATCGCACCAATCTCTTTTTGATCGTCGGCATTGCCGGCACGCTCTTCGGCCTGTTTGAGTTTGCCTTTCTTTCTTACAGCGAATTGCAAAAATCCGATCCTCAGGCAGGCGGCCAGTTGCTCAAATTTGGTGAATACCTTTCCCGAAGCATGAGCAAGGCGTTTCCGGTGGGATTTATGGGCCTGGTGCTGACTCTCTTCGCTCAGCTTCTGTCGGCGCGGCCTGAAGGACGATTGCGCGCGGCGCTGGCGGACGCCGCGCGACGGGCGCTGGAACGGCGGAAAGAGGCCAGTGTTTCGCAGGTCGAGAACTTACGCCAGGCGGTCGCCGCGATGCAGAAGGCCATGCAACCGCTGGAGAATTTGAGCGACACGCTAACCAGGGGGCTTGATCCTGTCCGCGAGACACTTGGAGAACGTCTGGGTGAATTGCTGGGGCTGGTCAAAGAGCAATTCGACCAAATGCAACAGACTAACCAGAACTTGCAGGAAGCAGTTGGCAAACTGCAAGGCGGCGTTAATTCATTCGGCACAGTGACCACGCGGATGGAAGATTCGTTCCGACAACTGCCAGCCATGCTTGACAGTCTGTCCGCGTTGCAGAATCGCCAGCGCGAGTCAATCGAAGCTTTCGATGAACAAGTGGCGGCTCGTTTGCAGGAAGCCCAGAAGCTGGATGACGTGCTCAAGGAAGCCATCCGAAATTTCGGGCAAATGCCGCAGCAACTGGCGGGGGATTTCAAGGAAGCCTTCAACGGCCTGGGCAACGAAGCTCTCGATGCCTGGGATAATTATTCGGGCGAGTACACCAAAAACCTGCAAGCGGTCTATCAGAACTTTCTGCACAGCATCAATGGCAGCGCCAACGATGTGAAAAACGGGTTGAACGAAGCAGCCAACGAATGGCTGCGGCTGGCGCAAAACGCCGAAAGCATTCTGAAGGAGCCGATGAGGGATGTTTTCGCGACAGTGAGGAAAGACGTGGCCGAAGATTTGCGGAATCTGGATCGCGTGGTCGCGCAACGTTATCCGCAGGCCGCGCAGGACATCACTCTTTTCACCGAACGGCTGAGTGGATTGCTCGAACAGACCAATCAATTGCAGGGAGCTTTGGCTGTCTGGCTGACCAGCGCGCGGGAATCCGGCGTGCAAATACAAAGCCTGAACCGCGAGTTGATCCAGTCGTTCAACCGCCTGCCATCTGCTGCGCACTCCGGCCTGGACCCGGAGATGTTCCAGTTGCTTCTGTCCAACGCACAGCAAACTCAGGTGGTCGGCCAATTGTTAAGGGAAATGCAAAAGCAATTGGTTCGCCTGGAAAATGGCGTCTACGAAGAGATGCAAAATGCGACGCACCATCTGGCTGGGTTGCGCCGGGATTTCAATCGGAATTTCTTTCACCGGTTGTCGGATGCCTTCACTGGCTGGGACTGGCGCGGATTATTCTCGAAACGCCGCAAGGTTCCGCCGCTGACTTATGAGGTCTCATCGTCGAGCCTTGAATTTGAAGAAGAAGAGAAGAAGGTGAGCGAAAACGAAGAACGGGAAGAAAAAGAAAAGAGGTGAGTTATGCCGCGACGCACCAATCCCTGGCCTGCATTTGTTGATCTTTTCGCCGCGCTGCTGATCGCCAGCTTCGGCGGCTTCATTATGTTGACCGGCGCTTATCAGCAGGAGTTGAAGCTTACCGAAGAAATGCAGGGAGAGCTTGAACGGATTAAGGGCGAAACCACTCGCCTTCGTCAGGAGGCCGAAAATATTTCCAATCAGGTCAGAGAATCGCTCAAGCGGGATAGCAACCTGCAGATCAAGGTAGGACAGTGCGGGGAAGACATTTGTATTGATCTCTACATCCATTTCGAGTTGAACGGAGATCAGATTGTCAGCCTGGATGAGCGCCAAGCCTTGGAAAATCTGTGCCCGATGCTGAAGAAGGCGCTTGATGAATTGAAATCGGACTCCCGCCAGGACATAGATATTTTCATCGAGGGCCACACCGACAGTCAGCAACCCTTCGGCGCAACAGACCCGGAACAACTCTATCGCCACAATTGGGACTTGAGCGCACGGCGCGCGACTTCTGTCGCTTATGTTTTCCAAGGATGCAGCCTGGGGCCGCCGGATTATCAGATTGTGGCGATTGGCTATGCGGACACTCGTCCCGTTCCCGGCTGTGACCGCGTCAGACCGGATTGTTATGACAAGAATCGCCGGACGACGTTGCGGTTGCGCGCTGACACCAGCCGCATTGAGTCACGGCTCAAACAGCATCTCCAGCCATTAACGAAGTAAAGGAGCGCCAATTATGCGAAGCGTATTTCTGACCGCCATGATCCTGGCTTGTTTCCTGTTGTTGGCCAAGTGTCCTCGCAACTCAAACCAGAATGTAGATGACTTTACTGAGCCTCCGCGACCTTCAAGCCCGCCTGAAGAAGTCCGCGCGCTCTCGCTCAAAGTTCTTCAAGCCAGGTTGCGAGCTTGTCAGCCGAAAAACTCCTGCTCGCCGGAATTGCTGCGACTGTCGGGGATGAATGTCGTCCTGGGCTTTGTTGTTGATCAGGCGAACCAGGACCTGATTCTGCTGGGACAGAGCGATTCAACTCTGCCGCCTCTCCATCTGGAAGATTTTGTCGTCGCGCTGCGCAACGCCTGGATGAAATATGCGCCGTTGGAAGGAAACACCTATCAATACTCCTACCCTGGCTGTTCAATTGATCCCGTGCCGGAAGTTATGCGCGAGCTTCAACTGGTCGAGCAGCAGCTTGACAGTCGCCGTTCCACGGGCGAGATGGAACGCGCGCTGGATAGCTGGCGTCGTGTTTGCCAGAAGCCGCAAGCGGTAAGAGTGTTGGGCATTCCTTTTGACACTCATTTCGCTCAGGTGATGGTCAAGGCCGATTACGATATGAAAACGCTAGCCGATGGCGCCGACGCCATCGGCATTCCCGGCTTCATCAGCATGACCGAGATGTCGCTGGGAGAGGCCCGGCAAGCCATACAGCAGAACAAGACAATTACGCTTTCGGCCAGCCTCAATCGGTTTTGGTTCTATCCGGGAGAAACCAGTTTTGAAGAAGCCCAGGGAGAAAGCCAGAACGTGCTTTTCCTCAAGCGATGTCCCGTCAAGCTGTTGACGGAACAGATGTACAGTGACGCACGCGGGCAGACGATACAGTCGGGGATGGCCAACCCTCAGGCTGAGAGGTTCGCGGAAAACTTTACCGCCCTTTACGACCGGGTGATGCGGCAACGGCCGATTTATCAGGAACTGGAGAACCTCTTCCGGTTTGTGGCTCTGGCCAAGTTGATCGAGGAGCGAAAGGCGAATGGAATTGACTTGAGCTATTTGCTTGAAGGGTTTGTCGTCACTGCCGCTCCGGTTGCCAAAACACTGCCCGGACGTCATCTGGTCAAAACTCTGGAGCATCAAGAGGAGTCCCAACAGAGCATAAGAACTTTGCGCCTGTGGTTTCCCAGTTGCGGCGGCGTCGGCATTGAGATAGAGCCTAAAGTCGAGCGCGATTCCACGGAACTGTTGAGCGCGTTGGGAGCAAACGCTGTAAAAACACGATCTTCGAAGGAAACTCTCTCGTGGAGTTTCAAGGATGACGACTATGCCCTGAGGGAGAAGAAAGACAATGCCCGGCTTCATACCATCAATCAATTTAACAAGACCAATCGCGCCCTCACCGTTACCTACAAACCCGAAGGCTATTTGGTCAATGATGGAGATAGTGAACCGATCTTTATCGGAAGCAATCTTGCGGAGTTGGGCAAGCGTCTGCGGGCAAAATACGGCGAATCCTCTATCGAAACATTCCTGGTTGAGACGAAAGATTTCCCCGGTGACCATAAAAAGCAGGCGTTTTGGACTACCTATCGCATGCAGAATCCAGAGAGTGATACTCCCTGGAAACTCAAGGCCTTGTCTGACGGGCGAGACGGTCCGACGGACTTGCAGAATCGGCTTATGAATCCTGGGGTGAGCTACAACCAGAAAGAAAGCAAAGTTGGACTGGTATCCGAGGGCGAGCGCAAAGGCTGGGTGAAGGTGACGCTCGGTTTCTTTGTTCAGGTTGGCAAGAATATTTATCGGGTTGTCGTTCACTATTTCATAACGGGAGCCGAACTCATTCGCAATCTTGATCTCGGTCGGGCTTTTCAGGCGGAGGTGGACACCTACTTTGCCGTTCCAGATTTCAAGGCCGAGAGCCTGCTTGATTCCTTGAACGAGATCGAAAGAACCTTCAAGAGAAAACATCCAGATGCTCAGATCGAGAAAGAATTTGAAGGCATTCAGATCAGCCAATTTGTATCGGCTGTTGAGCGGGATGCGGCATCGTGAAACCGAATATTTCAGAGAGAATCATCAGACCAGAGCAGTGTGTGTTTGCCTTTGGAATCCCGCTGACCAAAGAAGCTTTTCTCAAAGACCTGGGTCATCCCAACAAGAATTTCGCCAGGAAATTTCACGGAGTGTGGGAGAAGTATTTTGAAGAGATCGTCAGCCACTTCGAGATGGTCAGGCCCAGGCTCATTGAATTAGGTGTCGCGCTTTGCCCCGAACTGACTTTTGAGAAGTTTGGGCACCTGCTCAGGGAAGGATTCGACGTGATCATTCTCTTTTCCCATTGGGAGGAAGACGCGATTGAATTTTTTGACGGCTTTGTTGATTACCGGAAGATTGTCGAAACAATCCCGGAAAGTTTCGATGGAGTTCTGGACCTGACTGTGTGTCACCCGGAGCGGCTCGTCGTTGCATTGCGCGGGGAAAGGACGCGATGTTTGATTCGAAGCATCCGGGAGAAGAAAAAGCTGATTCCCCATTACTGGCTGTATTTTTTTCTAGCGCTATTTACACACTTGAAATTTTGCAATCTCACTTATCTTCAAGCAGTCGAAGACGTCGCCAGGGGATTGCAGAAAAAGTTCGGAGGAGCACACTTATGAGGCAACTGCAGGTGGAAAAGTTAAAGCAGGATTTTGAAACCTATCTGGAAAGAATCGGGCGGCTTAAAGAGGTTCCGTTAGGAGAGGATGACGAGCAACCAGTGAAAAAGGAAGATAACCAGCACCTCATTCAATTGCTCGATCAGCACGTCAAATCCAACAATTCGCTGGTCGTCATTGCGATTGTCATCTTGTGTCTTTCATTTCTGGGCACAATCCTCCTGCTTCTCTCTTACCGCCAAAACCCGGAAGCGATCAAGCTGGTCGCGGGCGGGGCAATGATGCTGGCGTTGGGCGTTGTCAGGTGGTTGCACAAGTTCTGGATTCAGAAAACATTCATTGCAATAGCCCTGACCATTTTGGATAAGTTGCCGCCCGAGCAGGCCGCTGATGTTATGACCCGCCTTTACTGGACTTTCATTCGACAGCCATACAAATTGCAAAGATGATAAGTAGCTTTCTAAACATTGACTGTTTGGCTTTTGGTTTCGTAAATCCAACTGCGTCGTCGAAGCCATCACCCGCAGCGCCAAAGCTGGCGGCGAGTGGACAAAAATCACGCGCTGAGTCTGAGCGATTTTGACAAACGGGCGCAGCGGCGTATGCTGCGCCCGTCAAATTCATGAATTTTCCGAACTTCCAACGAGCACTCAAAAAGATCAACCTGCGAGCGGCTGGCGCGCTGTTGATCTTTTTGCTGAGTTGGATTGCCGTGCCAGCTTCCATGCTGGTCGAACATTCGGCAGAAGAATTCTGCTCAATGGAATGTTGTGTGGCCGATGGCCACTGTTGTTGCGCCGCTTCTAAACCTTTTGTCGAAGGCAAGGATTACAGCGACATTCCCAAACTTGCGTTGCCAGAACTGACTTCGCAATGTCCGTGTCCCGCGACGCCGCCTTCGAGTTCCAAGATTGCTCGCGGTCAGATAGCGCAAACGCATTCTCGCCATTTGGCGGTGGCTGAGCATTCTCTTCCGATTTATTACCGCGAAGTCACCTTCTACCGCTCGCCTCAACTTTCGCCAAACTCCTCTCGCGCTCCGCCCGCCGATCTCTTCCGACCTTAGCTTTCAATCATTCGCTCGAATTCTTCACTGCTGCTCGAAGTGTGTGACGAATCAGTCCGGCCTGCCCGATCTTCAAATTCGGGTGGCGAAGCTGTTTGCGTCAAACCGTCGTTCATGACGCGGTGAGAAATCGCGCGGTGACTTCTCACGCTTTAACAAAAAGGAATCAACACTATGAACCGAAGAGAATTTGGGAAAATTTCGGCGACGGCCACGCTCGCTTCTTTTCTGCCGTTGTCCGGCAATGCCCAACAGACCAATCAACATCAAGACCACGAAGCCGCCATGAAACAGGCCGAAAACCTGATGGGAGGCGCGAAATTGAAAATCGCCATGCTGGCTTATCCAGGCATGTACTTACAGGATTTGGTCGGGCCGCTGACGATGTTTGAAGCCTTGATGAATCGAGACATTCATCTGGTTTGGAAAGACAAACAGCCGGTCAAAGCAGGCAGCCTTGTCGCCATTACTCCGAACACCACGCTCAAAGACTGTCCTGACAATCTGGACGTGCTGTTCGTTCCGGGCGGATTGCCGGGCACTCAACAGATGATGGAAGACGATGAAGTTCTGAACTTCCTGGCCGAAAAAGGCAAAACCGCCAAATACGTGACCAGCGTTTGCACGGGCGCGCTGGTGCTTGGCGCGGCGGGTTTGCTGAAAGGTTACAAGGCGACTTCGTACTGGAACACGCTGGAAACGTTGAAAGTCTTTGGCGCAATTCCCACCGAAGGCCGTGTGGTCATTGACCGCAATCGAATGACCGGCGGCGGCGTCACTGCGGGACTCGATTTCGGTTTGGCGATTGTGGCGAAGCTGCGCAATCAAACCTACGCCGAAGCAGTGCAGCTTTACGTCGAATACAACCCGCAACCGCCGTTCAACTCCGGCTCGCCCGCAACGGCCAACAAACAAGCGAAAAAGTTCATTGACGATATGTTCACTCCGGCGGCGAAGTCGCTGCACGAAACCGCACTGAAAACCCAACAACGAAGAGGCTAACTCTTAAGAAAGGAGCAAAAATGAAATTTCAATCAAACACTCTCAAGCTGATGATTTTGGTTACGCTATTGGCTGGTGGATTTGCGCTGAACCAATTGTCGGATGTTCAGGCGCACGACGGTCACAAAAAAGGTCACGCTCCGGCGACGGCTAAAAACCTTCGTAATCCGGTCGAACACAACACGGCCAACATCGAAAACGGCAAGGCGCTTTACGAAGCGAACTGCGCCGGTTGTCACGCCGCCGACGGCAAAGGCGAGCAGTACAACAAAAAAGCCAAAATCAAAGTCCCCGACCTGAAAAGCCATTACGTGATGAAGCTGACCGACGGCGAAATCTTTTATGTCATCACCCACGGCATCAAAACCAGCGGAATGCCCGGTTACAAACTCAAAGCCAGCGACCGCGAACGCTGGCAATTGGTGCATTACGTCAAACATCTGGGCATGAGCGAAGAAGACCATGCGGCAATGCCGGGCGGCGCGACTCAAGATTTCGCGTTGCGCTTCAAGCCCGTTGTCGGGGACAAACCTTTCACCTGCGGGCAGAGTTACGAAAACATAGGCTCGACCAATTCCAAGATCACGCCGACGGATTTTCGCTTTTACGTTCACAACGTCCGCCTTGTTGACGCTGCCGGCAAGGAAACGCCTTTAGCACTGGAACAAGACGGAAAATGGCAGGTGGACAATCTGGCGCTGCTGGATTTTGAAAACGGCAGCGGCCCTTGCGCCAACGGAACCGCCGACACCAACGAAGTCATCAAAGGCAAAGCTCCGGCGAGAAAATATGTTGGCGTCAAATTCGCCGTCGGAGTGCCGTTTGAACGCAATCACGCCGAACCGGCCAAAGCGCCTTCGCCGTTGAACCTGACGCAACTGTTTTGGGTGTGGAATTCAGGCTACAAGTTCGCGCGCATCGAAATGCAGACGACGGGTTTGCCTCAAGGCTGGATGTTGCATCTGGGCAGCACGGGCTGTCAGCCGGGAGGCACGATGCAAACCATTCCCACCAATTGCAGCTTTCCGAATCGCGCGGAAATCACGCTCGGCAATTTCAACGTCAATGGCGATGTCGTGGTCACCGATCTGAAAAAACTGCTCGACGGCGCGAATATGGACGTGAATCAGCCCAAGACCGCGCGCGGTTGCATGTCTGCGCAAAACGACGCCGATTGCGCGCCGCTGTTTGCCAACATCGGATTGCCGTTCGCAGGCAAAGAATCGCCGGGGCAGAAATTCTTCTCGACCGAAAAAGGTTCCCATACTGCATCCCTGGGAAAGGCTTCTTTGGGAAAAACGGGGGGCGCGAGGAATTAACTGCTTCGGCGACCGGCTGGCATTGGGGGATGCCGGCCGGATTCCCCGCGCCCAAAATCCCAGCGGACAATCCGATGACCGAGGCCAAAGTCGAACTCGGTCGGCATCTGTTTTATGACACGCGGCTTTCCGTGAACGGCAAACAATCCTGCGCGTCGTGTCATGAACAATCCAAAGCCTTCACCGACGGCAAAGCTCTAGCCGTCGGCACAACGGGCGAAACACATCCGCGCAGTTCGATGAGCATAGTCAACATCGCTTACACGCCTGTGCTGACCTGGGCCAATCCGAATATGAAACAGCTTGAACGGCAGGCGCTGGTTCCCATGTTCGGCGAACATCCGGTTGAACTGGGTTTGTCCGGCAAGGAAACCGAAGTGTTGGCGCGGCTGAAGGCCGAACCGCGTTATCAAAAATTCTTTCCTGAAGTCTTCGGCAATGCGGCTGATCCGTTCACGATTGAAAACCTGACCAAAGCCATTGCGGCGTTTGAGCGCGTGTTGATTTCGGGCGATTCGCCGTATGACCGTTATTTGAACGGTCAACGCAACGCCGTCAGCGCGTCGGTCAAACGCGGAGAAACGCTGTTTTTCGGCGAACGGCTGGAATGCTTTCACTGCCACGGCGGGTTTAACTTCTCGCAAACTACCGACCACGTCGGCAAAGCCTTTGCGGAAATCGAATTTCACAACACGGGGCTTTACAACCTGGACGGGAAAGGCGGGTTTCCAAAAGACAATCAGGGCACTTTTGAAATCACGCAAAGACCTGAAGATGTGGGCAAATTCCGCGCGCCGACGTTGCGTAACATCGCTGTGACCGCGCCGTACATGCACGATGGCAGCATCGCCACGCTGGAAGGCGTGATTGACCATTACGCCGCCGGAGGCCGCACAATTCGCAGCGGCGAATTCAAAGGCATCGGCAGCCGGAATCCGAACAAAAGCAGTTTCGTGAAAGGCTTTCGGCTGACCGCGCAGGAAAAACAGGATTTGCTGAATTTCCTGAAAAGCCTGACGGACGAAAAGTTTTTGACCGATCCGCGATTCAGCGATCCGTGGAAGCCACAATCTTCCGCGAAAATTGCCGGGCGTTAATGGTCGAAACAATTTTTGGGCCGATCCCCTCACCGAAATTCGAGAACTCTTTTACCTGCTGTTCTCAACTCTTCACGGTGAACCGGAATTGCGGCCAGCCGGAGCGCAAGCTGGCAGAAAATGAACGCGCTCCGGCCTTTCTATTTTAAGGGAAAAGGCTGTAACCTCTGTGCTCCTGAAAATGTCTAAATAGCTGGGATATCAACTCTTAACAACAAAAGGAATTCTCGATCATGATGACCAGAATTTTTCTCCTGGTAGTTCTCATGTTTGCCGCTAGTCTACTCGTGCAGGCCAATCACGGAATTACATTGCCACAACAACAAACTGGCCAGCTTCGTGTTGAAGTAAAAGACCCGGCAGGCAAAGCTTTGATCGTGGCTGGGAGTCTGGAAAATCTGGCGACCGGAGTCAATCGCAGTTTTCAAACTGATGCTCAAGGGCAAGTTACCTTGTCAGGGTTGAGTTTTGGGCGTTACCGGTTGGAAGTTTCTCAAAGCGGGTTTGCTGCACAATCAGTGTTGGTTGACGTGCAATCGGCAACTCCAATTTCCCGTTCCGTCACATTGACGCTGGGCGGACTGGCTTTCAACGTGGACATTGTCGCCGCGACGCCTTTGCCAGGAGCCGATCTGAGCGCAGACGAAATTGCTGCGCCGATTCAAGCAGCGCCGCTTGGCGACATTCAAGCCAGCAATGCGCTGGATGTGTCTGACTTTTTGAACCGCAGACTCAGAGCCGTTCACCTCAACGAAATTCAGGGCAATCCTTATCAGGCCGATTTGAACTATCGCGGTTACACCGCTTCGCCGTTGCTGGGCACGCCCCAAGGTTTGTCGGTTTATTTGGATGGCGTCAGGCTCAATCAACCCTTCGGCGATGTCGTCAGTTGGGATTTGATTCCACGCATAGCTATTTCCGAAGTCGCACTGGTTCCGGGATCGAATCCATTGTTCGGTTTGAACACCTTGGGCGGCGCGTTGGTTTTGCAAACAAAAGACGGCTTGAATTCGCCTATCACCGCTTTGGAAATTGGTGGCGGCAGTTTTGGGCGATTGACCGGCGAACTGGAACACGGCGGTTCGAACAAAAAAGGATTTCACTGGTACACGGCCAGTTCCCTGTTTTTTGAAGACGGCTGGCGAACCGATTCGCCGTCAAACGTTCGGCAGTTTTTCGGCAAGCTGGGCTGGCAACGCGAACGGACTTCGCTGGGAATGACTGTGGCTTACGCCAACAATTCGCTGATTGGCAATGGATTGCAGGAACAACGTTTTCTCGACCGCGATTACCGCAGCGTTTACACCAAGCCGGACATTACCGCGAACCGCGCACCGTTTTTCAATTTCAACGCCCGGCACGGATTCAATTCGCGGCTGGCGATTTCCGGCAACGCTTATTTGCGTTCGATTCGCACCAACACGCTGAACGGCGACATCAACGAAGAATCGCTGGATCAGCAGATTTATCAACTCAGCGACGACGACCGTGATGCTTTGCGTGCCGCAGGTTTTACAGGAGTGCCAACCGGCGCGATTACGGCGGCGAACACGCCGTTTCCTTTCTGGCGCTGTATTGCGCAAGTTCTGCAACGTGATGAACCTTCGGAAAAGTGCAACGGCCTGATCAATCGCGGTAACAGCGAGCAATACAATTACGGCGCTTCGGGGCAGTTCACCCTGGTCAGCTTTCCGAACGGACAGCGTAATCAATTGACGGCGGGAGCGGTGTTTGATCGCAGCCGTGTTGATTTCACGCAATCCACCCAGCTTGGATATTTGAACCCTGATCGCAGCGTGACCGGACTCAACGCTTTTGGTGATGGCGTGACAGGCGGCGTCGCGGATGACGAACCGTTCGACACGCGCGTTGACCTGAACGGACGCATTCAAACCTTTAGCCTGTATTTCACGGATTCGCTGGCTGTCGGCAACCAACTGACATTGTCATTGTCAGGTCGTTACAACCGCACAACGGTCAAAAATCGTGACCGAATAAATCCCGGCGGTGGCAGAGGTTCGCTGGACGGCGACCACGCTTTTGACCGATTCAACCCGGCAGTGGGATTGACGTACAGGCCGCTTCGGCATTTGAACGCTTATGCCAGTTACAGCGAAGGCAATCGCGCGCCGACTTCTGTGGAACTAGGCTGCGCCGATCCAGAATCTCCGTGCAAGTTGCCAAACGCCATGGCCGGAGACCCGCCGCTTCAACAAGTCGTCACTCGCACTTTTGAAGCCGGTTTGCGCAGCGGCCAGGAAAGCCGCGTCAATTGGAACTTCGGTTGGTTTCGCGGAGAAAACCGCAACGACATTTTGTTTGTGGCTTCGGAACAAACTGGCTTCGGGTATTTCAAAAACTTCGGCAAGACCAGGCGGCAAGGTTTTGAAGCTGACTTGAACACGCGCTTATGGCGGTTTGGATTCGGCGGCGGCTACACCTACTTGGACGCCACTTATCAAAGCGAAGAAGAGGTGAACGGCGAAAGCAACAGCAGCAGCGACGCCGAAGCTCCGGGTTTAGAAGGGCTGATTGAAATCGAACCTGGCGCAAAAATTCCTTTGATTCCCCATCACATGTTCAAACTCTTTGCCGATTTGCAGGCGACCAAAAAACTGTCGCTGAACTTCGGCATGCTGGCATTGTCGAGTTCATTTGCTCGCGGCAATGAAAACAACGAACACGAACCCGACGGAACTTACTATCTGGGCGAAGGCAAATCACCCGGTTATGCCGTTGCTAATTTTGGCGCTCGGTACGAAATCAACCGCCACGTGGAATTGTTTGTCCGCGTCAACAACCTGTTCGACAAACGTTATTTCAGCGCCGCGCAACTGGGGACGACCGGCTTCACGGCGGCGGGCAATTTCATCGCGCGTCCGTTCGGAGAAGTTGACGACGAATACCCTCTGCAACACGCCACGTTTTTGGCGCCGGGCGCTCCGCGAGCAGCGTGGGCTGGTATTCGGCTGAAGTTCTAAGGATTGAAAATTAAATAAGCCCACCTTGACTGGCTCGAAAGCAAAACTGTCCGAACCTTTTCACCGCAGAGGCGCAGAGGTTTCGCAGAGGTTTCGCCAAGCTTTTAGCTTTTCTCTCTGCGCTTCCTTTGCGTTCTCTGCGTCTCTGCGGTGAATTGGTAGAGTTAATTTGATTCCACTCCTGATTCGTCCCGGAAATAGTTGTGACAAGCGGAACGAATTGATCGTCTTTGCATCCGTCTCTGCCGGATTTTTCATCCGGTAATTTCACTCAGAGCGTTTCGCTCAAAAAAACAACCCCTTGCTTCTCAATGAAGCTCAACACTGGAGGAAAAATGAAATTGTTTCTGGTCATGCTGTTCGCAGCAGTTTTCGTGGTGGCTGCTGTGCCGCAATCCGAAGCCGATCTGGAAGCGGCGATGAAACAAGTGCTGCCCGCTTCTGGCAGTTTGCGCGGCAACGTCACGGCTAAAAATGCCGACGGCGCCAAATCCGATGCCGCAAAGTTGGAAAAAATCTTCAAGACTTCCGAAGATTTTTTTGCCGCTCGTAAAACCCAGGATGCTGTGGATTGGTCGAAACAGGCCAAAGAAGCCGCTGCCGCCATCGGCAAATTGGCCGCCGCCGGCGAATGGGACAAAATCCCGGATGAACAGAAAAAGATTCAAGCCACTTGCATGGCTTGCCACAACGCTCACCGCGAAAAACTGCCGGATGGTGGTTACAAGATCAAATAGCCGCCTCTATTTTTCCTGAAAACAAAAATGCGCGTGTTCTGAGTCTGGAGACCAAGCTCAGAACACGCGCCTGCACATCGGTGAGCCGTTTCATCTCTCAGCCCATTTTCAGGAAACTATCGTTAGTTGTCTTTCTTCTTCGATTTCTTTTCCATCTTCGCTTTCGCCTTCATATCTTCTTTGCTGCCCATCGCCGGAGCCGGTTTGAATTTCTTCGGCAGCGGAGTTCCAGTGGCATCGGATTTGACTTCGACAATGTCACCTTTCATTCCGCCCAGAGCACCCAACAATTCATTCTTCTCTTTTTCCGGCACTTTGAATTTGTCGAGCGTCGCCACTAAATCTTCGACCAACGCGCCGAATTCTCCGCCGGTCACGCCCATATTTTTGTGAGAAGCCTTCATGCTCAAGCCTTCGTATTTGCAACCGCCGCCGGTCGCCATACACATGAAGGTTTTCAGGTTGTTGACCAACCGAGTCGGATCGCTGTCCACAAATTTTTTGTTGATGCGCGTATCGGCCAACACGCGTCCGGCAAAATCATCCACAACCGCGGAAATCGCTTTTTCGCCGCCGAGCCGTTCATACAGCGATTTTTCCTGCGCCAATGCCGAAATTGAAACTGCTGTCAGCAAACAAGCGCACATCAAGAATGTCTTCAGGTTTTTCATTTGTGTTTTCCTCCTTGAGAGTTGAATGTGGACACACAACCGTGTGTCCGACCAGGTCACGAATTTTTGTGATTGAAAGTGATTGCAAGATTGCCGGGGTGAAAACTCACTTCCCCGTTGCAATCGAGTTTACGCATTCAAAGCCGTGGCGGATTTCAGGATTGAAAATTTCTTCGCGGCGTTCAGGTGGTTGATCCTCTGCGAGCGAGTTCGCGCAGTAAACTTTCGTATCCGCGAGCCATCGCCCAATGATGATTCCACCGAAAGATCGGCTTGAAAATGGGCGACAACCAACGCAACAGTGGTTTGTCGGCGCGCAATCGCCAGTCAAACGCGATGTGCGTTCCCTGGCCTTTAGGCGTCAAAGACCATTTGCCGCTGCCGACAAAATCACCTGTGGCCTTGATTTCAATGGTGTGTGGTTTGGTGTGCTGGACGACTTCTGCCGTCCAGCGAAGCCGGTATGGCAACCAGCCTTTGGTAAAGAAATGAACCTTGTCGCCGACGTGATCTTCGCGGCCAGACGGTTCGGATTCGGCTCCCAGATATACGTCCGGCCACCAGCGCGGATATTCTTTTCCTTCTTTCAGAATTTCATACACAACTTCGCGCGGCGCGGACACATGCCATTCGGTCAAAAACTCATATTGATTTGCGGGCATCTCGTCTTGAACCTCCGATTTTATGTTTTACGGAGTTTACGCATACTCACCGAAGATCAGATTTCTGCTAAATCAGAGCAAGCAACATTGGGACATTCTCTTTTGACGGGATGAACAAGGTTTTCGGCAGGATTTACTGACTGATGTTACGCGATGAAAGGTTTTCAGGCAGACTTGACAGATGAATGCTGAACATTTCGACCTTTACACCGATTATTTGATTAGCTCGTTTGGCCCAACAACGGCGACGGGTTTGTCAGCGTTGCTGGACGGGCAGTTG
>JANRKX010000134.1:0-19885 GCA_033763255.1 Acidobacteriota bacterium | reverse complement strand
CTTCCTGCGCACGGCGTTCCGCCGCTGCTGCTGCCTCCTCAGCCTCTTTCTGTTGGGCCAACTGCTGGCCTTCGAGAATGGCATCGGCAATGCGGGCGGCGAATAACCGCACGGCACGCAACGCATCGTCGTTGCCAGGGATTACGTAATCAACACCTTCAGGAGTGCAGTTGGTATCCACCACAGCAACGACCGGAATGCCCAGGATATTCGCTTCCTTTACCGCAATCTCTTCCTTATTGGTGTCAATGACGAAAATCAGATCGGGCAGGCGCTTCATATCCTTGATGCCTGAAAGATTCTTTTCCAGCGCTTGACGCTCACGTTCAATTTGCAGCCGCTCTTTCTTCGCATAGTGCTCGATTCGTCCATCGGCTTGCATGGCTTCGATCTCTTTGTAGCGCTTGATGGATTTTTGAATCGTTTGGAAGTTGGTGAGCAAGCCACCCAACCAGCGTTGATTGATGTAGTACTGATTGCAGCGCAAAGACTCCTCTTTGATCGCGTCTTGGGCTTGGCGCTTAGTGCCCACAAAAAGCACCGTCTTGTTGCTACCTTCGCTGGTGAGGCCAGTGATGAACTTCATCGCCTCTTTGAACATCCGTTGGGTTTTTTGCAGGTCAATGATGTATATGCCATTGCGTTCACCAAAAATGAATTCCTTCATCTTCGGGTTCCAACGCCGCACCTGATGCCCGAAGTGTACGCCTGCTTCGAGCAGTTCTTTCATCGTAACTGTAGCCAATTAAACCTCCACGAGTTTGGTTTGTGTACTCGCCTTTCCCAAACTTCCGTTTGTTCACTTGCAGCAACCAACGATGGGAAAGGCAATGGAATTGCAAATTGCAATGGCGTGTAGAGGCAAAATTTTGCCTCTACACGGATGCAATCCGCATTAGGATTATCGTTTCGAGAACTGGAACCGCTTGCGAGCGCCCTTCTGTCCGTACTTCTTACGCTCTTTAGCGCGCGGGTCACGAGTCAGCAACCCGGCTTTTTTTAGCTTTTTGCGAAGCTCGGCATTGAATTCGATCAAAGCGCGGGCAATGCCATGACGCACTGCACCTGCCTGACCGGATGTTCCACCGCCAGCAACATTCACCAACACGTCAAACTTGCTGAGTGTGTCAGTCAACTGCAACGGCTGGCGAATAATCATTCGCTGCGTTTCGTTCTTGAAGTAAGTGTCAATCGAAGTGCGATTGACTTTGAAGTTGCCGGTCCCCGGTCGCAGATAAACTCGCGCAGTTGCGCTTTTGCGACGACCGGTTCCGTAATACTGGATATCAGCCACTGTTCAAATCGCTCCTGAATTGTTGATCGCCTGCGACTTCGATTCCATGAGATTGATTTGGAAGAGCAGGCAGGTTGGTGATTGACATTACCTGGCTGACAGTGTGAGCGAAGCAGGCTTTTGCGCTCCATGCGGATGCTCAGCCCCGGCGTAAACCTTCAGCTTGCCGCCCATAGCGCGACCGAGTTTGGTTTTTGGCAACATGCCTTTGATTGCCAACTCGATCAGACGAACAGGCTTTTGAGCCAACAGGTCTTTCGCCTTAACTTCTTTCAGACCACCCGGCCAGCCGGTGTGATGTCGGTAAATTTTGTCTTCGGTTTTATTGCCCTTGAAAACGACTTTGGCGGCATTGATGACGATCACGTGATCGCCCATATCAAGGAAGGGAGTGTAAGTCGGTTTGTGTTTGCCCATCAGCAATCTGGCGACTTCGCTGGCCAGACGGCCAACAGTCATTCCGCTGGCGTCAATTACATGCCAGCTTCGATGTTGCTCCAATCCTTTGCCACTTGGAAAGTAGGTAGACATAGATATTCTCCGTGTTTCAGCGTGAAAAAAAAGCGAACGCGGAGAATACGTAATGGGATTAGGAGTGTCAAGGCAGTGACGGCGACAGCGGACTTCTATCCACGATTTTTTGCCCCAAGCCTCTTTTTTCGCACACGATTTGGCTCTTTACTGGCTCGAATGATGAAAACTTGTTCTGGAGTGTCAGGATAATTCAGACAGAAATTTTGCCAGCCAGGCGGTGATGATGGATTCATCGGTTGGAGCGTCGAACTTCGCTACATTGATTTTATCGGCTCCGATCAATTCTGTTCGCCCTCGCACCAACGCTTCTACATAAGCCGCTGGGAATTCAGGGTGCCCCTGAATTCCCAGCATCGTTTCGCCCACCCGGAACATGGCCACCGGGCAATGATCGCTTTCGCCAAGCACAACACTGTTTTCCGGCAGCCGCACAACTTGATCGCGGTGAGAGTATTGAATGCCGCAACTCGTTTGCTCCGGCTGCATCCAGCTTTCAGTTTTGACGACGTTCAGCGCGTGAACACCAATGCCCCAGCCTTGCGAAGCTTTTTTCACCTCACCGCCGAGAGCTTGAGCCATCATTTGATGCCCAAAACAAATTCCGACGAACGGTTTGCTGGCTTCGCTCAATTGCCACACGAAGCCTTTTAACTGCTGAATCCAATCATCCTGATCGTAAGCCGAAAACCGCGAACCAGTGCAGACAAAGGCTTCGCAGGCGTCAACCGAAGCGGGGAACTGGCCATTGCAAACATCGAAATTCACCAGCTCAAATTGGGGCGCGTGACGATTAAACAAGTCGGCGAACATCTGCCGATAATCTCCGGCGACGTGGCGCAGTGGCTCCGCAACGTGATCGCATTCCAGCAAGCCGATTTTCATACGCTCAACCTCAAGTGAAACGACTTCGGTCGAGTGAAGGCTTCAAAACCCAGCCGCGACAGCGTGCAGCCGCGCCCGGAATCTTTGACACCAGCCCAGGCCAAAGCCGGATCGAGATAATCGCAGCGATTCATGTAAAACGTGCCAGTTTCAATTTGGTCGCCGATGCTGAGCGCCGCGTCCACGTCCGAAGTCCAGATCGAAGCTGTCAAACCATACTTGCTGTCGTTCATCAGCCGAACGGCTTCCGCGTCGTCTTTGACCGGCATGATGCCGACGACGGGCGCGAAGGTTTCTTCGGTCATCACCAGCATCGAATGATCTACGTTTGTCAGAATTTGCGGAGCCAGATACGGCGTCCCGGCTTTGCTGGCAGGGAACAGGCTTTCGTCAATCAACGCTTTCGCGCCTTTGGCCAAAGCCTCGGCAATGTGGGCGCGGGCTTTGTCGGCGGCGTCCGCGCGAACCATCGGGCCGAGTGTGATGCCCGCTTCCAGCGGGTTGCCGAGCCTGTATTGTTTGGTCAGTTCGACCGCGCCTTCGACAAATTTATCGAACAAATCCTGATGAACATAGATGCGTTCGACCGCGCAGCAGGACTGGCCGGAGTTGAACATCGCTCCGTCCACCAGATTTTCAATTGCCGCTTCCAGATTCGCGTCAGGCCTGACGTAGGCAGGGTCTTTGCCGCCGAGTTCCAAGCCCGTTGCAATGAAGCGTTCGGCGGCGGCGCGCTGCACGGCGTGGCCTCCGGCGACTGAACCTGTGAAAGCGACAAACGCGACACGAGAATCTTTAACGACTTCGGCGACTTGATCGTGGTCAATGTGCAGGAACTGAAAGACGCCTTCGGGCAAACCGGCGTTGGCAAAAGCTTCATAGTAGCGTTCGGCGACCAGCGGAGTTTGCGGCGCGATTTTCAGCACCACGCTGTTGCCAGCCAAAATCGCCGGAACCACGGCATTGACCGAAGCCAGCCACGGATAATTCCACGGAGCCAAAACCAACACCGTGCCGACTGGTTCGCGGCGAATGAAGCGCGTGAAATTTTCTTTGGGTTCGATGGCGATGTCGG
The DNA here is from genome assembly GCA_033763255.1 of Acidobacteriota bacterium. Lineage (GTDB taxonomy): Bacteria > Acidobacteriota > Blastocatellia > RBC074 > RBC074 > RBC074. The sequence goes on along the minus strand of JANRKX010000134.1, from coordinate 16,100 downwards.
CGAGTTCGCGTTCGGCAATGTCGCACATGAAGTTGACGCGCTCGTTGAATCCTCGGCGAAGCTCAAATGGGCTGTAAGCGATGGGCCGCCCGATTTGCCAAGTCAGTTCTTTGCCAATTTCGTCAGCGTGTTCTACCAGCCAGTCTTTCATCCGCAGGCAAATTGCCGCGCGTTCGTTGACTGGCACACGCCGCCACTCGGTTTGCGCGGCGACGGCTTTGGCCAAAGTGGTTTCGATTTGTTGTGGAGTTGCCAGTTTGCGCTCAGCGTAGATTGAGCCGTCAATTGGGCTAATTGTTTGTTGTAGGGATGTATTCATGATGCTTTCTGGGCAAAATTAGGATTATTAGGCAGCTTAGTCTCGTCATCGGTAAAAGAGTCTTGAATCTGTTCTTGGGTTAAACCGATTGCGTTACTCAAGTCAGCACCCTCCAAGTGAGCTATGTTTAGTTGAGTGTCATTCAATCGTGCCCACGAAAAGCTAGCTCCTTTGAGATTGGCATTTGAACAGATTGCTTCCTCTAAATGTGCTCCTGTAAAACTGGCCTCCTCAAAATCGGCACAAATGAGTTGCGCCCTCTCAAGATGGGCCCCCCACAAATTCGCTCTTTTGAAACTTGTCTCTGAGAGTTGAGCTTGTCTGAGATTTGTTTGGGTTAAGTCTAGGCGTTGATTTCTGCCTTTCTCAAAATTGAGGTTACGCCTGCCAAGAACTGTCAGTATTGCCTGGATGTCCTTTGGGAGAGGAGGCAAATTTGGAGGTAGAAATTGTTTTTGATCTCTTTCCCCGGAGAGCTTAGGAAAGGGAGGTATCCCATCAGTGAAATCTTGGGTGGCGGAATTACTGGTGACTTGACTGACGCCTGGTCCATCGGTTTCCCAGGGGGAATGCTCTCGAATATACGCCGTCAAGATTTCCATAATTGGCCAATGGTCTCTTTCTGAATCTCTGGCAATTCGCTCCAAGCCATAAACTCCCCCTAAACGTATTGCTAAACTATTACTTCCTAGTTGCTCTATCGCTTTTGTTAATAGATTGGTTATTTGTTCTTCTTGCGAGAGTCTAAGGTTCACTTGCGTGTTCTTTAAGGTTTCATTCGTCGTTTCTTGAGTGAGCTTCAGATTGCGCCAAGAAAAATAAAAAGTGATTGCCAATGCCAATGCTCCCCAAACTTGTGCAATGGTTTGAATGATGTCCTTGCGTTCTGATGTGTTGCTAGGTTTGATGTAGAGCCAACATAAGATACTCGCTGTCACAGCAACGCCTAGGTACAGCATTATCAAACTTGGCCATCCTTTTAGAAACTTCAATAACCACCCTTTCAGAAAGCTCAATTTTTCTTTTAGCTTACCAAGTTGTGACATCAGCCAACGTCGTTCTTCAATTTTCATTGCTAACAGCACGCTCCTTCTTGCTACCATCAATCTGCTTGAGCAACTCCCGCACCGCCATATCAAGCTGGCTGTCGCGTCCGGTGTAGCTTTCGCCGATTGGCCGCGTCACTGGCAGATCAACCGGGCGGGGATTCAGTTCCATCGTCTGGCCTGTGTTGTCTTGCACGCGGACGCGCGGCATGCGGAAACCTGTGCCGTCAATCAACGACAAGTTCCAGGTGTAGATGATCCAGCCGGAAGTCGGTTCGCCTACGACTTTGCCGAGCTTCAGCGAGCGGTAGCCTTCGGTGAAGTCTTCGGCGTCTGACAGCGAGTGTTGATTCGTCACCAGAATCGTCGGCGATTCCAGCGAGCGTTGTCCCAGATAGCTGCGCGCCGGAGCCGACGGCATGCCGCGTTGGGTCATCGTCAGATACCCGCGCCGCGCCAGCACATCAATCGCGTAAACATTGACGAAGCCGCCGTTGTTGTTGCGAACGTCTACGACTACGCCTTCGCGCGAGTGGTTGTCGTCGTCCAGGTCTGTGTACAACTGCGACAAAGACTGCGCGGACATATCCGGCATGTGAACGTAACCGAGCCGCCCGGCGCTGACCTTCGCCACGTAAGCGCGGCAGTCTTCGACCCATTGGCGATAGAGCAAACCTTTTTCCGTGCCGGTGGTCGTCGGGCGAACGACGACTTCGCGCGGGCTGGAACCGTCGGACGATGACGAAACTGTCAGCGCGACGCGGCGATTGGTTTTGTATTGCAGCAATTCGTCCAGATTGGTTTGCGCGTTGAAACGCGCGCCGTCAACCGCAAGCAGGTAATCGCCGACTTTGATGCCGCTAGCGATGGCCGCCGGGCTGAGCGTGATGACTTCAGTCACTTTCAATCGCCCGCTCGTTTCGTATTCGTTGCGGTCGAATCGCAAACCGAGTTTGCCGACCGGCGCAGTCTGGTTCCCGCCGCCGAAGGGAGCCGACACGCCCAAATGCGAAGCGTTCAATTCGCCAACCATCAAATTCAGGATGCGGCGCATTTCGTCCGGCGTGCGCGCTCCGGCGATGCGCGGTTCGTATTCGGCGCGGACGGCTTCCCAATTCGCGCCGTGGAATTTGTCGTCGTAAAAATGATCGCGCTGCAAGACCCAGGCTTGTTGGAAGACGGCCAGTTTTTCTTGATGAAAGTCCACGTCCATTTCGGCTGTTACGCTCAACGCGCGCGGCAGCCGCGTGTCCAGATTGATGACGCCGATGCGGCCTTGTTCCAGGAAGTAGACTTCGCGGCCATCGGGCGAAAACTGAGCGTCGCTTTTGAATCCGGGTGTCGAAGTCAGTTGCCGCGCGACGGCGGGAGTTCTGGACAATTCATCCAGCGACCAGGTGTAAAGATTCGTTTGGCCTTCGGCGCTGGCGCTCATCAACAGCGTTTTTCCGTCCGGGCTGACGGTCAGCGAAGCCACGTCAACTCCGACAGGCAGCAAGCTCAGTCGCTGGCGAATGCCGTCGAACACAATTTCAACAGGTTTGCTCGAAGGCTTCTTGTCGTCGGGTTTTGCTTCGGCTGGCTGCGCTGGTTGAACCGTTTGAGTTTGTTGCGGCGGCGGAGTTGATTGCGCGCGGCGCTCAATCGCGGGGTTGCGCGGAGACTCTTCGCGGAACAAATCGCGGAACTGGTCTTCGCGGAATTTCGGCGTGCGCGGAATCAAATCCACGCGGGCGATCTGGCCGCTTTCGGTTCGCATGACGGTTTGAAACAGCAGCGACGTTCCGTCCGGATGCCACGAAATTGAACTGCCGGAATTCGAGGCCAGCGAACTGATTTGTCGCGCTTCGCCGCCGGCCACGTTGACGGCGTAAATGTTGCGGAAGGATTTGGCGCTGGTGGCTGAAAACGCCAGCCACTTGCTGTCAGGCGACCACGCGAAAGAGCGATTGTTGATGAAGGGCGGTCGTTCCATTTTGGCGTCGGTCAGTTTGCGCTCCTGTTTGGATTCGGTTTCGTAAACGCGAAGCTCTTTGCCGTCGCGGACGAAGGCGATCAATTTGCCGTCGGGCGAAAAACGCGGCACGGCGTCGGCTGCGGGCGTGTTCGTCAGTTGCGTTTCGGCATTGGCGGTGAAGTCATACAAAAATAGGTGCGGCGCAGAATCGCGCTCCGAAACGTAGGCAATGCGTTTGCTGTCTGGCGACCAGACCACATCGCTTTCAGCCGCGATTGTGCGTGTGACGCGCATGGCGTCGCCGCCGTCTCTTGAAGACGCTGCAAAGATTTCACCACGCGCGGCGAAGGCGATTTTTTTGCCGTCCGGCGAAAGCGCCAAGTCCCCGAAGCCGTTGGTCAGCGCCAAATGTTCAATGTTGGGGCCAGTGGGCGCGCCTCGCCGAGTAATTTGCACTTCGCTGGCTTGACCGCTGACGGTGTCGAATTTCCATAAGCCGAAGTTGCGTTCAAAGACAATCGTCTTGCCGTCGTAACTGATCGTCGGCCACAGCACGCGACCGTTGGTGAATTTGGTTAGTTGTTTGGCTTGGCCGCCGATGGATTTCGACCACAGGTTTTGCGCGCCACTGCGGTCAGAAGTGAAAAACAATGTTTTGCCATCGGCGCTCCACATCGGCCATTGATTCTTTGCGCCGCGTTCAACGACTTGTTCGTACTTGCCGCCGTCGTTCAGTAGCCAGAGTTCGCTTTCGTCAATGTGGCTGTGGCCTTTGCGCCACCATTGCCCCGCGCCGATGCCGCGCGCGGCAAAGGCCAAAGTTTTGCCGTCCGGCGAAGGCGCGGAAAAGAATTCGCTGGTGTAACGATCCGCAGTTACCTGCATCGGCGTGCCGCCTTCGCTGCCGACGCGGAAGATGTCGCTCATTCCGGCGATGTCTTTGCCGGATGACGTGAAGTAAATCCAGCGGCCATCGCGCGACCAGCCGTCCAGTTGATCGTTGCCGTCGTCAAAAGTCAGCCGCCGCAAATCGCCCGTCGCCAAAGTCAGCACGTAAATGTCGCCGCCGCCTGTGCGGTTGGAAACGAAGGCCAGCCGCTTGCCGTCAGGCGAATACTGCGGACGCGATTCGTTGGCCGCATGCGCCACCAACAAGCGCGCGTCGCCACCACCCGCCGGAACCGTCCAGATGTCGCCGCCGGAAACAAAGGCGATTTCTGTTCGATCAGGTGAGATCGAAGGTTCGGTGAAATAAGGCAACGCTTCTTTCGGTGCTTGGCCGAAAGCGATGAACGAAAACAGGGACAGAAGCACAATGATCCGAACGCGCGAACTCATCATAAACACCTCGCTTGGTTGATGAAGCTGGAAGTAAACAAACTTGCCGCTGAGCAATTTTGCTCAACGTTGAGCAACTTTGCACACCTCAAATCTTGTAACTGCTTGAAATTGCGTTGGCATAAGCCTTGCTGCCTCGCATCGTAATTAACAGATGCTGTCCGAACAAGAGGAGGGATCCGCCGTGAGAGAATTTCTTACCCTGGACGGTAACGAAGCCGTTGCCTCGGTCGCTTATCGCTTAAGCGAAGTCATTGCCATCTACCCAATCACACCTGCTTCGCCGATGGGCGAATGGGCTGACGCCTGGGCCGCGCAAGGCAAATTGAATTTGTGGGGAACCGTTCCCGCCATCGTCGAAATGCAAAGCGAAGGCGGCGCGGCGGGCGTGGTTCACGGCGCGTTGCAAACCGGCGCACTGGCCAGCACGTTCACCGCTTCGCAAGGGCTGCTGTTGATGATTCCGAATATGTACAAGATCGCGGGCGAATTAACGCCGACGGTCTTTCACATCGCGGCGCGTTCGCTGGCGGCGCAGGGGCTTTCGATTTTTGGCGATCATAGCGACGTGATGGCGACACGAGCGACTGGCTGGCCGATGCTTTGTTCAAATTCCGTGCAGGAAGCGCAGGATTTTGCCTTGATTGCGCACGCTGCCACTTTGCAATCACGGTTGCCGTTTTTGCACTTTTTCGACGGTTTCCGCACTTCGCACGAAATCGCCAAGATCGAACCGCTCGGCGATGAAGTGCTGCGCGCATTTGTGGACGACGCGCGAATTGCCGAACTTCGCGCCCGCGCGTTGTCGCCGGACCATCCTACGTTGCGCGGCACGGCGCAAAATCCTGATGTGTATTTTCAAGGCCGCGAAACCGTCAATCCGTTTTATGTCGAATGCGCTAACGTCGTTGAACGAACAATGAATCTGTTTGCCGAACTGACCGGGCGGCGGTACGGGCTTTACGAATATCACGGAGCGCCTGACGCTGAGCGCATCATCGTGCTGATGGGTTCGGGCGCGGAAGCTGTTCACGAAACCGTGGACGCGCTGAATGCGCAGGGTGAAAAAGTCGGCGTGGTCAAAGTGCGGTTGTTTCGTCCGTTCGATGCCGCGCGTTTTGTCGCCGCCTTGCCCGTCACAACCAACGCCATCGCCGTGCTCGACCGAACGAAAGAACCCGGCAGCGCGGGCGAACCGCTCTATCAGGATTGCGTGACGGCGCTGCACGAAGCTTCGCTCGCCGTGATGCCGCGCGTGGTCGGCGGCAGGTACGGTTTGTCGTCCAAGGAATTCACGCCCGCGATGGTCAAAGCGGTGTTCGACAATCTGTCGCAGTCGCAACCGAAAAATCACTTCACCATAGGCATTCGCGACGATGTCGGCCACACCAGCCTGGACTTCGACGCGGCGTTTTCCATCGAACCGCACAGCGTGACACGCGCGGTGTTTTACGGACTCGGCGCGGACGGCACGGTCGGCGCGAACAAAAACTCCATCAAAATCATCGGCGAACAAACCGAGCATTACGCGCAAGGTTATTTCGTTTACGACTCGAAAAAGTCCGGTTCGGAAACCGTCTCGCATTTGCGCTTCGGGCCGCAGCCGATTCGTTCAAGCTATTTGATTCAGCAGGCGCATTTCGTCGCCTGTCATCAGCCTGTGTTGCTGGAACGCCACGACGTGCTGGAGTTGATCGAACCCGGCGGCGTCTTTTTGCTGAATACGCCATACGCAGCAGAAGAAGTTTGGTCGCATTTGCCGCGTCGTACACAGCAACAAATTCTGGATAAGCGACTGAAGTTTTATGTCATCAATGCCGACCGCGTGGCGCGCGAAAGCGGCATGGGCAAACAAAACAACACTGTGTTGCAAGTGTGTTTCTTTGCCATTGCCGATGTGCTGCCGCGCGACGAAGCCATTGCCGCAATCAAAGAATCCATCAAGAAAACCTACGGGAAAAAAGGCGAAGAGATCGTCCAGATGAATTTGCGCGCAGTAGAGGAAACTCTGGCGCATCTGTATGAAGTCGCGCCTCCGGCCAAACTCAACGGGCATCTGGAACTGCCGCCGTCTGCTTTCCTCAATGCGCCACCGTTCGCTTGCAATGTGCTGGGTGAAATTTTCGCCGGTCGCGGCGATGCCTTGCCGGTCAGCGCCATGCCTGCGGATGGCGTTTTCCCGACCAACACTGCGCGATGGGAAAAGCGCAACATCGCGGCGGAAATTCCGGCTTGGGACGCGCAAGTCTGCATTCAGTGTGGCAAGTGCGCGATGGTCTGCCCGCACAGCGTCATCCGCATCAAGGTTTACGACGAGCAGCATCTGGCCGCAGCGCCCGCAACCTTCAAATCGTGCGATGCCAAAGACCGCGAATGGGCAGGGCAGAAATACACCATTCAAGTCGCGCCCGAAGATTGCACCGGCTGCGGGATATGCGTGGATGTTTGCCCTGCCAAAAACAAATCCCAGGCGCGGTTGAAAGCCATCAACATGGTTCCGCAACCGCCGTTGCGCGCCGCCGAACGCGACAACTGGGACTTCTTCCTGACGCTGCCGGAAACCGACCGGCGGCTGATCAAAATCTCCGACATTCGCCGGCAACAGTTGCAGCAACCGCTGTTTGAATTTTCCGGCGCGTGTTCGGGCTGCGGAGAAACGCCGTATTTGAAATTGCTCTCGCAACTGTTCGGCGACCGCGCGTTGATCGCCAATGCAACGGGCTGCTCTTCGATTTACGGCGCGAACTTGCCGACAACGCCCTGGGCGCAAAACGCCGAAGGGCGCGGCCCGGCCTGGGCCAATTCCTTGTTTGAAGACAACGCCGAATTCGGTCTGGGCTTTCGCGTCTCGCTCGACAAGCAGCGCGAATTCGCCGAGGAGTTGCTCAGGAAACTGGCTTCGCTGGTTGGCGATGAACTGGCAACGGCGATTCTGACCGCGCAGCAAAAAGATGAAGCGGAAATTTACGAGCAGCGCGAGCGCGTGGCGGCGCTCAAAGAAAAGCTGCTCGGTTTGAAATCCAACGAAGCGAAGCTGCTGTTGCCGCTCGCGGATTTGCTGGTCAAAAAGAGCGTCTGGATTGTGGGTGGTGACGGCTGGGCTTATGACATCGGTTTCGGCGGTTTGGATCACGTGCTGGCCAGTGGGCGCAACGTCAACATTCTGGTGCTGGACACGGAGGTTTACTCGAACACTGGCGGGCAGATGTCCAAAGCCACGCCGCGTGCTGCCGTGGCGAAGTTCGCCGCTGGAGGCAAGCACGCGCGCAAAAAAGATTTGGGACTGATTGCCATGAGTTACGGCAATGTTTATGTCGCCAGCGTAGCGATGGGCGCGCGCGATGAACACACGCTGAAAGCTTTTTTGGAAGCCGAAGCCTACGACGGAGTCTCGCTCATCATCGCTTACAGTCACTGCATCGCGCACGGCATCAATATGACGACTGGCATGCAAAACCAAAAAGCAGCCGTCAACGCAGGGCATTGGTTGTTGTATCGCCACCATCCTGAACACGAACAGTCGTTATCGTTGGATTCGCCCGCGATGAAAGTTCCGATTGAAAACTATTTGCTGATGGAAAATCGCTTCAAAATGTTGACCAAGAGCCATCCCGATGAAGCCGCGCGGTTGTTTGAACAGGCGCAACAAGATGTGACGGCGCGTCGTCGTTTGTACGAATCGCTGGCGGCGCGTCCGGCACAAGAAACCAACACAGCAGAGGGCAAGTGATGAGTTTGCAAACCAATTATCTGGGAATGACTTTGCGGACGCCGCTGGTGGTGTCCGCTTCGCCGCTGTCGCAGAATCTGGACAACATCAAACGTATGGCTGACGCGGGCGCTTCCGCCGTCGTGTTGTATTCGTTGTTTGAAGAGCAATTGATGCTGGAACGTTACGAACTGCATCACCACCTGACGCACGGAACCGAAAGTTTTGCCGAAGCTTTGAGCTTTTTTCCCGAACCGGAGTTTTTGCAATTTGGGCTGGATTCTTATCTGGAACACATTCGCCGCGCCAAACAGGCTGTGGACATTCCGATCATCGCCAGTTTGAACGGCACAGCGTTGGGGCGTTGGACGGAATCCGCCAAACGCATTTACGAAGCGGGCGCGGATGCCTTGGAACTGAACATTTATTCGATCCCGACTGATCCTGAACTCACAGGCGCTGAAGTCGAGCAGAATTATTTGGACATCGTCGCGGCGGTGAAAGCCGCCGTGAAGATTCCCGTCGCCGTGAAGCTGGGGCCGTTTTTCAGCAGCTTCGCCAATATGGCCAGACGGTTGGATGATGTAGGCGCGGATGCGCTGGTGCTGTTCAATCGGTTTTATCAACCCGATTTCGATCTGGAAGCTTTGGAAGTTAAGACGAATGTGCTGTTCAGTCGCTCGTCGTCCATTCGATTGCCGCTGCGTTGGATAGCGATCTTGTATGGACAAATCCGCGCGCAACTGGCCGCCACCAGCGGAGTGCATTCGGCGATAGATGCTTTGAAATTGTTGATGGCTGGCGCGAACGTGACGATGCTGTGTTCGGTGCTTTACGAACGCGGATTGCCGCAAATCGGTTTGATCGAACGTGCGATGCTGGAATGGATGGATAAGCACGAATACGTTTCCGTCGCTCAGATGCGCGGCAGTTTGAGTCAGCTTCATTGCTCAGACCCGACGGCTTACGAACGCGCGTTGTATGTGCAGGCTGTTCACACCTTCAAACCACAAGACCTTTGAGAAAATTGCCAAATGAACAACGCAGGAAGAAGCGAAGTCAGCCACTTCTTCCTGCGTTGATTGCCACGCCTACTTGATCGTGATGGTGACGGTGTTGGCGGTTTTGCCATCCACTTTCAGCACCACGTCTACGGTTCCTTTGCCAATCAAACTGCGATCAATCAGCAGATTCGCTTGATCGAGGCCGATTTGGCCAGGCGTCGCTCCGACGAAAAACACCGGAGCATTGACTCCGCCGATGGTGGCGCTGGTGTTTGACACGTCTGTCAATCCGCGCAAGCCGGTTCCGAACGGAATCAGCAGCACGATGTCGCCCGCCGGTCCGAGGTCAATTGGCCCGGACGCGGATTCAAACGTGTCCACTCCGGCGGCATTGCGGCGAAAAACGACTGCCGCCGCCGGGCCGGTTCCGCTGGAATTGGCGCTGAACAAACTCGGCGCAACGTTGGAAACCATTACCGACCCGATGACCGTTTCGCCCGAAGGATTTGTCACAGTCACCGTCGCCAAGCCCGCAGCAGTTCCACCGGGAATCTGGTAATTCACCTGATCCGGCGAAACGAAGAACAGCGGAGCCAGGCGTTCGACATTCAAATTGTCGCGCACCTTGACCGTCGTTCCGCCCAGCGCAGTCGGCAGCGGCAAGGAATCCGCAACAACGACCGACGAAGCCAGACCGGGTCCGAATCCGGCGACGATTTCTTCTGGAGCGACGCCAGCCATTTGAGAAAAGCTGGCGGCGGATACCGTCGCAATCGTTCGCAAACCGTCCGCCGGTCGAGTGCGTCGCACACGATTGACCGAACTGTCGGAGATAAACAGGCTGCCCGATCCATCTACGGCGACTGCAACCGGGAAGCTCAGATTCGTTGCGCTCGGTGTCGTGCCGTCGCCGTTGAATCCGGCGGTTCCTGTCCCGACGACAGAGGTGATGACGCCTGTGTTGGTGGTGATTTTGCGAATGCGGTGATTGCTGCGATCCGAAAAGAACAAATCGCCCGCTGCATCCACAACCATAAACGACGGGAACGACAAGCTGATTTGAGCGTTTGCCGCCTGCCCGCCGTCACCGCTGAAACCCGTCACGCCGGTTCCGGCAATGGTCGAAATTTTCTTGTCAGAAGCGTTGACCTTGCGGATGCGGTTGTTGCCTTGATCGGCGATGTAAATGTTTCCGGCGGCATCAACGGCTACACCGGTCGGCAATGACAGGTCGGCTTCAGTCGCCAATCCGCCATCGCCCGAAAATCCGAATAAGCCGGTTCCGGCGACTGTGCTGATTTTGCCGTCGGCAACAGTGATTTTGCGGATGCGATTGTTGCTGCGGTCGGCAATGTACAGATTGCCGTCTTTGTCCACAGCCAGACCTTGCGGCCCAGCCAGTTCGGCGTCTTTGGCCAAACCGCCGTCGCCGTTGAACCCACCGAAACCGACGCCGGTTCCAGCCACTGTGGTGATGACGCCGTCGGGAGCGACTTTGCGAACGCGATGCGTGTTGCTGTCGCTGATGTAAACATTGCCTGCGGCATCAATCGCCACTCCGGTCGGCGAATTGAATGTCGCGTCTTTGGCTTGTCCGCCGTCGCCGCCCGAACCGACTTCACCGGTTCCGGCAAAAGCCGTGATGACTCCTGCCGGAGAAACTTTGCGAACGCGGCGGTTCAGGTTGTCGGCGAAAATCACGTTGCCCATTGCGTCCACCACCAACCCGCGAGGCGTCCACAATGCTGCTGCGTTTGCCGGGCCGCCGTCCGCGCTGTTGGCCGCAGCACCGGTTCCGGCCAGAGTCACGACAACTTGCGGAGCCTGGTAATTCACCATCAACACCGCAGAACCGGCGTTGCCGCTGGCATCCCACGCGGTGACAGTGATGTTGTTGACGCCCGGCAACAAGGTCACGGATGAAATTGACCACGAAGCCGTGCCGATGGCAGTGCCGCTACCGCCGCGGTCATTGCTCCAACGAACCAGTGTGACAGCGCCGTTGTCGTTAGCAGTTCCGCTTAACGCAATCGGATTGGTTGTCGCGGTGAAACTGCCAGTCGGAGCCGGTGACGAAATGGCTACGGTTGGCGAAACGGTATCGGGGCTAAGCGCGTTGGCGATGCGACGAACACGGAAATTGTCTCGGTCAGAGAAAAAGACATTGCCCGCCGCGTCCAACGCGATGCCGGTCGGGGCGCTCAATCGCGCCAACGTCGTTGACGAACCGTCCGGCGAAAATCCGCTGTTGCCGCCCGCCAGCGTATTGATAGCGTCGTTGTTGACTGTGACCCGGCGAATTCGCAAATTGCCGCGATCCACAATGTAAATGTTGCCTGCGGAATCCAGCGCGATAGATTGCGGGCCGCTCAGAGCTGCCGCCGTCGCCAGAATTCCATCACCGTTGAAAGCCGTGTTGCCGTTTCCGGCAACGGTGTTGATGACTCCGTCGGCGGTGACTTTGCGAATGCGGTTGTTGCCTGTCGCGCAGATGTAAATGTTTCCGGCGTTATCCACCACGACATCGGTTGGCAAAGACAGGTTGGCCGCGGTTGCTTGCCCACCGTCGCCGCTGAAACCGGACGTACCGGTTCCGGCAACTGTGGAAATCGTGGCGCCGCTGGCAGCGACTTTACGAATGCGATGGTTGTTGGAATCGGCGATGAAAATGTTGTTGTCTTTGTCTACGAACACATTTTCGGGGCCGTTGATGCGCGCGTTGGTTGCCGCTCCGCCGTCACCGTTGAAACCCGTGTCGCCGGTTCCGGCAATTGTGGTGATGACGCCGGTTACGGCATTGATTCGGCGAACGCGGTTGTTGCCCCAATCGGCAATCAACAGGTTGCCGTTGCGATCCAGCGCCACGCCGAGCGGCTGGTTCAACTGTGCCGAAGTCGCAGGGCCGTTATCGCCGCTGAAACCTTGCGTACCGTTTCCGGCAACCGTCGTGATGACGCCGGTTGTCGCCACACGCCGAACGCGGTGATTGTTCAGATCGGCGAAGTACAAATTTCCCGCCGCGTCAAAAGTCATGCGAATCGGACGGGAAATGTTGGCGGTGATTGCCGCTCCATTGTCGCCGCTGAATCCGTTGACGCCGGTTCCTGCCACAGTCACAAACGCGCCGGGCGGAGTGACATTGACGGTCAGAGTTCTGGCCTGACTGATATTGCCAGCGTTGTCGGTCGCCAACACTGTGATTTCGTTGCTGCCGCCGATCAACGGAGCAGAGAATGCCCAGTTTGTGGTTCCGCTTGCCGTGCCGCCGAATCCACGATTGGTTCGCCAGGTAACCGAAGCGACGCCGACATTGTCGGTTGCCGTTCCGCTCAAAACGATGGCGTTGGCATTGCTGGTGGCGGTTGGCGTATTCGGAGTCGTAATGCGAACAGTCGGCGCGTCAAGATCGAAAAATCCGTCTTGCGTGACGGTGAAACTGCGACCGGCGATGTTCACCGTGCCGAAGCGTTGGCCGATGGCAGTGTTGGCAGACACTTTCATGCCGACTGTGCCATTGGCGCCGCCGCCCGATCCGGGTTGCAGCGTGATCCAGGGAACATTGCTCTCCGCTCGCCAATTGCAACCGCCCGGAGCGACGGTGACGTTGACGGTCAAATCGCTTCCCGCCGCTGCAACTCTGTCACCGGTTTTCGACAGCGCGAAGTTGCAACCGCTCATGTTGGCTGTGACTTTGAACGCTCCACGACCGTGCGTGAAAGCGTACAGCGAAGTCACTCCATTGACCGTGTTCAGCACCAGCGTTTCAGTGACCACATTGGCGAAACCGGTGTTTTCCACCGTCCAGGTAGCTCCGCCGTCAATCGAAACAAACACGCCCAGATCGGTTCCAACATACAACCGCGCGGTGTTCGACGGATCAACAACGATGCAATGCGCGGGAATATCTGGAATGCCTGTTCCGCCAGAGCCATCAATCGCCGACCACGATTCGCCTGCGTTCGTTGTTTTCCAGACGTGCGAACCGCCGAACGTAGAGTAAGTCGCATAAGCGATGTTTTTGTCCGTCGGGTCAAACGCCACCCACGAAACATTTCCTGTGCGCGGACGCGCCGAACGTTCAAAGATAGCTGACAATGGATTGATCGGCGACAGCGCCAAAGCTCGCGTGGTGCGAGTGATCGAACCGTCGCCCTGGCCAAACAGCGCGTAATTGGAATCGGTTGGCGCTACGGCAAATGCGCTGAGCGCACTGGTCGAACCGGTGACGCTCGATGGCGAGCCGAGCTGTTCCCAGAACGTCATTTTGTTCGAGCGGAACAGCAATGAGCCGCCGGTGTAAAACCGCGCAGGGTCGCTGGGGTCTTGCACCATGGGCGTGATGAACGAAACGCTGCCAGCCAGGCCGAAAGTTACGGTCGAAAACGTCGCTCCGCCATCGGTTGATTTGCGGAATCCTGCGCCCTGCGTCGAAACATACAGTGTGCTGGGATTCAAAAAATCCACTGCGGAATATCCGCCGTCGGCCAGGAAAATCATTTTCCATTTGTTGGAACCGTCGGTGTCGTTGCCGCGCGGAGTTCCGTTGTCCTGCGTTCCGCCAAGATAAGTTTTGCCGTCCGGGTACACCGTGCCGTGATAGAACTGCGTCACGCCGTAGCCATTGTTCAGCGGCGTCCAGGCGACTTTGTTGTTGCGCGCATCGCAGGCGGCGAACTGGCCGGTGGAAACCTGTGCGCGAGCATTGCTTGTTTTCCAGATGCCTCCGTCGTTGCCGACAAACAATTGCTGGTTGGTTGTGCCGTTGTATTGCGGATGGAAAACCATGAAGTGCTGGTCAGGGTGAACCTGATCGTCTTTGCCGTAAATCAGCGAACCGCCGAAGCTTTCGTAAGCGAAAGCTCCGAAACCCCAGTTGGCTCCGCCGTCGTCGGAACGCGCCAGGTCAATGCTGCCCACCCAGACGCGATTGAAATCCACCGGGTCAACCGCAATCGTCAGGTCGTACCACGACTGGCCGCTGAAATCGTTTGTCGTTCCGTTTTTACAGGCGACGGAACTGGCAAACGGAGGATTGGACAGAATCGAAGTGTTGACTTTGTTGGCGTCGGTGTTGCGAACCATAGGCGTAAACGAACCGCCGCCATTGTCCGAACGGAAAAACGCATGCAGACCGTGCGTGTAAGCTCCGCTGAAAGCCGCCGAAACGGCATAAACAATGTTTTGATTCGATGGCGCGACTGCGATTGCCGTGCGTCCCATGCCGGTTTCGGACAAGGCCACGTCCCAGCTTCCGCCAGCTTCTGCATTCGATTTTCGATAAATTGTGGATTGCGTGAAGTTGCCGCAAGCGGCAAACACGAAGTCAGTTTGTTGGTCTGTGCGCGCCGCCAGATCAAGACAACCGCCATTGACTGTGACTGGCAAAACAGCCGTCCAGTTCAAACCTTCGTCGGTTGAGCGCCAGACACCGGATCGGGTTGCAGCGTAAATGCGGCGGCTGTCGTTGGTGCTGACGATGATGTCGTTGACGTAATAAAAATCGGATGTGGCGGTGTTGGCCAACCGTGACCAGGTGGCTCCGGCGTCAATGGATTTGAAAATTCCGGCTCCACGAACGCCGTCGGCGTTGGAAAATCCTTCGCCGGTTCCGGCGTAAATCGTGTTGGCGTTTTTGGGATCAAAGGCCATGCAGGTGACGGCGATGTTGGCGATCAAATCGGCAATCGGAGTCCAACTGGTTCCGCCGTTGGTGGTTTTCCAGATGCCGCCCGCCACTCCGGCGGCAAACATGGTGTTCGGGTCGTTTGGATTGATGATGATGGTGCGCGTGCGTCCGCCGATGTTGCCTGGCCCAAGCGGCGTCCACGTTCCCAAGCGCGGCTGTTCGGGTGAATTTTTCAATTCTTCGCGCGACAGCAGCCGGTTTTCAGCGGTCGAAAACACCTCCATTCGTTGCATTGCTTCCTGAGCTTCGAAGTATTTTTCGACCGGCAATTCGGTTTCGCCTTCGGGCAGGCGTTTCCGCAAAAAGTACTGAATCGCCTTGTCCGGTTCGTCAGCTTTTTTGACGTGATGTTTGCGGGCTTTGGCATCGGCTGATGTGCCGAATTGGTTTTCGCCGTCGTTGATCCATTGGCTAAAAAATTCTTGCGCCGGATCGGCGTTCAACAATTGCAGCCAATTTTCATTTGCTGATTGGGCGGCTCCGCCAAATTCCGTCGGCAAATTGGCAGTGGAATTTGGCAGAGATTGTTTGGGAGCGGTCTTTTTGGAAATTCGTTTGCTGACAGGTTTGGGTTTGGCTTTATCGCCACTTCGTTTTTGGTCGGCAGCAGCATTTGAAGTCAGAAAATACGCCGCTGTCGCTGCAACCAGACAGAGCGCCAGGCTGAAGCGAAGATTTGTTTTCAAAAGACGGGCAAGTGCCTTCATTGAAGTCCTCCGTGAAATGATGGTTGTGATTGGGGTTATGCTCTAAAACTATTTAGTCGTTTCAGAACATGAACTTGTCGAAGTTGAGGCGATATTGGCATTCGATCTGAGTTATAACGGTTTTCAGTTGAGTGCAACTCTTGATTGGGTAGGACAAGGCTCCGAACCTTGTCATTACCCACATTTTTCGCATTTAGCGATTTTTGCCTTTTGCCCTGAAAGGGCTGTGGATATTAGCCGTCTATGAAAACAGTGCTGGCGTCAAGCGAAAAATGGCAACACTTATTGATCTCTGCCGAAAAGCAGTTTTTTTGGTAGCCAGTTGATTGACAAA
>JANRKX010000133.1:0-33991 GCA_033763255.1 Acidobacteriota bacterium | reverse complement strand
GGCGCGTAATCGGCGTGCATGCCTTCTTCGTCAAAGCGGCGCCACATGAATTGTTGAATCGTGTATTCGGTCATGGCTTCGCCAGCGCGGGCGGAGCGACCGATTTCGGCGAAGGCTTCGTGAATGATTTTGTAGACTTTTTCTGCGGCTTCGACGTGTGTGGCCAATTGCGCTGGCGACAGGACGGCTTCAAAGACCTGAACCAGATCGGCGCTGGTGACGACTTCCGGGCCGAAGCTGCGAACGAGCTCGATGGTTCCGGCGTCTACGCGAGCCATGTACGGAATCGCGTTGTTGGGCGAATACTGCATGGCGATGCGTGTTGCGCCAGCTAAAGCCTCTTTGACTGCGGCCTGCAACGCCTGCCAACGCAAATAAATGATCTTGCGACCCGGCAGATCATCAAGTTTGTCGGTTTCGATGGCGTGGACGATCTTTGACGGTTCGCCCGAAGCGGGCACGAAGTAAAACCAGCGGCGAGAGGCGTGGACGGTCGCGTCCAGTTTCAGGATGCGCCATGCCAGCAAGTCGCTGTGGCGAAAGTCGCAGAATAGCCAGCCATCAAGTCCGGCTTGCTGCAACGCGGTTTGAATTTCTGCGACGCGAGTAGTGTGAAGAGTTGAGTTGGTTTCCATTGTTGTTTTTAGGTTCAACGCAAAGACGCAAAGCGGCAAAGGCGCGAAGAAGTTTTTAGTCAGATAGAGCGTTGTGGCGATTCAAATGCCCGGCAATGGTTTTTCTACTTTGCGCCTTCAAACCTTTGCGTCTTTGCGTTAAGAAAAGTTCTACGAAAATGCAGGGATGAATTTCAGACAAACCGGCGCTGGGATTTCCAGCAAATCGCCTTGCGGAGTCAGTTTGCCGGTTTGTTGGTCTATGCGGAAAGTTGCGATGGAATTGCTGTTTTGATTGCCGACCAGCAAAAACTGTCCGGCAGGATCAATGCCGAAATTTCGCGGCCAATTGCCGCGCGTGGATTCGTGGCCGACCAACGTCAGTTTGCCGGATGGATCAATCGCATAAATGACGATGCTGTTGTGACCTCGGTTCGATCCGTAAAGAAATTTGCCAGACGGATGAACGTGAACATCAGCGCAGTAACTGGTGTCTTTGAACCCTTCTGGCAAAGTCGAAAGCGTTTGCAGTTCGATCAATGCGCCTTTGTCTTTGTCGTAACTGAATGCCGTCATCGTCGAATTCAGTTCGCAGATGACGTAAGCGAAATCGTAAGTTGGATGAAACGCGAAATGGCGCGGGCCAGCGCCGGGTTTCGTTGCGGCAAAACCATGCGGTTTCAATTTGGCTTTGTCAGAGCCGACTTTGTAAATCATCACTTTGTCTATGCCCAAGTCTGGCGCGAAGGCGTATTTGCCCGCCGCGTCCAACATGACGCAATGGGCATGCGGAGCGTCCTGCCGTTTCGGGTCAGCGCCTTTGCCGGTGTGTTGCTGCACGTCGTAATTCGCGCCCAGCCGTCCGCCTTTTTTCACCGGATAAATGACGACGTTGCCTCCGCCGTAATTGGCGGCCAGCACTGATTTGCCGTTGGGATGCACAGACACGTGGCAAGGTACTCCGGGCGAAGAAACTTCGTTGAGCTTTTTCAACGCGCCGGTTTGTTGGTCAATGGCGAACGCGGTCAACCCGCCGCCTTTTTTGCCAAGAAAATCGCCGCTTTCGTTGGCGGCGTACAAAAATCGTTTGGTTGGATCAATCGCCAGAAAAGCCGGATTGGAAATGCCCGGCGTAGTGCTCTGGCGTTCCAGCTTTCCCGAAGCCAGATTCATTCGGTAAAGGTAAATGCCTTCGCTGCTGTTTTTGTTGGTGTAAGTACCAACGTAAAGCAGCAGGTCTTTTACCAGCGATTTGATCTGGTTGGGTCGCGTCGGACGCTGCCAGCCGAGCAGGGAACCGCCAATGGCAAACGATCCGGCGGTCTGGACGAATTCTCTGCGAGTGAATTTGTTCATTGAACCTCGTTTGGTGAAACGACTGTGATTGCTTGAAAACGTTTGAAATCGCCGACGTTGAACGTCAGCAGGTGAGTGATGCCGTGAACTTTCATCGCCGCGACGATGCGCGCGTCATGAGCGGGTTTGCCAATCACGGCGTATTGAGTGACCAACTGTTTCCACTCAACGTAAATTTCTGGGCGGTCGGTTTTGAGGGAGAATATCTGTTGAAACTCGTTGAGCCTGACCTGAGCTTCGACCGCGCTTAGCCCCAATCCGTTTTGCTCACGTGGGCGGGTGGCAATCACCCAAAACTCATAAAGGCTTTGCGCCAACACGTAAATGGACTCACTACGTGCTGTCAGGGCTTCAATCGCCAGGTTGGCTGGATCGTGCATTGGATGGTCAGGTTCAATGCTACGAGCCAGAATATTGGTGTCCAGCGCGTATCTCATAAGGCTTCATCTTCTCTGGTGTAAATGCTTTCGCGGGAATCGTTGGCGATGACGCCTCTGACGGAATACTTCTCCACAAATTCCCGCCAACGCCGAACTTTTTCCTGCGGTGTCGGTTCTTCTGCTTCCGTTACGCCGTTGGAATAAGGAAGTAGGCTTCGCAAATAATCGTCTACGGAAAGATGGCTGGCTGCTGCTCCGTTGGCTAGCAGTTCTGCGGTTTCGGGCTTAATCTGTTCAAGTATTGCAATCATAAAGTTACCTCACTTGCACGTAATAATAGCCGCTTGCTTACGCGCGCGGTACTGCGTCAATTTGTTTTCAAAAAGCCAATCAGATCAAGCAATTGCTGGCGAGAAAGCTTTGTGCCGTAATCGCCGGGCATCGCCGAAGTTTTCAGCTTTTCGGTTTTGGTTATTTCGGCTTTCAGCAGCGTCCGCGAAATCGGAGGCAGCGAAGACGTGTCGTACAGCCGCAAGCTGGTGGCATCTTCATCGCGTTTAACTCCGGTGAAGGTCTTGCCGTCTTTCAGCGTCAAAACCAGAGTCGCAAATTTTTCATCAACGTTGACGCTCGGTTCACTGATGCTTTGCAAAATGTCTTTGGCGGATTTGGAGGCAAGCTCGGTCAGTTCCGGCGCGAGTTTGCCGCCGCGCCCGTTGATGCTGTGACAGGCGCTGCAACTGGTTGCCGACGAAGAATTGAAAAACAAAGCGCGTCCGGATGCGGCGTCGCCCATCAATTCGCGGTCTTCGGCGGAAACGGTGATTGGCTTTGACGAGGCGGCGGTTTCGACCGGCGTGGCGGCTTTGTTGCCGGAAGTCGGTAAGTGTTCCTGCGCTGCGGGCTGATTCGATTCAGTTGCGCCAGTCGCAGTGGATGAAGCCAGCGACTGAACATAGATAATCAAATTGCCAAGCTGTTCTTTGTTCAGATTGCTTTTGAAACCCGGCATGGTCGTTTCGGGCACACCGTCGCTGATAACCATCGTCAGATATTTGACGCTGAACTTGCGCCCGGCCAGTTTTGGCCCGCCGCCACCGGCTCCGTTCAGCCCATGGCAATAACCCATGCTGCACGAACCGGTGAAGATACGACGGCCAGCTTCGACATTGGCTGCTGGGTTTGAGGCTTCCTGTTGAGCAAAGGTCAGCGACGTGTGAATGCAAAAAGCGGCCAGAGTTAGCGCG
This sequence comes from Acidobacteriota bacterium, assembly GCA_033763255.1. Lineage (GTDB taxonomy): Bacteria > Acidobacteriota > Blastocatellia > RBC074 > RBC074 > RBC074. Next base: position 30,394 of record JANRKX010000133.1, on the reverse strand, counting down.
AGCAATCGCTTGAGTGAGGCTTTTTCACCGCAGAGGCGCAGAGAGTCGCAGAGGTTTCGCAGAGGATTTCCTCCGCGCTTCCTATGCGTTTCTTTGCGCCTCTGCGGTGAATCTGTTTTCTCAGTTTGAATTTTACTTTCCACTTCGCGTCACTCCTTTGGCGGCTACTTTGGTTTCTGGTAAAGCGAAAACGACCAGCGTTGAAGAGCCTTCGGGCATCATCTTGTCCGGCCACATCATTGCGCTCAGACCGCCGACCAACGAACCCATTCCGACTGGAACGGCTACGAATTGGCGACCGTTGATCGAGTAGGAAATTGGCGAACCGGTGACGCTGCCTCCGACTTTGAATGACCAGAGCTTTTTGCCAGTCTTTGCGTCCAGCGCAAAAGCGTTTCCGTAAACGTCTCCTGAAAACAGCAGGTCTCCGCCTGTCGTCAGCAGCGAAGCCACGTTCAATCCGTCAGTCAAATAACGCCATTTGCGCTCACCGGTCAGCGGGTCGAAGGCGTTGATATGTCCGTAAGCCGCTTTGTCTTTGGGCGGTTTGAAATCTATGCCGCCGCCGAACAGCGGTTTGCCTTCGACGATTTCCAGCTTTTCGGGTTTGATGACGTTGCACATTTCCCAGCCGACGTTGTACCAGAATTTAGTTCGCGGGCTGTATGAAGAATGATCCCAGTTGCGGCCTCCGCCTGCGCTGGGGCAGACAAAAGTTTCCTTGTCCGGCGGCACGGGTTGCATATCAATTGGCCTGCCGTTTTTGTCCACGCCTTTCAACCAGGTCAGCACGTCTACGTGCGGCCAGGCGCTCAGGTATTTTCCCGTCGCGCGATCCAGCACCCAGGTGTAACCGCCTTTGTTCGGATGAACCAACAGTTTCTGAGTCTTGCCGTCTTTCAGGTAATCCACCAGCACGCATTCATACGCCGAGTCGAAGTCATACATGTCGTGTGGAACTTCCTGATAATGCCACTTCAATTTGCCGGTGTCGGGATCGAGCGCGATGATCGAATTCGAGTACAGGTTATCGCCCGGACGAAACTCGTCGTAAAAGTCCGAAGACGGATTGCCCACGCCCCAATAAACCAGATTCAGTTCGGCGTCATACGACCCGGTCAGCCAAGTCGGCGCTCCGCCGTATTTCAGCATACGCGGATCCCAGGTTTCGGAACCCGGCTCACCCGCCGCTGGGATGGTGTAAAACCGCCAGAGCAATTTGCCGCTGCTGGCATCAAACGCCGACAGGTATCCGCGATGAGCGTGTTCGCCGCCGGTTCCGCCTATGATGACCTTGTCTTTGACGATTAGCGGCGGCGAAGTGACATTGCAGCCGCAAAGTTCTGTGTTTTCAATTTCCACGTCCCACAATTCGCGCCCGGTTTTCATATCCAGCGCGATGAAGTGATTGTCCACCGTGCCGAAATAAACCTTGCCGTAACCAATCGCCAAACCGCGCGCGCCGACTTGATAAGGAATGTTTCGCGTTGTGACTTTGTACAGATACTTCCAGATGACTTCGCCCGTGGCGGCATTGATGGCGAAAACGCGATTCATCGGACCCATCAAATACATCACGCCGTCCATCACAATTGGAGTCGCGTTCAATCCGCCGCGAACTTCTCCGGTTGGGAACATCCAAGCCGGAACCAGATTTTTGACATTGGTCGGAGTGATTTGATTGAGCGAACTGAAGCGATGAGCGGCGTAATTGCCGCCGTAACTTAGCCAGTTTTGCGGCTCTTTGTCGGAGTTGATCAACCGTTGCCAGGTCGGTTCCTGGGCAAAGCCGGGCTGGGAAATCGCAAACGCCAACATCAGCATATAAAAATGCCGAAGCCGGACTTGGATTAGTCTGTTCATCGTTTGTCAGTCCTTTCGTCGAATGTTTGTGGTTGTGATTGAAACTCTCTGCGGTTGTGTGACGAGCCGGTACTTTACCTGCGGCTGACAGCTTTGACAAACAATTGATGGCTGGCCAATTTCTGTAATCAATCGTGTACACACGCGGAAAAACTTACATCCACGATTGGCGACACAACAGCGAAATGCAAAGAGAGGTGAGTTTGGCGGAATCTTTATCTTGAGCTATTTCTTCGTTTAGCCGAAAAATCTGCGATGCAATTCTTGATGGCACGGTCGTTGCACTAACCTCAACCGTCGAAAGCGACAGACGGTGCCCCCCGGTACTGTTACCTCACTGAAAAAAGGATCGGGGATTTATGAAAGAGATTGTGATTGAGTTTTTGAAAGATGAAGCGGGGCAGAGCGTGGTTGAGTATTCCCTGCTGTTGACCCTGATCGGAGCTTCAACGGTGTTTATGCTGACGATGATGGGGCTGAGCATCAGCCGGATGATGGGGATGTCGGATGTCACAGTTCAGAATTACACCTCGTGGGCTTACGAAAAGTTTAAGACCAAATGACAGCGCGTCTTTGCTGGGATGGAAAGTTTGTTTGAGTTTGACGCAACGCGCTTTTGCAGACGTTTCGAGTTTGAACGCAGTTCTTTGATTTTGTCGTTCGGCAGCCAGTTTTACCGTCCGACACCGATTTGGTTAATGCTTCATTGCATTGCCAATTTACTCTCGCGCTACGCATTGAGGACATCTCTGATACGTTTCGTAATTGACCGCAACCTCCTATGACCTGTCCTTCCATGACGTTTCCGCAACTATCCTACCAACACTTTCTCAATGCGTAGCCGAGATTCAAACCACATTTTAAGTATCCTGAAACAAGCATCTCATAATTATCAAAACTCATGATTCGACGGTTGAAGCCATTGCGCGTTTTACCGTAAGATCGTTTTCACGTTTCCCCTTCTGAAAAACCGCGAATCAAGATCGGGGCCGAAATGTCATCACTTTCAGGGTCGAACAGCAAAGCTTTTCCAATTACACAGACGGATGCTCGCCGCCAGTCATTGCCGCATCTTTTGCCGCTCAGCGAACCTTCGATCAAAATCATTACCGGATTGTTGGTGATGTTCGACGGCTTGCTGGCCGGGGCATTGTTTATTCTGGCGTTTTGGCTTCGCCACCCGGAAAAGTCGTTGTGGCTGTGGAGCCATTGGCAAATCGGTTCACTGGTTGTCGGACTGCCGAGCGGATTTCAATCGGATTACGCGCCTTATCTGAGCGTGTTGTACTTCGTTCCGCTGATTCAGGTGCTGACATTTTGGCATCGCGGACTGTACAGAGTGCGCGGCGAGTTTTCCTTCAGTGAAGATTTCATCAACATCTTCAAAGCGGTTTCGATTGGCGCATTGCTGGTGACTGTGCTGGCGTTTTTTTATCGAGGCGGATTCACTTACTCGGCTTTTTCGTATTCCCGAATCATCTTTCTGCTGTTTTATGTGCTGAACCTGACGGTGTTTCTCGGCTACCGGACGGGGCTTCGCAGCTTGCAGACGTTTTATCGTCGTCGTCACATCAACGTGATTCCAATTTTGATCGTAGGCTCAAACGGTGTTGCCGAAATGTGTGTCAACGAAATCGCGCACGATCCGAAACTCGGCCGTCGCGTAGTTGGTTTTGTCACAGCGAATGGCAAGCCGCCGAAAAGTTCTGCCTTGCATCACTGGCCAACGCTTGGCCGATACGACGAAATGCACCGATTCATCAGGGTGTACGGCATCGGCGAAGTCTTGATTACCGATCCTGACATTCCGACGCAGATGCTGTTCGACACAATGGTCAAATGTGGGCGAGGCGCGCGCGTGACTTTTCGCGTTGTGCCGAACCTGTTCAATTGCATTCCGCGAAAAACTTACGTTGAACAATTAGGTGCGGTGCCGATGGTGCGATTGTTTGAAGAGCCACTATCAACTTCGGCTCGGCTGTTCAAACGCTCTGTGGACATTCTGGTAAGTTCGCTGATTTTGCTAGTTGCGGCTCCGTTGTGGGCAGTGATTGCGCTGGCCATCAAACTGAGTTCGCGCGGACCAATTCTGTATCGCCAGGAGCGTGTCGGCATGGATGGGCAGGTTTTTTTGCTCTACAAGTTTCGCTCCATGACCAACTCTGAGGAGGTTGACGAAGCACACCGCGATTACATGCAACGTGTCATCAAAAACGAAGGCGAAATCAATCTGGGTACGGACGAAGCGCCCAGCTACAAATTCATCAATCAGTCCCGGCTGACCGGCATCGGCAAATGGTTGAGGCAAACCAGCCTTGATGAATTGCCCCAGCTTTTCAATGTTTTCAAAGGCGAAATGAGTTTGGTTGGCCCACGCCCGCCGATTCCTTATGAAGTCGAATGTTATGAAGCCTGGCATCGCAAACGGCTGGACGTGAAACCTGGTCTGACCGGTTTATGGCAAGTCAGCGGTCGGTACCGGTTGTCGTTCGAGCAGATGGTGCAACTGGACATTTATTACATTGAAAACTGGTCGTTATGGCTCGACCTGAAGATCATCCTAAAAACCATCCCTGCGCTGTTCATGCGCGAGCAGGCTGAACTCCGATAGCTTCAAAACTCTTGTCATTGAACTCAATTGGCTACGAAAAAATGGATAGATATCCAGCGTTTCGCAAAAAATTTGTGGCACGCAGAGAAGCTACAGTTGGCTAAATCATTGAAGTCAAAGCGTTACAGCAGTGTTCGCCCATTCCTGTGTCCGCGGCATTGAAGTTGCTCAGCCACAAATCGCTTCATACCCCAAACTGAAATTATGATTTTTGATTCGTTGATTCGAGACTCGAAAAGACGATTAAGTTTGTGAGTTTTGTTCTCCTTGGTTTTTAGAGTTTTCATCCCAGCAAAGCCCTAGGTGCGGTGGGATTCGTAAGAATCCTGCCGCCATTTTTTTGCCTGCTGGTTGTGAGCTTTACGGCAGCCGACAGCATTTCCCTCAATTCCAGTCAGTCTTGCCGATGTTTGTTGGAGTTTGAGTATGCCTTTTCCAAACCTTGAAACCGCTCGATTGAGCCTGCGACCATTTACGATTGATGACATTGATGCTTTGCACCGAATGTGGATCGAACCGGCAATGCGGAAATACCTGTGGGACGACGTGGTTATTCCACACGAAACCGCCGTCGAAGTGGTTCAAGCCAGCTTGAACAGCTTTGCCGAACACGGTTTGGGTTACTGGGCAATCAGTTTGAAGGGCGAACTTGACCTGATTGGCTTTTGCGGCTTGAGGCATTTTCATGAATCCGACACCGGAGCTGAAGAGGTCGAAGTGATGTACGGCATTCATCACGAACATTGCGGCAATGGCTTGGCGACAGAAGCCGCCCAAGCGATGTTGAATTACGGATTTGAACGGATTGGTCTGGAACGAATCTATGCCGGAGCCGATCCGCCCAACGCGGTTTCGTTTCGCGTGATGGAGCGCGTCGGAATGACGTTTTCACATCGTGCAAAAATTGGGGAATTGGACGCGCTCTATTACAAAATTCTCCGGCCTGATTTTCGATCGTAATTTGCGCTTGTTCGTGTCTTCGACAGTCGAGTTGATTGATAACAAAAGATTTGCCAACCCTTAGCCAAAATTCATTACGCAGCTTGACAGTAAAAAAGGCGTTAAGTAGTATGCGCGCCGTGTTCGTCACCGCGTCAAATTCTGACGCATTCCTAAGCACAATCAGTAGCAGTTGCGAATAACAGTAGTTTTGTTGTGTCTACTCCAAAGTCTTACCGCATATAGAAACCGCAGACGAAGCTGAATCGTGTAAACGCAGCTTCGAATGCGGTTTTTTTGCTTTGGAGACGTTGCCCCGCAAAAAGGTGAGGCATCATCGTCTCCCCTTAAGCTTGATCTCAGGCAAAAGGGTTCGGATGTTGAGCGCCGAAGAACGCGGAGGTTGTGATTGGCGAGCGGCTTGTTACCGCTGACTGCTCGTTAACCCGTTAAACCCCAGGAGGTATTTTCACCATGGCAGAAAAGAAACAAGGCAAAGTTAAATGGTTCAATAACGCAAAAGGTTATGGCTTTATTGAACAGCCGGATGGCACCGGCGATGTGTTTGTCCATTACTCCGCGATTCATATGGACGGCTTCAAAACACTCGAAGAAGGCCAGATGGTCGAGTACGAATTAGTGCAAGGGCCGAAAGGCAAACAGGCTGAAAAAGTCACCAACGTGCAATAACTTTCAGCTTCGCAACTCTCGAAAACAAAAACGCCTTGCCTGTTGCCACCAACGGGCAAGGCGTTTTTGTCGAAGTTTGAATTTTCCCAGCCGCTTCAATAAACTGCATTTCCGGTTCGCCGAAAACAATTTTAACCGCAGAAAATCGTTATCCAATGTTGAAGCTATACAACACACTGTCGAATCAAATCGAAGAATTCAAACCGCTGGAACCGAACAACGCCAGTATGTATGTGTGCGGCCCAACGGTTCATGACTTTGCTCATATCGGGAATTTCCGTACGTTTTTGTTCGCCGATTTGCTCAGGCGGTATTTGAAATTCAAAGGCTACAAGGTTCATCACGTCATGAACATCACCGACGTGGACGACAAGATCATTCGCAAATCGGTTGAACAGGGAAAAAGCCTGCGCGATTACACCACGATTTATACGGATTACTTTTTTGAAGATTTGTACGCGCTCGGCGCGGAAGCTCCAGAAGAAATCCTGCGCGCGACTGACCACATTCAGGAAATGGTGGACATCGTGAAACGGCTGGAAGCCAACGGCCACACTTATGAATCAGAAGGGTCAACGTATTTCCGCATCAACACCTTCGACGGTTACGGCAAACTCTCTAAGGTGAAGTTCGAGGGCAACGTCGTCGGAGCCAGCGAGCGCGTGGATTCCGACGAATACGAAGCCAAAGAAAATGCCCGCGATTTCGTGCTGTGGAAAGCCGCCAAACCCGGCGAACCGTTTTGGGAAACCGAATTGGGGCAGGGAAGACCCGGCTGGCACATTGAATGTTCGGCAATGTCCATGAAATCACTTGGTGAAACTTTCGACATTCACGCCGGGGGAGTTGATCTGGTTTTTCCGCACCACGAAAACGAAATTGCTCAATCCGAAGGCGCGACCGGCAAACCCTTCGTCAAGTATTGGGTTCACGCCGAGTTCCTGATGGTCGAAGGGCAAAAAATGTCCAAGTCGTTGGGCAATTTCTTCACCTTCCGCGATTTGGTTGAAAAGGGCTACACGCCGCGCGCGATTCGATATTTGCTGTTGTCAGCGCCGCATCACAAACAATTGAACTTCACGCTGGAAGGATTGCGCGGAGCCGAAAGCACTGTCGCTCGGTTGAATGATTTCAAATTGCGTCTGACTGAAGTTCAACCGGAAGAAGGCTCAACTCCTGCGATTGCCCGGATGGCCGAACTGTCGCTGAAACGATTTGAAGACGCGATGGACGACGACTTGAACACCGCAGAAGCCCTGGCCGCTGTTCACGATTTCGTCCGCGAAACTAACTCTTCAATAGCGGCAGGCGCGATCAAATCCGAAGACAAAGCCGCGTTGCTTGCGGCGATTGACCGCTTCGATTCGGTCTTCGGCATTTTCGGCGAAGCCAAAAAAGAAATGCTGGATTCTGAAATTCAAGCCTTGATTGACGAACGGCAAGCCGCGCGCAAAGCCAAGAACTTCGCGCGCTCTGACGAAATCCGCGATCAACTGACTGGAATGGGAATCCTGCTGGAAGACACCAAAGACGGTGTGCGCTGGCGCAGGAAATAATTCCTGCGCCCAGCGCACTTTGTAGCGTATGAAATCAACCTCTTTATTTATCTCGCACCACGTCCCGCTTCTGTCCCGCAAAAACCTCTTCGCGGATTAGTGCCCGTCCGCTCAGCCAATCGCACAGCATCCCATCACAACCGAAACGACTTGGCATTTATGCCAGAGTAGTAGTGTCGTTTATTCACGTATCGTTGAAAACATTTCGGAGGTACAAGCTCATGCAAGGCACAGCAGAATCGAAACTCGCAGCTCTTCCCAACATCAAAACATCGCTGCCCGGACCGGTCGCTCAACAAGTAGTCGCGCACGACGCCCAGTTTATTTCGCCGTCTTACACGCGGCCTTATCCGCTGGTGGTCAAACGCGCCAAAGGCGCAATGATCGAAGACGTGGACGGCAACCTGTTTCTGGATTTCAACGCCGGAGTCGCCGTCTGTTCAACCGGCCACGCGCATCCGCAAGTCATCGAAGCCATCAAAAAACAGGTGGATGATTTCCTGCACGTCTGTTCGGCGGATTATTACTTTCCGCAGTTGTCGCAACTGGCCGAAAAACTGAACCAAGTCGCTCCGGGCGATGCGCCAAAGAAAGTTCACTTCGGCAACTCCGGCGCAGAAGCCGTCGAAGGCGCGGTCAAGCTGGCGATGTATTCGACGCGGCGGCAAAAGCTGATCGCGTTTTTCGGAGCCTTTCACGGACGCACGATGGGCGCGCTGTCGTTGACCGCCAGCAAGTTCAAACAGCGCGCAGGATTCGGCCCGCAGACCCTGGACGTGACGCATATTCCGTACGCCAACTGTTACCGCTGCCCGTACAACCTGACGCCGGAAACCTGCGGCGCGCAGGAATCCAAAGGCCCGCACTGCGCTCGTGTCATTGAAGACCTGCTCTTCAAAACCACTGTTCCGGCGGAGGAATGCGCGGCCATTGTCATCGAACCGATTCAGGGCGAAGGTGGTTACGTCGTTCCGCCCGCGTCGTTCCTGCAAACGATACGCGAAATCGCCGACCGTCACGGCATTCTGGTCATCGCCGACGAAGTTCAATCCGGCTTCGGACGCACAGGCAAAATGTACGCTTCGGAGCATTTCGATTTTGTGCCGGACATTCTGACTTCGGCCAAAGGCATTGCTTCCGGCTTGCCGCTCAGCGCGACGATTGCCCGCGCCGATCTGATGAACTGGACACCGGGTGCGCACGCTTCGACGTTCGGAGGAAACCCAGTGGCGATTGCGGCTTCGCTGGCGACAGTGCAATTGCTGGAAGATGGCTTGATCGAAAACGCCGCCAAGATGGGCGCGTATTTGCTGGAAGGGCTGACGGCGCTGAAAGACAAGCACGCGATCATCGGCGATGTGCGCGGCAAAGGCTTGATGATCGGCATCGAACTGGTCAAAGACCGCGTGACCAAAGAACCGCACACCGAAGCCCAGCATCAAGTCGAGTTGGAATGCTTCCAGCGTGGGTTGATTACGCTTGGCTGTGGTCAGAGCACGATCCGTTTGTCGCCTCCGCTGGTGATTGATAAAGACCAGTGCGATTTCGCCATCAAGACAATTGATGAGGCTTTGGCCATGGTTGCGAAGTAAGGTCAGGAAAATCAATTGCCGTCTGATGCAGCAAAAAAATTGCTATACGCCAGACGGCAATTTCCTTTCTACAAAAAAGCTAGGTGGCGTCGTTCGGTGTGACACGACGCAATCTGGAGATAATCCAGTTAAACACAAAGATGTTGAATCCTGCTGAGGCAAGGTAAACGAAGGCAAAAAACTCTAAACCGGCTCCGTGAATTAACGACCACGCGAACAAAATAGAAACCAAACTACCTGGAAGTGTCACTGCGATTAAAACCAAAGTCCAAGTTGGGTCAATTGCTCCATCGAAGTCGAACGCAAGAAGCACGCAAATGAGCACCAGAAGAAAGTAGACAATTGAAATAGGAATACGAGCTTTTACCATGATGCTTTCTCCATAAATTTGGCAGGGCGAAGTCCAACGTTTGTTCACGGCAATCAGAAAATAGCACGACACTTTTTTTCCACCCAAGTAAGACTGATGGATCGGCTGATATTGTTCAACAAACCGTTTCAGGTGATGTGCCAGTTTACCGGCGAAGCTGGCCGCGCGACGCTGGCGGATTTCATCAACGTGCCGGACGTGTATGCCGCCGGGCGGTTGGATTACGACAGCGAAGGTTTGTTGTTGCTGACCAACGCCGGGTGGTTGCAGCATCAAATTTCCGATCCCAAACACAAACTTCCTAAAACTTACCTTGTTCAAATCGAACGAATTCCGACAGCCAAAACGCTCAAACAGCTTGCGCGCGGAGTAATGCTCAGCGATGGCAAAACTCGTCCGGCCAAAGTCGAATTGATCAAAGAGCCGAATGTCTGGCCGCGCGTGCCTCCGATCAGAGAGCGCAAAAATGTGCCGACCGCGTGGTTGCGATTGACCATCACCGAAGGCCGCAATCGCCAGGTGCGACGCATGACGGCGGCGGTCGGGCATCCGACGTTGCGATTGATCCGCGAAAAAATTGGCCAGTGGGAGCTTGGCCGGTTGCAACCCGGCGAGTGTATGGAAGTAAAATGCCCTCAGCAAAAGCCGTAACTGCCAAGTAACAACAAGGAGGCGAAATTCATGAACTGGAATGAGTTCAAAGCCGCTGCGCCGGAATTGGCCGAAGCAGGCGAAACGCTCTTCGACCGAGTCGGCGCAGTGATGGTTGGCACGCTTCGCAAAGACGGTTCGCCGCGCATTTCGCCGGTCGAACCGCTGTTTGCTGGCGGAGAGCTTTATCTGGGAATGATGCCCGAATCGTTCAAGGCTCAGGATTTGTTGCGCGACGGGCGCTGCGCGATTCACAACATCATCAGCGACAAAAATGCCGTCGAAGGCGAATTCAAGGTGAACGGCCTGGCGCGCAACGTTCAAGACGCAGCCGAACGCCAGCTTTATTGCGATGAGCTGAAACGGAAAATCGGCTGGAGTCCCGAAGGCTTGCCATTTCATTTGTTCGCCATCGAAGTCCAAAGCGCCGGATTGTTTTTGATGCAAGGACACTCGGCTGATCCAACTCAGGGCCGACTGGTGAAAAAATGGCGAGTCGGCGGCAAAATCGAAGCTTATCGCCAAGGCGTGGACGGCAAACTGATTTCGACCAACGATTGACCCCCAACGATTGAAATTATGATTTCTCCCACAGACGTATTGCAGGCCGAAGCGCGAATTCGCCCGTTCATTGTGCAAACTCCGCTTGATCCTTCGTTTCGATTGAGCGATCTCGCCGGTTGCGACATCTGGCTAAAATTGGAGCAAACACAGTACACAGGTTCGTTCAAACTGCGCGGAGCGGCCAATCGGATTTTGGCGATGACGCCTGACGAAATGAGGCGCGGTGTCATCACGGCTTCAAACGGCAATCACGGCATAGCGGTTTGTTACGCAGCTCGGCAGGTCGGCATCACGCCGCAAGTTTTTATGCGGCACGGCGTTTCCGAAGCCAAGCTCGGTATGATTCGATTGCTGGGCGGTGAACCGATCTTTTTTGGCGAAGACCCGCTAGAAGCCGAATTGAAAGCCAGACAGACAGCGGCGGAAACCGGCAAGGTGTTCATCTCGCCGTATAACGATCCGTTTGTGGTGGCTGGGCAGGGAACGCTCGGCGTAGAAATGCACCGCCAACTCGATGAAATTGACGCGGTGTTCATCACCGTCGGCGGAGGCGGATTGATTTCCGGCGTGGCGACGTATTTGAAAGCCATCAGCCCGCGAACGCGCATCGTAGGGTGCTGGCCGGAAAATTCGCCTGTGATGTTTGAAGCGATGAAAGCCGGACGGATTTTCGATTGCCCCGAAAAGCCTACGATCAGCGACAGCACCGCCGGAGGTCTGGAGCCGGACACAATCACCTTTGAAATGTGCCAGCGGCTGATTGACGACCACGTGCTGGTTTCGGAAAAAGAGATCAAACGCGCGATGCGTATGCTGGCCGATAAAGAACGCTGGATTGTCGAAGGAGCTGCCGGAGCCGCTCTGGCAGCTTTGCTGAAAGAGCGGCAACGCTTTGCCGGACAACGAGTTGTCGTGTTGTTATGTGGGCGAAACATTGCCGCTGAAAAATTTATGGCGGTGTGGGAACCCAGACTGGAATCGGGAGTCTAACTCGCTGTCACCAAGATGACGCAACGGCGTGAAGCCAAAGAGCCAACACGCCGATTCGAAAGACCGACCCATTAAGAAAGTGGCCAATTGCCTGTACAAAGTTGCCGGGTAATTCACAGCAAAATGACGGCCACCAAAGGAGCTTGGGCGTATGCTGGCTGAAAAAGAGGCATATATGGTTGCCGGACTCGACGAGTTCGTCAGCGCCGAAAAAACGGCGGAGCACGAAACTCCGCGCGTGGCTCAACCATGCCTTTATGAATCCAAGCTGATTGCCCGTATGAAAGCCGGTGAAATGTCGGCGTTCGATGAGTTGGTCGAAGAATACCAGCCGTTGGTGTATGCGCTGTCGTTTCGGATTTTGGGCGATGCCGAAGATGCGCGCGATGCGGCGCAGGAAACGTTTTTGAAAATCTATCGTCACTTTGAGCGATTTCGTGGCGAATCCAGTTTGAAAACCTGGATTTGTCGTATCGCCATCAATCAGGCTCGCAGCAGCGAACGCTGGTGGCGACGGCGATTTCGCAAGGCAACCAGTTCGTTGGATTCGCCGCTGGGATTAAGCGACGACGACCGCACGCTGGGCGAAACTCTGGAAAGCGATGCCGTTTCGCCGGAAATCGAAACGCTTTCGCGCGAACGCGGTCGTTGCATAGAGCAAGGACTGAGCGAAGTGAAAAAGGATTTTCGCATTGCCGTCATTTTGCGCGACATCGAAGGTTTGAGTTACGAAGAAATCGCCTATGTCACGGAAGTTTCAGTAGGCACAGTGAAATCAAGAATTGCACGCGGGCGCGAAATGCTGCGCGAGATCGTGCAATCAGGAGAGAAAGGGGCGGCTCAGGTTCTGAGTCGTTAATGGTAAAAAGATTCCGGGCGGTGGTGCTCATCGTGAGTGCATTTTTCGACGCTCATAGCCGATGGGTCGGCGAAACCGCGAAGAACCGAAGACGGGTCAGCAACAACCGGTTTTTGGTTCTGTAAACAACGCGCTCACGATGAGCAGCGCCGCCCGGAATCAATGGCTCAGAATATCGGGCTTCAAACTGTCAGGTAAAGAGTTATGTATTGTCAGGATTTTTCATTGATGTATTCGGCGCAGGTTGACGGATACGCCGAAGAACGCGAACAAGTGGCGTTGCAGAAACACCTGCGCGAATGTGCTGCTTGCCGCCGCCGCGCCGCCGAACTGCGAAACTTGCGGTCGGAATTGCAAGCTTTGGAAATGCCGGCTCCGCCGAAATCGAAAACGAAACTGGATTTGGCGATGCAGATTCAGGGAGCGTTGCGCGTCGAAGCGCGCGCCCACGAAAAGGTCAAACGCAGTCGCGCCGATTTGATTGAACTTTGGCGAATGCGCCTGTTTACTCAGGGCATCGGCGCTGTAGTTTCGTTGGCGATGTTTCTGGTTATTTTGAGCGGAGTCATGCAACCAGCGTTTCGCACGCTGGCGTTGGCTCAGGCTGTCAGAGACGTGTTGACCGGCAACGAAGATTCTTTATCGGCAGAGGCCATCGCAGGTATTCAATTCAAAATGGCGATTTATCAACCGCCGCCGCCGCCTGTGTTTGCGCCTTCCGGCGAGTTGTTGCATCTGGGTGCCAGTCTTTCAGAAGAAGACGAAATCATAGTCACGCTCAACGTTCGCAAAGACGGCAGAGCTTCGATCAACGAATTAGTCGCCAATCCGGACGACCCGGCGATGATTGACAGATTTTCAAACGCCATCACTGAACGCGCGAGTTTCCAACCGACCCGGCGTCAGCAATCCACCAGCGTCGAAGCGGTGGTCATTCTCAGCAAGGTTGACATCAAAGCCAGCCTGATCGGCTAAAAGGCTGGCCAATCAACTTCATTTTCGAGTTGTTTCGTTTCGGTTGTTTGCTCAACCGGCTGGGACAACTCTGTCCAAAAAAAAACTTGCGCGGCAATCCTGGTGCTTGCCGGAACGCCGAGGTGTGCCCGAAAGAGGAGATTTTTCGATGAACGACCGAAACCACAACGCAAAACCGTTTATCAATGTCACGCCGCTGATTGATGTGCTGCTGGTGTTGTTGATTATCTTTATGGTCATCAGCCCGCAGCGACCCAGCCGCTTTGACGCGCGAATTCCTGAAAAAGCTACCTCGCCGGAAACAGACGTCCACAATCTGAGTCTGGTTGTGACCATCAATCCTACCGGCGGGTATCAACTCAATTCATCGCCTGCGGCCAGCCTGCCGGAACTCGACGCGCTGTTGCATCGCGTGTTGGATGGCAGACCGGAAAACTTGAAAGCCGTTTTTCTAAAAGCTCCGCGCTCGTTGCATTACGGCGAAGTCGTCAAAGTCGTTGACGTGATGAAACAGGCAGGCAGCACGCCTATCGGTTTGCAGATCGAAAATCTGAACTGAACAAGAATCCACAAAGCTATCAACTCGCAATCCATCGGCTGATTGTCAAAACCCGGCTGCGAAGCCATTCGCGGCTCAGCAAGGAGAAAAAACTATGTTCGACACTTTGGTTGAATCAACAAAACGGAAAAACGGCAAACGCGCCAGCCGGTATTTTGTCGTCACTACGGCGATTTATGCAGTGGCGCTGGTAGCGATTGGCGTGGGGACAATCATCGGCTTCAGCCCGGCTCTGGCTGAAGAACACAGCTTGATTGGAATGCTTGCGCCGCCACTGCCAAACAACGCGCCGCCGACCGTGATGGCGAAAAACATCCCTAACATCAAACCGGATATTTCGGCAGGCTTCGTCGCTCCGGTCAAAACGCCAATTGAATTTCCTGATCCTTACAAAGTTCAACCGGCAGGACCGAAACCGGGTCCGGTGGTGTTCAACCGGGATTTTCCGTTCACGAACAGCGGTGGCAGCGGAACCGGCATCGGCACGAGTAAAGACACGATCCCCGATCCACCTCCTCCTCCAGACATAAAGAAAGTGGAGATTAAGCCGCCGCCAACGCCTGAAACGCCTAAAAAACCGACAGCGGTTTCCGAAGGCGTGTTGCAGGGAAGCGCCATTCGCAAACAGCGACCAACGTATCCGCCAATTGCCAAAGCCGCTCGCGTGTCTGGCCCGGTGCAGGTTGTTGTGACTATTTCCGAACAGGGCAAAGTCATTGACGCTTACGCCGCCGATGGCAATCCGCTGTTGCGACAGGCGGCAGTTGAAGCCGCTCGGCAATGGCTGTTCACGCCGACCACGCTCAGCAAAGTTCCGGTCAAAGTGCAGGGCATGCTGACGTTCAATTTCGTGCTTCAGTAAACTTGCCGAAATAGACAGGATTCACAGGATTGAACAGGATTGGTTTTCAGCCACTCAACGAAGTTCATCCTGTTGAATCCTGTAAATCCTGTCTAAAAGTTTTGTGTTCTGATTTCCCGCCGCGTTAGACTTGCCGCCATTCCGCAAACAATCTGTTTAACAACTTCAATGACAGGAACCGACATGACCACAAAACTGTTCATCCGCCGTCTGGCCATCGCCTTGATGGTCGCTTTGCTTGGCCTGAGCGCGTCGCTGGCTCAAACCCAACAACCGCAATTCGTGCCGAATTACGACGAATCGAAAGTCGGCGATTACAAACTGCCTGATCCGCTGGTGATGGCGAATGGCGCGCGCGTCACCACCGCTCGACAGTGGCGCGAACGCCGACAGGAGATTTTGCGGCTGTACGAAACGCACGTGTACGGGCGAACTCCGGCGGCGGCGAAGGCTGCGAAAATCCGCGTTGTCGAAACTTCGCGCGACGCAAAGGCGCTCGGCGGATTGGCGACGCGAAAAGAAGTGACGGTTTATCTGGCCGGCAAACAGGATGGGCCGAAAATGTCTGTGTTGGTTTACATCCCGAATCAGCGAACCCAGCCCGCGCCGGTGTTTGTTGGCTTGAACTTCAACGGCAATCAGGCGATCCACAACGATCCGGGAATTTCGCTGGCTTCAAGCTGGCTGCGTGATGGCAAAGAAACCGGCGCGGTGAACAATCGCGCGACCGAAAAATCGCGCGGTACCGAAGCCAGTCGCTGGCCGGTCGAGATGATCGTCAAACGCGGTTATGCCGTGGCGACGATTTACAACGGCGATTTGTTTCCCGATCACAAAGACGGTTTGAAGGAATCCGTCATTCCACACTTTTACCGCAACGGCCAGACTTCGCCCGACGCCGACGAATGGAACGCGCTGGGAGCTTGGGCGTGGGGATTGAGCCGCGCGGTGGATGCCATCGAAAAAGACAAAGACCTCGACGCCAAACGAATTGCGTTGCTCGGTCATTCACGGCTGGGCAAAGGTGCGTTGTGGGCGGGCGCGCAAGACGAACGTTTCGCGCTGGTCATTTCCAACGAAAGCGGCGAAGGCGGAGCGGCGCTGGCTCGGCGCAATTTCGGCGAGACGGTCGAACGTATCAACACGGCGTTTCCGCACTGGTTCAACGCCAATTTCAAAAAGTACAACAAAGATGTGGCTTCGTTGCCGGTGGATCAACACATGTTGCTGGCGCTGATGGCTCCGCGACCGCTTTACGTTGCCAGCGCAGTGGAAGACCAATGGGCAGACCCGCGCGGAGAATTTTTGTCAGCCCAAGCCGCCGATCCTGTGTACCGCTTGCTGAAAACCGACGGACTTGGCGCAACGGAACTGCCCGGATTGCATCAGCCGGTGACGACCACCATCGGCCATCACATCCGCGCCGGAAAACACGACGTGACGAATTACGACTGGGAACAGTTCATGAACTTTGCGGACAAACATCTGCGCGCAAAACGGTGAAAGGCGGCTGGTGATGCTGGGAAAATAGGGCTAAATCTGGTTACGTCAGTCTTCGTGTGAATGAAGAGGGAGAAGGCACAAAAGGCACATAACTCTTTTGTGCCTTTTGCGCTTTTTGTGGTTACGTTTTTTTTCTCAACTGAAATCAGCGCGGAATGATCGGCAGCACGATGGCCGATGGGCGTTCGGCGTCGTGGTAAATCGTTTGCCGAGCCTTGACCATTTTCGTGCTGTGCATCGTCGCTTCGCCTGTGTTCAGGTTGCGATTGAAACGCGGGAAGTTGCTGCTGGACAGATACACGCGAATCCTGTGACCGGCTTTGAACAGGTTGCTGGTCGCCCACAAATCAATCGTGTATTTGTAAACCTTGCCGGGTTCGATCAGTTCAGCCTTTTCGGTCGAGTTGCGATACCGAGCGCGAACAATGCCGTCGGTCAAAAATCGCGCATAACCTTTTTCATCAACGTCGGCAATCAGCGCCGTGAAGTCCGTGTCCACAGCCGAACTCGCCGCGAACAACTCCACCGTAATGTAACCCGTCACTTCAACATCGTGATCCAGAGGCGTTGACGAAAAGACCAGCACATCCTGGCGCGATTCGTTGGGCTGTTGGTTGAATGGGCCGGGCGAGGTTCCTCCACAACACAACCTGCCGCCGATAGTCGGCACAGGATTGGCGGGGTCGTATTCAAACGTGTCCGGCTTTTCAGCGCGCGGGGCTTCGAGCGAAAACGAGCCATCGCCGTTGGCGGAGTTCGCGCCTTTGGTCGAATGAAAATACCCTTTCATATACTGCGTCCTGGCCAGCGGAAATTCTTTTTCGTCGCGCCAGACGTTTTCGCCCATGACGAAGAGCTTCACGGGCGAATCCGAAGCGAATTCGTTTTTGATGCCTTTCAGCGCGTAATCCATCCACTTCACAATGGTGCCGTTCATATCCAGCACGGCTTGTTTGCCGAAAGTCACGTCGCCGATTTTGCCTTCCGCCGAAGTCGCCGCGTGCGCCCAGGGGCCAACCAGCAATCGCTGGTTGTCGCGCGCTTCGGCGGTGGCGGCGCTTTTTCGCATGCCTACGTAATTGCCGATGGAGCCTTTCAAAAAGATGTCGTGCCATCCGCCGCTGTGCAACGCCTTAATGTCCAGCTTCGAGTAATGATCCGAAATCTTCCAACGCTTCCAGTATTCGTCGTCACGTTCGTGTTCGATCCAGTCGCGGAAGTACGGCGCGTAATCCGCCGGAGTTGGTTGGCCGATCAATTTGTAATCTTCGACCGGCAATTGTTTCATCCATTCGTGGACGTTTGTTTGTGCGCTTGCTTTGCGGCGCAATGTGTCTTGTGCCAACCCCGTTGTCCACGTGCTGGAAAACGCCTGCATCCACGCGCCGTTTTGGTAAGTCCAGCCGTCGTAATACTCCGAAGCCGTGACGTAAGGGAAAATCGCCTTCAGATGCGGGGGCCGTGCAATCGCCGCCAGCATTTGCGTCGCGCCGACATACGAACCGCCAAACGTGCCGACCATTCCGTTGGAGTATTCCAGCGCCGCCGCCCATTCGATGGTGTCGTATCCGTCATCGCTTTCGTACTTGAACGGATAAAACTCACCGCCGGAATCGAAGCGCCCGCGCGTGTCCTGCAAAATGGCGACGTAACCGTGCGACGCCAGAAAGGTTCCGGTCATCGGATCGCGCCGGTTGTATGGCGTGCGTGTCAACAGCACCGGAAATTTGCCCTGAGCTTTGGGGCGGTAAATGTCGGCAATCAACGTCACGCCGTCGCGCATTTTGACCGGCACGCCGGTCTGAATCGTGACTTCGTATCGAGCGGGCGCGGCAGCAGGTTGAGCCGATTGCGCGACGACGGTTTGGCCGACTAAGCCGGAAGACATCAACAGCGCGGCAAACAAACTCAGGCCAAGTGTTGCCATAAGAGCGGACAAAAATCGCCGACTTGGGATGGTTTTCATGTGATCTCCTTGAAGTTGGTGAATGTGTGACGGGCGGGATTTTCCGCAAAGCGGCGCAGTTTGCCAACTCCGGTTTTTAAGCGCCAGAATGATTCTTCGCGCTGACCAAACTTTGAATGGCGATTTCGCATCTGACGCGCGATTTTTTGAAGAACGGCAAGTCGGAAATCGAACGCCGTTCATGACGCGGGAGAAATGATGAAAAAAAATATGAAAACCAAGCTGGCATTAACGATGTTTGTGTTGACGGTAAGCGTCGTCGCAATTTTGGCGCAACAAGCTCCGCAATTCAGCTTGCGTTCCACTGAAGGTCGCACGGTCAGTTCCGGCGAACTGCGCGGAAAAATCGTTGTGATGTCGTTTGGCAGTACGACCGTTCCGCTGACGGCCAAAGAATTGGTTGCGCTGCAAAAACAGGCGGATCGGTATTCGCCGCGCGGCGTGCAATTTTTCTGGGTCAGCGTCAACAGCGACAAATCCGGCGCGCGCGCTTACGCTTCGGACGCCGACCTGCAAGTTTTCGCGCAGAAGGTCAATCTGCGAATTTCTGTGTTGCGCGATCCTGAGCAGCAAGCTTACAAAGCATTCGGCCTGGACGGATTGCCGACGGTCGTCATCATCAATGACGGCAAAATCGCGCTGAAACATGTTGGCTTCGGCACAGATCAAGGCGAAGGGTATTCCGAAATCGCCAAAGCTCTGGATCAGTTGTTGAAATAACCAAAAACAAAAACTTCGAGGCAGGATTAACGACCAGAACTTATGCAATTGATGTTATGCGGCTGGGGTTTTGAAGATTCAATTGACAGATTTCCAGGCTGGAGGTGCGGTGGGGATTAGCCTGCTATGCAAACCGCAGGGGACAAGCGGGGCATAAATTCGCGCTCCGGTAAGAGCGACAGACAGGCTTGTCCAGCGTCCCTGCCGGGACGCGAATAATTTTCTGAACGCAGCCAGTGGTTACGCTTCGCTTTACCACCGGCTATCTGTTCTTTTCAACGTTCATACCGCAGTGCATCAATTGGATCGAGGCGCGCAGCGCGATAGGCCGGCCAGAGTCCGAAAAATAATCCGACGCTGATTGAGACGATCAAGCCAGCAGAAATGGCTCCAATGGAAATGCTGGCTTTCAATGAGGGCAAAAGGAACTGAATGAGCAGGGCAACGGCGATCCCAATCAGCACTCCGGCCACGCCGCCCAAGACGGTCAACATCACCGCTTCCAGCAGGAATTGCCAGAGCACATCGCGGCGGCGCGCACCGACGGCTTTACGCAAACCGATTTCCGAAGTGCGCTCGGTCACTGAAACCAGCATGATGTTCATGACTCCGATTCCGCCGATCAGCAAGCCAAGCGAAGCGACGCCGACCATCAGCACGGAGATTCCGCCCGAAGCCTGATTCCAGATGTCAATGATCTGTGTTGAGGTGAAAATGACGAAGTTGTCCGACGCGTCCGCCGATAAACGGCGATGGCGACGCAAAGCTTCGCGGACTTCGTCCATTCCGCGTTCGACCTCTTCGGGTGAGCCGACCAGGCAAAAGAACTGCAAAAATTCCTTCTCGCGTTCCGGGTAGTATTTGTCGAATGTGCCGAATGGAATCAGCACGATCTGATTTTCGCTGGGGCCACCGAACAGAGCTTCGCGCTCTTCGATCAGCCCGATCACTTCATAACTTTCTCCGTCAATGTGAATCATTTTGCCGAGCGGGTCTTCAATGCCGAACAGGCCGTCGGCGATGATTCGCCCGATGACGGTGACGTTGCGTCTGTGCGTGGAATCGCTGGCGCTGATCATACGGCCTCGATCCACCAAAATTCCCGTGGCGTCACCGAAGTATTGATCCACGCCGCGCAGAATGGGGCTTTGCGCCTCCTCGCCCTTGTACCAGACGCGAATCGGATCGAATGCCGTTTTGGCGTAAAAGGGGCTGAGCGTTTTGATGCTCGGACAATTCGCGCGCACATATTCAGCGTCATCCAGCTTCAGCGGCGGGCGTTTCTTGAGCAATTCCATGAAATCAGGATTGCCAAAATCCGAAAACCCCACGCGGGCGACGGCGAAGCTGGCCGGGTTCAGCCGTGTCAGCGCGTTTTTGACCGTGTTATCCAAACCCTGAATCAGGGCGACGACCACAATCACAGTCCCTACGCCCATAATCAAACCGGTCAGAGTGAGCGCCGATTGAAAGCGATGTTGGTTGATTGCGCCCAGCGCCAGCCGGAACGCTTCGCCGATTTCCGTCGTGCGTTTCCCGCGCGCCAGTTGCGAAAGTCGTTCTTTATTCATATCTCAGGGCGTCAATGGGCGAGAGTTGCGCGGCGTGGCGGGCGGGATACATACCGGCCACCAGTCCGACAAAAGAAGAAACGGCAAACCCGACCAGCGCAACCACCGGACGAGAACTGGCTGGCAGCGGCGTAACCCAGGCGATGATTTGAGAAACCAGCAAACCGACCGCAGTGCCGAGCGATCCTCCGAGCAGGCAAAGCACGACAGTTTCAACCAAAAATTGCGCCAGCACGTCGCGGTGGCGCGCGCCCAGGGCTTTACGTAATCCGATTTCGCGTGTTCGTTCGCGCACGTTGACCAGCATGATGTTCGTCACGCCAAGCCCGCCCACTGTCAGCGCAATCCCCGAAATGATGATCGTGATCAGGTAAAAACCGCCAATCACGGCTTGATAAATTCCGGCTGCCGAATCCGCCGTGGTGATGAAAAACGTGTCTTCCTGATTGAAAAGCACACGGCGCTGTCTGCGCATAATGCCGCGGGCTTCATCCACGACCGATGCGAGCGGAGTTTCGGGCGGTTGTTGGCAAGAAATTGCCAGCGGCTGGCGCGCTCCGAAACGATGCAGCATGGAGGTCAGTGGCATGATGACAAAACGATCCTGCGAACGCCCGAACAGTGAACCGCGCGGCGCGATGGTTCCGATCACCTGAAACGGTTTGCCCATGATGCTGATGTCCGCGCCGAGCGGATCGGCCTGCCCAAACAAGTCCGTTGCGATGTCGGCTCCGAGCAAACAAACGGCCAGATGATTGTTGTCTTCGGCTTCGGTGTAAAAACGCCCTCTCGCCACTTCAACACGTTCGATGTCCAGCATGCTGGCCGACAAACCGCGAATCTGCACGCTGCCTGTGACCGTGTTGCGCCACTTGATGCGACCCACCAGATTCGATTCGGCTCCGACTTCGGCGCATTCACGACAATCGCGCCGAACGGTCAGGTAATCGTCGTACTCGATTCGCTTCCATTTTGAAGCTTTGATGAAATCGTTGACGTTCAGCAACGAGGCGGGAAGCTGAGAGACCTGAAAGACATCCGGTTGCAGCGTCACCAGGCGTTCGCCGATGTAAGCATTCGCCCCTTCGATCAAGGCGACCATCGCCACCAAAGCGCCGATGCCGACGACGATTCCCAGCACTGCCAGCGCGGAACGAAGTTTTTGCGCCAACAGCGCGTTGATTGCATTCAATAGGATTTCCTTGCGATCCATAAGTCCCTCATGACCGGTCTGACCCCCCGAAGCTGAGTCATTATAAGCCAATGAGTTTTGGGCGTAAGCGTGGTGGCTCGTATAATGAAATTATTATGGCGGCTGAAAATTACGAACTGACTACCGATGAAATAAAGCAACTCGACGAAATCGGCCTTCTGGTCTTGGAAAATTTCGCGCCGCCGGAGTTTGTCGCGGAATTGCGCGCGCGCATTGCGGAATTGTTTGCCGAATTGGGCGATCAGGCCGGGGCGGAATTCAAACAGGAACCGGATACAGACCGGCTGGCGAATCTGGTCAATTACGGCGAAGTTTTTGAACGTGCGATTGCCCAGCCGAAATTGCTGGCCGCTGTCGAACACGTGCTCGGCAGCGAATTCAAGCTGGGCAGCTTGAATGCCCGTTCGGCGCGACCGAATACGACGTGGACTCAACCGCTGCATTGCGACACGGGAGCGTTGCCGGATGCAGCCGGAAACAAGGTTTGTAACATCGTCTGGATGCTGGATGATTTCACGCTGGAAAACGGCCCGACGCGCTACGTTCCCGGTACACACAAAGCAGGGAAGTTGCCGCAAGATGCGCTGGCCAATGCGTCCGCTCCGCATCCCGAAGAGCAATTTTTGACCGGCAAAGCCGGAACGCTGGCCGTGTTCAACGCGCATTTGTGGCACGGCGGAACGGCTAACCGCAGCGAAAAACCGCGATTGGCGCTGCACAGTTTTTATTGCCGCCGCGACCAACCTCAACAGCAATATCAAAAGCGTTTGTTGAGCGAACAAGTTCAACAACGGTTGAGCGAAGAGTTGCGCTGGCTGCTTGCACTGGACGATTCGCTGAATGATAAACTCAGTTCGCAATTCAGCGGTCGCAGCGGTTTTATGAAATGAACAAAGTCTTGAGAGGTCTTGCAAAGTCTGACTTCCCGGGGCTTTTCTAAATCAGAACAAGTAACATTGGGACAGAGTGTAAGAAAACAGGATGAACAAGATTTTTGACAGGATTGACAGGAACATTAGTGGTTGGGGCCAACCCGCCAAGCCTGAATCCCGTTCATCCTGAACAAAATCCTGTCCATCCTGTTTCAAAGTTTTTTGCGGCGATTTAGACTTTAGAAACTATGCCAATAACAGACACCGCGCCGATTCGTTCCGGCGAAGATTTGAACTGGGCGGCGCTCGAAGCTTATCTGCACGAACATCTGCCTTCACGGTTAGGTGGCGAGCAATTCGATCCCAACGCCAAATTCGAAGTCGAACAATTTCCCGGCGGACATTCCAATCTGACCTATTGCGTGCGATTCGGCGGCCTGGAATTCGTCATGCGGCGGCCTCCGTTTGGCCCCGTGGCTCCGACGGCGCACGACATGCCGCGTGAATTTCGGTTGCTGGCGGCGATTCATCCGCATTTCAAACTGGCTCCGAAGCCATATCTGCTGTGCGAAGACACCGAAGTCATTGGCGCGCCGTTTTACTTGATGGAACGTCGCCGAGGAATCGTCGTCCGGCAAACCGTTCCGCCGGAAATTGGCGACAATCTGACGTTGCGCCACAAAATCAGCGAAAGCCTGGTAGACACGCTGGCCGATTTGCACGCAGTGGATATTCACGCGACGGGGTTGGCGGCGATTGGAAAGCCGGTTGGTTTCGTCAAACGACAAGTCGAAGGCTGGGCGAATCGCTGGGAACGGTCGAAAACTTCCGAACTCACCGAAATGACCGAAGCCCGCGCATGGTTGTTGGAACGATTGCCCGCCGAACCCGCGCAACACACGCTGGTTCACAACGATTACAAATTGGACAATTTGATGCTGGACGCCGCAGACCCTTCGCGGTTGGTGGCGATTCTGGATTGGGAAATGTGTACGGTCGGCGATCCGCTGATTGATCTGGGGTTGTTGCTTTGTTACTGGCCGCAAGCCGACGACGAAGAATTGTTCGCCGACAGTTTGCGCAGCGTGACGATGTTGCCCGGCTGGATGACACGCGCGGAAATCATCGAACGATATGCTGCGCGGTCTGGCCGCGATGTGTCGAACATCGGCTATTACCACATCTTCGCTGTGTTCAAACTGGCGGTGGTCATCCAGCAGATTTATTACCGCTATCACGTTGGCCAAACGCAGGACAAACGCTTCGCCGATTTCGACAAACGCGTTGCTGCGTTGGCGGCGATGGCGCACAAGATGATTCTGGGTCAGGGATAACCTCCGATGAAACGGTCGGGAAATTACGGAACAAACGGAATTTACGGAAAGCAATTTGCCCGTAAATTCTTTTCCGTCTTTTCAGTTATTTCCGTTTGTTCCGTCATCTCTTTTGTTTTGCTTGAGTAAGTGTGAATCCGGATTCAACCGCTACAAAACTGCTGCGCGCGATCATCGCCAAATCGTTTGTCGAAGTGGCGTTGGTTTGCGTAGTCGCTTCGCTGGCAGCGTTTACGACCTTCAGCCCGCAGTTGCGCGGAGCGATTGATGTCGCCGATCAGTCGCAGATTTCCGGCTGGGTGAACGATCCTCGATTGCCGGACACGCCGCTGGAAGTGCAGTTGTTCATTGACGGGAAATTCGTCGCCAGCCGCTTGGCCGATGACCGGCGAGAAGATTTGGTTTCGGCAGGAGCGACCGCTCGACCCAATCACGGATTCAGCTTCGCACTTGATTCGTTCAAATTGCCAGCCGGTGAGCATTTCGCTCAAGTCTTTGCCGTGCGCGACGCCGCCGGAGCCAGCAAAATCCTGTTGCCAGTCACCGCCGAGCCGCGCACATTTCAAATCCGCCGCTGAAGCTTTGGAATGCTGCGTCCTGACGCAGCTTTGCTTACTGGAAAGGCACTTGTTGCAATCGGAACTATCACTGCGAACGCAAAGCGGTGTCGAGCCACCGCACTCCAAATGACCTACTGCTTCACCACTTCAATCGGCCAATCCGCGTTGCGGCTCCATTCATCGAACGAACCGTCGTACATTTTGGCGTCGTACCCCAGCATCTTGGCGACGAAATAGCCCAGGCTGGCTTGCTGGCCGATGTGGCAATAAGTGACGACGGTCTTGCCTTTGTCGGCTCCGGCTTCCTGATACAGCTTGCGCAGTGTCGTCAGGTCTTTCAACTTCAAATCCGTGTCGCTGATCGCCAGCGTCGGAAAGGGCAGATTCTTTGCTCCGGGCAGATGACCGGCGCGCGGCATTCCGGCGTTATCTTTGCCGGAATAAAAGTTCGGCAAACGCGAATCAATGACCGCGACTTTCGGACTCGTCAGGTTGTCTTTCAACCACGCGGCTTCGGCAATCAGCTTCGGATTCGGACGCGGAGTGAATTTGCCCGGCGCAGGAGTTTTGACTTCGGTGGTCAGCGATTTGCCGAGTTTCGTCCATTCGTCCACGCCGCCGTCCAGCATCGAAGTTCTGCCGCCCAAGCCCAGATAATCCAGCGTCAGATACACGCGCGCCGCCGGAGTGATCTGTCTGTTGCTGAAATAAATGACAATGCGCGAATTGTCCGACACGCCGAATTTTTCAAACGAGGCTTTCAGTTGTTCGACGGGCGGCAATTGCAGAATCAATTTGCCTTCACCCGGAGGCGTGGAAAAATCGCCGCGCTGAACGAATTGCGCGCCGGGAATGTGACCGGCGTCGAATTCTTTTTTGTCGCCGACGTGCAGCAGCACCAGATTTTTGTCGTCAATGTGTTTGGCCAGCCAATCGGCGCTCACCAACATCGGTTCGTCGGCAGCGATTGCCGAACCCATCGCCAAACCGCTGATCAGAACAAGCAACGAAATCATCAAGCAAATCTTTTTCATCAGTTTTCTTCTCCCGAAAAGGTTTTTTGGCTTGGAGGTAACTGCTCTGCCAGTATTGCGGTACGGGGAGCGTAAGCGACCTGAGCCTTGCTCAAAGCGCCTTTCCAGAAAAACTCAGGTCGCTTACGCTCCCCGTACCGCATCAAATCACGAATCAGTCGGCAGCAACCATACCGCAACGCCGTCCGATTTGTCAGGGAAAACATTGCGCCGCCAACCAAGCGAAACTATACTCCGCCGCGTCACGCGACAAAGCCGTATCAACAACCAAACAGACGACAATCTGATGACGGTAAATGGAATTACAACCGCAGAGTTTGGGAAATCCGCTATGACGAAGTCGTCCGGCTTGGGTTGATGGATCGGCTCACTCAGGAAAAAGTTTCTGATAATGGAAAGCAAGCCGACCTTTCCACTATCAGAAAGTAGTTTCCACTATCGGAAACATGTTTCCATTATCGGAAAGGCCGAAGGCGGTCTAATTCATGTTCGACATCATCCTGTAAACCGAGCGGTATGAAATTCACTTTATTTTTACTTTTCATTGTGACTTTATCGGTTTGCGGAAATAACCAGCGCAAAACGGCACAGCCAACAGTCAACCAGCGACCCATTGATTTACGACAAATACAAAATATTGCTGGCAAAGGACGGGTACAAGACAAGGACTATAATCAAATCGAAATGGTGGATCGGTTAATTGCCTTGCAAACACAGGCGATTCCCCGGTTAATTGAAAAATTAGACGATGAAACTGTCATCCCGCATCACGTCATGGATTATTGGGCAAAAGTGACAGTTGGCGATCTGGCCTTGATAATCTTGACCGACTTTTTTACCGATGCCTCTTGGACACGAACGACACTTCCTAACGTCTCGTGGGATAAAATGCTGAACCGAAAAAATAAATCCGATTCCGCCGAGGCAGTTCTGCGCCAATATGTGCGGCAACACGGGCGGAAGACGATAAAAGAAAAATGGGGCAAAATATGGAAAGCCAATCGTGAACGGCTTTTCTGGGACACCAAAGAGAAATGTTTCAAATTGAAATAGGTTGCCTGCCCCACGCAATGTCGAACAGTCATTGCACCGGAGCGTGGCCGTCTGGCGGTGCGCAGATGACGGTCACACGGCCACGCCCGGTGAACGAATTGTTAGGCCGAAAGAAGAATCATGGCAAAACATCGAATCTATACAATGAGCGTCGCAAGCGTTTATCCGCACTATCTGGCAAAGGCAGAGAAAAAAGGGCGCACGAAAGCCGAAGTGGATGAAATCATTCGCTGGCTCACCGGCTACAGTCAGCAGGGACTTGAAGAACAACTGAAAAACAAAACCGACTTTGAAACATTTTTTGCGGATGCTCCACGACTGAATCCTTCTCGCGCGTTGGTCAAAGGGGTGATTTGTGGTGTCCGAATTGAAGAGATCGAAGACCCTCTGATGCGGGAGGTTCGCTACCTGGATAAGCTGATTGACGAGTTGGCGAAAGGAAAAACAATGGACAAGATTTTGCGCAAACCTGCGGAAGCGTGAGCGCTTAATGAGCGTGAGGAATATGCATACTGATACGAAAAATTACAACGCATCCCAGGCTGCCAGCGATCGCCAAATCTGTGATCTGCTGGCAACGGAGATCGAGCGCGGTTTGCCGGAAGCCGAAAACAAGGTTTGGCACGCGCATCCGGTCTGGTTTCTGGATGGCAATCCCATTGTCGGGTACAGCAAACTCAAAAACTACGTTCGTCTGCTTTTCTGGAGTGGCCAGTCTTTTGAAACTCCCGGTCTGGAAAAAGAGGGGAAATTCAAGGCGGCAGAAGCGAGATATATGACTTCAGAGCAAGTAGACACAGTGCTGTTGAGCAAGTGGTTATCGGAGGCTCGTGAAATTCAGTGGGATTACAAGAATATCGTTCGCCGTAAAGGCAGATTGGAACGGCTGAAGTAAAGGTTTTCAGAGTTTCTTACGAAATTGCCGCATCACAGTTTTTGCCGAAAAACGCCACAGCCATTTTCACCGCCTATCAAATCAATTGGCCAAGATCAAAAAGTAAGGCAGGCTTGAGCCTGCCTTACCGGATTTCCTCATTTTTTGAGTTTCAGTTCAGACCGGATCAATGCGCGCCGGATTCTTCTTCAACGACGCGACCGTCGAACAAATGAATCGAACGGTCGGCGTGGCGAGCGAATCTCTGGTCGTGTGTGACCATGCAAATGGTCGCTCCGTTGCGATGAAGTTCGCGCAGCAATTCCATCACCGCATCGCCGTTGACCGAATCCAGGTTTCCGGTCGGTTCGTCAGCCAGCAAAATCAACGGGTCGCCGACGACGGCGCGGGCAACGGCTACGCGCTGTTGCTGACCGCCGGAAAGTTGCGAAGGCAAATGCTTGGCTCTGTGAGCCATGCCGACTTTTTCCAGCGCGGCGTTGACTCGTTGTTTGCGTTCGGCGCTGCTCATGCCGCGATAAGTCAGCGGCAGTTCGACGTTTTCATAAACGGTCAGGTCGCCGATCAAATTGAAGCTCTGGAAGATGAATCCGATTTCGCGGTTGCGGATGCGGGCGCGGTCGGAAAGGGAAAGCCCTTGAACCGGTTTGCCGTTCAGGCTGTAGCCGCCGTCGCTGGGCGAATCCAGCAAGCCCAGAATCGAAAGCAACGTAGATTTGCCGCAGCCCGAAGGCCCGGCGATGGAAACATACTCGCCTTTGCCAATTTCCAGATGAATTCCCGATAAAGCGTGGGTTTCTACTTCGTCGGTGTAAAAAACCTTGGTTACGGAATCCAGGCGCAACAGTGGTTCGCTCATTATTTTTCTCCTTCGAGGTGGTTAGTGGCTGGTTACTGGTGGTTGGTGATTGGAAATCTGAATTCCAACCACCAATTACCAACTACCAAGATCAATTCAATCGTATTCGAGTGACGTTATCGCCTAACTGCGAGGTGTCGGAAACGATGATTTTGTCGCCGACTTTCAATCCTTTGACGATTTCGACCGTTGTCACCGAAACACGGCCAATTTCGATGGCGACGGATTCGGCGTGCTGGTCGTCTGCTTCCAGCTTGAAGAGTTTGATTGTGCTGTTTTCCTGGCCAAAAGTCGGGCGCTGGATGTAAAGCACGTTTTCCAATCGTTCGAGTTCAATTCTGCCGTCAACGCTCATGTCCGGGCGAGCACCCGGCGGCAACGCCGCGTCCAGCGAAACGTCAACAGTCACGGTTCCGTTTTGCGCCGCCGGATCAACGCGGATCACGCGACCGGGAATGATGCCGTTGCGCGTGTCAATCGTCGCGGGCAATCCGATTCGCATGTCTTTGAGCTGCGTTTCGGCGATTCGCACCTGAGCTTTCAACCGTGTCGGATCGGACACGCGAGCCAGATTGGTTCCGGGCGTGACTTGCTGACCGACTTCGACCGCCAATTGCTGTAATACGCCGTGCATGCCTGCGCGAACGCGCAAATCGGCCACTTGTTTGCGGCGCAATTCCACCAAAGCGCGGCGCTGATCCAGCGTGGATTGGCTGACCGCCAACTGCGTTTTCATCGCTTCGGTCGTCATGGAAATGCGCTTCTTTTCCAGTTCGTTGCGCGTAGCCAGTTCGTTGGCTTTGGTTTGTTTCTGTTTGTACTGCAATTCGGAATACAAACCTTCTTTCGTCAATTGAGCGTAAGAATCGGCTTCCAGCTTGGCCGACTGGTAATCGGCCTCGACCGTCGCCGCTGAAGCGCGCTGGTTCAGCAATTGAGTTTCCAATTCGACTTTTTTGTTGGTGAATTCAGCTTCGGCGGATTTGAACTGCAATTCGGCGTCTTGCAATTGCTGCTGCAATTCCTGATTGCTCAACTCGAAAATGACGGTGTCGGGCGACACTGTGGTTCCGGGCTGCACCAATCGTTTATCCACTCGTCCGCTGGTGATTGCGGGAATCCAAACGATTTCTTCAGGGACTAAAGTTCCCAATCCATTCACCTGTCGAACCATTTCTCCACGTTTGACGGTGTCAATGATGACTGTGGCGCGTTCGACAGTCTGGGCAGCGGGTTTCAGCCGAGCCAGCACCACGCTGATCGCTCCAACCGCGCCCAGCGCCAGAATGATGTACACCACGCGGCGAATTTTCCGATTCCGTGCGACTGATTTTTCACGAGGTTTATCCATAAAAGTCCCCTCCAAAACTCCGAATGAGTGCCAAAAATACGTTTCGAGCAAATACCGCTTAGCCAATTTCCGTGCCAATGGCTTCTGGCTGGGTAACTGACCGAATTGCAGCAGTTATGAATTTCTTTGGTTCGGGTGAATTGCTAGTCCTGTCCGCTTCTGGGAATTCGCTTTCCCAGAACTGAACCCGCCAACGGCGTGGACAATTTTTCAAGCTTGCCATTACCCACATTTTTCGCAATTAGCGATTTTTGCCTTTTGCCCTGAAAGGGCTGTGGATATTAGCCGTCTATGAAAACAGTGCTGGCGTCAAGCGAAAAATGGCAACACTTATTGATCTCTGCCGAAAAGCAGTTTTTTTGGTAGCCAGTTGATTGACAAA
>JANRKX010000132.1:0-4656 GCA_033763255.1 Acidobacteriota bacterium | reverse complement strand
ACTTCGCTAAAGAATGACTGGCGGACGATAACGTCCGCGGACCGGCAGCGGATTGCAAATCCGCGCTCCAGCGGCGGACGATAACGTCCGCGAACCGGCAGCGGACGTGGACGTCCGCGCTCCAATTGCAAATCCGCGCTCCGGCGAGATCAAGCCATTGCGTGTTATTTTCTGAAAAGAAACGAGATAACTATATTGACGGTCTTAGTACCCGACATTAGACTCGCTCTCGTTCACTGATACACAGAATCCGTTGAAAAAACGGATCGCCCATCCCCGAATTCTTAAAGTTCATTTGGTTGGTTGCTCTACGCCAACTCCTCCTGTTTCCCCTGTCAAAGGCTTTGCGATGGTGTGCCCGCCAAATCGCCATCGCGCAAATACTGTCTCTCAAAACCTGATTTCAGAGCAGGCGACGGTTTGTTTCGTCACCGGCAAAGAATTTTCCAGCAAGTAAGGTTGCTTGGCTGGGCTTACTTTCGAGAACTTGAGTTATGAAAAAACATCCGCGAAAACAAATTTTATACTTTGGATTAATGACTGGTTTGGTACTGGCCGGTTTATGGTTGGTTACTGTTGGGTTACAGCCTCACCAATTAAGGGCGATTGCTCAGGAAGAGTTGTGGCATGAACTAGCCGCTGATTCTGTGCTGGCTGATAAAGACAACGAGCGGGAGCGACTTTTCAAATTGAATGCGGAAGCATTGCGAAAAGTATTGGCCAATGCGCCGATGGAATTCGACAGCGAATTGGCGGACAGCACGGCTGTGCTGAATTTGCCGATGCCGAATGGGAAGTTGGCGCAGTTTGTCATTCAGGAATCGCCGATTTTGGAATGGCCGCTGGCGGAGCGTTACCCGGAAATCAAAAGTTATCGAGGGCAGGGAATTGAAAATCCATCGGCGACGATGCGCGCGGATGTTTCGCCACTCGGTTTTCACGCCTTGGTGTTGGATGGCAGCGAATCGTTTAGCGTGTTGCCGTCGGCAAATGACAAAACGATTTACGCCAGTTCAAAAGCGAACGCTTTGACCGACAAATTACGTTGCGAAGCGGACGACAGCAAAATCATCTTTCGCGAAACGAACGGCCAAATGGCGGTCAACAATTCAGTGGGCGGCACATTGCGGATGTATCGCATCGCCATTGCCGCCACTTCGGAATACAGCGCGCAATTCGGCGGCGGAGATGTTGGACAGACGATTGCTTCGATCAACACGTGGCTGAACGCTGTCAATACAATTTACGAAAAAGAACTGGCAGTGCGAATGAACCTGATCGGAAACAACAATTTGGTGGTGTATACCGCTGAACCCGATCCGTTCACCAATGGCGATGGAATTGCGATGTTGGGGCAGGTCAGGTCTACGCTGCGAAATCAGATTGGCGTGGCGAATTATGACATCGGTCATGTATTGGGAATTGGCGGTTCAGGCGTCGCTTATATCGGCGTGGCGTGCAGCAATCAGGATTTGGCAGATGGACTTGGCGCGTTGAAAGGCGGAGGCGTCAGTTTGATGGGCGGCGCGTTGGGCAATAGCACGTATGTCGGTTTGTGGGCGCACGAACTCGGTCATCAATTCGGCGCGCAACACAGTTATAACGGGACAACAGGTTTTTGTGGTGGCAGCAATCGTTCAGCGGGTTCGGCTTACGAATCCGGCAGCGGCTCCACGATTATGTCGTATGCAGGAGTTTGTGGTTCGGACAACATCACTCTTGATCGTGATTTACGCTTTCACGCCAAAAGCTTCGATTCGATCACCAACTATCTGGGAGCCAGCGGGCTTTGCGCGCAAACATCTGCGACCGGCAACAACGTTCCAACGGTGAATGGCGGAACGGATTTCACTATTCCGAAAAACACTCCTTTTACATTGAGCGCGACTGGCAGCGATGCCGACGCTGGCGATGTGCCGAATCTGCGATACATCTGGGAACAGTACGATGCAGGTGGAAACGATTACGGCAATCCACCATACGACGACAGCGGAGATTCGTCGGCTTCGACGCGACCGATCTTTCGCCCGTTCTCGCCTTTGGCTTCGGCTTCTCGTACGTTTCCCAGCCTGACTTACATTTTGAACAACGCCAACAATCCGCCGGATGTTGACGGCAACGGGCTTCGCACCGCCGAAGAGTTGCCTCGCATCGGTCGAACGCTGAATTTCCGCGTCACGATCCGCGATCAGCGCGGAGGCGTAAACACGGATGATGTTCAGCTTCAGGTTGCGTCGGGCGCAGGGCCGTTTGCAGTGACTGCGCCTGAATCGGCTGTGAACTGGTCAGGCGGAACGAATCAAATTGTAACGTGGTCGGTGGCGGGGACGAACGCTGCGCCGGTGAATTGCTCCAACGTGAAAATTTCGCT
Organism: Acidobacteriota bacterium; assembly: GCA_033763255.1. GTDB lineage: Bacteria > Acidobacteriota > Blastocatellia > RBC074 > RBC074 > RBC074. The sequence continues at coordinate 2,285 of JANRKX010000132.1, read as the reverse complement.
TTCGACCGATGGTGGCAACACATTTCCGCACGTGTTGGCGGCCAGCACGCCAAACGATGGCAGCGAAACAATCATCGCTCCGGTTGGACTGAATACATCAACAGCGCGCGTCAAAGTCGAAGCGGTTGGAAATATCTTCTTCGACATTTCCGGCGTCAATTTCACCGTGCAAGGCGGCAGTTGCAGTTATTCGCTTGGTTCGACTTCGCAGAATTTTTCGGCAGCAGGCGGCAACGGGTCGGTCAACGTGACTGCTCCGAACGGCTGCGCGTGGACGGCAACCAGCAACGTTGGGTGGGTGACAATCAACAGCGGAACTCCGGGCAATGGCAACGGCACTGTACAGTTCACTGTGGCAGCCAACGGTGGCGTAGCTCGCAATGGAACGATGACGATTGCCGGGCAAACTTTTACTGTGATGCAAGCCACCAACTGTTCGACGATTACGGTCAATCCTTCATCGTTGTCGGGCGGAACGGTTGGTGATAATTACAGCCAGACGATTACGGCTACAGGCGGGAATCCGTCATATACGTTTTCTGTTTTGTCGGGAACTTTGCCGCCGGGATTGAATTTGTCTTCAGGCGGTTCGCTGAGCGGCACCTTGTCGGCTGCGGGAATTTATTCCTTCACGATTCAAGCCGCCGACGCCAATGGCTGCACAGGAACGCGAGCTTATTCGGTGACCGTCAATGCCGTGGGATTGATGTTTTATCCGTTGCCGAAACCGGTTCGCTTGCTTGATACCAGAGCCGGTCAACCCGGATGCGATGCGCCCGGACAGCCGATTTTCGCAGGAACTGAACGCACTCAATTGGCTCGGCGAACCTGCGATGGCGTGACAATTCCTGCCAATGCTGTTGCCGTGACTGGAAATATCACGCCCGTCCCGCCCAGTGCAGGATTTTTGACCCTGTTCCCCAGCAACGCCACCAGACCTCTAGTTGCCAGCTCCAATTTCGCTGCCGGAGAAATCGTCAACAATGTATTCACCGTCGGATTGGGATCGGATGGCGCTTTCAAAATTTACGCTTCTGCGACGACTGAAGTCGTGGTGGATGTGTCGGGGTATTACGCTCCACCACAGGCAGGCGGTTTGTATTTTCATCCGCTGCCGCAACCGATTCGTTTGTTGGAAACTCGCGCCGGGCAACCGGGATGCGATACGCCGGGAGCGCCAATCAATGGCGGAACCAGTCGCACTCAACAGGGCAGAGTGACTTGCAACGGCGTAACGATTCCGGCTGCGGCTCAGGCTCTGGTCGGCAACGCTACCGTCGTGACGCCGGCATCGGCGGGTTACATCACACTGTTTCCCAGCAATGCGACTCAGCCGTTGGTATCGAACGGAAATTATGTGGGCGGAGACATCGTCAACACGCCGTTCACGGTTGGATTGGGGACGGATGGCGCATTCAAGATATTCAGTTCTTCGACAACGCACATAGTGATGGACGTGTTGGGATATTTCAGCACGGAAGCCAACGACGTGAACGGGCAGGGTTTGCTGTTTTATTCATTGGGAAGCCCTGTAAGGTTGCTGGATTCGCGCGCAGGTCAACCGGCCTGCTTCACTCCCGGAGCGGCGTTCAACGCTGGCGTCGAATACACTCAGCAAGCGCGCGTAACCTGTAACGGCCAAATCATTGCCAACAATGCTCAGGCAGTTTTGGGCAACGTAACCACGGTGAATCCGTCAGCAGGATTTTTGACTTTGTGGCCGAGCAACGTTTCTCGTCCGTTGGTGGCGACATCGAATTTCGCCACAGGGCAAATCGCCAATCGCCATTTTGTGGTCGGTCTGGGAACGGACGGAGCTTTCAAGCTGTACGCTTCAGGAACGACTCATCTGGTGATTGATCTGTCCGGTTACTTTGCGCCGTAAGTTAAATGTATCACCGCGGCTTTGACGAGTAGGGGAGGCGATTAACCTTGCCTTTACCCACATTTTTCGCACCTAGCGTTTTTTGCCTTTTGCCCTGAAAGGGCTGTGGATATTAGCCGGTGGTGGAGGCTCTGCGAAACCACCGGAACGTAGCGACATTTAGTTTCCAGCCCTGAAAGGGCGATTGACCGAAGTTCCGTCCGGCGCCCTTTCAGGGCTTGGCGGTCTTTTGCCATTGTTTCCGGTGGTTACGCTACGCTCACCACTGATGTAATGAAAACAGTGCCTCCTTAGTGCGGCGAGTATTACACTCGCTGTGACAAAAAAACGCACAGTCGAAAGGAGGCACCAATGACAGTATATTGCGGTGTTGATTTTCATGCTCGTCAACAAACTATCG
>JANRKX010000131.1:0-32458 GCA_033763255.1 Acidobacteriota bacterium | reverse complement strand
ACTTCGCTAAAGAATGACTGGCGGACGATAACGTCCGCGGACCGGCAGCGGATTGCAAATCCGCGCTCCAGCGGCGGACGATAACGTCCGCGAACCGGCAGCGGACGTGGACGTCCGCGCTCCAATTGCAAATCCGCGCTCGCGTTGTAGAATCCCATCTCAATTCAACCTGTCATTTTCATTCACCCAAGGAGAGTTCTTACGTGTCCACAGTCAAACCGTTTCGCGCGCTGCGCCCGTTGCCAACCCAGGCGGCGGATGTTTCCGCAGTCCCTTACGATGTCGTCAGCACCGAAGAAGCCGCCGCGTTGGCCGGTGACAATGCTTTGAGCTTCTTGCGCGTGTCGCGGCCTGAAATCGAAATGCCAGCGGGAACGGATATTTACTCCGACGCCGTGTACGCCAAAGCCGCCGCGAATTTCGACCGGCTGATTGCTGCTGCGCCGCTGGTGATCGAAGACGAACCCAGCTTTTATTTTTACGCGCTGCGAATGGGCGAACGAACTCAAATCGGATTGGTCGCCTGCTGTTCGGTGGACGAATACGACAACAACATCATTCTGAAACACGAAAAGACCCGCCCGGACAAAGAAAACGACCGCACCAAACACATGCTGACGATTCGAGCGCAAACCGGCCCGGTCTTTTTGACTTATCGCCCGAACGATGAGGTCAACGGGTTGGCGAATGAATTGATTCGGACTCCGCCGCTGTTTGATTTCGTCGCCGCCGACGGAGTCGCTCACACAATTTGGGCTGTGCCGACCGAACGCAACGCGGAATTGATTGCCGCCTTTGGCCAGGTTCCGAATCTGTACATCGCCGACGGTCATCACAGAGCCAAAAGCGCCAGCCGCGCTCGCGCCGATTTGCACGCTCAAAATCCGGCTCACACCGGCGACGAGGAATACAACTTTTTCCAGTGCGTGCTGTTCCCATCCGATCAAGTCCGCATTCTGGCTTACAACCGAGCGGTCAAGGATTTGAACGGTTATTCGCCGCAAGACTTCCTGAAAGAGGTCGAGCGCGAATTTGAAGTCCGCCCGGACGTTGATCCCGTGCCACGCAAACACAATCGCTTTGCGATGTATCTGGACGGGCATTGGTACGGCTTGAAGCTCCGCACCGATGTCACCAAACGAATGAAAATCACAGACCGATTGGATGTCAGCGTGTTGCAGGATTTGCTGCTGGCTCCGGTGCTGGGCGTGCAAGACCCGCGCACCGACAAACGCATTGATTTCATCGGCGGCATTCGCGGCGCGCGCGAATTGGAACGATTGGTCAATGAAGGCAAAGCCGCCGTCGCCTTTTCAATGTTCCCGACTTCGCTGGACGAACTGATGGAAATTTCTGACGCGGGCGAAATCATGCCGCCGAAATCCACATGGTTTGAGCCGAAGTTGCGGGATGGATTGTTGAGTCATTTAATCTGAGTAGACAGAAGACAGTAGTCAGTAGACAGTAGAGGCGAGCCAACTACTGCCTACACCTACTGCCTTCTGTCTACTGTCTTTTGTCTACTTCCATGAAAGTTCTGATCGCTGACAAATTCGAGCAAAGCGGGATTGACGGACTAAAAGCCATTGGCTGTGAAGTCATCAGCAATCCCGACCTGAAAGATGACGCGCTGACGGCGGCCATCCGTGACACCGAAGCCGATGTGCTGGTTGTGCGTTCGACCAAGGTCAACGAAGCCGCGCTGGACGCGGGCAAGCTGCGGCTGGTCGTTCGCGCCGGAGCCGGGTTCAACACGATTGATGTCAAAGCGGCTTCGGCGCGCGGCATTTACGTCAGCAACTGTCCGGGCAAAAATTCGGTTGCCGTTGCTGAATTGGCTTTCGCGCTGATCTTGGCGCTGGATCGCCGCATTGCTGACAACGTTGCCGAGTTGCGCGCGGGCAAATGGAACAAAAAAGAATTCGGCAAAGCCGCCGGACTGAAAGGCCGCACGCTGGGGTTAATTGGACTCGGCCAGATTGGCCGCGAAATGATCACCCGCGCTCAAGCGTTTGGATTGAACGTCATCGGCTGGAGCCGAAACCTGACGCCGGAAAAAGCCGAAGAGCTTGGCATTCAGTATCGCCAGACGATTCTGGAACTCGTTCACGAAGCCGACATCATCAGTTTGCATGTGGCGCTGACGCCGGACACGCGCAGCTTCATCAATGCCGACATCTTTGAAGTGATGAAACCCGGCACGATTTTCATCAACACGGCTCGCGCCGAAGTTGTGGATCAGGACGCGCTGACGCAAGCCCTCAAAACCAAACACATCCGCGCTGGGCTGGACGTGTTTGCCAACGAACCAGCGACAGCGACCGGCGAATTCACCGACGACATCGTCCACCTGCCCGGCGTGTATGGCACGCATCACATTGGCGCTTCGACCGATCAGGCGCAAGAAGCCATCGCCGCCGAAACTGTTCGCATCATCCGCGAGTTCAAAGAAACCGGCTCGGTTCCGAACGTAGTCAATCTGGCAGATCGAACTCCGGCGACGCACAAACTGGTCGTTCGCCACAAAGACCGCCCCGGCGTTTTGGCTCACGTGCTGAACGAAATCAAAGCGGCGAACATCAACGTCCAGCAAATGGAAAACATCGTCTTCGCCGGAGCCGAAGCGGCGATTGCGCGCATCGAACTCGACGGCACGCTGGAGCCGGAAACCATGGATCGCATTCGCTCCGGCAACGGCGATGTGATCGAGGCCAATCTGCTTGTTTTGTAATTGAACTATGCCAGTCATCAGCCGATTTTTTGGAATTGTCATTTCGATGTATTACAACGATCATCCGCCGCCGCACTTTCACGTGGCCTATGGCGAGTTTCGAGCGCAAATGGCAATTGAAACGTTGGCAATCATCGAGGGAGAATTGCCACGCCGAGTCATGAACCTGACAATGGAGTGGGCGGCTTTGCACAGAGATGAGTTGCGAGCCGATTGGGAACTGGCTCGAAACGGAAAACCGCTCGAAAGAATTGTGCCTTTGGATTAATGGAGATAGCGAATATGGTTTTGATTCATTCCGTAACACCTTTGGAAAATTTCCAGGTTCGGTTGGAATTCAGCACCGGCGAACTAAAGGTTGTAAACCTTGAACCGTTGTTACGAGGCCCAATCTTTGAACCGATCAGGCAAAGCCGCGAAATGTTTTGCTCTGTCAAAGTAGACCCGGAATTAGCGACAATCGTCTGGCCAAATGGCGCAGACATGGATCCAGATGTTCTTTATGGCAGTCATTTGCCTGCCTGGATGGAAGTTGCCGAAAAAGCAGCAGCCTGAGTTTCGTCATAATTTTTATCAAACAGGAGATCAATAAATGTCCGAACGCATTTTTAACTTCAGCGCAGGCCCGGCGGTGTTGCCGGAGCCGGTGCTGAAACAAGCTCAACGTGATTTGTTCGCTCTGCCCGGCGTAGGCATGTCTGTGCTGGAAATCAGTCACCGCTCGGCGGCTTTTGAACAGGTTATTGCCGAAGCCGAAGCCGATCTGCGAAAGCTGGTTGGCATTCCAGACAATTACAAAGTGCTGTTTCTGCAGGGCGGAGCCAGTCTGCAATTCACGATGATTCCGATGAACTTGTTGCCGAAAGGCGCTTCTGCCGATTACGTGCTGACCGGCAGTTGGGGACAAGGCGCGATCAAGGAAGCCAAAAAGCTCGGTACCGTGCGCGAAGCCGCGACGACCGCCGACACCAATTTCAACCGGCTGCCGAAATCCGAAGAGATCAAACTCGATCCGAACGCGGCCTATGTTCATTACACCTCGAACGAAACGATTTTCGGCGTAGAGTTTCAGGAAGACATGAATTTCGGCGGAGCGCCGCTGGTGTGCGACATGTCGTCGGATTTCATCAGCCGCCCGATTGATGTCAGCAAGTACGGTTTGATTTACGCCGGAGCACAGAAAAACGCAGGCCCCGCCGGAGCCACCATCGTCATCATCCGCGAAGATTTGCTGGAACGCGTTCCCGAAAACTTACCGGCTACGCTGGATTACAAGAACCTGGTCAAGAACGGTTCGATGTACAACACGCCGCCGTGCTTTGCGATTTACATTTGCGGCTTGGTGTTCAAATGGGCGCTGAACGACATCGGCGGGCTGGAAAAAGTTCAGGCGATGAATCAGGAAAAAGCCGCGATTTTGTACAAGGCGATTGACGCTTCGGACAATTACTACCGCGGCCACGCCGAAGCCGATTGCCGCAGCTTGATGAACGTCACCTTCCGCTTGCCCAGCGAAGACCTGGAAAAGAAATTCATCAAGGAAGCCACCGCAGCCGGTTTGGACGGTTTGAAAGGCCATCGTTCGGTCGGAGGCCTGCGCGCTTCGATCTACAACGCCTTCCCGAAAGCGGGCGTGGAAAAACTGGTCGAGTTCATGGCCGACTTCCAAAAGAACAACGGCTAAAAAGAGGGGCAGTGATGAGCTGCTCCTCTTTCTTTTTTCAAACTCAAGTCGCCGAATGCTTACTCGGAAGAATGCATTCTTTCCGGCGAAGGCGTTGGTCATCTGTTTGGCACACCTTGTCGCCCGAATGAATAGCATCTGGTAATTATGCAAGTCCGGCAATCTGCGTCAGTAAGCGTATACTGCACACAGAATTTCAGAGTGTCACTGCATCCAAAGCCCGGCGGCGGCGGAAATTGTATATTGAACGGAAAGCCCAGCCCGCTCACCGTAGTCCCGCCGCTGCTCACCGAATCCCAAACCACTTGGCGGCTGTCGGGAATAGGCAGGTAAGATGTAAATCCTGTTGTTGTGCCTGCACTGACAACGTAGCTGTTTGCCGGGCCGGACACCCCGTTGCATTGCGAAGTTGTTACCGAAGTGCTGATGATCGTGGCCGTCACGCGGGTGAAATTGCCAGGGACAGCAGTCAGGATAGGGGTAAGCGTGTAGATGCCACTACCTTGATGCACAAAACCTCCATCCGGTGGTAAACCAACCCTCGTCTCGCGGGGGCAGCACAAACTTTCGCAAGGCTGCACCACAATTGTATTCCTGGCGCAACCGCATTCATTGACGGCAACAACTGTAATTGTGCCGCCGCCGGCTGAATTCCAATTGGCAGTTGCACTGGTGTTCGATATGTTCGTCAACGTGCCGTTGGTGATGCTCCAATGGTACGTAACTCCGGGAATATCCGGCACCGAGTATGTTGCAGGCGAAGCGCAGGTAGTTCCCGGGCCAGTGATGACCGGTGGAGCAGGACCAAAGATAGAGGCTGTGCCACTGAATGTGAGCGTATACCCGTTCGAATCGCCAGTGTAGTTGTTGATGAGCAGCGCGTATGTATGACCGGCAATTACATTCACCCCAGGCATTATTGGCGCTCCACTGCCGTTGTTACACAGTGTTGTCGCTGATGACACATTGGCTGCATCCAACCCGGTATTCCCCGTCGTGCCGGAATAGTTGCTACGGATTGGCGTGCTACCTGGCACTCCTGTGCAGCCGCCGGTTGTGATGTCGTAAAGCGAAAAGTCGTAGTCGTTCGGGGTATTGATTGTAAAGCCAAACGTGCCGTTCGTTTGCGCTGTGAATTTATACCAAACCGAATTCGTCTCCTCGCTTAAAAGACAGGTGCCGATGGCCTCCTGGACATTTCCGAAACCTACATACGATTCCGGCTGGACATACTGTCTTTGGCATATGCGAATTGCACCGTCGCAATCCTGTTCGGGGCCAGCCTGCAAAGGCTGGACGGTTCCGCCGCTTCTGCTTACCGCAATCTGATTCAGCCTGCGCGCGAGTTGGCGATCTTCTGAACCATCACCTTGTTGTAGCAACAAAGCTGCGCGGGAATAATCAGTAGCCGTTTGCAACCGATTCTGTTCGTAAAGCTCCTTCACACGCGCCAATCGCACCCGATGTCGCGCGGCAATGGTTGTCCACTCAATGGATTTTCCGGCGGGAGGCTTACGATCAGCTCGATCTTCCTCGAACAGCCTTGCCAACTCCGTATTGTCGTTAGGCGTAGGTGCGGCTGGGCGCTGTGCGTCAACTGTCTGCAATGCGACTGTCAGCAATAGCGCCATTGCAATGAATATGGTCATTGTCGCGATCGTTTTTACCTTCATGGCTTCTCCTTCTTTCCTGCTTGGGTTTGTGGGCGTGCCACCTAACCAAGAGGCGCTGAGGCTAACTGTTCTTTGGCCGAGTAGTTAGCCAGGTGTTTGGCCTCAGACTGGAAAGGGTACGCGCTTGGCCAAGCGCGATTGTCTGAGGAGCTTTATCTGCTCACTGTTTAGAACGAGCCTTGTTGGGAAATTGCCTCACTCCTGCAAAAATTTTTCTGGAAAAATAGAGACAGCGATTTCTGCCACTACCTTTCAGTCATTGCTCAACGAACCTGTATGCCGTTGACGATTTGGCCGTCCACAATAGTCCGCAACGTCTTCCAAGCTGCAAATCTCGTCACCATACAAAGCGACATTGGAGGCAAAGTCGTATCATCGAAAACACAAAATTTTTGGGGCGGTTAGCAGAACTGGTGAACTGCTCCTATAACCCGGCGCGTCTTCGGTCAGTGAACATTCGTGAACGGACTACGCAACTCACAAGAATTCATGTCATAACTATCGGTCACTCAACTTTTGCTGGATTGGCGGAACGGAAACGAAGCGGCGTTCAATCAATTGATGCCGCTGGTGTATGACGAATTGCGAGGCATTGCGCGCCGGTATCTGAAACACGAAGACAATGGGCATTCGTTGCAGTCGGCGGATTTAGTCAACGAAGCGTATTTGAAACTGGTCAATCAGCAGGAAGTGGATTGGCAAAATCGCGCGCACTTTTTCGCGGTGTCGGCAAACATCATGCGCCATTTGTTGGTTGACCACGCGCGATCTCGCCAGCGAGCCAAACGTGGCGGCCAGGTCATCCGCATTACGCTCAACGAAGAAATCAACGCCAACACCCCTGCAGCGGAAAACAGAAAGCTCGATTTACTGGCACTGGATCAGTGCTCTCAACCGGCTGGCGGAATTCGACCAGCGCAAAAGCCGCATCGTCGAGCTTCGGTATTTCGGCGGATTGAGTTTTGAAGAAACGGCTGTGGTCTTGGGACTTTCGGAAATCACCATCAAACGCGACTGGTTAAAAGCTCGCGCGTGGTTGTTTCGCGCAATGAGCGGAGGCCAACCCGATGACTTCCCCGCAATGGCGGAAAATTGATGAACTGTTGGATTCGCTGATGGAACTGCCAGCGGCGGAACGCGCTGCAGTTTTGGATCGGGAATGCGGCGACGATCAGGAATTGCGCCGTGAACTGGAATCCTTGCTGGCGGCGCACGATCAGGCGAGCGGCTTTTTCGATGCGCTGCCGGAATCCATCGCCGACGATTTGATCCGCGACCGCCAAGTTGCCGCAATGGCCGGGCGTATGTTCGGCCATTACCAACTGACGCGCGAAATCGGTCGCGGAGGCATGGGCGTCGTGTACGAAGCCATTCGCGCGGACGACCAGTACCGCCAAAAAGTCGCCGTCAAATTGTTGTGGCCTGCGCTGAACAATTCCGAAGTTGCTCGCCGATTCCGCCGCGAACGCCAAATCCTGGCCAATCTGAACCATTCAAACATCGCACGCTTGTTGGACGGCGGCACTTCGGAAGAAGGCTGGCCCTTTTTCGTGATGGAATTCATCACAGGCGAACCGATCACCGAATATTGCCAGCGGCACAAACTTTCGATTGCGGAACGGTTGCGGCTGTTCCAACAAATCTGCGAAGCCGTTCAGTTCGCTCACCAAAATCTGGTCATTCACCGCGATTTGAAACCCGGCAACATCTTCGTCACGGAAACGGGTGAAGTGAAACTGCTGGATTTCGGCATCGCCAAATTGCTTGATCCGGCACGCCACGCTGTCACGATGCAGCCGACCACCAACGCGCTGATGATGACGCCGGAATACGCCAGCCCCGAACAAATGCGCGGCGAAACCATCACCACCGCCAGCGACGTGTACAGTCTGGGCGTGATTTTGTACGAACTGCTGACCGGCCAATTACCTTATCGGTTCAAGGATCGTTCGTTGCCGGAACTGGTGCGTGTGGTGTGCGAACAGGAACCGGAAGCGCCCAGCCATCGCCTGAAACAAGGGGTGAAAGAGGAAGGCGGGCGGATGAAGCAGGGCAGAAAAGATTCGGTTCATCCTTCATCCTTCATCCCTCATCCTTCGGATTTACGCGGCGATCTGGATGGAATCGTGTTGATGGCTTTGCACAAAGACGCGCAGCGCCGTTATCGCAGCGTCGAACAATTGCGCGAAGACATTCGGCGGCATCTGGCCGGGCAACCGATTCAGGCGCAGACAATTTCGCTCGGCTATCTGACGGCCAAGTTCGTTCGCCGCAATAAACTGGCCGTCGCGGCGGCTGCAATGATTTTGCTGACGCTGTTGGCTGGAATCGTCGGCACCAGTTGGCAAGCCCGACGAGCGACAGTGCAGGCTCGGTTGAATCGCCGGTTGCTGTACGCCGCGCAGATGAATCTGGCCGGGCAAGCCTGGGACGCGGCCAACGTCGCCCGCACTGAGCAACTGGTCGAAAGCGGCATCTGGCAAAGCGGGGCGCAACCCGGCGAAGAGGATTTGCGCGGATTCGAGTGGCATTACCTGCGCGGATTGTGTCGCCAAAGCTTGCGGCATAGCCTGACGCATCCGAACGAAGTCCGCGCCGTAGCCTTTTCGCCGGACGGCGCTCGGCTGGCAACCGGCGATCAAGACGGCACGGCGCGAATTTGGGATGCGACCAGCGGGCAGTTGCTGAACACGCTTCAATTCCATAAGCAGCGAATTCTGTCCGTGGAGTTTTCGCCCGACGGGCACGCTCTGGCCACTGGCGGCGATGACAACGTGATTGCGCTTTGGGATGTGAACAGCGGCAAGCTGCTTTCCAAAATGAACGGCGCGGACGACGCGGTTTTGAAATTGACGTTTTCACCGAACGGTCAATGGCTGGCATTTTCCACTCACGCTTCTTACGTTCATTTGTTCAAACTCGCGCCCGAATTGACCTACCTTGCGCTCAATGGCCATACCGGAGGCATCACTGGCTTGGCGTTTTCCGCCGACAATCAATTGCTGGCTTCCGGCGGCAGCGATGGTCTGGTCAAAATTTGGAAAACGCCTGTCAATTATTTGCCCGGCATTACGAAACGCTGCTCCAGAACCTGGTGGCCAATGGTCAACCAAGAGGGTGTTTTGATTCCGGATTGGCTCATTGGCGGCTGTTCAGACATGAATGCCCAACCAGCGCCGAGCCGAGAACTGGTGACGCTGAACGGTCATCGAGAGCGCATTTTTTCCGTCGCCTTTTCGCCTGACGGCAAGCTGTTGGCAAGCGCGGGCGACGACCTGACAATCAAATTGTGGGATACCACCAACTGGCGCGAGGCGGCTGCGTTGACTGGGCATCAACAACTCGTCCGAGCCGTAGCCTTTTCGCCGGACGGCAAAACGCTGGCTTCGGCCAGCGACGACCGACTGGTCAAATTGTGGGACGTGGCGACGCGCCGTGAACTGAGAACCATTCGCGGGCACGGCGGAAGAGTCTATTCGCTGGCGTTTTCACCGGACGGGCGCAGTTTGGCGACGGCCAGCGACGACCACACCACCAAAGTCTGGGATTTGACCGAAACCGCTCAGCCTTTCACCGACCTGCGCGGCCACACGGACGAAGTGAACGCGGCGGTGTTTTCACCTGACGGCAATCGCTTGGCGACGGCTTCGGACGATCAAACAATTAAATTGTGGGACACGGCGACCGGACGCGAATTGAAAACGCTGGCCGGACACACGTTCCGAGTTCAATCCGCAGTCTTTTCGCCGAACGGAACGCGCGTGGCGTCGGCGGATAGGCAAGGCAAAGTCATTGTCTGGGATGCTGCTTCCGGCCAGCCGCTGCTGACTTTCCAGCCTTTCAAGGAAGTTGCTCATTCGGTCAGATATTCGCCGGACGGACACAGCCTGGTTGTTACAGGCTACGATGAGTTTTATAAGAACCTGCCGACTTATGGCGTGAAGTTGTTGGACGCGGCGACCGGCCAGGTGCGCGCTTCGCTCATCGGTCACAAGGATTTAGTCCGCGCGGCAGAGTTTTCGCCGGATGGCAAATTGCTGGCGACTGCCGGCGTGGATTCCGTGGTGAAACTCTGGAACCTGGAAACCGGTCAGGAATTGGCGACGATGGCCGGACACAAGGCGGAGATTTTCAGCCTGGCGTTTTCGCCCGATGGCCGCACGCTGGTTTCGGGCAGCGCCGACCGCACGGCAATTTTTTGGAATGTCGCCACCCGACGCCAATTCGCCCAGCTCGAAGCGCATTCGGATTACGTCTATTCCGTAGCCTTTTCGCCGGACGGGCGACGACTGGCGACGGCCAGTCACGACGACACTGTCAAGCTGTGGGATGTGGCAACCCGGCAGGAACTCATCACGCTGAAAGGCCATCAGGACAACGTGCTCTGGGTCGCCTTTTCGCCCGACGGCAAAACGCTGGCTTCGGCCAGCGGCGACCGCACGATTCGCCTGTGGCGCGCGTCATCGAGGTAAGTCAGCACTGTCGAAACAAATGCAGCATGAATTGTTTTGCAGATGAAGATGCGAGAATCGCGTTTCTTCAGTCGAAAGCATAAGATGGGTTTATGATTGAATCGCTTCATGAATTGCTGGCTAATGCCTTAGCCGCCCGTGCCTCTCTCTTCGACGCTCGCCACGAAGCAGCGTTCCGACTGTTCAACGGATTTACCGAAGGCTGGCCTTCGTTGGCTGTTGACCTTTACGCGCAAACTCTGGTCTTGCACGATTACTCCGAAACGCCTGCGGAAAGCAAAGCCGTCATCGCTGCCGCCAAAGAGTTTTATCAATCGCGCCTGCCCCAATCACTGACGCTCAGCGCCGTGCTGTTGAAAACTCGCAACGCGAAAACTCCCGAAGCTCGAAATGGAGTTTTGCTGTCCGGCGAAAAGCTGGCGACGAAAATCCGCGAACACGATGTTTGGTATTCGCTGGCTTTGCAGATGAACCGCGACGCCAGTTTTTATCTGGACACACGCAATTTGCGAAGCTGGATTTTGCAAAACCTGTCTGGCCAACGAGTCCTGAACACTTTCGCCTACACAGGCAGTTTGGGCGTAGCCGCTCAAGCCGCCGGAGCCGCGCGCGTCGTCCATCTGGATTTGAACCGAACGTTTCTGAACGTGGCGAAGACTTCGTACACGCTGAACGGCTTTCCGATTCGCAAAGAGGATTTTCAGACTGGCGATTTCTGGCCGCTGGCCAGCAAAATGATTCGCGCCAGAGAGTTGTTCGATTGCGTGTTGCTCGATCCGCCGTTTTTCGCAGCGACCAGCAAAGGCATGGTGGACGCCAACAAGAATTACGACCGATTGATTAACAAAGTCCGCCCGCTGATTGCCGACGGAGGCCGACTGGTGGCCGTCAACAACGCGCTCTTCGTCAGCGGCAAAGAGTTTCAGAAAATGCTGAAAACGTTGTGCGCTGATGGGTATATGGAAATCGAAGAATTGATTCCGGTGGCCGAAGACTTCACTGGATACGCAACCACGCGAGTAGCTTCAAAACTGCCCGCTCCCTCTCCATTCAACCACTCGACCAAAATTGCCGTGCTACGCATCCGACGAAAAGATGTGTTAGTTTAAGTTGCAACCTACAATCAACAAATAAATCATCCTTGGCTGTAAAGAGAACACTTGGCAAATGAATTTCGGGAAAGCGCCACAACTGTTCCTGATTTCATAAACAATGTCGCCTTTGCTTGGTGACGGTATCTGAACAGAAAGGATAACGATGGTAACAATAATCATTCCAGTGCTGAACGAGGCAAAAACTCTTGCCTCGGTGATTGAATTTGCTCGTCGCGATGGAGCGGTGGATGAAGTGATTGTGGTAGATGACGGTTCGACCGACGGATCGCCGGAAATAGCGCAGGCAGTCGGGGCCAAAGTCATTACCAGCACATTATTAGGCAAAGGAGCTTCGATGGAAGATGGAATGCGTGCAGCTCAACACGACTTGCTCCTTTATCTTGACGGAGATTTGCATGGGCTGGCGAGCGATCTGGTCCGGCGGATGATTACCCCCCTATTGCAGGATGAAGCCGATTTCGTCAAAGCTAAATTTCAACGATCAGCGGGGCGTGTTACAACGCTCACGGCTCGTCCGCTGCTTCGCACCCTGTTTCCCGAATTGGCTAATTTCGAACAACCCTTGGGCGGCATTATTGCGGCTCGCAAATCTTTACTCAATCAATTGAACTTCGAAAACGATTATGGCGTGGATGTCGGATTGTTTTTGGATGCGGCAGTCAGCGGAGCGCGCTTGACAGAAGTAGACATAGGCAATCTGGGGCACGACAGTCAATCGCTTGATGCTCTGAGCGATATGGCGACTCAGGTGACACGGGTGATCTTGGAACGGGCCGCGCTTTACGGACGGTTGCAAGCCAATTTTATTCGTGAAGTGCGCGAAGTCGAACGACATATGCAAGTCGAACTATCCATCGTCTTTCAAAAAATTGGTAAGCCGGAAAAGCTCGCCCTCTTCGATATGGACGGGACACTGGTAGACGGGCGCTTTGTTACAGAGCTAGCCAACCATGTCGGTCGAACACAGGATTTACATCAATTTTTGGACAATCCCGATATAGACGCTGACGAACGCACGCGACAGATCGCACGATTATTTGCCGGAGTTCCACAATCCGTGTTTGTCGAAATTGCGCGTGGTGTTCCGCTAATGCCTTTGGCCAGCGAAGTGATTGTGGAACTTAGAAAAGCCGGATACCGCGTCGGAATCGTTTCAGACAGCTATTTCATCGCCACGGAAACTGTGCGGCGGCGTGTTTTTGCTGATTTCAGTATCGCCAACGTGATGAAATTTCGTGACGGCAAAGCTACTGGTGAAGTCCGGCTGGCTCCGGCATTGATTCATCCTTCCGGTTGCCAGCTTCACGCGCATTGCAAGGCCAATGTTTTGCGGCACGTGCGAGAAAAAATGCACCTCAACCCAGAAAAAGTTCTTGCTGTAGGTGATGGCGAAAATGATGTTTGCATGTTGCGCGATGCCGGTTGGTCGGTTGCGTTCCAACCTAAAACCAAAAATGTAAGTGCGGCTGCGCAGATTGTAGCCTTGGAATCGTTGGCAGAAGTTGTCAACTACGTTCAGGCGAACCAGTCTGAACCATTGGGCACCATCTAAAAATGAAATGGCGGCGAGTAATAATGGATCGGATTTCCAACCCAATCTTTGGACACTGGCGCAATCGCTTTGCTGCAAGCCTGGGCATTGAGGTCGAGCGCAAGTTCGAAATATATCGTGGCCTGTCGGAAACGGCGACGCTGTTTGATGCGAACTACTGGCTTCAAATTCTTTTTGCAGCGGGTGTTGCAACTCTGGGATTGGTGCTCAACAGCCCGGCAGTCATCATCGGTGCAATGCTGATTTCTCCTTTGATGGGACCGATTCTTTCGGCTGGTTTAGCCCTGGCCGCCGGTGATTTGATTCTCGGATTCAGAAGTGTCGTCAAACTGTCTATCAGTTGCCTGGCAGCAGTCGGCTTTGCCGTGCTACTTGTTGGCTTGTTGCCATTCAAAGAAATGACCGACGAAATTGCGGCGCGCACTCAACCCAACACGCTTGATCTGGCTGTAGCGCTTTTTTCGGGGGCCATCGGTTCAATCGCCACCTGCAAAAAAGCGGAAGGCGTGGTCACTTCAATTCCGGGCGTAGCAATTGCCGTTGCGCTAATGCCGCCTTTATGTGTCGCCGGTTATGGAATTGGGCTGGCCCTGAGCTTGAATATGGCAGAAGGATTCCGCGTCGCAAGCGGTGGCGGCCTGCTGTTTCTAACAAATCTTGTCGCCATCAGCTTTACAGCAATGCTTGTTTTTCTGGCACTGCGTATTGACGCTTCCCCAGTCAAAGAAAAAATCCGCGAATGGAGGCTCACAAACTCTGAAACAAACTGGGAACGAACCTTGTTATTACGTCTGCACATCCCAGACAAACTTCGCCAGATTGGTGGATTCCCAAGCCGATTTTTCGTCATCCTGATCCCCTTGTTGCTGATTTTATTTCCCCTCAGCCGGTCATTCAGCCAACTCAAACAACAGTACCAACAACAGCGGCGAGAAAATATCGTTCGACGGATTGCCAACGGCTCCTGGCAGCAGGGTTTTGCCGAACTTCCAAATGGCGAACAGCGTTCGGTACTGGATCAAATTTTGATTTCCGAATCGAACGGCAAATTGACCTTGGCGCTGCGCGTGTTCACCAGCACACCATACACAGCTACAGAAAAAAGCGAGTTTGCACATTTGATTGCTGCACGTATGGACCGTCCTTTGGATTCGGTTGAAATCCAGTTGCTGGAAATCCCCACTGCCGCCGGGATGTTGGCCGCCAGAGCGCGCGAAGAAAAAACAATCGAAGCTCCGCTGACCGTCGCGCAATTGCGTGCGAATTATTGGCAAAGCTTGCAAACTGCGTTGGCCGGATTGAAATTTCCGCCCGCAGCTCAATTGGTTGATTACAGCGTGGTAACTGGCGGCGTGGAATCTAATCGGGTAATCATCAATTATTTTGCCGAAAACGATGTCACGATAGATGCACAAGCTCTGATTACCGAAGACGTGCGGGAACGGTTGTCTGATCCGACCCTGGCCGTCATCTTTCAGCGTCTGCCAGTCAGCTTCGGCCCGCTCAACTTTCTCCGCCACAATGCCGTGCTCAGCGCCGCCAATCTGTATTTGCTGTCACAAGTCGCAAAAGTGTTGCAGGCCCATCCGAATTGCCGTGTCGAGATTGTCACGCAGCACGAATCAACCGAAGCCGCCGAATTGGCTCAGGCGCGCGCCAATGCAGTGATTGAATATCTGGTTGCTGAGGCGCAACTTGACCGTTCGTATTTCACTATTTCGCCAGAGCATGCCTCGGGACGCAACGTCTTGCTTAAATTGCAAGTGGCGAGCAAACCTTAACAACAATTCTATCGAGTCAGGAGAAACGATGGAAAAATTGCAGGTATGGCAACAATGGTTAAGCTCTATCCTGAATTACCCATTGCTGAAATTAGGGGGAGCCGTCATTTCGTTGTGGACATTCGTGTATTTTATTTTGTTATTGGCGCTGCTTTTTTATGTGGCAGGCAAGTTACGCACCTGGATAGTAAAGCGCATTTTGATCAGAACAAATCTTGATCTGGGCGCACGGCAAGCGGTCGGTTCAATTGCCCGTTATCTGACAATCTTGATCGGCTTGCTGGTAGTGGCGCAAACAGTCGGGATTGATCTGACGACTCTAAATGTCCTTGCTGGCGCTGTCGGCATTGGCGTCGGGTTGGGTCTGCAAAACATCACCAACAATTTCATCAGTGGCTTAATCATTCTATTCGAGCGCCCCATCAAGGTCGGCGACCGTATAGAAGTTGGCAACGTGGATGGAGACGTCAGGGAGATTGGCGCGCGAAGCACAACAGTGGTCACCAACGACAATATCTCAATTATTATCCCCAATTCGAAATTCGTCACCGACAACATCACCAACTGGAGCTATACCGATCCGACCGTGCGTTTCCGCTTACCGGTTGGCGTGGCTTACGGAAGCGACGTGGAAAAGGTGAAAGAACTGTTGCTTGAAGTGGGACGTGAAAATGCCGATGTGTTGACTGAGCCGCAGCCAAAAGTCTGGTTTCGTAGCTTCGGCGAGAGCAGTCTCAATTTCGAGTTGCTGGTCTGGAACACCAGTCTTGTGCATCGCAAAGGGCAATTCATCAGCGACCTGAATTTCGCCATCCACAAAAAGCTGAAAGAAAACGGTATAGAAATTCCGTTTCCCCAACGCGACCTGCACATACGAACAGGAACGAAAAGTTTGACCCAATCCTTATTCGACGACAAAGCAGGATAAATCGAAGTGGTGTAGATCAATCACACAGTCGTTATTCCAAGTATGCTCGGCGCGACCGCGTCATTGAAGCAGCGTTAAAGGAATCTCCTTATGCTTGATATTCCATTGAACATTGCCACACTGAAAGCCGCCATCACGATTCTGATCCTCTTACTGGCGATCTACAATTTTATCCGCGAAACAATTCCTCCCGATTTGACGGCGCTTTTAGCCTTGCTCGGTTTGCTGGTGACTGGCGTGTTGACTCCCGGCGAGGCCTTTTCAGGTTTCAGCCACCCGGCGACAATTTCTGTCGCCGCCGTTCTGGTTTTATCGGCGGCAATTGAACGCACAGGCGTTTTGACGCTTGTCGCCCGGAGGGTACTGGAACCAATCGGCAAATCGGAATTGTTGCTGACCATTGTGATAATGCTGTTGATTGGAGGGCTTTCCGCTTTCATCAACAACACCGCTGCTGTGGCGATCTTCATTCCAGTCGTGCTGGATGTATGCCGTCGCACACAGACCAGCCCCGGACGAATTCTGATGCCCATGTCCCATGCGGCGACAATTGGCGGCATGTGTACGCTGGTTGGCACTTCGACCAACTTGGTGGCTCACGAATTTGCATTGAGTCAGGGACTGTCCGGTTTTTCAATGTTCGAGTTTGGCAAAGTCGGCGGGCCAATGATGGTCGCGGGCTTTGCTTACATGTTATTCATCGGTCGTCGCTTTTTACCAAGCAATCAACCTGGCGAATCATTCACTCCGATAAGTACCGGCAATTATCTGGCAGAAATTCTGCTGTCCACTAAATCGCCCTGGATTGGCCGCGAAATCTCAGCGGCGAATTTTGAACGCGATCACGATGTCGAATTGACCGGCGTCATCCGGCAAGGCAAGCCATTACGCTTGAATCAATCCGGGTTACAGTTTTCTTTGGAAGATTCTTTGCGAGTGCGCGGTTCATTGGAAAAGGTGCTGGCGCTGTCAGCACAAGAAGGGTTGGAATTACACCGCCCCAGCCAAATCAGATTGCCGTTGAAACCGGGCCAACAAAGTTCGATAACCAAGACCGATCAGGCAGACACCGGCAGTGACATGGAATTGTTACTGGCGGAAGTTGTCGTACTGACAACGTCCGGGCTGATTGGGCAAACGTTGAAATCCGTTCGATTCGCCGAACGATTCGACGCTGTGGCTCTGGCATTAAGACGACGCGGCGATTTACAAGGGCGACCATCAACCTTGCCATTGCACGCGGGTGATGTTTTGGTTGTAGAAGGAACGACAGACGCAATCAAGACATTGGCCGAGACTCAGGGTTTTCTGGTCATTGGCACTCCGTCCCACGCCGAACAGCGAACAGGCAAACTGATACTGACTTTGGCTACATTGATTGCGGTCATTGTCGTGGTTTCATTCGGGCTGGCTCCGATTGTCACTGCGGCAACCGCCGGATGTGCAGTGTTGATGTTGACAGGATGTTTGCGCCCGCGCGAAGCATATCAGGCAATTGACTTGAGCCTCGTGTTTTTGCTCGCCGGATCACTGGCGCTTGGTTTGGCGCTGGAAAAAACCGGGATGACAGAATTCCTTGCCAAAGGTCTGGCGGGTTTGAGCGGATACACAGGCCCTTATCTGGTGCTGTTTGGATTCTTCATCGTTTCGGTCGTTATTTCCGAACTAATGTCGAATAGCGGAACTGTTGCGCTGCTTGGCCCGATGGCGTTTTCTGTGGCGGCACAAATGGGAATCAATCCGATGGCGTTGCTGGTGGCGGTGACGTTTGGGTCTTCCGCCGCATTCGCCATGCCGATCGGTTATCAAACAAGCCTGATGATTTATGGTCCAGGCGGTTACAACTTCAAGGATTTCATCAGAATGGGCATTGTGCTCGACTTGATCCTGGCAATTTTGGCGCTCTGGCTGATTCCTCACTTCTGGCCGTTGATCAAGTAACCGGGATTATGACTTGGACTTTGGCTTGTATGGATTGACGCGATAGCGTTTTTTGACTTTCTCAGGGTCGGGTTTCAGATAAAAGCTGACCTGCTTTTTCGGGTCTTCGCCGATGCGGACGAAAATCAGAATGCCCAGATCAACGCGGCTTTTGTGCCAGGCCAATTTGGCATGAAACTTTTCCGGCAACCCATCCACGACGGTTTCGTATTCCTGCCTCCAAGCCTCCAACACCGTCCGCCCCGAAGGATTCACGACTATTTGAAAACCTTCGATTTCAGGTTTGTCCGGCAGCAGCGCTAATACTTCGAATCTGGATAAAAGCATGGGCGCTCTATTCCTCGTCATCTTCGTCAACGCTTTTGCCTTTTGGCGATACGTCCAAGGCGCTCAATCCCGGCTCGCGTTCCAGAAGTTCGCGGACAGGAGCAAGGTCTGGAGTTCCTAGCGCACGGCTGATGGCGGCATCAATCTTGACTCGAACCGGGTCGGTTTTGAGTTGGGCGAGAGCCGCTAAACCTTGAACTGAAAGCGCATCGTATTGCTTGGCAAGCGCAGTAAGCTGCTTTGACGAAAGCGAGCGCACGTCGAGAACCGGCATGGATTTCCATGCTGGCTTTTTCATCTGCATCCAGGCGCTACGTGTCACGACCCTGTGGCCAAAATACAAAAGCAATGACAGAGAACTATTCAACCAAAGCAACAATGCTTTCTCTTGTTTTTCCGTTAATGACTCCGCGTTGAACGCCCACCATGTGTTGCCAAGCGCCTTGTTGTCGAATCTCACAGCCAACACACGATGGGTAACTGGCCAAAGCCGTTCTACTAAAAGAATCCGCCCAGCTTTTGCCCAAACATCTTTTGCGCTTTTGAGCCGTCTTCCTTCCGCGGCTTTGGTTCTTGCCAGTAAATTGGCATTGGGAGTTTGCGCGATAGTCTTCACCTTTTTGGAGTCATGGCTCCAAAAAGCCGGGTAAGGAGACCAGTCATCTTTTGAAACTGTAAAGGCGTCGTGAATATCGCGACGGTCATAACCAAGCTCGCCCAAAAGGCCTAACTCGCACAAAGGGATGTCGCAAACGTCCGCCGCAGGCAATCGAAGCTGGCCAAATTGAAGTCCCCAAAACACGCGAAGCAATTCCGTTTGAGCAAACAGCGCCCCTGTCCAATTTTCTTTCCCCTTCGCGGCAGGCATAGAAAATTTTTCGCCCAGTTTTTTGCTAAACCGGCGAATAGTCGAAATGCCTTCGCCTTCGACCGTACAGGTTGCGCCGGAAGCGTCTCCGCGAGTCAATCTGTACTCAAGATCAATGGATTCGTGGGTCGTGCGCGGGTTTTGCCAAAGGTTGATGTAAGTCGTGCGGCCTGGCTTTTCTTTTGGCTCTAATTTTCGCGCAATGAACAGCAGTTCCGAAAGGTCTGTGTTTTCTGAAAAATTTGGGCGCGAAGAATCGTGGCTGGAAATCACTGTTTCCAGGTGATACCGATTGGCCAGCAATTCACGTGTGCTGGCCCAGGCTTCGCCCGAAGCCAACGCCGCCGGAAGAACAAATGCCAATCGGCCTTTGGGTTTCAACCAACGGTCTGCCAACGCGACAAAGACGCTCCCCAATCCCGCAGTCGAACTGGCTCCGAGTTGGCCGACTCGAAGCTTGAGTTCTTTTTGCATCATTCCTCGTTCATCAGGCAGCGAGCCGAACAGAAGATTGCCGCCGACGCTGCGAACAAACGGCGGGTTCATCACGCACAGGTCTAACATCGGCAACTCAGCGTTCGTTAAATAAGAAAACCCCGCGCCTGTGCGGACGGTTTCCAGTTGCGAATAATCCAAAGCGATTTGGGTTCTGACGACGTTGGTTGAAAGAAAATCCAGGCTTCCCAGACGGGCGATGCCATGGTCAATGCCCAACGGCATAACGAACAACCCCATGCGAACAAACGCCACGTCGGGCGCGAGCAGAGCCAAAGTTGACGCAGTCAAATGCACGGCGGAAGGCAGCACGTCGTAACCGTAAATTACGTTTTGCATCAACGTGCGGTGCAACAACGTCAGGTCTTTTTCCGTCAGCGGCAATTCGCTTTCCGCCCGCTTCCTGATAAAGGCGTCGGTAATCGCCTGTGCGCTGGCCATCAACAGAGTTCCTGTTCCGCAGGCCAAGTCCGCCACTTTGAAATCGGCCAGTTGCTGAAAATCGCTTAAATCCTGTTCCCACTTTTCGGCAATGGCGAGTTTTAACAACAGCGTCGCCGCCGAAACCGACGTGTAATACGTGCCCAGGTATTTCGCTTCGTGCAACAGCCAGTGGTAAATGCGCCCCATCAAATCGTGCCGCAACGCTGCCTGATGAGCGCAAATGCTCAACGCTTCAGCCAACAAGGCTCGTGTCGCGCGATCCGTCTGCGGCTCAGGCGGCAATTCGAGCAGAACATTTTCGCCAAGCTGAAAGATCGGCACGTAATTGATGTTTTTCCAAATCCAGTTCCAGTGTTTGGCTGTGGCTCCGACAAGGTCGTCTTCCTTTTCCAACTTTCGCAGCGAACTAACGCGAGCGTCGGTTCTGGACAACTGCTCCTGAAAAATAAAAGCATTGGCCAACACCAGAGCGGAAACTTTTGCGGCGGTTTCGCGGCGTTCTTGCGCTTTTGTTTTGGTTTCGGATTTGGGCGGAGCGAATCCCAGAATATCGGACAGGCGATCACATGGACCTCGCCGCCCCATCCACAGCATGGCCACGCCTTCCAATTGAATAGAAAGCGACCGGGCAGTTTTTTCCACGATGTCGTCTTTGGCCAAAGATTCCTGAGCCTGCCTGAGCGCATCCATCAACGAAGCCGGATCGCCTTCATACCAATCGCTTTCGCCAGCTTCGCTGATAATCAGGTACTTGAGTTTGGAGACTCCTAACGTTTCCAGAATCCCGGCGGTCGGCGTGTTGCGAAGCGGTTTGGGATACACCACAGCCGTCGCCAGATGAGCGATCCCGCTCTGCACCCGCCTGCGCGCGTCTTCCAAAACGATTTGCTGAGCGTTGGCGTGATCCGAAAATTTTCCTTCGATGATGACACGAAGCCCTCGCAAGTCGAACAAAACATCTGGACGCTGACGACCGTGAAAATGAATAGTTTCAGCATCGGCGGCTACGCCCAGATCGGAAATAAAAATGGCGAGTTGAGTGTTGACGACCTCTTCGCGGTTTCTTTGTTCATTCATGAAATTTTCGCTGGTTGATGTTTGATGAACTGCCTACTTTCGCAGAATACCTGCTTCAAACTGACGCGGCAAAGAAGTTTCCTTTTACTTCATTGTCAGAAGCGCCGCCATCGTTTCGATGCCATCCCACAAATTCTGCAAACGCATGTTTTCGTTGGCGCTGTGTTGATTGTTGTCGTGGTTGGCGATGGGGATGCCTATGCAGGGCGTTTTCAAGTTATCCGTGAAAATGTACAGCGGCACGCTGCCGCCCAGCGTAGGCATCAAAATCATTTTGCCGTGCGCACTTTCGACGGCGGCGACAATGGCTTTGGAAATCGGCAAATCCAGCGAAGTCTTGGAAGCGTTATAACCGCCTTGCCGAGTGATTTTGGCGATCTTTGGATACTTCAACCGCGTCGCTTCGTCAGGATCGGATTCGACAACGTGATAGCCCTGAGCGCGAATGTGAGCGATGACTCTATCAACCGCCGCAACGTGATCCAGGCCTTTGACCAGTCGAATATCCAGCGAAGCCGTCGCCGTCGAAGGCACCACATTGCGCGCCGTCGTCCCGACCGAAGAGCTGACGAAACCGCGAATGTTCAGCGAAGGTTGATTGATAAGCTCGCTCAGTTTTTTGCTGCCGCCTTCGCTCCAACCCAGGCCGAGTTCGCGTTTGAGCAAGGCGTCGTTGTCGGGAGCTTCGGCAAAGGCGCGGCGTTCCGTTTCACTCAACGGCTCAATGCCGTCGTAAAAGTTTTTGACCAGCACTTGCCCGTCGTCGTCTTTCATCGAAGCCAGCAACTTCGACAGCATCAACGCAGGATTAGGCGCCCAGTTGCCGTAATGCCCACTGTGCAATTCGCGGCGCGGGCCGTAAACGGTGATTTCAAAACCGGTGACTCCGCGCGCGCCGAAGTAAATTTGCTGCCGTCGCGTTTGATCCACAGGGCCGTCGCAAATCAGCCAGGCGTCGGCTTTCAGCAAATCGCGGTACTTTTCGACAATCTTTTCCAGATGCGGCGAACCGGCTTCTTCTTCGCCTTCAAAGAAAAATTTGATGTTGGCATTGAGCGTGATTTTGTTTTCCTTCAACGCATCCAGCGCAGCGCAAATCGCAATCACCGGAGCTTTGTCGTCGCCGGTCGAACGCGCATACAAACGCCATTCGGGATTGAACGGCTGGCCTTTGGCCGGGAACGGAATGTCTTTGCCGCCAGATTCCAGCGAAGCCGAACGCAAAATTGGTTTGAACGGATCGCCGCCTACCCACGTGGCTGGCTCGACCGGCTGGCCGTCGTAATGCGCGTAAAAGATCAACGTGCGCGTTGCTCCCGGCGTCAAGATTTCTCCGTAAACAACCGGCGGAGCTTCCGGAACTTCCGGCATTTCGAGTAGGCGAGTTTTGACGCCTCGCCGTTCCAGCATCTGCACGATCAAATTGGCATTACGTCCGATGTTCGCCGTGTCCGAAGCGACGTTCGGAATCGAAAGCAGGCTGACGTATTCGGCCATGATTTCGTGCTCGTGCATTTGGCGATAAGCCTTAGCCGCCTTTGCCGCAGGCGAAGTTTGCGCAAACGATGAAACGCAAAATAGGGACAACAATGCGATCAAAAGTAGTTTGTTTTTCATGCAATTTCTCAGGTTTGAGTTTGAAGAATGATGTTCGCCATCGGCAGACGCTGGCCGCTGACTTCGTCGCTGATTCCCTGCTCACGGCAATGCTGCAAATTCACCAATGCCAGTTTCAGATTCAAATCATCCAGCGGAACCAGATGCGCTTCGTCCAGATCGTCAACAGCGTTTTCCCCTGTGAAATTCAGCGGACAAAAATCAACTTCTGCTTCACCGTCTTCGGCTTCCATCAACAGCGGCAAACCTTGAGTCCGACAGATCAACGGACGCGATTCGTAAATCGCACAACGATCATCCATTAACATCGGACAAGCCAGCGGTTCTTCGTGCGCTTCCGATTCCAAAACTGCGCGGGCTTGTTCTTCCAGCCGAGCGCGAAACAATTCCGGCAGAGCGTCAAAAGCAACTCGGACGGCAGTGGCTTCGACGGCAAAAACAGACAAATGATGATGACAGCATCCGCTGCAACCGGAACGACAAACCAGATGCGGCGCGTAACGCAACGACATTTTTGCCGCAAGTTTGTCCACGTGTTCGATCAGTTGACGATAGGAATTGGTCACGCCGGTGATTGTAATCGAAGGAGTTGAATTTGCTGAAACATCGCCGCGCAGGGTCGCGTATGGCGAGGTGCAATGCTCGAAACGTTTCTAAACCTAATCTGCCGTGTGAAAGGAGGCTTGTAATTTTATGGGCGAAGCAATTGGCAAAATCATTTTCGTAGTTATTGCTCTGATCGTGATTGCGTCGGTGGGATCATTGGTTCTTTCGGTTCTTGGGTTGGTGCTGGGCTTGATTCCGCTGCTGGTTAAGCTGGCCGTTTTCGGAGGCCTGATTTATCTGGCCTGGCTGGCGTTCAACAAACTTACTGCCAAATCTCAGACGTTCTGAAATTAATCAGACTGTCTTGCCAAAAAAAGCCGCTCGCGTCTGTTCGGTCAATCTTGTCTCCAACACGCATTGGCTGACGAACAGACGCAAGCGGCTTTTTCTTTTATGCGACGGCGAACTTCGTTTTCGCGCTTTCAACCAAAACCTGCAATTCGCTGAATCTTTCAATCAGGAAATCGGCTCCGGCTTCGGCCAGTTCGGTTCTGCCGCGAAAGCCCGGAATGTAGCCGCATGTTTTCATCTTCGCCGCGCGCCCGGCAGTCACATCAAATTTAGTATCGCCCACCATCAAACATTCAGCAGGTTCGACTCCGCAACCGCGCGCCGCCTCCAGCAACATCATCGGCGAAGGCTTTCGTTCGGGCAGGCTGTCGCCGCCGAGCACGGTTTTGAATTGCGAAAGCATGCCCAGCCCTTCCAGCAAGGCGACTGAAAATCCATAAGGTTTGTTTGTGACAATCGCTTTGGGCAGGTAATCCAACCGAGCCAGCGTTTCTGTCACTTCGGGATAGACGCAGGTTTCATCCAGCAAATGCTCGCCGTAATGGCGTTGATAAACCTTCAGCGCGTAATCAACTTCGGACGGCAGCGGTTCGGATTCGGTAGACGCAGCCAAAGAGCGTTCGACCAATAACCGAGCGCCTTCGCCGACAAAGTTCAGCACTCGAACCGAGGGCAAAGCTCTCAATCCAAGTTCAACGAGCATCAGGTTGACCGAATTCGCCAGATCGGCGCGCGAATCCACCAACGTCCCATCTAAATCAAATAGCAGACATTTATAACTCATTGTTTTGACACCAATCGGGGCTTTTGCAATTTTCTCGAAAAAAGCTAGCATCGGATTTACCAGCGATTTTTCCGATTTTCAACTCAACCATTTCCCGAAAGGATTCCCGATGTCCGCACAACCAGACGCCGAGCCGAAGTTTACCAACCGCTTGATTGACGAAACCAGCCCTTACTTGCTGCAACACGCGCACAACCCTGTTGATTGGCATGCGTGGAACGACGAAGCATTGGAACTCGCCCGCCGCGAAGACAAGCCGATCCTGCTTTCGATAGGTTACAGCGCCTGCCACTGGTGTCACGTCATGGCTCATGAATCGTTTGAAAACGAGCCTATCGCCAGGTTGATGAACGACAACTTCATCAACATCAAAGTTGACCGCGAAGAGCGTCCTGATCTGGACACGATTTACATGAATGCCGTGATGATGATGAACGGGCACGGCGGATGGCCGATGACTGTGTTTCTGACTCCCGACGGAGTTCCGTTTTACGGCGGCACTTATTACCCGCCGACTGATCGCGGAGGCATGCCGGGTTTCCCTCGCATTCTGATTTCTATCGCTGAAGCTTATCAGGCGAAGCGCAGCGAGATTGCCGAAAGCGCCCAAAGCATACTCAGCGAGTTGAAACAGATGGAAGCCGTCAAACCGGCGGAAGGCGAGTTGAGCCACGAAATCACAGACCACGCGGCGAACAACTTGCTGCGGATGCTCGACCCGGTTCAGGGCGGATTTGGCCGCGCGCCGAAGTTTCCGCCTTCGATGACGCTGACGTTTTTGCTGCGGCAATATGCGCGAACAAAAGATCAGGCGGCGCTGGAAGCCGTCGAACTGACGCTGCAAAAAATGGCCAACGGTGGAATGTACGACCAACTTGGCGGAGGTTTTCATCGTTATTCGGTGGACGAACGCTGGCTGGTTCCGCATTTTGAAAAGATGCTTTACGACAACGCTCTGCTGGCGCGCGTTTACCTGGACGCTTTTCTGGTCACTGGCAACGAATTTTACAAACGCATTGCCACCGAAACCCTGGATTACGTTCGGCGCGAAATGCTGGACGCAAGCGGCGGTTTTTACTCGTCGCAAGACGCCGACAGCGAAGGCGAAGAAGGAAAGTTTTTCGTCTGGTCGTTGAAAGAAGTCGAAGCTTTGTTGGGCGAACAAGATGCCAAACTCTTTTGCCGTTACTTTGATGTGACCGAATACGGCAACTTTGAAGATAACAACATCCTGCACGTTGATGTCGCGGTGGAAAGCATCGCACGGTTGATGCGCGTGTCGGTTGAAGAACTCAATGCAGCAATCGCTCGCGGCAAACAGATTTTGTTTGAAGCCCGCGAACATCGCATCAAACCTTTCCGCGATGAAAAGATGCTGACCGCCTGGAATGGATTGATGTTGCGTAGTTTTGCCGAAGCCGCTCGCGCACTGAATCGCAGCGATTACCTGCAAGTCGCCACGAACAACGCGAACTTTTTGTTGCGCGAACTTAAACGAAATGGCCGCTTGCTTCGCACGCACAAAGACGGCGAAAGCAAGTTGAACGCTTATCTGGAAGATTACGCTTATCTGGCCGACGGATTGTTATCGCTGTACGAAGCGACGTTTGATCTGCGCTGGTTTCAGGAAGCGCAGGCGTTAATCGAAACAATGATCGAACAGTTTGCCGACAACGAAGAAGGCGGATTTTTCTTCACCAGCGCCGATCACGAAAAACTGATTGCCAGAACCAAAGACTGGTACGACAACGCCACGCCGGGCGGCAATTCAGTTGCGGCGCACGTGCTGTTGCGATTCGCTCTGCTGACCGGCATAGAAAGTTATCGCCATCAAGCCGAACAGATTTTGAAGCTGCTGAAATCAGCAATGATGCGTTCACCTTCTGCCTTTGGTCATTTGCTGTGCGCCCTGGATACGTTGCTGGCTTCGCCTTATGAAATTGCCATTGTCGGTTCGCCGGAATCGGCAGAAACTCAAGCAATGATTGCCGAAATCTTCAGCCGTTACCTGCCGAACAAAGTCGTTGCGCTAGCGACAGTCGGCAATGATCCGGCAGCAACTGCGATCAAGCTGCTTGAACATCGTCAGCAAGTCGAAGCCAAGCCGACGGCGTATGTTTGCCGCAACTTTTATTGCCAGTCGCCTGTCACCGACAGCAAAAAACTTACTGAACAATTGAACGTTTGAGGCTGGCGCGTCGCCCGAATCGTCAAAAACTCGCGCCAGCAAAGGCCGAAAATTGACAGGCTCAGATGATTTACATAAGATTCCGGCCACGTTAATTCCGCGAAGAATAAGTGGTCATCTTCAAAACTTTGCTTCGGGCAATCAAATGCCCGGAGCACCGGAACTAAAACAATGGCGTCTTTGGGTGAGCAACTAAAAAAAGCGCGAGAGGAACGCGGTGTAACCATCAGGGACATCGCCGCATCCACACACCTCGGCGCTCGTTTTCTGCAAGCAATCGAAAATGACGATTACAAGATTCTGCCTGGCGGAGTGTTCAACCGAGCCTTTGTTCGCAAATTCGCCCGCCAGGTCGGCATGGATGAAGAACAAGCCGTTCGCTTGTATGAAGAACAGTTGCGTGAATCGGGCGGCGAACCAGAGAAATCGTCTTATCTGGGACTGGGCGACGAAATGGAAGCCAAGGCTTCGTCTGGCAATAGCGCACTGCTGACTGGAATTTTGATCGTGTTGCTGGGCGCGATTGGCGCAGCCGTTTATCTGGCTTTTTTCAGGGGCGCTGATTCACCCGAAACTTCGCCTGTTGCGATTTCAACTCCTACGCCACAACCAACAGCAACCCCTTCGCCGGTTGAATCGCCCAACGCCTCGCCATCGCCGACTGTTTCTCCGACGCCGGAAGACATCAGCGGTTTGCGAGTTCAATTGATCGCCAATCTGGACGATTGCTGGGTCAGTTTCAGAACCGACGGCGGCAAAAACGAACAGGTGACAATTCTAAAAGGCGAAACACGCGAATTTCTGGCAAACGAAAAAATCAGTTTTATGCGATTGGGCAATCTGCCCGCGCTGAACGTCCTGGTCAACGGGCGTCGCATCAGCATTGATAAGCTTGCGCCCAACCGTAAAGGTCAAGTCGTAGACAATGTCGTCATCTCAAAAGATAACTATCAAGGATTCGTTGAATAACGATTTGACCGCTTGCCAGGTGGGCAAGCTGGCAAAAGTGTGGCTCGGCGGCAAACCGACCAAATGCCGCTTGCACCTGCCGCAAAAACCGAATAGCTAAAATCGCCGCGCGCCAACCCGCGCGGCTTTTGTTTTTTTGGATACGCGAGCGCCCCCCGCTCGCCGCAATTATTGAGGATTTATGCTGACCGAAAATTTAATTGAAGCTCTGACTTTTGATGATGTGTTGCTGGTTCCGGCCTATTCCGAAATTTTGCCAACCGAAACCGACACGTCCACGCGACTGACCCGCCGCATCAACCTGAACGTTCCTGTCATGAGTTCGGCGATGGATACCGTCACCGAAGCTCCGATGGCCATCGCCATTGCCCAGCAAGGCGGCATCGGCGTCATTCACAAAAACCTTTCCATCGAAGCTCAGCGTGACGAAGTGGACAAGGTCAAACGCAGCGAATCCGGCATGATTGTTGACCCTGTGACGATGACGCCCGACCGCAAAATCCGCGAAGCCCTGGATTTGATGAAACGCTTCAAGATTTCCGGCGTGCCGATTGTTCAGGAAGACGGACGATTGGTCGGCATTTTGACCAACCGCGATTTGCGATTTGAAAACCGCCTTGACCTGACGTTGGCCGAAGTGATGACCAAAGACAATCTGATCACCGTCCCGGTCGGCACTACGCTGCAACAAGCCGAAGGAATTTTGCAGCGCCATCGCGTCGAAAAGCTGTTGGTCGTGGACGATCAACACCATTTGAAAGGTTTGATTACGGTCAAAGACATTCAAAAAGCCATTCGTTATCCGAACGCGGCCAAAGACGATCTGGGCCGATTGCGCTGCGCCGCCGCCGTCGGAGCGACAGGCGATTTTATGGAACGCGCCACCGAACTCATCAACGCTCGCGTAGACGTGCTGGCAATTGACACAGCTCATGGCCACAGTTCGCGCGTCATCGAAGCCGTCAAAGCCGTCAAACGCCGCTTTCCTGAAATTGACTTGATCGCCGGAAACATCGCCACTGCCGAAGGCGCCCGCGCGTTGATTGACGCCGGAGTTGACGCCGTCAAAGTCGGCATCGGGCCGGGTTCGATCTGCACCACGCGCGTGGTCAGCGGAGCAGGAGTTCCGCAAATCACCGCCATCACCGAAGCCGTTCGCGGCACAGCAGGTTCAGGCATTCCGATCATCGCCGACGGAGGAATCAAATACTCCGGCGACATCACCAAAGCCATTGCCGCCGGAGCCGACGTGGTGATGATTGGTTCGCTGCTGGCGGGAACCGACGAATCGCCCGGCGAAATCATTTTGTATCAAGGCCGCAGTTTCAAAGCTTATCGCGGAATGGGTTCCATCGCCGCCATGAAAGAAGGCAGCAAGGATCGTTACGGTCAGGAAAGCCAGGAACTTGAAAACAAACTGGTTCCCGAAGGAATCGAAGGCCGCGTAACTCACAAAGGCTCGCTGGCCGCGTTGGTGGGTCAATTGGTTGGAGGCTTGCGCGCCGGAATGGGTTACACCGGCTGCCGCACAATTGGCGAACTGCAACAAAACGCACGCTTCATGAAAATCACCGCCGCCAGCCTGAAAGAATCCCACGTCCACGACGTGATTATCACGAAGGAAGCTCCGAATTATCGGGTAGAGTAGCTTTGATTGTCGCCAGATGCGGTGATGTTCGGGAACAAACTATAAGCTCAGTTTATTTGGCTTTCGATTCAAGCGGAGCAAGCTTCTTTTCCAGTTTCGACAGCGCATTTGCCTTCGCCCTGTAGATGGCGGCAAATGCCATCTGCCGCTGGAAACGATCAATCAAAATGTCCGCCATTTGTCGAACGCGGGCTTCGTTGGTTGGAGTGAGCAATTCAAAAGCTTTGCATTCAAAGCCAACGACGTGTTCTTCGTGCTTAGCTCTTTTGACTCCGTTTGTGTTGGCCACGCTGGCGGCGGAGGCCAATAACTCAAGAGCCATCGGCTCATCCTTTGAAGCAATCGTCGCCGCGATACCGCTGAGAATTAGCACCGCCTTCATCGGGTCTACTTTCTCCAGCTTTTTGGTGAGTTCGCTGGTGAAGCTGTTGACGCAGCCAGTGTCTTTTTTATCAACGCAGTTGCGGATCAGTTGCGGATACACATCGGAAATTGACGACGCTTCAGTCAGCTTGCTTGCCAACTTCGCCGCGCCGTCGAAATCTTTTTTGCCCAACAAACTGACGGCTTCGCGCCAGTTCACTTTTTCTGTGTATTCGGAACGCAATTGCCCTTGCGGAAGAAGCTCGGTCAATCGTCGGCTGGTTTCAAAATCCTGCTGGCCGAGCGCCCGTCCAATTGCGCTGACGATTTCGCTGACGGAATTGCTGGCGTTCAGGTTTTTGGTGGCGTTTTCGTAATCGTTTCTATTTCTTTCTTCCGCGCTGACGGTTGGCAGCGTGTCGGGGCGTCCTGGGATTCGGCTGACGGATTCCAGCTTCAGATATTCGGCGGTCAAATTCGTAGCTTGCTGCGAGATATAAGGCCACATCGAAACGATCAGTTGCCGAAACTTCATGGCGGTTCCCGGCTCTCTTTGCTCCACTCCAAGCAAGCATTCAATCAAAAAACCGTAGTAGGCTCGCTGGGCTTCTTCGCCTGCAACAGGGATTTTTCGCCCTTGTTTGTCAAAAGGCGGAGCCGGAAACACAGAAGATCTGAGGCTGCTGACTACACGATGCACATTGTCGGAAGAGACTGGAAAGTTCCACAGAGCTTGAATGTATCCGATCACCAGCTTGTCGGCTTCCGCGCGGTCTCTGATCGCCATTTCGCGTATGGCACCGCCAACGCTGACTTGTGTGGGATCGGTGTCAAAGAGTTTGTTGATAGATTCGATTGCTTGTTTTTTGTCGCCAGCCTGTAACGCTTCATAAGCCGACGAAGAATGCGATTTCACTTCTTCGGCCTCGCCCATCTGCTCCTTGCCCAGCTTCACCAATTCTTCAAAGAACGCCGCATCACGTTTTGCGACGGCAAGAATTTTGCGCCGCACTTGCTCCTGAGCCAGCATTTCCCTGGTCGGCTCTATCGGATTTGATCCTTTTTTCAGTTCTTTCAACTTTTGCCGTGTCTCTTTGTCCGGCAGAGCCAATTCAAACGCTTCCTTCAGCAATTGCCCCGCCCATCGCTTGTCCATTCCCCAAACGGCATCTGCGATCTCTGCTTTCACAACCGCTCTGGCCAACGTCGAAGACAAGCCAATAACATTTGCGTCCAGATTGGACAGTTCGGAAAGCAGCAACTCCCTCTGAAGTTGAAACTCTTCTTTATCTTCTTTCACTTTGATTTCTGGGAAGATTGTCGGAACGACTGGAGCTTTTTCGGCTTTGCCGTCCGTCGTCTTGGCCGGAGCTTTTGGTTGGGCAGGTTGCTGGCGCTGGGTAGAAGTCGGCGGCTGTTTCGGTGGAGCTTTGGCCTCTTGAGCCGACACCGCCGACTCAACCAGCAAAACTGCCAACGCCACGAGAAGGTGAGAAGAAAGCTGATGGCGAATCATTGTCACCTCATTCCTCATTATCCGGCTTCTCCGAGCCGAAAGAGGCTGCTAGCCATCTACAAATTTCCAGCTTGAAGTAGGTGTTACAGCCAGCAAGTCGGCTGAGCGTCTGCGACATCGGCAAGGCTTTTGATAAATCGCGCGCGCCAGATATTGGCGCACGGCTTGAATGTCGGAAAGTGTGATCATACAGCAACGGTAAAAGCCGCAGGCAAAACTGCCAAATTGGCTTTCATAAGCTATCGGATAGCCAAGCAAATAGGGTTGAGTTTTATTCTGCTTTCTATCCAGACTCAAAAACCGCTCTGGGACAAGTGGTAAAAAAATTGCTTGTGGGCCTATCTACGTCTAAAATCAATTTCCTCGTAATAAGATTACATCCCAAGCCCACCGCCCCAGATCGCGGCCTTCTACCTTCGCGCGATACCGGAAATTGTTTCCATGCTGATCGGATCGTCTCGATATTCTGTAATCGAGCCCGATTCTCTCGACCCCTTCCCATTCAAGGGAATGCAATTCGCCACGCTGGCTGACCCCGTCGTGGTTCGAGTCCACCCAAAGAAGCAATCTGCTATAGATTGCGTCACCTGTGTCAATCCAACGATCATTATTGTCGTCGAACATAGCGAGAGCGATGAAACCATTCGGCTCTTCAGTCACAGGTTGATCAGTGAAATTGCCGAATAACTCTTTGCCATTATTGATGACGCCATCGCCGTTCCGATCAAGCGCCAGGAAGGCTTCGTCGCTGCCCCGCTCCGTCCACGACCATCGCTCACGCACGCCTATGCCTGCCAGATCGAAGCGCACGCCGTTTGCGGCATTGGTGAGATTATAGCCGTCACCGTCGAGATCAATGATAATTGGGGTTCCGCCCTGACATTCGTATTGACAGAGAACTTCATTCCAAACTGCAGTTTGCGGCGGCGGGCAAAATCCTCCTGGCGGGGGGCCGCCAGGATTGCAGGCACACACTGGAGCCTGAGGATTGACATATCGTGTCACAGGCGTGAAATCACAGGACTCGCTATTTTCATCAATAATCGTAATAGTATTCATATCATTAACCTGTTTTCCCCAATAACGATCTGAATTGATTTCGGATCCAAACTCAGGGAAACAGTTACGGCATATCTGGTTTCCACCAGATATATATGTTTTCGCCTGCCCAGTACCAGGTATATCTACGTCAATAGGATTCTTTCCTGTATATGCCGGACCAGGCCAGATAAGATGATATGTTTGAGTCCTAAGTACAGGACAAAAGTTGTAACAACTTCTGCCAAGTTTTCAGGTCAAAGTGAGTAAAGTTGGCAATCGCGTCGCGGAGCTTGTCAAAGCCCAATCGAAAAATGGATTTTGATTTGTTGCCGTGTTTTTTGAGCTTG
>JANRKX010000130.1:0-55963 GCA_033763255.1 Acidobacteriota bacterium | reverse complement strand
CGAATTTCTCAAAGAACAGGCGTTGAGTTCTAAAGCAAGCGAGCCAACAGGCTTTTATCGCCTTTCGACCTTCGCGCCTTATCACGCAACAGGTTTATTATAGCTGACTTGTAACAGATATTAGCATTCAAAAACCGCCCGAAACATTGAAATAAATTATCAATCTAACTAAAAACATCTAACAATAACATTATCGTCCAGCGACCATCTTCTTGACTAAAAAAATGCAAGAGAACCGGCTGTCACCTTAATATCAATTTCTCATTTCCGAATCATTTTGTCTGTAAGAAAAAACGTAAGACGCTGCTGCAAAAAGAAACAAACGCTACAGGATTTCCCCTTACACAAGAACAAAAAAAACTTAAGCATGACTATAAATCTTGCAGCCAGCCTTGATTTAACGCATAGCGAACTAATTCAGAACGACTCTTCAGGCCAAGCTTTTCTATTAATCGCGCCTTATAGGTTTCAATCGTCTTGGCACTTAAATCAAGCTGGCCAGCTATCTCTTTGTTACTATAACCTAAAGCAATAAGCCTCAATACTTCTTTCTCGCGTTCACTAAGCTTGCTACCTGAAGTAATATCTCCATTCTTGGATGTTCCTTGATAAACAAGAGTTGAAACCATTTTCCCAGCCAAAGTTGGGTCTAAATAGGCGCCACCTGAAGCCACTACCCGTATAGCATGCGCCAATTCATCTCCTGCTGTCCTTTTTAACAAATAGCCCGAAGCTCCAATTTGAAACATCTGACGTAAATATCCACTTGCTTCGTGAATGGTAAGGACAAGAACATTCGTACCAGGACATATTTGCTTGACTCGCTCCATAACCTGTAACCCATTCAAATCTGGTAATGTAAAATCAAGTATCATTACATCAGGTTGCAACTCTTTTGCCTGTAATAAGGCAACCCGTCCGTCTCCTGCTTCTCCTATGACTTCCATATCGTGCTGTTCCGTTATCAAAGCCTTAAGGCCTTTCCGCACTACAGGGTGATCATCAACAAGGAAGATGCGTAGTTTTGACATATCTACCTTTCTTCCTTGGGTAAAGTGGAACAGAAACCTTGATTGTAGTGCCGTAATTACTCTTTGAACTTATGTCCAAAACACCACCTATCAATTCTGCACGTTCCAGCATACCTAAAAGGCCAAAGCTTCCCCCAGTGGCAACCTTGTCACTAACTGAAGCAAGGTCAAAACCTCGCCCATTATCTTTAATTACCATTGTCAATAAATTCGATTGAAATTTAATGACCACATTGACCGAGCTTGCATTTGAATGCTTGGAAATATTGATCAAACTTTCTTGCACGATCCTATAAAGACCACTTTCCACATCCGACGGCAATTTCAACTGATTCCTCTCCAAACACTGGAAAGCCACCTTAATCCCACTTTTTGCCGACCATTTTTCGATTAAGGACAAAAGAGCAACTTGAAACCCTAAATCGTCGAGTATCAATGGACGTAATTGCCAAGCAAAATCGTGTATGCGCTGATCAAGAAGTGACACGATCTCTTCTGCCTGCTCCAATTGATCAGCCGCTTCAGAATCAAGGGCAACTTTCTTCTTTAACGACCGAAGCTCCAAAGACAAGGCAACCAAATCCTGGCCTACTTGATCATGCAACTCACGCGACAGACGCTTACGCTCTGCTTCACGCACAGCCTCGAACCGTTGCAATAACTGTAAACTAGACATCTCTACAACATTAGAGCTTAAGACCTCTGCCGGTGATTCCATTCTGCTTACTTTACGCAAAGGAGAAGGGCATAAAACACTTTTGTTTAGTAGTCTTATAGACATTTGGTATCTGGAAATTAAGCGTTATGGCGTACTATCAAAACTAAAACCTCTACCCAGTGAAAACAGTATTGCCAAAACTTCAATATGGTAATAGAGACAAGCGATATGCCGAAATGCCACACCTTACAAAGTCTAGCCTACAATCGCCTACCATTCGACACCGTTAATGTAGTATCATTGTAAGCCACAGTCAAGCAATTTGTCGGGCACAAGCCTACAAAATCCGCAAACAATCCTACAAATAAAATAAATGGCATCAAAATAAAATTTTATTTCTGGCACTTTGAGCGACTATTCACCCCCTAAAAGAATTCTTGTTCGATGTAAAGAGACCACAGGTAAATCTATTGTAATAAAGATTTAACAGCGAACTACCAATCAGCAATTCCTGAACATGAAGGACTTTAAATGCTATAGCGAGTGGGCAGTTATTGTAGGAATTGATGCCAACAATTCATAAAATAGTACTCGGTGGTTTAGAACCGATAATCAACCAGGAAGTATTTTAAGAAAATACAACGCGGGCACTTCACATGGGATTGTTGAAATACTGCAACCAAAGGGTTTGTGGCAGAGGTGATAGCCTAGAAGTGTCTCAAAGCAATGGCTTAGCGGTTGGATTCGCCAACAGTCCGTCAAAACCGCCAAGTCATTATTGGGCAATCTTTTAACGGAGATAGGAGCAGCAATCGCTTACCCTCTGGCAATGAACTTGGCAGGAAGACGGGTTGGCTTCAGCCTCCAATTTACAACGGCTTGCCAAACTTGCTGATTGCAAATTGCTGTATGAATTGAAAGTACAGCTTCAAGTGAGCTTCCTTGCACCACCATTTCAGAAAAGCCTCGTAGCCTTTCTCCCCCAGCTCCCGGCGTTGAGCCGTTGAAGCAGCCAGGCTTTCCAAAGCTGCCAACAACTCTTCGTCAGTGCGGTACACAAAGCCACCGCCGCTGTCTTGCACGACTTCAGGCAAAGCTCCCAAGTCGCGCACAATCACAGGGGCTTTGCGGGCAAAGGATTCGATGATGATGATGCCAAAGGTTTCGTAGGTTAAGGAAGGGACCAAACAGGCGAGGGAATGAAAATACAAAGCGCCGAGTTCTCGCTGAGGCAGAGCGCCAAGGAATTTGATGCGCGGATTCTCGGCAGCTTGAGCGCGCAATTGATCTCCGAAGTTTCCAGTTCCGGCAACCAGCAGATCGTATTTATCCACTCGTTTCCAGGCTTCGATCAAGGTCTGAAGCCCCTTGATCTCTTCCAGTCGCCCGACAAACAGAAAGTATGGTCGTTCCTGTGGACGCGGGCCGGGCGTTTGCCAGTCCCGATCAACGCGATCAATGAAGTATGGCAGGTGCGCGACGGGTTTTGGGAAGCCACGCTCGGCGTGCATATTGGCCGTAAAGCGGCTGGGCGAAACAAATTGGTCAACGTGCTGACTGGCGCGTTCCAGCATTCCCGTGTATCGCCAAATCTGCGGAGGCCGTTTTCCCTGCAACGTGCAACGAAGACATTCAGGCTTTTCGCAAGGGCGACTGTTGAATTTCCACAGCACATGCATAGGGCAAATCAGCCAATGCTCGTGCGTGGTGTACAGCTTGACCGCGTTTCCCTGCTCAGGTTGCCAGGTCAGAACTTCTGGCCCCAGCAAAGACGTGTTGTGATAATGCATCACGTCATAAGGCTTGCTGGCCAGCAATTCGCGGATCGGGCGACGTTTCAAATAAGCTCGACCGGTTTGCTGAGTCAGCAGCGGCGAAAGCCATTTGTAGCCGCTTCGCAGACCGTGAACTTTGACATTGGGATGATCGGCGAATTTGATTTCCGGTTCGCCCGGATGCTGCAAGTGATATGAATCCACACAATGAACCACGTCTACGTGATGACCTTCGTCGCCAAGCGCGTGGCAAAGTCTGTACAGATACATCGCGTCGCCGCCAAAGCTGTAAGGCGGATAAAACGTCGTGAGGTGAAGGAAATTCAAAGGCCGGTTAATCACGCAGTCACCTGTCGAATAAGACTCATCATTTGCCGAGCCGCCGCGTCCCAGGTCAGTTCATCTGCCGCAGCCAAACCGGCGGCGCGCATTTGTTGCCGCAAAGTTTCCGATTCCAAAACGCGATTGAGCGCGGTGTCCAATTCTTCCTGATTGGCTGGGTTGATGAAGATTCCGCCTTTGCCCAACAAGCCCGGCAGCGGACTGGCCGTTGTCGCAATCACCGGGCAACCGCAGGCGGCGGCTTCGACGGCGGGTAAGCCAAACCCTTCAATTAACGAAGGCAGCACAAGAACGCTGGCCAGATTTAATAAAACAACCAGTTCTTCGTCGGGTAAATAGCCGGTAAAGATCACGCGACTGGCAATGCCGAGTTCGGCTGTCAGTTGTTTGATAGACGAATAACAACTGTGAAAAACCTCTTTTTGATATTCGCCCACCATCACCAGTTTCACGTCGGCGAAACTTGGATGCTCGACGACTTTGGCAAAAGCCTTGATCAGCGATTCCAGGTTCTTGTGTGGACTGAAGCCGCCAACGTAAACCACCGCGCGGTCAGAGCCAGTGATTCCAATATCCAACAACCGTTTGGTCGGTTGCGGATCAGGCAAAACGCGAAAGACCGGATCGCTGGCTTCGCCAACAACAAACACACGTTCCGGCGGAGTTTTGAAATGCTCCAGAATTCCTTTTCGTGAGTAATCTGAAACCGTGACGATGGCGTCGGCCTGCCAACGACCGAGCGCGACTTTGCTTTTCCAGAACAACCGCGCGGTAAAACTCGGCAGTGTCAATTGCGGATAGGTTTCGGCAATCACGTCGTGAATCATCACGATTTTTTTGGCGCGGCTGAGCACAGGCACGTAGCTGTAGACCGTAGGAAACAACAGCAAGTCAAAACCGGATTCGGACATGGCACGACTCATTCGCAGCATGTCCATCGCCGAACGATGGCCGTTGGCA
Organism: Acidobacteriota bacterium; assembly: GCA_033763255.1. Taxonomy (GTDB): domain Bacteria; phylum Acidobacteriota; class Blastocatellia; order RBC074; family RBC074; genus RBC074. The sequence continues at coordinate 51,197 of JANRKX010000130.1, read as the reverse complement.
GCCGTAGCGACCGCAGTCGGAGCGTCCGTACTGACCAATCGAACTTCAGCTTCGGGCGGCATTCGGTCGCCAGCATCAACCGAATCCACGAACAAGGTGTAATGGTTGCCACTGTCCAACGGGATTAGCGCGTTTAGCAAAGCTCGCGCGTGGCGACCATAACCTCGATTGTTTTGCCGGCTTGTAGCGTCAACACCGATTCTCATTGTGAGTTCTCCCTTCTGACAAAGCCGGGGCGGTTGAAATTCTTCACTTGCGTTGAGTTTGCTCAATCACGGTTCGAATTGCGTTGGTGACCAGTTCCGGGCGATCCAGTTGCACGAAGTGTCCGCTGTTTTCGGCAATGACCTGAGAAGCGTTCGGCAACAGACGGCTGAGCACAAGTTGCAATTCGTCATGAACTTTTGCGGAAGCGTCGCCGGAGTTTTTGTTTCCAGGCGCACTGACAACAACCAATGGCAGCGGCTTTATAGGAGCAGCAGCGCGAACCTCTTCGGAACTGGCAAGCAGATCAACGTGTTCGTAATTCCCACCGCCTTCGTGTTGCAGATAATTTTGTCGCTCCGGTTCGGATAACAATTCGGCAAAACGATTGGCCTGATCTTCATGCGAAGCGTCAACCAAAACAATTCCGGCAACTTCATCAGGAAACTGGCTGGCGAACAACCGCACGTTCAATCCGCCGAACGAATGACCGACCAACACATAAGGAGCTTCGACGCCAGCCGCTTTCAGCATCGCATGCAATTCGGCAACGATTTGTTTGCTGGTTCGCTGACCTTGAATTTCATCGCTGTCGCCAAGGTTCGCTCGGTCGTAAATCACCACTTGAGCGAAAGCAGCAACATCGTTTGGCACTCGCCCCCAGGTTGTTCGCGGCTGAGCCAGCCCGGCCTCAAACACAACAGTCGGAGAACCTTTGCCAAAACGTTCGACGCGCAACCGATGGCCGCCGACATTTACCAAACCACCAGTCAAAATCAGCCAGCCGCGCTCCAGCTTTTTCTTGCCGCCACCAAAAATCCGTTTCGGCCCTAGCGCGACGACACCCAAGCCGACAAGCACCATCAACATCACCCCTGCAGCAACCAGCTTGCGAAATGTCATTGCCGCTCCGGATTTAAGTGTTGTTGATACCAGTCAATCGTTTCGCGCAATCCTTTGTCGAGCGCGAATTTAGATTCCCAACCAAGCATTCGTTTTGCCTTTTCACAGCTTAAATACTGTTTCGGAATTTCGCGGCTGGCTTCGTTCATGACTTTCGGCACAAGGTGAGTTTTGCCCGTCAGCTTCAAAATTTCATCAACCAACTCCAACACTGAAACTGGAGTTTCCGTGCTGAAGTTGAAAGCTTCGCCGTTGAATTGCACGTCTGGCATTCGCTCAGCCAGGGTCAGGTAAGCGTCCACAGCGTCGCGCACAAAAAAGTAATCGCGGATGAATTTGCCGTCGCTGCGAATGATTGGCGCTTCGTTGTTCAACACGGAGCGAATCGTTCCCGGAATCAGCCGGTTGAAATTCAGGTCGCCGCCACCGTACAGGTTGCCGCAGCGAGTGATGGCCACAGGCGTCTGGTAAGTGTGAAAGTACGAAAAGGCGATGAACTCCGAGCAGGATTTGGAAACGTCGTAAGGATACTTGCTGCTCATCGGCGCGTCTTCGGTGTAAGGCAACTGCTCCTGCTCACCATAAGCTTTGTCGCTGGAAGCGACGACCACGCGCTCGACTTTCGGATTGACGCGGCAGGCTTCCATCAAATTCCACGTGCCGCGAATGTTCGCTTCAAAGGTCGAAAGCGGCGCGCGCAAAGCCGTACCGACGATGGTTTGCGCGCCGAGATGAAAGACCGAATCAATCTCGTATTCGTTCAGCGCACGAGCCATCGTGTCGTAATCTTCCAGCGCGCCGCGAACCGCGTTGACTCGCGCGACCGAGCCGGAATTCACCAAACGGCTTTCGGGAACCCAATCCCGAATCAGACAGGTGACATTCGCTCCGCGCCGAAGCAGTTCTTCGGTCATCCACGAACCAAGCAAACCCGTCGCTCCGGTCACAAAGACGTTGCGACGATTCCAAAAATTCATTCCCACACTTTCCAAGGCGCTCTCCCCTCGTTCCACAAAGATTCCAACAAATGTTTTTCGCGCAGAGTGTCCATCGGCTGCCAAAATCCTTCGTGCCGAAAGACCATCAACTGCTCATCGGCGGCCAGTCGTTCCAGCGGCTCGCGTTCCAGAATGGTTTGATCGTCAGTCAGGTAATCAAACACGCCCGGCTCAAAGATGAAAAAACCGCCATTGATCCAGCCTTCACCGGTTTGCGGCTTTTCCCGAAATTCACGAACACAATCGCCATCCAAAATTAGTTCGCCAAATCGCGCCGGAGGTCGTACAGCAGTCACCGTTGCCAACTTTCCGTGCGAACGATGGAATTCGACCAACTCACGAACATTCACGTTTCCCAAACTGTCGCCATAAGTCACCGAAAATGCCTGATTGCCAATTAACCGCTTCAGCGCCAACACGCGCCCGCCGGTCATCGTGTCCAAGCCTGTGTCAATCGCTCCGATGCGCCAATCCAGCCGATTGGGATTGATGATCTCCATCGAACGGTCGCTGAGATTGATGATGTAATCACTGTGATGAATGAAGAAGTTGTGAAAATACTCTTTGATGATTTCGCCTTTGTAACCGCAAGCTACCAAAAATTGCTTGAAACCGTGATGGGCGTAAATGTTCATGATGTGCCACAGCACAGGCTTGCCGCCGATTTCCACCATAGGCTTCGGACGAACTGTCGTTTCTTCGGCGAGCCGCGTTCCGCGTCCGCCTGCCAAAATCACAACTTGCATTTCACACCACCGTCGCTTCAGGAATCGGAATGATGAATTTGCCGCCACGAGCTTTGTAATCGCTCTGCTGGCGCATGATTTCTTCGGCAAAGTTCCAGGCCAGAATCAGCAAATAATCCGGTTGCTGTTCCAGCAAGGTCGAAACCGGCAACACAGGAATGTGCTTGCCCGGCGTGAACATCCCCAGCTTCAACGGATTTTTGTCCACCACGTAAGGCAACAAATCTGTCGTGATCTGGCAGTAATTCAGCAGCGTGTTGCCTTTCGCCGCAGCCCCGTAACCGGCGACGGTTTTGCCTTCGGCTTTCAACCGGGTCAGCAACTCCATCAAAGTTTCACGGCTGCGTTCGACGCTTCTGGCCAGTTGTTCGTAACGGTCAAAGCTGGTGAAGCCTTTGCTTTTTTCCTCCTCCGCCCAAGCCAGCACTTGTTCCGAGTGGTTTTGGCGAACTTCTTCGTGACCGGCGTGCATTCTGAGCGAGCCGCCGTGAATCGGCACGTGGTCAATCTTCACAATTCGCAAACCGGCAGATTCGCACAGTCGCATCAACGAATTGACCGAAAAGTAGCAAAGATGTTCGTGGTAAATCGTGTCGTATTCCGTGCGCTTGAGCAGGTCGCCCAAGTAAGGCATTTCGATGATAACCAGACCGTCTCGATCAATCACTTCTTTGCAACCGCGCAAAAATCCTTGTGTGTCGTCCACGTGAGCCAGCACGTTGTTGCCGATGACGGCTTTGGCTGCTCCGCGTTCGGCGCGAATCCGCTTGGCGGTTTCGTGGTTGAAAAATTCGTTGATGGTTTCGACTCCGTTGGCGCGAGCCATCGCCGCCACGTTGGTCGCCGGATCAACGCCAAGCGTTTTGACACCCAAATCCTGAAAGCAACGCAACAAGCTGCCATCATTGCTGGCGACTTCGATCACCAGATCGTTTTGGGCCAGCCGCAGCATGTCTGTGACGGCGCGCGCGTAAGCTTGATTGTGTTTGGCGATGGTTTCCGAAGTTCCCGTCACGTAAAGGTAATGGCGAAACAACACTTCGGGATCAACTACGTCGGGGGTCTGCACCAGCGAACAGGTTTCGCAAAACACAGTGTCGAGCGGAAAGAACTGTTCATCGGCAAATTCATTCGGCGATTTCAAAAACGAATTGGCCAACGGCTGATTGCCCAGCGGCAGGAAGAGTTTGAGACTGTTTTCGCCACAAGCACGGCAAGTTTCTCGGCGATGATAAACAGGTTGTTTAGACATTTTCGGATTCACCATTACCTCCACAACAAACTAATCGCGGCCAATCAAGCGGCAATTCGCGTTTTTTCGGGCTTCAAATCGGAATTTAGGTTGCGACGCCATTTCGGCATTTCGGGCGAGAAACGAAAGATCATCAGGTTTCGCAAAAACTCCCAGCACGTCATCACTCGCACATGCGAAAGTCCGTTGCCGCGCATTCGCGCAAAAACGTTGAACTCCAAAACACGCAATCCCATGTAATGAGCTTTGATGACGATTTCAGGGTCGAGGAACCAGGTCTTGGATTTCAATTCCATGGCACTGATTGCATCGAGCGGCAAAATCTTAGGACTTCCGTTCACGTCAATCGAACCGAGTCGCGGCCACAGCGCGCGCACCATCAGGTTGTAACTGACCGAAACGACTTTTCGCCACAAACCATCCATGCGGAATCGCCGTCGCACTTTGCCCAGCACATTACCATTGGTGGTTTTGATCGCGTCGAACAACGCCACCACGTCTTCGGCATCAACTTGCCCGTCGCAAGGAATGATGCCGACCCACGGCGCGCGACAAACTTTGATGCCGCAGAGCACACCGTTGCCGTACCCCTCGTTGATTTCAACGCGGTGATAAACAATGGCCGGATCGTTGGCCGCCATCTCGCGGATCATTTCGCCTGTGCGGTCACGCGAACCGTTGTCCACAGCAATCAATTCCAGTTTGATCCCTGCATTTCTGAACGCGGCAGTGAAGCGTGGAATGGTGTATCCGATGATTTCCTGTTCGTTATAACAAGGCATGACAAACGAAAGTTCGGGTTCTGTAATGCGAGTCATGTTTTCCATAATCATGCTCCGGCTCCGGTCTTCGCCATTACCACAGTGCGGCGAAGGTCCTGAGCAAACATGGTTCGGGTGAATTTGCCGAGTCCCGACGGATGTTCGCCGAATGTTGCGATGCGGGTTTCGATCATCGCTCGTTTATTGGCGTCAATCGTCGTGGCAAAGCTGCGCGGCTGATCAAAGGCGTACATATCCAGATGGTCTTTGTAACTGTCTTTGCGCCAGGCTTCGACATCGTATTTGGTCGTCCAGTCAGGATTCGACGCCAGCACTTCGGCAAACGGCACGTGCAGCAAGATGCAGCGCAGGTAATCTGTCACCGCCTGAAGCTGCGCCAGATCAGTTCTCAGAACGGCTTCGTCCTGAGCCGAAGAAATCACTGTTTGCAAAAACTCAATCGCTTCCTGCGTCAGGTAAAACCGACCAATCATCGAATACTTGCTGAGCAGGTTGCCGCCCAAACTGCCGTCAACCAGCGAGGCGAAATTTTGTTTCGCCCACTCAATGCAGGCTTCGCGCGTCGGGAAAAGTTCTTCCTGACTTTCTTTCAGAAAGTCGTCAATCATCGCACGGAACTTCGGCGGAGCTTCGTCCAGCATCTGTTGCATACGAACCATCACGTCATAGGCCTTAATGCCTTCGTGCCGCGCGTACTCGAACGCTTCTTCAAAATTGCCTTCGTAATAAAAGATCGTCAGCAGCAGATGAAAGACTCGCGCTTCCAGATATTCCTCAAAACTGAAGTCCGGCGTTTCGACAACCATCTCTTCGGTTTCGATCACTGGCTGGCCGGTGTAATCGCCGATATTGCGAGCAACGACGCGAAAGCGCGTTTTGAACTGAAACAACTCACGGCTTTCGGGATTGCTGAGCGGAGCGCCGTGCAGCAGCATTAATTGATGCGCCGAAATTCGTTTGACTCCGGTTTCCAGCAAATCGCGGACAGCGGTCATAAACGAAGCTTTGGTTTCGCCCGGCATACTCAGAATCAGTTCGCCGTAAGATTGCATGCCTTGCGCGATGACTTCTTTTTGAATGTCGGCAAAAGTGTCCAGGCTGATGTTTGCCCGCTTGATGTTTTTCAGCACAGTCGGGTTCAGCGACTGAACGGCGGCGGTCATCGGCAAACGACCTTTGATCTTTCGCATAACCTTGATGATTCGTTCGCCGCGATTTTTGCCGGTCGTCGTTCTCAGGTACTGCGGCCAGTTGTAAGTCTCTTGCAGGTAGCTGATGTAATCGGCGATTTCTTCGTCGCGCTGATACATTCCGAAATTGTCGTCGGCAAAACACAGAGTGATTTCCGGCTTGATGCGTTCGGCGATGTAGAGCAAATCGGCTTTCACATTTTCGACCGAATGGGCGTAGATTTTGCTGTTGGCTTCGACGCTGGAATTGCAGTAGGTGCAACTGAACGGACAGCCACGCGCAATCTGCATCATCGGGAAGTAACCGGTTTTGAAATAATCATCCATCAACCCGGCCAGATACGGCGAAGGAATTTCATCCAGGTCGCGTATGCGTTCAGGTTCTGACCCGACGACGAATTCGCCTGTGCGCCGATCAATCCACATATTTCCAGCAACCGGTTCGTCGAAAATGCCTTCGCGTTGGCAACCGACTTCGGCAAAGCGGCGAATGATGTTCAGAAACGCGCGTTCACCTTCGTAAGTCGGCCCGCGAACTGCGATGTCTATTTGCGACATGCCGCGCAGAAAACTTTCCTGCTCCGCAGCCGTCAGCGGAAAGTTCGGCCCCCCCATCAACGTCAACAATTTCGGATGACGAGCTTTGGCGTAATCAGCGAAGTGCAACGCCAGATTGTGATTCCACGAATAACTACTCAGCGCCAGCACGTCCGGCGAATCGTTATCGAGCGCCTCTTTCAAATCTTCCGGTTCGCGGAAAATCTTGATGTCCAGCGGATGCTTGGCGCTGAGATGTTCGGGCAGGTATTCGCGCGCATACGTCGCCAGATTGGCCACGCCAAGCGGATAAACATCCGAACTGTAGGTGAGTTGGTTGTGGCCGAGATCGGCTAAAAAAATACGCATGGTTTCTCCTGGGAGCGCGGGCGTCTTGCCTGCGCTATTGTCTGTTGAATGCCTTCGGCGATTTCAGTTGGCGGCGTCCAGCCGGTAATTCGCCGCAAACGATCAACCGTTACGTCGTCGTGCTGCATCTCTTCGGCGCGAGTTGGAATCGCACCGAACTGCAAATTGGTTTCGGGGATGTTGAGGATTGAAGCTGCCGTTTCGATAAATCGTCGAACCGTCGTCAGTCGGCCTGTTGCCAGATTAACCACTTCGCCCGGCTGCGATTCGGCAACCGCCAGCCGAAGCAAACCATCGGCAATGTCTTCGACATAAGTAAAGTCACGTTTTTGCTCACCCGCTGTCAATGGCAACGGTTTGCCGTCTTTCGCAACGTTGAACAACGAAGGCAACAATCGTCCGTCGTGTTCGCCGGTTCCATAAACCGTGAACAGCCGCGAAGTGATTCCTCTGACGCCGAGTTTGCGGCAGAACTGCGTCAACAGGTTTGTGCCCATCAACTTTGATTTGCCGTACAGTGTCGTCGGATTGACAACGGAATCTTCGGCCAGATTGCCGCCGATCTCGCCGTATTCCAGCGCCGAACCGACGTGAATGATGTTTTGCCCTGCCCAGCTCGGATTGCGATGCACTGCCATCGCTTTGCAAATCGCTTCAACCAGATGAGCGTTGATTCGATAGGCCGTTTCTTCGTCGCGTTCAGAACGATCCACACCGTAACCTGCCAGGTTGAACACCACATCCGGTTTAACCCTGCCTATAAGTTCAGCAACCGAATCCAGCCGCTGAACATCCGCCTGAATGATTTCGCCTCCAATTTGGTAATCGGCAAAAATTGGTTTCGCCGTTGCCAAATCCCTTACGACCAGAATCGGTTTCACGCCTGCAAAACAAAGCCGCCGGGAAACCCAGCGGCCAATGAAACCTGACGCACCGAAGACTATGGTTCGCATTTCTCGATTCAGAACCGGCATAAAATAAGGATGCTGCGCGACTTTAATTACAGCGGACGAGGACGTCCGCGATCCCAGTGCGCGACTTTAATTACAGCGGACGAAGGCGTCCGCGATCCCAGTGCGCGACTTTAATTACAGCGGACGAGGGCGTCCGCGATCCCAGTGCGCGACTTTAATTACAGCGGACGAGGGCGTCCGCAATCCCAGTGAACATCCCGCGGTCCCGGATCAATTCACCGCAACCGTCGTTTGGTTTGTGATTCGCCGATTCAGTTTGATGACCACCGGCACGGCGTTGCCGACCGGGGCATTCGCCGGAATGACTACGTTCAATTGCCACAACCCAACCAAGCCGGGCGTCAATCCGCTGAACGCGACGGTCGCAGGAACTCCGCCAATCGTGACAATCGGCGTGCTGGCGGTGGCGTAAATCGGACTGGCCGGAGTCGGCGTTCCCGAAATCGGCGACAACGTTTGCCCGTTTGCCGGATTGACGAATTGCCCTCCTGGGCCGTTGGCAAAAAACGTCACGACTCTGCCGCGCGCTTCGGGTTTGGCGGCAGCGTTTTGAGCCGGATCGCCGTTGAGCGAAAAATCCTGATTGAGCGCGACCGCCTGGCCTTTGCCAGTGGCCGTAACCGTGAACACGCCAGGCGCAACCGCACCAACGATCAAATAACCTGTGGTGACGACAGTGTCGTTGTTCAGCACTTCCAGTTTGGCCAGTCCGGGTTGAAGCTGGTAAGGAATCTGGTAATTGATTTGAAACGCTCCTGCTCCCTGAGCGCCGCCTACGCCGACGAAAAACAGCGGAGCCAGCACGTTGTTCAATCGCACGGAAACATTCGACAGTTTGGTCGGCAGCGGAGTCGTCATTGCCAGCGCCGTGATGTTGGTCGCCGCTGGGAATCCAACGCCAAATGCCGCATCTATCTGCCCCGGCGAATTGAGTCGCGCAAAACTGGCCGCATCTACAGAAACAACGCTCGGCACAGATTTGCCGTAAATCGTAATCACGCCGTCGCGCGGAATCGAAGTGTTCAAGGCCTGTCCGGCAGTAATGGCGATGTCCGCTGCGTCAATGTCATACTGGCTGGGCGTCGTGTATTTGACGCCATAAGTTCCGGCGGGCAATCCCTGCAACGTGATGTTGCCACCGGCAAAGGTTTTGACGACGACAACGAACTTGCCATCCACGTTGACAAAGGCCGCCGGTTCAAAACTGTCGTTGTTGGTCGTCGCTTTGATGCGAATCGCGCCGCTGCGGATGAATTTGAAGTACTGCCGCAGGAATTTCGTTCGGCTGCCCATCGTCAGCGTAGGGCTGTTCGGGTTGCTGTCGCCGACATCGTAATAAGCGCTGCCGTCGTCGCTGCCGCCCAAAGGAAACGCCAACGCAAATTGTTGCCACGAAGAGTTATTGGCAATCGTCAAGTCTGCGTGAATGTCTTCGTGCGTTGCGCCGATCAATTCCAGATGCGAAGTATCAATCTTGTATTGCGCGCCACGACTGGCAAAGCCTTGCAAAGCGGCGGCGGACGATCCCGCGTAACGGTGATACGAAACTTCGCTGATGAATTGCGTGACTCCGGGAATCTGAATTAATTGGTCAAAGTAAGTCAGCGAATTGAACATGCTGGTGCAGGACGGAGCGACGAAATCAGGATTGAACCCGTTCGCTCGCAACCGATTCCCAGCCGCCACCAGACAATTGCCAATTTGCGTTGCAGTCCAATCGGCGTTGGTGTCCGGTTCCAAAATCATTTCAACGGCGTCCGGCGTGAAGCCGTATTTGTCGCGCATGTGCAAAAAAGTCGCCAGCATGAATTCAGCGTATTCTTCGGGCGCAGTTTTATGCTCGAAAGCCGACGGCGCAAAATCCACATAGTTCAAATTCAGATAGAGCTTTTCGCCGCGCGCAGCCAGTCGCTGACGAATCGGGATGACGACATTTTCAATGTTGAAATCCAGCTCGAAGAATTTGAAGCCGTTCGGATTGATGACTTGCGGATCGTTATTGTCGTTGATGATTTCGTAACGGCGAACTTTCCAATCGTTGAAATTGATCTGGCCGTTGGTGTACCGCTCCGAATAATCTGACGTGTTTTCCAGGCCGCTTCGCAATTCCAGGCGAATTCGGTTCAGCCCCAGATCGTTGATGGCGGAATCGAACAACTGATTTTTGTAATTCGGGAACGCCGGATTGACGTTCGAGCGATTGGTTACAGCACTGGCTTCGGCAATTTGCCCGGCCTGAGCAACGGCCTCCCAGCCGACGATGGTTTGGAAACTCGTGTTCGGGTCGAGCGTGATCGTTGCTTGTTGAAAAGGAATCGCTTTGCGTAGTGATTTCGGCAAAGGAGCCACAGCAAACAGAATCGCCAGACCAAGGATGGATAACCCGATCTTCAGCATAAAACTTCTCCTTCGAAATGCGTCGAACATGGTTGGAATCGTTGGTTAGTCTTCAACTGTGTGTGTGGCAAATTCGGCGCGATAATCGTTCCAACGCGCCAGGTCAAAATTTCCGGAACCGTTCAAACAATCAACCGCCGCGTAAGCCATTGCCAGCGCGTGATGCGTGTTGTCGTGCGCGAACAATCCCTGTCGTCCGAAAGTCAGAATTCGTTCCAATCCCGCCGCCCATTCGTCCAGGCGGTTAAAATGCGTTTCGTATCCTTGCTGGTAAATCGGATACGCATGCGAAAGCCGCTTGGTGACGACTTGCATAATCGGCGTTTGAATCGGCAATCCGCTTCGCTCCAACGCCTGTTTGGCAAGCTGTCCCAGTTCTTCATCCGTCCGCCGCCAGTTTTCATCGTCCACATCGCAGGGCAATTCACAGCACAAAACCGTGCGGTCTTTCGGTTTGTTGCGCGCGCTGTAATTCTTCGGTTCGGAAATGCGCGTCAACGCGACTTCGGCGTCCGGGAAGTAATGCGCGTCGAATTCGGTGAACTGCGGTTGAGCGATGATCAGATAAATCAAAATCATCGCGCGATATTTGATTTTGCTACCTGCCGCAATCACATCGGCTGGAGCTTGCGGCGTCACCAGTCGAGCCAAAGTCGTAATCGGAATCGTTGACCAGACGTAATCGGCCAAAACCAACTGCGTCGAACCGTCGCGCTCGACTTCGATTTGATGCGGCATCCCGATATGAATTTTTTTGACGGCGGTGTGATGCAAAAGCTGCGCGCCCTCGTTGCGTGCGGCGTTGGCCAATGCCTGGCTGATTTGCCCGAAGCCTTCGCGCGGATAAAAAAATCGCCCGGCGCCCGGAGCCTTCAAACCCGGAACCAGCGCCAGAACTTTTTTGACCATCTTCATCAGCGAACCGGCGCTGACTCGGCGATAAGCCTGAATCGCCGAAAGCTGCTCGGCTTCGACGCCCCAAATTTTCTTGGCGTAAGGATGATAAAAGTCGCGGAAGATCGTCGAACCCAGATTGCGCTCCAACACACTGGCAAACGATTCGTGGCCATTGGCTGACGACGAAGCGACCAATTTGCTAACCGAATCCGCCGCAACACCGAAGGCAAACGATTTCGGCAATCGCAAAACCAGGTCAACCGGCTTCAACGGAAAATGAATCCAGTGCCCGCGCAATCGAATTCGCCCGTGACGCGGACGATCCAGCAAATCGTCGCCGAGCAAGCCGCGCAGGTCAGCCAGAATTTCCGGGTGGCAAGATGGGTGCAACCGATGGCTGCCGTAATCCAGCGGCAAACCGTCAAGTTCACCGCCAATTGTGAAACTGCCGGAGTTGCCGCCGACATCGCCGCGCTGTTCCAGCACAATAGCTTCGGCTTTGCCGCAGCGCGCCAATTGCCACGCTGCGCCCAAACCCGCCGGGCCAGCGCCCAGAATCGCTACGCGCGGTTTCGCAGTTTTTGATTGAGATTGAATTTCAGACGACAAACGGAATGAACCTCTTGGTTTGTTGGCAGTAAACGTCGTAACCCGGCAAAGTTTCGATCAACTTTTTCTCTTCGCGCGTGGCTTGCAGCAAAATGACTGGCGTCATCAACGCTACGCCCACGACCAGCCACGAATTCAGACTCAACTCCAGGCCGAAGAGCAGCAAAATGTCTCCGACGTAAATCGGATGACGCACGAATCCGTAAATGCCGTTGGAAACGACTTGTTGATGCGATAACACCTGAGCCGTTTCGATGTCCGACCAGTTGCTGTCCAGTTGAAACCGCGCGATAACGGCAATCAACAATCCGGCGGTATAAATCGCCACGCCGACCGCGCGCAGCCAAAACGGCTCCGGGCTGATCGGCAGAATTTCCGGCAACATCGTTTGCGCCACAATGCCGAGCAGGATCGCAATCTTGACGGCTTTGACCAATTGCACGCTCAACGGTTGCGGCTTGGAAGTTGGCTTTTCGCCGGTTGGAGCTTTGCGCCGTTTCAAAATTTCCCAAACGGCTTTGTGCGCGATTAACCCGGCCAGCAGGTAAAGTCGAAAAAAAATCATTGTGAAAAAGTTTCTTCCTCTTGGTTGCTGATTTCGGCAACGGCAACCGCGCTTGAAGCCGCAGTCGGCCCGCTGTGCAAAGCGATGCGGCGAACGACTCCGTCGGCGACCATTCCAATCAGCAAAAATTGCAACCCGGTCAGCAGCAGCAAAATCGCCGAAGTCGAAAGCACCGGTGTATAAAAAACCGACCAATCTTGTTCCGGGTGTCGCAATGGCGAAGTGGCTATGTCGTAAATCACCTTCAGCACGCCCAGACCGCCGAACGACAGCGCCGCCGGAATAAACACCTTCAGCGGTTGAAACAGCATCGCCATCCGCAGAACCAGAATAATGAAATCCATAAAGTGGCGAGGCACAATCTTCGACCGCCCTACGCGGGCGTAATAATCAATCGGGTGATAAAGCACCGAATAATCGTCGGCCATCAACGCCAGCGTGATCGTCGTCGTAAACGAAAACTTGTTCGACAGCACCGAAAAGTATTGCATCGCCAGTTCGCGCCGGAACGCACGCAAACCGGAATTCAAATCGGGAATCTTGCGACCGGCAATGCGTTCAGCCAGCCAACCCAACATCAACTTCGCCGGTTTGCGAACCAACGGGATGTTCACGTTCTGACCAACTCGCGCGCCGACAACCATATCCGCCGTTCGCAGTTGTTCCAGCAAGGCCGGAATCTGATCCGCCGGATAAGTTCCGTCGGCGTCGGTGATGCAGATCATTTCGTACTTGGCGGCAGTGATGCCGGTTTTCAGCGAAGCTCCGTAACCGCGATTCATCAAACTTTTCAGCACACGCGCTCCGGCGCGCACGGCTTCGTCAGCGGTGCGATCCTGCGAACCGTCGTCAACGACAATGATTTCGTGCTCTATGCCTGCCTGCTCCAAAGCCTTGCGAATGTTTCGCACCTCCGCGCCGACTGCCGCTTCTTCGTTAAAAGCAGGAATCACAATCGAAACCTGCAAAGGTTCTTTGCTCATTTCACCTCTCTCCAGGTCATTTCCGCGACTGGTAAGGAGCGCATCTCTCATAACGCCCGCTCTCTACCGGTCGCGGTACTGACTCTTTGGCGGCAAACAAATACTTCGCCGCCCCCCAAAGTTCCCGGAAAGATTTTGACCACTTCAAAATCTTGTTCGATCACGCGCCACACGTCCGGGCGATAAGCTTTGACTTGAATCGGAATTGTATAAACCAGCCAGACATCCGAACGCCCTTGCCGCGCGGCATCAAGTTCCGCTTGAGTCTGTGCCGCAGCCCAATCCGGCGCGAAGTATTTGCCGTAAGCCACTCCCGCCAAACCGACGGCGACGACGGCGTCTCCGTTACGACGATTACTTTCGACAAAATCGCGCGCTCCGGTGTAATTCTGTTTTGGCAGCGCGTAACAGCGCGGAATCGTAGCCGTTGAAGCAACAATCATCAAAACCGCCAACGCCACCCCCGCCGTCGCCAACGCACGATCCGAAACTTTTTCCGCCGGAATCACCCAACGGAGCAGTTGCGGCAAATTCAGCGCGCCGTTCACAGCAATCAACAATCCAAATCCCATCGCAAAGAAAAACAAACGCGGCCAGAAATTATGGCTCCACAGCAACGTCGTCACTCCGGCAAAAACCGGCGGCAAAATCATCGAAGCCAGCGCCATCAAATCCCGCCGCAGCAATCCCCAAACGCCAACGCAAACCATCACGCCGCCAGCCAGCAAAACAATTACGGCGGAAAATCCAAGCTGCAAGCTTCGCAGACTTTCCGTCACCAACCACCACAAACTGACCCATTCCGAAGGTTCGGAAACTTCGTGAATGCCTGTGCCTAAAAATTCCGGCAGCGCCAGCGCGTAACCTTGCAGCGTCAGCGTTCCGCACAGCGCCCATCCGACAAACGGATACCAGCACCATTTGCTGGACAATCGCCGTTCGCCAAGCAGTTTCGGCGCAACCAGCCAAATCAAATACAACACTCCGTGAGCCGCCACGACAAAAATCATAGTCATGTGAACCCACGCGCCGATGGCTGTCACCGCACCATAAGCAATCCACCAACCCAATCCGCGCCCCCACGCTTCCAGCCACAACCACGTAGCCAGCGTGGTAAACAGCATCAAGCCCATATAACCGCGCGCGTTCTGCGAAAACCAAATGTGATGATAAGACAGCGTCAACAGCGCGCAGCTCAACAAGGCGACCTGGCGGTTGAACACGTGGCGGCCAACCAGAAACAGCGCCCAGATGCTCCCGACTCCGAAAATCACCGACGGCAAACGAACCGCCCAGGCGCTTTCGCCAAACCAGCTTGCCGAAATGTGCGCCAGCGTCGAATACAGCAAGTGCTGGTTTTTCGACGGAAAGCTGGTCAGCATTTCGCCGAACGGCTGGCGAATGAAATCCAGCACCATCAGGATTTCGTCAAACCACAGATCAGTGTTCAGCCGAAACATCCTCAAGACCAAACCGACGACGGTTAATACTGAAAGAATCACGACGGCTTGTTTGTCGGGCTTTACAGAATTCCGGTTGAAACCGGGACTCTGAATGCTGCGCCGCCAAAACCATCCGGCGACAATCAGCGCCAATCCATGAACTGCCAGCAAGACGCGAAACAGCGTAGGTCCCCACGACAACGACCTGGACGTATTTGTCAGCAGCACGCGATGATAATCGGCGTTCGCCACCAACGCGGCAAACAGCAGCAACACTCCGCCAACAAAGGTAAAGCTCAACGAAAAAATGGATCGCCGATTCATTGCCATCGCTCCCACAACGCAGCCAGCACACCGCGATAAATCACCAGGCCGTTGTAAATTCCCCACCCCAAAATCGCCAGCATCAATGGTTTGTCGCCGATCAGCACTTTGCTTGGATTGCCGCCGTTTTCGGTTTTATGCGTCAGCACCATATACCGCAGCATTCCGTACACCACGAAAATCGTTCCGTAAATCAATTTGTCGGTTCCGAACCGCGCGACAGTTTCAGGCGCAACGGTGTACAGCGTGTAACAAACAATCGTCGCTCCGACCAGAATGTTGTTCACCTGCTCTAAATACGCGACTGAATACTCGCCCAACACTTGCCGATGCGCGTGCGCCGAAGCCGTCAGCAGCAACAATTCCTGTCGCCGTTTGGCAAAGGCCAGATACAGCGCCAGCAAAAACGCACAAACGATCAACCAATGTGTCGGCATCACTTTGATTGCCACGGCTCCACCGACTACGCGAAGCACAAAGCCTGTGGCGATTGTCATGCAATCCAGAATGACGACGTGTTTGACTGCGAACGAGTAACCGAAGGTCAGCATCCCGTAACAAACCGCCAGCGCCAAAAACTGCCAGCCAATAACTGTGGCCAATCCAAACGCTACAGCCAACAACCCAACCGCAGCCGTCACCGCCAGTGAAGTAGTCATCTCGCCGGAAGCAATCGGCCGAAAGCGCTTTTCGGGATGCGCGCGGTCAGCTTCGGCGTCGGCCAGATCGTTGATGATGTACAGCGCGCTGGCGATCAGGCAAAACACCACAAACGCCAGCAACGCCCAGCCCACAGCCGCCGCATCGCTCAGCTTCTGCCCGAACAACAACGGAGCCAGTACGAACAAATTCTTCGTCCATTGATGCGGGCGCATCGAAACCAGCAACGCACGCAAAGTTCCCCGCCGTGGCATTGAAATCTCTGCCGAAACGGTTGACGTTGGTTGAATCATACTTTTGACAGCCTCCACTGACTCCATCGCACCGACCAAATGCCGAACAAAATCGCCGTTGTCAGCAAAAACAGTGGCAGAGGCGAAACTCCGTGAGCCGAAAAACCTCCGTACTGGCCGCCCAGGTTTTGCATGGTCGTCAGCACAGGCAATTTGAATCCGCCGATAAATACATTCAGCAAAGGATCAAACACGCCCAACCCGCGTTCGACATCGCGGTACATCGCCAGACACCACGATTGAGCCACTGCCGCCACGACAATGAAGTACACAATCGCGCGTGGCAATTTCACCAAAACCGTCGCTGCCAGAATAAACAGCAGCGGAAACGCCGGAGCGAAATACCTTATGCCGCTGTTGAATTGCAGCCGCGAATATCCGACGCAACTGAAAAACACCCACAGCGCCACACTCAACAACGCCAGCGAAATCAGTTGAAACGCTTCCATACGCCTTTCCTGCCGATGCGCCCACCATGCAATCAACGCCAACAAAAACAGCGGACAACTGGTAAACAGCCCGTAGCGATAATCCACCAGCAACGCTAACAACAAATCCGGCTGCGGCAAACTGAAGCCTTGATAGCCTTGTTCGATGTAAGCGACTTTCGGCATCCAGTGCTGAGCAGGCAAAAACGGATTGCCGAAACTTCGCCATTGATAAAACCACAGCAAACCAACCGGCGGCAGAGTTCCCGCGACATACCAAGCTCCGTGCCGAATCGCGTCGGCAATCGAAGCTTCGCGCCAGCGTTTGGCCAGCCCGTAAACGAAAAGCCCCAGCAACATCACCACTCCGCTGTAATCCATCAACAACGCCGTTCCGCCAAACACTCCGCCGAGGAAAAACCGTGTGCTGGTTTTCCATCGCTGACTGCCGCTGGGGTTCCACATCAACACCAATCCGAAAAACGCCGCGTTGGCCATCAGCATGTTTTGATTCAAAAAACCGGTTCGGAAAAACACCGGAGTGCCGATTCCATAAAGCAATGCCAGCCAGACAGCCGTTTTGTCCGAAGCGAAGACTTGCCGCAACACATAAAACATCACCACCACGCCGAGCGCCGAAATCGGAGCCATGCACAGCATCTGCGTTATCACCGCCGCCAATCCGAATTTGATGTCGTAACCGCGCAGCCACGATTGTTTGAAAAACTCCTGCGCCATCGGCCACGGCGAATTGTAATTCGGCGGTTCGGCCGTTCCGCTGGTCATGCGTTGATGCTGAACTCGCGCAACGATTCGATTCACCACCGGAGCAAACACTGCATACGGGATCGCCGCCACCATCGAAGCTCCCGGATTGTTGTTGATGTGCCAACCGTAGCCTTCTTTTTCAAACAGGTCAGGATGCAAATTGGCGTATTCATCCACGCGAAACGAAAAGTGATCGCCCAACGCCAGCGCCGGATAAATTTCGCGCACGGTGTTCGTCGCAAAATGCAGCGCGAACACAATCCAACACGTCAGAGACAATCGCCACGCCAAACCGCGCGGTGTGAACCGCCAGCTTTCAATTTCCACCACCGTCGCCTTTTGCTCCGTCATCAATGAACTACCTCCGACAATTCCCTGCCCGGCAAATTCACGCCGCTCGACAAACTCAACCGCCGACGCGCAAACCACCACGCGCTGACGGCAATCAAAATTTCCGCCGCAAACAAACCTGCAGAAGCTCCGCCGACGCCAGCCGTCGAATAACCGACCGGAATCAAAATCGCTGCGGCGATGGCTCCGATCAGCGCCGTCAACATTTCAGCCGTCTGCTGTCCGGCAACGATCAAGCCAAAGCGGTAATGTCCGCTGATAGCTGCGACGGCGCAAACACCTGCGAACCATTGCAATGCCACGCCCGCCTCGACGAACTTTTCTCCGTAAACGATTCGCACAACCAACGGAGCAAACGCGATCCAGACGCCTGCTCCTACGATTGCCGCCAACAACACCAACTTCATCGAACGAGCAATCAGCGCCGCGAACGATCCGTCGCCAACCGCCCAAGCCCGTGACATCGCGGGCAGCAGGTTGAAAAAGTACAGCCAAACGAAAGTGTGCAGAGCCATCAAAATTCGCATCGCTCCGCCGAAGTAGCCAACGTCTTCAGCCGAAGCGATCAATCCCAGAATCAACGTTGCGCCGCTCATTTTCACCACCCAGAAAATCTGGCTTAGCCCGATGGTCATTCCTTCGCGCAGCAGTTGCGGCGAAAATTTCCAGCGCAGTCGAATACTGCCGCTCAATCGGCGGCGATACATCCAAACGCCGAACAGCGCGGTGCTGGCCAAACCAACAGTTTCCGCCAACCCGACCAGCCAAATCTGCGAAGCTTCACGAACCAGCCCAAACACCAATCCGGCAAACACCACCTGCCGGATGACTTGAATCGCCGCGACGGTCTGCATTCGGTCGTGGCCTTGAAAAACCCACTGCAACAACAGCGGCATCGCCAACAGGCTCAATCCGTAAACCAGCAGGAGCTTCGTTTGAACAGCCGCGCGATCAAACGCCAGCGCGAACACAACCAACGCGCCGTACAACACAACAGCCAACAACATCCTTACCAACACGATTTCCGAAACCAGCGCGGCGGTTCGCTCTGGCGCTTTGGCAATCTCGCGCGCGCCGAAAGGATTAAAGCCTTGTTCGACAATCAACCCCGCGCACATCACCGCCGCCGCCGCGAATTCGATGTAGCCGAATCCGTCCGGCCCTGCGATTCGCGCCAGATAAGCAAACGCGGCGAAAGTCAGCGCCTTCGCGGCGATTTCGGCTCCGGCTAATGACAGGAAGTTTTTGAACACAGACAGACTCGTTAGCTTTGTGAAGGCAACACAGGCAACGACACTTTGCCGCCTGTTTTGTAATCCGCGCGTTCGCCGACCGGCAGAGGTTCAGGCTTTTGCCAGACCTTCGCGCCGACCATCGCTTTGGCCAGTTGCACCGGTTGGAACGTGATGCTCGGCCACATAAAAATTTCGTTCGTGCAGTAACACTCTTTGGCATTGATTGAAGCGCGCAACTTTCGCGCTTCTTCCGAATGCCAGATTTCCATAAACGATTTTTGCCGCAGGTTGCCGATGGGTTTGTGCTGTTCGCACAATCCGACATCGCCGTTGGCGTTGACGACGACGCTCAGCACACCGGCTCGGCAAGGCACGACCTGTCGCTGCTGTTTGGCAGTTTCGACTTTCGCCCATTGCAACATCGGTTCGACGATGCTGCCGTAGCGGCTTTCTTCGCGCGGCGCCCACAGCCGTTGAACGTATTCGTAAAGCGATTGGTATTCGATCAGCTTCGGCCCTTGCAGCGAAGGATTTTTCCGGTCGCCGCGAATCAGCGCCAGATTGTGATGCGACATTTGCGGGCAACGCTCGAACAGGTAAGTCGTCAGCCGCCGAATCTCGTCCATGTTTTCCGACGTGGCTGTCGAAATCGAATGAATCTGCAAACGCGAGTCTTCTTTCTGCAATTCCACCAGCGCGTCATACGTTTCCATCGAACGTTTGAACGCGCCGGGCGACACGCGAAACCGGTCGTGAAACTCTTCCATTCCGTCCAGCGACAATTCGATGGCGAAAATCTTCAGGCTTTTTTCTTTCAGCGTTTCCCGAATCTGCGTGATGGTTTTGTCCGTGTACCAGCCGTTGCTGGGCACGTAAATTTCTTTGACGCCGTTTTGCTGTATGAACTGGCGGCAGATTGCGCCGAATTCTTTTCGCAAAAACGGTTCGCCGCCTGACAGGTTCAGGTTCTCAATCGGGCCGAGTTCTTTCGACAAGCTGACAATTTCTTCAAAGCTCAAATCATCGCGTTTGTTCAAACTCGACCAGTAAAAACAGTGCTCGCATTTCATGTTGCAGATCGAATTGATGAACAGAATCAGAAACGGCGGACTGGGTACGTCCGGGATGGCCAGACTCTGCCAGTTCAATTTTGCGTGTTTGGCGACTCGGTTAATTAAATCCATGTTGGTTTCCTTTTTCCTGGAACGCGGACGTGCTGCCCGCTGGAGCGCGGACGTGCTGAAAGCCGTCCGCTGCCGGTTCGCGGACGTTCCCGTCCGCCTGTCAAATTAAATCACTAACGAAAAGCTCAATTGTCGTGTGTCGGGCGGACAGAATGTCCGCGAACCAGAGCGGACGGAACGTCCGCGCTCCGGCTAACGTCCGCGCTCCGGCTAACGTCCGCGCCCCAGCATAATTTGTCGCGCGGTTCGCCCCCAACGTCTAAGCTTCAAATATCCATCAAGCTTGCCCGCAACCAGCGATGTCAACTGCGGCGGCGATTGCAGGTAATACATATCAACTCGCGGCAGCAGATGAAGCGGCTCGCCGTCCGCGCGGCAAAGCTCCGTTGTGCAAGCCGCCGTCATCTTTTGTTGCGCGACTTCTTCGGCCTGGCGATTCAAATAGCCGTAGGGGTAAGCAAAGCTTTCGACGGCCTGACCAATTCGTTCGCTGATGTCGTAGCAACAACCCGTGATCTCGGCTTCGATTTCCGGCTTCGACAACCGGCGCAAATCGGGATGCGTTCGAGTGTGCGCGCCGATCTCAATTCCCTGCTCGGCCAATTCTTTGATCTGCGCCCAGGTCAGCATTCGTTGCGAACTCAATCCGGCAGGCGGAGCGTCCCAATCGTTGTGACCTTCGACGTGGCCGCTGATAACAAACACCGTCGCGCTGAAACTGTGTTTGGCAATTTCCGGCATCGCCGTTTCGTAAAAATTGGCAAAGCCGTCATCGAAAGTCAGCACGGCACAACGTTCCGGCCAGCTTCCGTTGGCCTGGCGGTGAGCCAACGCTTCTCGCATCGAAATGCCGCGAAAACCGGCTTCGGCCAACGCTTGCATCTGTTCGGCAAAGGTTCGCGGTGCGATGGAAACCACCGAACCACTGTCGTCAATCGAGTGATAAGTCAGAATCGCCAGCATCGTTATTCGTAAGTTTGAGGCATAACTCCGTCACCCCCGGTCGCTACTGCTCCCGGTTCCGTAACACACCGGCCAATCGGTTTTCAGCTTCGGAGCGCCGTTGATGTAACCAACCAACTCTCCCCAAGCCCAGCCGATCAACAATCCTGCCGTCAGCGGCAACGCAGCCGCCATCTGCCCGAACGTACGACGTTGGCGAAACATATTTTTCGCCACACGTGCCAACAACACCGCTGGCAGCAAAGGCGCGACAGCCGCGAAAAAGATTCGCTGCGGCAAACCAATCGCGGCGACTCGCGTTTCGGCGAACACTCTTCCCCATTCGGTTCGCTCACGAAAGGCTTTGCCAAAAGTCATCGGCGGACGATACTGGTAAACCTTCAAACCCGGATCGAGCCGCAATTCGATGCCGCGTTGGCGCATCGTCCAATGCACTGTGGTTTCGTGGTATTCGTCGCGCCAGATGTCGCGCACGGTTTCCAGAGCCTCGCGTTTGTACGACACATTCACGTCGGAAACGTATTCGACATCGCCCGACGGCAACGGACTGCCGTATCGGCCAAAATCGCAATAATACAGCGCCCAGTTCATCGGGCGATCAATTCCGTTTTCAATCGCTCCGCCGATGACGGCGAACGGTTGCCGGTGAGCCAGCAAAATCTGGTTCACCCAATCGGCTGCCGGAACGGCGTGATCTTCGGTCATGGCGACCACGTCGCCGTTCGCCAAACCAAGCCCAACCGCCCTGCGAAGATCGTACAAACGATGCTGGTGCGACGGAACATTCGCCGCCACCGAATCGGCAATCAAATGAAAGTTCACTTCGGGAAATTCCACTTTCAATTCGCCGATTTCGATAGCCCATTCGTCATACGGCACGATGATTTCGGCGGCAACGGGTTGCACTTGTGGCCGCAATGCCGACAAACAACGCCGCACGGCTTCTTTGCCGCTGACGACGGTAATCAAAATGGAAAGTTGAATTCCGTTATTTGGCATGAACTTTTGGGCTGACGTTTTCCGGCGGAACCGATGATGCCTGCGGGACGCATTCCGTTTTCGACGATTGTTTTTCCAGATGATGAGCCGCCGTTCCCCAAATTACGCACAATCCGCAATACCAGAAATACAGCCAGTGCATCGGCAAAACTCGCAGCGTAAACCACACGCCCGAATGCGCGATGAAGTAGCGATAAAAATCGAAATTCAGCGCCGACACTGCCGACAGCATCAACAACGCCACAACTCCGGCGGCGGGTTGCCACCACATCAAAGGCAACAACGCCAAAGCCAGCCAGGTCAGCGCCACACACACTCGCTGCGAAGATTTTGCGTTCAGCGTGTTGGCCGCTGCTCCTGCGCGCAACATCAACTTAATCCAGGGAACGCCGCGGTCGAAGATGTCAGTTTTCAAGATGCTCCACAGCGTCCAGCGTTTCAGGTGAGTGGCTTTGACCTGCGGAGCCAGCACGATTTGAAACCCGGCAGCGGAAACCCACGTGCCGAGTTCGATGTCTTCTATGGCCGGGCGGCGATAACGCTCTTCGTCAAATCCGCCGAAAGCCAGAAACAGATCGCGCCGCATCGCCCCGCAACCGCTCCAGAAAGTGCTGACCTGACCGGCGTTGATCTGGTGAACGTAATGGTGAAAGAGGTTTTTGTATTGCGAAAAGAAACTCCGTTCGGCGGGCGTTTCGTCGTACGAACCGACCACGGCGTCAATCGTCGAATCCGCCGTGAACACTTCGGCAAACTTTTTCAGAGTGTCGCGGTGAATAACGACATCGGCATCAATGAACACCACATACTTGCCTTTGACACGCGCCACGCCGCGATTGCGCGCGCGCGCCGGACCGCCGGGTCCTTCAATCCGCATGTACTCAAAACCGTATTGCTTCACGATCGGTTCGACGGGGTCGGTGGAACCATCATCCACCACCAACACATCGAAATCGTTGAAGTCAGATGCAGCCAGCGCCGCCAAACACTTTTTCAAATACCCCGCAGAGTTATACACAGGCACAACCACCGACAACATCGGCGATGGTACAGGCGGCTCATTCACGGCCTTGATTTTGTCGTAATCACACACTTGAGTTCTCCAAATTGCTGAGTCAACCGTTGCGAAAACGGTAAAACGTTTTCAGCGCAACAAACCAATCTCTTGCGCCAATTTTTTTTCCCTCTTCCTTGCTGCGTGGGAAATAGCGGATTGGGACTTCTTTTATCTGGCAACCTTGCGCCAGAACTTTCGCGGAGATTTCGTGATCCAGTTCAAACCCGCTTGTTCGCAATTCGAGCGGTTTGATGATTTCGCGGCGGAATAATTTCAGAGCCGTCACCGTGTCGCTCAGGTAATTGCCCGTGCAAAGCAGCGACGCGAAACTAAGACTTTGCCCGCCCAAATAAGCTGGCCACGATTGGCGGTCGTGTTTGCCGGTCAGCAAATTGACCAGCTTGCCGCGTGTGGGGTGTTTCAGATACCGGCTGCCGTAAACCGCGCCAGCGCCATCGAACAAAGCTTGCAACATCGGCACATAATCATTCGGATCGTATTCCAGATCGGCGTCTTGAATAATCAAACAATCGCCTGTCGCTTCCGCAATGCCCGCGCGAACCGCAGCGCCTTTGCCTTGATTCGGTTGCTGGCTAATCAATTTCACATCCGGGAATTGCCGAACGATTTCAGCCGTGCGGTCTTTTGAACAGTCGTCAATGACGATGATTTCCTTATCCAGGTTGAACTGCGACAAATCCACGGCCAGCACCTTTTCCAGCAATGCGCCGATGAACTGTTCTTCGTTATATGCCGGGATGATGACGGAAAGTTTGTTGATGCCCATTGGCCAGATACGTTTCGATCAATTTCAAATCGGCTTTGGTGTTGATGCCGATGGTTTCAATTTCAGCGTGAGCCGGAAACGTGCGAACACGTTGTTGCTGTCCGGCCAGCCAGGGAATGAACGGCAGGAAATTTCGTTCCTGAGTCGCGCTGCCAGTGACCGCTTCGCGCGAAAAACGCGGCAACAAATCCAGGTAAGCGGCGCGCGTCAGGCAAAACAACCCTAAATCGCCTTCGCCGAGTTCGGGCATGTCGTCGGCTTCGCGGCGCTGTTTCAATCCGACGATGTCGCCCAATTCGTTTCGCTCAAAATGGATGTAAGGTTCGGGCTTGCTTGCCGTAGGCATGACCATTGCGGCATCTGCTTCGCCAGCCATTTCCGCCAAACGACGAATCGTGCGCGGATGAACTGCAACCTGATCGCACCAGGTGATCCAGATTTGATCGGGTTGGTGCTGTCGCACGCGCTCAGTCGGAATCAGAATCGCGTCCAGCATTCCGGTCGGAGATTCCTGCACTTCAAAATCCACGGGCAAGCCCAGATTCGCGCAATGAGCTTTGACTCGTTCGATGGCCGCCGGATGCAGTACCAACACAAACCGACTGACCACAGGCGCGTAAAGTTCAAAAAGATAATCCAGCATCGGTCGGCCATTGACCGGATAAAGCAATTTGGGCGTGTCGGCTTGCAACCGCGAACCCAGACCGGCAGCCGGAATTATCAACAATCGTTTGGTCATTGAGCGCAATTCAGTTTCGCCAGCAGCGTTCGCACATCCGGGAAACTGCCGATGAATTGTTCGTCTTCGGTTCTGACGCCGCTTCTCACAGAAGCCGTGTAAGCTCGTGAAGCGGCGGCGGCGGCCAATCCGGCGTGACTGTCTTCGACGATCAAGGTTCGGTTCGGAGCGACTCCGGCGCGTTCCATTGCCGCCAGATAAATTTCCGGCGCGGGTTTTCCTGCTGTCACATCTTCGCCGGTGACAATGATCGAAAAACTCTCGCCCCATCCGAATCGCCCCAACACCATCGCGGTGGTTTCGCGCGAAGCGCCGGTTCCCAATGCCAGCCGCGATTTCGCTGCGGTCAACCGGCCAATACATTCGGCGCTGTCGTGAAAGGCGATTTTTTCCGTCGTCAGATACAACCGCGCTCGCTCCTGTTTGAACTTCACCCACTCGGCAAGCTGTTCGGCAGTCGGTTTAAGCGGCGCAGTGACTTCGGCCACCACTTCCGTCGTTTTGCGTCCGGCGATTTCTTCGTAAGCCGGGCCGACAATTCCTGCCAACGCCCACGCGTCGTCATACGCGCGGCGATGACATTCCGTCGTATCCACCAACACGCCGTCCATATCGAAAATCAACAGATCAAAATTAGTCATCGCAATTCTATGGAGTGCTGCGGCTCGACGCAGCTTTGGCATTCGCCACAGACGCGCTTGCCGGGCCGGAAAGTGCCTGACGATGAACGGAAAGCGGCGACGGGTCGCCGCACTCCACAGCGTTTCTCCGCCGCGATTTCGCCAGCCCGCGCAGCACCGTCAGCAAAGACCGCAAACCATCTAAAACAGTCGTGCGGCGAACTTTGTCCGGCGACAGCGGGAAAAACTGCACAGGCGTTTCAATCACTTCGGCCTGGTCTTCCAACAACAAACAAAGCAGCTTTTGATTGAAACCTGAATCATTGATGTCCAGCGGCTCAGCGCGCAGATACGAAGTGCGAACCGCTCGCACCGCCGAAAGCGTGTCCGACAAATACCGCCCGTAACGCAGCAGGTACGCCAGACTCAGCAAATGACTGCCGATGTAACTGACTGTGCCCAGCACCAGATTGTGGCGATAGCGCAGCCGATACGATTCGTGAATGTCTTTTACAGACAACCGGCGACTGCCCCAGACGGCGTCCAAACGCGGATTGGTCAACAGCGAAGCGATGTTGACGATCTCTTCGCCGCGATACATTCCCGAAGAATCGAACAGCAACACGTAATCGAAATGTTGTCCGCCAATGGCTTGATGAAAGGCTTCGGTCTCGGTTTTGCCTGAAGTTCGCACGTTGTGAACAACAAACGGCAGCGATTCCGCAAAAGCCGCGTCCAGCGATTCGCCGCTGGAATAAAACATCTCAAACGCCAGCGGCAGATTGGCCAGCCCTGCGCGCAAAGCTTCGAGCATTGTTTGCGTGATCTTGTTCAGCGAACTGGCATCCAGCAGCCAGACGGCGATGCGTTGGTTTTCGCCGCGATTCAAAATGCCGTTGATGAACGGCAGCAAAATCTTCGCGGCATCGTGCGTGCCGGTTGTGCCTTCTTCGTAATTGCCGATGCGAACCAGTCGCGGATCTTCCAGACTTTCCAGTCGTCCCAGCGGCACATAAGGCTTTTCGTCTTCGGTCTGGTGATGATCGTTCAGCAGGTAATGCGTAATCAGGCACGGCGTCGGAATCGGTTTGGAGTTGCGGTCTTTAAGGTAATAAACCGCGCGTTCGACGATATCTACGGCGCTGCTGTCAGGGATTTCGGCGTCTTCCTGCAGGTTGGTAATCAGCAACTTGATCGCCGTCAGATTGCGCGCGATGGCTTCGCCCAAACCAGGCGTCAGGTAAGAAGGAAACAAACTGGAATGCTGCGTTCCCGGCGAGTAAATAATCAGATCGGCTTCGGCGATTCGATCAATCAGCCGAGTGTTGATCGCCGGGACGCGAGTTCTCTGGCGAATAAACTCTGCAACTTCTCCGTTGGTCGCCGTCGTCGCCCAGCGTTCTTCTTCCGGCGTCAGCGTGCGGTCGAACAAGTAAATGTCTTTGATGTGATTGCGGCGATTGGCGCTGACGATTTCGGCTTCGGTCGCCAGCAGTTTGTCTTCCTGGTTCAGCGCAACCAGACAGGCGTTTTCGCCGTCGGTGACGTTTTCAATCAATCCTTTTGGCAACCCCAACAACTCGCAGTAATCGGCGATGGCGGCGTTGAAACTGCGCCCGACCGCCAGAAAACATCCGGCGAAAACGATGTTTCCCACCGCGCAATCCGAAAACGAAAACGTTCGTTCGCCGGTCAGCAATTCCTGCTCGAAGCGGCGCAACCGTTCGCCAAGCAAACGTTGCGCGCGTTCATCCATTCTGGCCTGTTTCGCCAACAATTCGGTTTGCCAGTTGGCGGTGGCCGTCGTCGTTTGCCCGGACAACAAGCGCAGAATCATCAAGCCGTCTTCGTCGGAGCACTCAACCGGCAAACGCACATCCAGCAGGTCAATCAATTCCTGCGAACAGGTTTTTAGTTCATGCGCCATCCGCGAAGCGTTTTTGCGGAAATCCGACGGCCCAAGCGCGTCGCCCAAAAAGCGTCGCACTTCGCCGGTCGAAGCTCCGTCGTCGTAACCGTTGACGGCCAGCGTCAATTTCACCTGCGGATGATTGATCAACTGGCGCGACAACACGCGCGAGCCTCTGCCACCGGAAAAAAGCACAACTTTTACCACTGAGTTTTCCCGCATAGCTTTGTAACTGTTTGTCACCGACGAACCAAGACTTGCTGCCATTGCGGAGCGAAAAATGTTTGAAAGACTTCCTGCCGATGCCGAACCAAAATCAGCAGCGTCAACCACAACGGACTGCTTTTCAGCAATCCGACAATCAGTAGAGCTGGAACTGAGCTGAATCCGAATCGCGCTCCAAGCGCGTTGGTCAGCACGATGTTTTGTCCCAGCGACATCAGGAAAATCGTTGCCAGCAAAACTTGTGCGCTCAAACTGAGTTGCCGGTGAACCGCCGTCAAATACGCCAGCAGCAAGAACAGCACCGCCAGGTAATGTTCCCAAACCGTTTGCGACACCATCAGACAAAATGTGACCGCCATCAAAAAATCGAAATGGCGTCGCGCAGCGGTCGGCCAATCCAGTTTTCGGCTTTGCCAGTACAGCCAGCCGAACAGCGCCAACATCGTCAGCTTCAACAGCGCCACAGGAATTCCCACCCAACGAGCATCAACCGGAGGTTTGGCCAACAGCTTCAAATTTTCTGCCGGAACGTACAGCGAACTGTTGTACAGCCACTCATAAGAGTTCTTCATTCCTTGCAGCATCGTTTGCAGAAACTGTAGATGAACATCCCAACCGAACAGCATCAGCGACCCCAACCCGATCAGCGTCAGAATGAACGCCAGTTCCTGCAAAAACTTCCTGCCGCCGATCAACGCCAGCGGCAACACCACAAACACAAATCCGGGCTTAATCAATAAAGCCAGCGCAACGCACGTGGCAGAGGCTCGAAACTGTTTTTTGGTGTGGCTGAGCAGCGCAATCGTGAAGAGCAAAAACACCGTCGGCGTGGTCTGGCCGCCAACGCGATAAATTGACCAGAACGGTTGGTAAATCAACACCAGCCCGGCGAACAACGCAGCAAATCGCCATTGCGCGACGTTGGAACTTTCGACGAACTGGCGGCAGTGCCGATACAACATCCACAGCGCCGCAAACAACGCCAGCGCGTTTTGTATCTTGAAAACCATCAAAGCCGATTCCGCTGAAAACCAGCTCAGCGGCACATAAAACAGCGCCGAAATCGGAGCGCCCCAAAACGCCAGCTTGCCTTGCGGTTGTTGGCCGTCAATCAAACTTCCGGCGTTGTACAAATCGGCGATTTGCCACGCGGCGGCTCTGCGTCCGGTGTCGTAAAAATTGGCGAAGTCCCAACCGATTCCAGCCGGAACGATGACAGCGATCATCGTCGCCACGGCAATTATCGCCAGCAACAAAATCGTCAGCCGGTGATAAAAACGCCCTCCGCTCTCGCTCCCGGCCAGATGCGCGTCGAATGTGCTTGGAATTGATTGCATTGATGATTTACCGCAAGGCAGTTTGCTGGCTTTCCAGCAGCGTTTGCGCTGGCACAGGGCCTTCGACAATTTGAAAGCCGGCTTTGGTAATCGTGGGGCCGTTGATGATCCAGACCGGACGGTCTGCGTAAAGCTTCAGCACTTCTGCTCGCAATTCGGGAGTTTGATCCCAGGCGTAAACCGGCTCGGCGGCGTTCAGGTCAATCGGGTTGTAAATCGCCGCCGAAGCGAAATCGGGAAATTGTTCGCCTCGAATCAGAATCAGGCTTTTGCCGAAATTGTGTTGATCGGCCAATCGGCGAACGTCTGGCCGCATTCCCAGATAGTGATGATATTTGTCTACCGCTCGCCAGACGGTGAAATTGACCAGCGCCATCAAACACAGCGCCAGCACGGCCACCAGAGCGCGCGTTTTCGGCAGATGCGGCAAATGCCCGTTCTGCGACAATCGGTTGATCAGAACTTGCAACCCGCGAACCGTCAGCACAACGCACGGCACAATCATCAAAAACCAATACCGCGCCGCAAAGTCCGGGCCGCCGCTGAACCAGTAAAAAAAGTGCGCAGTGAAAACCAAAGCGATCAAGGCAACCATCATCCAATCACCTTGGCGAAGTTTGCGCGGGCTTTGCGCGAAAACCAACAACGCAATCAGAATTAACGAACCGGTTGCCCAACCGAACAATTCCGTGTTGATGGTCGAAATGTTCAGGTTGGAATTGATGAAGCCTTCGATTGGGCTGTGTCCGGGAAACGGATCGAGCGGCCAGCCGTTGCCACGATCCGGGCCAAAGCCCATCGCGTTGCTGTTCACTCCCATATACTTGTCCGCCCAAACCATAATCGGAAACTTCGTCGGGCTGCCTGTGATCGCGTAGTTGTAAACCAACACAGACGCTCCCAACGCCACACATCCCAATC
Source organism: Acidobacteriota bacterium (assembly GCA_033763255.1). Lineage (GTDB taxonomy): Bacteria > Acidobacteriota > Blastocatellia > RBC074 > RBC074 > RBC074. The sequence goes on along the minus strand of JANRKX010000130.1, from coordinate 21,549 downwards.
CCCAAACCATCACAGCCGGAATTTTCAACCGTTTACCGCCGACGCCGAACATCCACAACGCGACAAGCGAACCGATCAGCAAACCGACGATGAAACCTTCCAGCGGACGAATCAACGCAACCATTCCAACCGAAATGCCGCTCAGCAAAGCCCACATCAAACTTGAGTTTTTTCGGGTGTAAGCTGCCGCCACTGCCGCCAACAAGGTAAAGGCCAGCGAAGCCGTATGCGTCATGTAACTCATGCCAACCAGCGCGTGCCACGGAGACAATGTCAGCAACAACGCCGTCAATCTCGCCGTTCGTCGGTCGTACAATTCGCGTGTCAACAAATACGCCAGCAAGACACAAACGCCGGCCAACACAGGATTGACCAGCCAATCGGCTTTCAACCACACCCCCACCGCCAACACCAGAGGCCATCCAACCGGCGGACTTGCCCACCACCGCGTAGCGTCGTGATCGAACAAATCCAGATCAAACGCCGCCAAAGCCGTCGGAGTCGGCATCGTCAATACGCCGGTCGCCAAATATCTGGCGTGATACAAATACGCGATTTCGTCTCCGAGATGCGGATGCCGTTGATACGAAAATATGCTCAACAATGCCGACAACACCACAGCCAAAACCGCCACAGTCACGGCAAACCGATCCAACCCGGCTTCTTCGGTTTCGTCGGCATCCCAACCAGTCAGACGCTCCACGCGCGAACGCCAGGCGGTCAGCACAGATTCGGGAATCGCCCACACCGCCAACACCAGATTCAGCAAACTGATTGTTTGAATGAAAGCCGCCAACGGCAATTCCTGTGCATACAGGCGAACTTCGCGCGATACAGTTGCGCTGGACGCAACGAACACCGCCGCGATGCCTAGCAATTGCCAAAATTTGAAATTGCGGCTGAGCCAGGAAATCGTCGCCGTCCAACGAGCGCGCAAGCCGATCAACACCATCACCGTTTGAACAGCCAGCAACGCCAACAACCAGGGTGACGATGCCAGCAACACATTCAACGGACGATAATGCTGGTATCGAATCTGCTGACCGGCATCAATCATTTGCAGCGCGACGGCTTGACCGATCAACGCCAACGCCATCCACGCCGCAGCCGCGCGCCAGGGTCTGTTGAACGCATACCCGATCAGCAACAGCGCCACAGTCGTTGCCAGCGGCAAACAAATTCCGCTGCGAATGAATCCTTCGACATCGCGGAACCGCGAATCGCTCAGCGCCCAAATAGCGCAGCCGACAGCCAACAACACGCACAGAGCTTGTACGGCTTTCAGGCTAAAGGATGAGTTGGCCAGCGAAGCCGGCTGGGTCGTGTTTAACGATGTTTCTGAATTCATCACAATTTGTCGGGCGGACGGGAACGTCCGCGCTCCGGCTACTTTCGGAATCCGACCACCAGGTTGTAAATCGAACCAACCACCCAACCGACGATGCCGCCGGTCAACGCGCCGTAAACCAGTCCTAGTACGCTGCCGAACCACGACACCGAATATCCAATGAAGTAATTGCCCAGCAGCGACAGATGCGGCCCGGCTCCGGGTCCGTCTTTCAACAGCAACCAGACGGTCATCGTAAACAACAACAATCCGCCCAACACAGCGCAAACCATCGCCAACACTCCGGCTTGAATTCGCATTACTTCGCGGCTTATTTCTTCTGTTTGTTTGTTTCCAGCCATTGTTATGCTCTCTGTTGTCATATTTACCTCGACTGAATTAATCCAGGACGTTTTTTGCGGCTTCTGTTTCAGCGCGACGCCGAAGCAGATATGCGTAAGCCATCATTCCCCAGTTTCTCAACGAGGCGATGAAAAATCCCAACCCAAATCCCAGCAGACTGCCTTCGGCCAAGCCGATCAGCGATCCGCCCCAGGTCACTTCATACCCCGGCAGGAAGTTTCGCAACAAGCCCAACCGAGGGCCGACAAACTCGCCGCCTTTCAGCAACAGAATCATCGTTGCCAAAAACAACCCGACGCCGATCACTACCCCCAACGCCACGCCGAGCGCCACACCATCCAAGCGGGCAAACGCGGTTTGGATGATTTGATCGGCTTCGTCTTGAACGATTGGCATCGGCACAGAACGGTCGCCCATTGTTTTGGTGTAGCTGGTGCTGGATTTTTCGGTTTCCGAGCTGCGAACTTCTTCGTGGTAATCCTGTTCAGTGTTCACCGCCCAGACATCGTTTTTTTCACCGACGACGTTGCGAGCGGCATATACGCCGGTCAGCATCGAATGATCCTGGTTGTTATACCGATGCAATCCGTTGCGTCCGATGGTTTGCAGATTGGGCAGCGTTTCCAGGTAATTGCGGATGATGTCCACGCGGTCGTTGTAGTTGTGATCGTAAACGGGATAGGCCTTTTTCATGCGGACGACTGTGCCGTCTTCGATTTCGTCCGGTTCGACCAGACCGATTTGCGCGCATTCCTTGATACCCAGATCAATCAGCCGGTCGTTCGACCAGGTCCATTCTTCGTCCTGTTGCCAGAGAAAGTATTCCAACCCCAGCGACGAGCGCGACTGATCCGGAACCATTTCGGGACTCCAGTTTTTGTAATTCTGAATGCGCCCCATCTTCACTTCGGGCGAATGAATGTAAATCCAGTTGTCCGGGAAAACATCTTCACGCTTGGCCATCAACACGACGGTCAGGTAATCGCGGTAGCGCAACGAATTCGCCGCAGCCAGCACTTCGTCAGGCGGTAGCGGATCCAGACTTTGAATCAACCGGCGCAGCGGCATTGAAGAGATAAAATGATCCGCGTCGAATTCCACTCGCTCGCCATTCGATCGGTGTCCGACGACGGATTCGACTCGACCTTTGCGGTGGCGAATTTTGTCCACCTTGATGCCGTGAACGGTTTCATTGCCTTTTTCGGCCAGCAAATCTTTGCAGCAATCCCACATCATTCCAGGCCCCAGACGCGGATAATGAAACTGTTCGATCAGCGTGGTGATGACCTCGCCTTCGGCGGATTTGCCTGCGCCCAGCAGCGCATTGCGAATGGCTTCTTTCAAAGAAAGATTCTTGATTCGCTGAGCCGCCCAGTCCGCCGAAATTTCGTTGCAGGGAATGCCCCAGACTTTTTCGGTGTAGGTCTTGAAGAAAATTTCGTACAACCGCTGGCCGAATCGGTTGGAAACCCACTGTTCCAGATTGGTTTCTTCGGCGCTGGGAAACATCTTGGCTTTGGAATAGCTGAGCATCACCAAAAAGGCTTCGATTGGCCCCAGCCCGGCCAGTGCGTTGGCGGCTTTCAGCGGGTAATCGAAAAAGTGGCCTCGATAATGAATGCGCGACAATCGCGGGCGAAGCAGAAAATCTTCGCTCAGCATTTCGCGCCACAATTCGTTAATCAGCGGCACTTTGGAAAAGAACCGGTGACCGCCAATGTCGAACCGGTAGCCTTTGTAACTGACCGTGCGCGACAAACCGCCGACTTGTTCGTCAGCTTCGATGATGGTGGAGGAAATGCCCAGCTTCGATAATTCATAGGCGCTGGTCAGTCCAGCCGGGCCTGCTCCAATAACTAATGCCCCAGATGACATATCGTTTTATTCCTTCTTGGTTGGGTTGATTCGTGAGTGACCGGGTAACGTTCCGATGATGAAGATGATGAATTTGAAAACACTTCTGCCCAAATCATCAGACCGTATAGGAAACCTCATGCCGAGGCAGCACTCCAGATTTTTGTCCGTGAATAAAACAGGCAATGCGTTGCAGCGAAACCTCAGATTTCACCTGCCAATTGCCAGCTTCCATTTTTCGTTCACTGTGACCGATTAAGGCTTTGGAACCACACAGATGCCTGACGAGAAATAGAATCCGGAAAATGACTCTTTCGCTAAAAGCTGTTTCTTAATTCCTGACCCTTTGTAATTGCCGACCGCGCTTGGGCAATAGAAAGGTTTGTTGATGTTGAGGCGAAGTTGGTTCAGATGCGAGTGGCTTTCTGGCTTTGTCCCGGAAATATGTTGCTGTCAACAAATCCTTAGCCGTAAAAAACACCGGCGATCCCATCCGTCACCCCAAACTTTTCCAGTGACTCTTTGCGAGTAGGCAAACGCCATCTCAGCAACGGACAGGTAGGATAATACCGTCAGACAAAGTTTCTCACATCGGAAGTTCCGACAATTTTTCATAGCACAAACCGATAGTTCTCCAGGCCTGCGATATGGGAGCCCCCTCCCATATCGCAGGCAAAAAAATGGAACCGAAACCACCCGCTTTCCCGATAAACTTCTTTGTTTACAGTAAATTACTTAATCACCTGAAATGTCCACCCAACCGATCTGCGTATAGGAGGAACCGATAGTTATACGGCTAACCGCTGTCCTACAAGACTTCCCCGCCAAAAGTTTTTTGCAGCCCAAAGAATCAAAAACTCATCGCCTCAGACTGTTTTTTGGTGAGAAACTGACACTTCAAGCCGCCATAGTTTTCGAGTTGGGCTGGCTCGGCGTTCAAATTCCAACCAACCTAAAAAGAAGTCGTTGACAATCGTTCGCGTTGCTAGTTCACTTGGCCGCCGAGTCATGACCGAGAAATCAGTCGAACAAACTCACTGTCCCGTTTAACGACCGACTCACGGTTGGGGAGCAATTCGCTCCGGCAATAATTCAAATCAGGAAGGTAACTACATGAGGTTTTTTATTACGGGCGGAGCCGGGTTCATCGGCTCGCATCTGGCGGAACGGCATCTGCAACGCGGTGATGAGGTGTACATCGTTGACGATCTTTCGACCGGTTCGATGGAAAACATCCAACACATCAAAACTCATCCGAACTTTCATTACGTTTTGGATTCAGTGACGAACCAGCAATTGGTGGCCGAACTGGTGGATTTGTGCGACGCAACTTATCACCTGGCGGCGGCGGTTGGAGTCAAACTGATTGTCGAAAGTCCTGTCCGAACCATCGAAACCAACATTCGCGGCACGGAAATCGTGCTGGCTCAGGCTGCCAAAAAGCGCAAACGAGTGTTGATTACTTCCACGTCGGAAGTTTACGGCAAACGCGAAACCATTCCTTTCCGCGAAGACGACGATTTGGTGATGGGCGCGACGAACAAAGGCCGTTGGAGTTACGCCTGCTCCAAAGCGATTGACGAATTTCTGGCGATTGCCTATTGGAAGGAAAAACAGGTTCCGACGGTTATCGCGCGGCTGTTCAACACCGTCGGCCCGCGCCAGACCGGACAATACGGAATGGTCGTGCCGAACTTCGTTCGTCAGGCTTTGGGCGGAAAAGAAATCACCGTTTACGGCGACGGTTCGCAAAGCCGTTGCTTCACACACGTTTCTGACGTGGTTGGCGCGTTGATGAAACTGATCGAGCATCCAGACGCCACCGGCGAGGTTTACAATATTGGCGGCGATCAGGAAGTCACCATTTTGCAACTGGCCGAACGAGTCAAAGCTCTGGCCGAATCAAAATCGGCGATTACCTTTTTGGCTTACGACAAGGCTTACGAAGCGGGTTTTGAAGACATGCATCGCCGTGTGCCTGACACCGGCAAGCTTCGCAAGCTGATTGGTTATGAACCGACTTTCGGATTGGATGAAATCTTGAAAGACGTGATTGCGTTTCAACGCGAACGGCGAAATTAATGACCTTGCGCGGTGAGTAGGTTATCAGCATCGGTGCCCCGCGCTTGCGCTCGCGCTTCGGCCTTATGGGATGCAACGAAGCGCGAGATTCCCGGCGGGTTTTCCCACAAACCCGCCACTCTAAATTCAGAACAAGCAACATTGAGACACTCTTTTTTTCAACAGGATGAACAAGATTTTCGGCAGGATTTACAGGATCGTCAATTTCGACAAGGCTTCGAGCAGGTTTGAATCCTGTTCATCCTGCAAAGAATCCTGTCAATCCTGTTTCAAAGTTTTCTGCTTTGGTTTAGCTACAACCCTTTTCGAACCAGCCGGTTTTTGATCTTCGTCGCTTCGTTGAAGACTTGATCGGCATGCTGGCGCGACCCGTCCAAATCGAATTCGTGCCATTTGACTTTGGCCGCTTTCAAAATCTGTTCCTGTTTCTTCAACTCTTCTTCTTCAGCTCTGAGTTGCATTCGACGTTTGCGACCTTCGGAAATCAAAAACTGCGACCATTCGATGACTTCGTCCGCGCGGCTGAATGCTGCGATGACATCGGCGGCTTGCGCGGGAGCCTGAGCATATTGTGCAGCCGGATTGCCTTCGGCTTTGTGGCAGGTGGCGCACAATTGGCTGGTTTCAGGCGGCCAATAAATCACTGACGAAGCCATGTGATGATGGCAGGTCGTGCAGCTTGGCCCGTTGCCGGAATCTTTCAGCTTTTGGAAGTGTTTGCTTTGCACAAAAGCCGTCACGGTTTCCTGATGACAGGCGTTGCAGGTCGTCGTCAGGTTTTGCAGATGCAACCGGCTTTGCGCAAAGCTGGAACGCAATACGCCTTTGTGAGCGTCTTCCTTGTCTTTAGCCAGCACACTGCCGCCGTGACACTTCTCGCAGCCGACAGCTTTTTCTGCGTGCCTGGAATTCAGCCATTCGTAAAAATGTGCGCTGACTCTGAGCGGTTCGGTCAAACTCAGATGGCAAATCACGCATTGATTGTCCCGATAAGCCGCCAAGCCGTAAGGCGAAGATTTTTTCTGCGCCGAGCTTGTTTGCGGCGAAGTCGTAAACCCAAAAGCGATCACCACTCCAAACAAAACCAACAACGCCAACTTGATTCTCAGCATAATTTCCCCCTTTCGACGAAGCTGGTTGCAACGCCAATGCCAGCCTAAAGTGGCCGGTTTCGCCGAACCAAATCAACTTCGGCAGCGGAAACTTACTCAACCGTTGCGAGAAATCTCGCGGCGTTGGCGGCTTTGTGCGATTCGGCGACCGGCAACAGTCAGGTTACAGCCGGAACAAGAGTTGCTTTTTCGATTTGCGGATTCATGAAATCAGGAAGGAGGTGCAATGCAAAGATTCAAAACAATTCGCCGAGAACTGGAAACACGGCTGGCTGAAATCCAGCACAGGCTGGAAAAGATTTCGCTCGACCGACGACACGTCAATCAGCCGCTGAACGCTGACTTTGAAGAACAGGCCGTTGAACTGGAAAACGATCAGGTGCTGGATGCACTGGATGGCCAGATTCGAGCGGAAGTAAAACAAATCGAAAGAACGTTGGCGCGAATGGACGAAGGCGTTTACGGCGAATGCGAAACCTGCGGCGACCCAATCGCCAAAAAGCGGCTTGAAGCATTACCGCACGCTACGCGGTGCATCGCGTGCGAAGAACAATTCCAGCAACACCCGATTCGATAACCAACCATCAACAGGAGAACACAGATAATGATTAAAGAAGTGGCCGGAGATATTTTGCTAACCAAAGCTCAGGCAATTGCTCATGGCATCGCGCCCAACGACCATTTCAATTCCGGGCTGGCGTTAAGCCTGCGCGAACAGTGGCCGGCGATGTATCAGGACTTTCGCCATTTTTGCCACGCCAATCATCCGAAACCGGGTGAAGCCTGGATTTGGGGCGGCGCTGATGGCAAACGCATCGTCAGTCTGTTCACACAGGAACCGCCATCAAACCATCATGGAAATCCCGGACGCGCCAATACACACAACGTCAATCTGGCGTTACGTGAATTGCGGCATGTGATCGAAAAGGAAAATTTCGCCAGCGTTGCATTGCCACGACTGGCGACAGGAGTCGGCGGGTTGGATTGGGAAGAAGTAAAGCCGTTAATCAGCAAACACCTGGGCGATCTGACAATTCCGGTTTACGTTTACACAACCTACGCGAAGGGAAAATCTGCGGAAGAATGATTTCCGCAAGAGTGAAGGTTGCGCTTTCCACCTCACATCGGAAAGCGTAGCCTTCACGCCGATTCTTCTTTTGAAAGCAACGCGCAAACAAAATGCAGCAACACTCCCACCAAAGTCATCACCACCGCGATCAAAGTAACTGGCCGATCCAAACCCGACTTCGGTTCGTAGAAAAATCCGGCCACCAAAATTCCTGACGCTTGAATCAGCAAAGCTCCGGCGACGGTTTGCAACCGTTTCAAGACTTTCGCCGACATCGAGCGAAGGTAAACTCCCAACGCCAGGTGAATCAGTCCCGAAAACAAAATGTAAACGTGATTGCCTCGCATCGAAAACCGCAACCGGTCGGATTGCTCCATCAGGTGCGGAATGCGATACCGCATATAAGCGCCGGTCAGCGGAAAGATCACCAACAGGATCAATCCTGTGAAAAGATGAGTTTTTCTCAGCGTCGCTTTCATCCTTTTCACCTCAACTGATTTGCAAACCGTATTCGATGCTTTCGACCAACGCCGCCCACGAAGCCGCAATGATGTTTCCGGCTACGCCAACCGTATTCCACGAACGTTCGCCGTCGCTGGTTTCAACGTGAACGCGAGTCTTGGCCGCCGTCGCATGCTCGCCGTCCAGAATGCGGACTTTGAAATCAATCAGGTGAAATTGGTCAATTTGCGGGTAATGCCGCCGAAGAGCTTTCCGCAAGGCCTGATCCAGCGCGTGAACCGGGCCGTCGCCCAAACTGGCTGTATGCTCTTCGTGGTCGCCGACTTTCAAACGGACAATCGCTTCGGGTTCATTCAACGAACCCAGCCAGATGCGATATTCAATCGTTTCAAAGAAGTGTTTGCGTTTGCCCAGCGCGCTCAAAGCCAACAACCGAAACGAAGCTTCAGCATCTTCAAACGAATAACCTTCGTGCTCAAGAGTCTTCAAAGTGGCCAACAATCTCCGAGCGGCTTCGGGCTTTTTGGCGAACTCTTCGCCAATGTCGTCCGACTTGAAGCGAATGTTGCTGACGCCGGATTGGTCGCTGACCAGCACGCGCGTTTCATTGCCCACGTCTTCGGGGTTGATGTGTTCGTAAGTCTCTTTGGCTTTGGTGATGGCGGAAACGTGAATGCCGCCTTTGTGGGCGAAGGCGCTGCGACCAACGTAAGCCGCGCGTTCGTTCGGAACCAGATTGGCGACTTCGTTGATGTAGCGGCTGGTGTGAGTCAGCAATCTCAACTTGCCGTCTGGCAGACAACGGCGATTCATTTTCAGTTCAAGGTTCGGAATGACTGAACAAAGATTCGCATTGCCGCATCGTTCGCCGTAACCATTCATCACTCCTTGCACGTGCGTCGCTCCGGCTTCGACAGCAGCCAGCGAATTGGCTACGGCAAGTTCACTGTCGTTGTGGCAATGAATTCCTATGCGAACGTTGGGAATCCGTTTGCGAACCAGCGCCACGGCGTCGGCGATTTCTTCGGGCAAACGTCCGCCGTTGGTGTCGCACAAAATAATGGTTTCGGCTCCGGCCTGAGCCGCTGCCGCCAACGTGTCCAGCGCGTATTCGGCGTTGGCGCGAAAGCCATCAAAGAAATGTTCGGCATCGTAAAACACGCGACGGCCACAGGATTTCAAATGGCTGACGGTGTCGGCAATCATTCGCAGATTTTCTTCCAGCGTAGTTTTCAAGGCGATATCTACGTGAAAGTCCCACGATTTGCCGAAGATCGTCACGACTGGCGTTTGCGCCGCCAACAACCCTTGCACGACTGTGTCGTCCGCAGCCATGCCGTTGGCTCGGCGAGTGCTGCCGAATGCGGCGAACGCTGCGTTGTTTAGTTGCACGGACTTGGCGCGTTCAAAAAACTCCACGTCTTTCGGATTCGCGCCCGGCCATCCGCCTTCGATATAAGTCACGCCGATTTCATCCAACGCGCGAGCGATTTTGATCTTGTCTTCAACCGAATACGCCAGCCCTTCGCCCTGCGCGCCATCGCGCAATGTCGTGTCGTAAATTTCCACCCAGTTTTCTTTCATTGTGGATTGCGGATTGCGGATTGCGGATTGCCAAGCTCGAACAAGCTCAAAGAAGATTGCGGATCGTGAACTGGCTCCGTCCTGCCAATCCGCAATCCGCAATCCGCAATCCGCAATCGGGTTAGTTTTTCGCCTTGTCCACGATCTTGTTGCTGGCCAGCCACGGCATCAAACCGCGTAGCTTCAAACCAACTTCTTCGATCTGGTGTTTCTTTTCGGATTCCACCAATCGCGTGAAGTTGGGTTTGCCCGATTCGGCTTCGGCCATCCATTCGTCGGCGAACTGGCCGGACTGGATTTCACCCAAAACTTCCTTCATGCGCTCTTTGACTTCCGGGCCGATGATGCGCTTGCCGCGAGTCAAATCACCGTATTCCGCAGTGTTGGAAATCGAATAACGCATGGTCGAAATGCCGCCTTCGTACATCAAATCCACAATCAGCTTCATTTCGTGCAGGCATTCAAAGTAGGCCATTTCAGGCGCGTAACCCGCTTCGACCAGAGTTTCAAAACCGGCTTGAATCAATGCCGTCACGCCACCACACAGCACCGATTGTTCGCCGAACAAATCAGTTTCGGTTTCTTCCTTGAATGTGGTTTCGATGACTCCGGCGCGCGCGCCGCCGATGGCCGAAGCATAAGCCAGCGCGACTTGTTTGGAATCTCCGCTGGGGTCTTGAGCCACTGCGATCAAACAAGGAACTCCGCCGCCGCGTTCGTATTCGCGGCGAACTAGATGGCCTGGGCCTTTGGGTGCAACCATGAAAACGTTGACGCCTTCAGGTGGAACGATCTTTTTGAAGTGAATCGAAAAGCCGTGCGCGACGGCCAGATACTTACCCGGCTTCAAATGCGGTTCGATTTCGCGTTTGTAAATGCCGGGCGTCAGTTCATCCGGCGTCAGCAGCATGATGATGTCGGCGCGTTCGGCGGCATCGGCAACCGGCAAGACTTCCAGTCCTGCGCTTTGCGCTTTGGCAACCGAAGGACTGTCCGCTCGCAAGCCGACGATCACGTCTGCGCCGCTGTCTTTTAGGTTGTTAGAATGGCCGAAGCCCTGTGAACCGTAACCGATGATGGCGATGCGCTTGCCCGCCAGAAATTTCGGATCGGCGTCTTTGTCGTAATAGATGTTCATCTTAAAAAATGCTCCAAATGTTGAGGTGGGATTTGGAATATAGGATTTAGGATTTAGGAGTTGTCTATATCCCAAATCCTAAATCCTAAATCCTGGTCAAACTTTTTCGTTGAGCGTCAGCTCGGAAAACTCTTCGTCATCGTCTCTCAGCTTCTGAGCTTTGACGTGAGCGACCCGCGTCATCGCCACTGGACCAGTGCGAACAATGTCGGTGATGCCAATCGGTTTCAGCAGTTCGATGAAAGCATTCACCTTTTCCGCGTTGCCGGTCATTTCCAGAATGAAAGAGTCCGTGTTCACGTCCACGACTTTGGCGCGGAAGATTTCAACCAGACTCAACACTTCCTGACGCTGTTCACCTTGTTGTGCATTGACAGTCAGCATAACCATTTCGCGTTCGACGTGCGGAACGATGGTCATGTCAACAACGTCAATGACTTTGATGATCTTGTGCGATTGCTGGAGGATTTGTTGAATGACGTGATCGTTGCCGTGCGTTGTCAGCGTCATGCGCGAAACGCCTTCTTCCAGAGTCGGCGCGACGTTCAACGTGTCTATCTGATAACCGCGCGCGCTGAACAAACCCGCCACGCGCGTCAGCATTCCGTATTCGTTTTCGACTAAAAGTGAAATTGTATGTCTCATAGTTGGGAGTTGGTTATTGGGAGTTGGGGGTTGGAGCTATGACTAACTCCTATCTCCCAACTCCTACATCCTATGAAAGGATCATGTCTTTGAGTGCCGCACCGGCAGGCACAATCGGAAAGACGTTTTCTTCGCGCGCAACTTTCATTTCAATCAGCACGGGGCCGGGCGTGCTCAACGCCTTTTCCAACGTGTGAGTGACTTCGTTCATTTTGGTCGCGCGGAACGCGGCAACGCCGTAAGAATCGGCCAGCTTGATGAAATCGGGTTGGACTTCGATGTTGCTGTGCGAGTAACGATGTTCGTAAAACTGTTCCTGCCACTGGCGAACCATTCCCAGAAAGCCGTTGTTGATGAGCAGAATCTTGACCGGGATGTTGTACTGCTTCACCGTCGCCAGTTCGTTCAGCACCATCTGGAAACCGCCATCGCCGACGACGGCTACACACAAATCATTCGGTCTGGCCACAGCAGCGCCAACCGCCGCCGGGAATCCGTAACCCATCGCGCCCAGTCCACCGGAGTTCAGCCAGTTGCGCGGAGTGTCGAATCCGTAAAGTTGCGCCGTCCACATTTGATGCTGGCCAACGTCGGAGGAAACCACAGCCTGCCCTTTGGTAATGCGATGAAGTTCTTCGATGACGTATTGCGGTTTGATGACATCGCCTTCTTCTTTCCACCACAACGGATGCTGTTTTTTCCAGGCGGCAATTTGATCGTGCCAGGCGGCTTTTGAGGCGATCTTTTCTCCGCCAGCCAATTGCTCTTCCAGTTCTTTCAGCATTTGCTGGACGACAATTTTGGCGTCGCCAACCACAGGGTAATCGCAAGGAACGTTTTTGCTGATGCAAGAAGCGTCAATGTCCACGTGAATGAACTTGGCTCCACTTGCGAACTCGCTCAGCTTGCCAGTCACACGGTCGTCGAAACGCGCACCGATTGAAATCAGCAAATCGGAGTTGTTGACGGCCATGTTCGTCCAGTAACCGCCGTGCATCCCCAACATTCCCAGACTCAGCGGATGCGAAGCCGGAAACGCGCCCAAGCCCATCAAGGTGCAAGTCGTCGGCAGGTTCAGCTTTTCAGCCAACTGCTTCACTTCTTCGTAAGCGCCCGCCGCGTGCGCTCCGCCGCCGATGTAAAGCACCGGACGTTCGGCTTGCAGCATCGCGCTGACCGCTTTGCGAACCGCTTTCGGATCGCCGTAAACCTGCGGTTTGTAGCTGCGAATGTCTATAGTTTCGGGATAACTGAATTCAATTTCCTGCGCGGTCATATCTTTCGGCAGGTCAACCAGCACGGGGCCGGGGCGTCCGGTCGAAGCTACGTGAAAAGCTTCCTTGATCGTCGGAGCCAGGTCTTCGACATGTTTGACCAGGTAATTGTGCTTGGTGCAGGAACGGGTGATGCCGGTTAGATCGGCTTCTTGAAAAGCGTCGTTGCCGATCAAATGCGTCGGAACCTGACCGGTAAAAACCACCAGCGGCAACGAATCCATAAAGGCGTTGGCAATGCCTGTGACGGCGTTGGTTCCGCCTGGACCGGATGTTACCAACGCGACTCCGGTTTTGCCTGTCGCCTGAGCGTAACCGGCTGCGCCAAACAGCGAAGCCTGTTCGTGCCGCACCAAGTAATGAGTAATGCCGAGCGATTCAGCATGCTTCACCAGTTCGTCGTAAATATGCAGCACTGCGCCGCCGGGATAGCCAAACACATGTTTGACTCCTTCGCACCGCAGTGATTCGAGCAGGATACGTGCTCCACGCATTTTCATAAGTCAGTTCCTCAATTCTTTTTTCTCCTACGAAGCCACACAAAGAATCACGAAGATTGGTAGACGTTTTCCCTTCGTGTGACGTCGTGGAAAGATTTCTAAAGCCTTAAATCAAAGTAGCTGCCCAGCCTCTTCGCCGCGTTAGCGGCGTTTGAATTTAGCCGTGGGTTTCAACCCACGGTAGGATGCGAGGTAACCATCTCGTCGCGTTAGCGACGGCTGAATTCAGTCGTCACTAACGCGACGAGAAGATGATTTCACCGCTACCCGGCGTTGAAACGCCGGGCTAATATCAGCCGCCGCTCTGCGGCGAAGAATGGACTGAGCAATTACAAATCAAAAACCCCGGCGAGTTACTTGGCTCGCCGGGGTTTGGAATTTCGTCAACCTTGTTCTTGCTTCTTCAGGTTGTCCAATCGGCGAACTGTGTCGGAATAATCGCTACAGCGACGATTACGATTACGCTAATTACGATTACGTTAAGAAGTCGGACGACTCGCACGCCAAGCTTATTAGCCGGAACATCAAGCGCGAGTTGTGAACGACGATTGGACATAAAGTTCATTTGAAGATGAAAGTTCGCTGCTTTGTGAAAGCGCAGGCACTATAAACCATCGTCGTTTCGTCGGCCATTTAATTGTTTTTATCGGCGAATAACGTTGCGTTATGTTGCCGTCTTAGTGAGTTCCGATGTATTTGCGAATCAGATCGCCCATCTGAGTCGTCGTCACTCGATTCGGCTGGCTCTTCAAATCGGGCGTGCCGTAACCGCTCTTGAGTGTCGCGGTGATTGCGTCTTCCAACAACCGAGCTTCTTTTTCCAGTTTGAGCGAATATCGTAACAACAACGCCGCTGAAGCAATCGTGCCAATCGGATTGGCGATGCCTTTGCCAGCGATGTCCGGCGCCGAGCCGTGAATCGGCTCGTATAAACCGACTTTGCCGCCGATGCTGGCCGATGGCAACAAGCCAATGCTGCCAGTCAACACTGAAGCTTCATCGCTGAGAATGTCGCCGAACAGGTTTTCGGTGACGATCACGTCGTAATCCGTCGGGCGCATGACCAATTGCATCGCGCAGGCATCAACATAACCGTGATGCAATTCCACGTCGGGGTATTCCGCCGCCAATCCAACCACGACTTTGCGCCACAGTTGCGAACTTTCCAGCACGTTGGCTTTATCAATCGAGTGAAGTTTTTTGCGACGCAGCATCGCGGCTTCAAACGCCACACGAGCGACACGTTCAACTTCCGGCACGGTGTAGGCCATCGTGTTCAAGCCGCGTTCGTCTGTCAGTTCGCGCGGCTGGCCGAAATAGGCTCCGCCCATCAATTCGCGGACAATCAACAAATCGGTTCCACGCACGATTTCCGGCTTCAGCGGCGAAGCGTCAATCAAGGTTTCGTGCAAAAACGCCGGACGCAAATTGGCGAAAACTCCCAGCCCCGCGCGCAATGCCAGCAAGCCTGTTTCGGGTTTGAGCTTCGGCGGATTGTTGTCGTATTGCGGCCCGCCGACCGCACCGAGTAACACAGCGTCCGAAGCCTGAGCCGCTTTCAGCGTTTCGTCAGGCAGCGGCACGCCGACTTTGTCCAGCGCGCATCCGCCCATCAAATGCGATTCAAACGCGAAGTCGTGCCCGAATTTTGTGGCAATGGTTTGCAAACAAACGACGGCTTCGCGCGTTACGTCAACGCCAATTCCGTCGCCGGGAAGGACTGTAATTTTGTAATTCATCTTTACGATCTTCGATTACGGCCAAGCAAGAATGACGTAATCGCCAATGTTGATTTTTTGAAGTGTTGTTTTGAGTTCAGCTTCCAGCCGCTTCACAACGCTCAGCTTGTTTGAAGGAAACTCTACGATTGCCAGCTTTCGCCCTTTCAGGTTTTGCTGATAGCGAATGTTTTTGTCTGCCGTCAGAAAAACGTCAAACTCAGACTCCGCCAGATTCAACAGCTTGCCGTTGTTGATCCCAGCCCGGCCCATATCCTGAACCGTTTGAGCATCGTGTTCCGCCAGCATTCGTTTCAGGTAACGCGGCAGACTTTCGTCAATCAGAATCTTCATTAGGCAGCTTTCGCCAAAACACTTTCTGAGGCTTGTTCCAGCAACGACAAAGCTTGTTCACGACTGACAGTTGGGAAGTTGTCTAAAAATTCTTCCAAGTCACAGCCGTCAGCCAGGTAATCAAACAGCGTTTGCGCTGGAACTCGCGTGCCGACAAAAACAGGCGTGCCGCCAAGAATCTCCGGGTCAGAATGCACCGGCAGCATATTGGTAAAAACTTTGTTCATGACACCTCCTTTTCCAACTCAAAATGCTAGGCAGCTTTCGCCGCTTTCTTTTGAATGTGAGGCAACAGGCCGCCGTCTTCGATCAATTCGCGCGCGAAATCGCTGACGGGAACAAAACTGGCTTCTTTGCCACTGCTCAAGTTGCGGAATTTTCCGGCGGTCAGGTCAAGCTCGACTTCGTCACCATTTTTCACGTTGTCGCAAAAGTCGGCTTCAATCGCCAGAAAGCCATTGTTGATCGCGTTACGGAAAAAGATGCGCGAATAACTTTTGGCGACAATTACTTTGATGCCAGCGCCACGCAAAGCCCAGATGGCATGTTCGCGCGAAGAGCCGCAGCCGAAATTGTCTCCGGCAATGACGAAATCGCCGGGTTTAACTCGTTTGACGAAATCCACGTCAATGTCTTCCATCGCGTACTTGGCCAGTTCCGCTTCTTCGTGAACGTTCAGGTAACGCGCTGGAATGATTTCGTCCGTGTTGATGTGCGCACGGTCATACACGTGCGCGAAGCCTTTCAGATTGGTTGGTAATTCAGGCATTTCCTTCCCTCTCGATTAAGCGGCGGCTGCCGCAGTCTTTTTCAAAAATTCGCGCGGATCGGTGATTGTGCCGGTGATGGCCGTCGCCGCAGCCGTCGCGGGCGAAGCCAAATACACTTTCGATTTCGGCGATCCCATTCTTCCGACGAAGTTGCGGTTCGTGGTTGAAAGGCATTTTTCTTCCGCGCCGAGCACGCCCATGTGTCCGCCCAGGCAAGCGCCGCAAGTCGCGGTGGAAACCACGCAACCGGCGTCGGCGAAGATTTCCAGCAAGCCTTCTTTCATCGCGGTCTTCCAGACTTCGGTCGTCGCCGGAACGACGATGGCGCGCGTGCCGTCGGCGACTTTGTTGCCTTTGAAGATTTGCGCAGCGATGCGCAGGTCTTCGATGCGGCCGTTGGTGCAGGAGCCGATGTAAACCTGATCCATCTTCTCGCGCTTGATTTCGCCGATGAAGCGTCCGTTCGACGGCAGGTCGGGCAGCGCGACGATGGGTTCCAGTTCGTTCAGGTTGATCGTGAAACGTTCGGAGTAGTTCGCGTCTTCGTCGGAGTTGTAAATCGTGTAAGACTCGCTGGTGCGCGCCTTAACGTAATCTTCGGCAATGCTGTCGGCGGGCATGATGCCGCTCTTGCCGCCGGCTTCGATGGCCATGTTGGTGATGGTGAAGCGGGCTTCCATCGTCAGCGATTTCAATCCGCTGCCGCGATATTCCATCGCCCGGTAGCGCGCGCCGTCCACGCCGATTTTCGAGATGACGTAAAGAATAATGTCTTTGGAATAAACGCCGAAAGGCAAATCGCCATTCAGTTCAAACAGCATGCTCTCCGGCACTTTGAACCACAGTTCGCCGGTCGCCAGCGCGGCGGCCAAATCGGTCGAACCAACGCCGGAGGAAAACGTGCCGAGCGCGCCCATTGTCGTGGTGTGCGAATCTCCGCAGACGATGGTTTGGCCGGGCAACACGTGGCCTTGTTCGGGCGCGATGGCGTGGCAGATGCCGTGATTACCGATTTCGTAATAACGCTCGATTCCCTGCTCGATGCGCCATTCGCGGAGTTGTTTGGAAAGCTCAGCCGACTTGATGTCTTTGTTCGGCACGAAGTGATCCGGCGTGACCAGAATCTTTTTCGGATCGTGGACTTTGTTGATGCCGAGTTTTTTCAGCATGGCGACGGCGGGCGGAGTCGTCACGTCGTGGCAGACGATCAAGTCGAGTTTGGCGTTGACGATTTCGCCCGGTACGACCGAATCGCGTCCGCTGTGCGCCGCCAGAATCTTTTCGGTAATTGTCATTCCCATAATCAAAACTCCTTTTTGTAACTCCGCCGTTTCGGGCGGCATTGATGTTCAGGGATGTTCAGGGATGTTCAGGCTGCTGGCTTCACAACTGACCGCAGTCCGCGATCTCCACTTTTTTCGAAGTTCTGCCGCTTTGCGAGCCGTAACTTTCGATGGTTTTCACCACATCCAAACCTTCGGTCACGCGGCCAAACACAACGTGTTTGCCGTCCAGCCACGAACACGAAACCGTCGTAATAAAAAACTGCGAACCATTCGTATTCGGCCCGGCGTTGGCCATCGAAAGCAAGCCCGGCCCTTCGTGTCTGAGATTGAAGTTCTCATCCGGGAACTTGCCACCGTAAATGGATTTGCCGCCCGTGCCGTTGAAGTTGGTGAAGTCTCCGCCCTGAAGCATGAATTGCGGAATGACGCGATGAAAAATGCTGCCTTTATATCCGAAGCCCTGCTCTCCCGTGCAAAGGGCGCGGAAGTTTTCGGCGGTCTTGGGAACGACATCTTCAAACAACTCCATCACGATGCGGCCAACGGGGTTGCCGTCGGCGGTGATGTCAAAATAAACAGATGGATTAGACATGAAATCTCCTTACGCAATAATTAGTTTTGAACATGCTTTCTTCTTTCCTGCGAATACAAAGCCTTGTTGACGGCGTTCAGATAAGCGCGCGCGCTGGCGTCAACAATGTCCGTGCTTGCGGCTTTGCCTGTGTACGAGGTTCCCTCGAATTCGACGTGGACGAAAACTTCGCCGACGGCATCCGCGCCTTGCGTAATCGAACGAACGGTGTAATCCAGCAGGTTGCCTGACATCGCAGTGATTTTGTCTATCGCCTGATAGACGGCGTTGACCGGCCCGTCGCCGGAAGAAGTTTGGGTTTCGCTGTCATCGGTTTTGGTGTCGTTGACCGTCACCAGCGCAGTGGCCAGCGTCGAAGTTCCGGCTGTAGCTTGAACGGCGCGCAGTTTGTAACGTTCGGGAATCTGCGTGAAACCGTCCTGCAAAATGGCGACCAGGTCTTCTTCAAAAATTTCCTTTTTCTGGTCGGCCAGCTTGGTGAACATCTTGTAGGCTTTGTCGAGGTCGGGCCGGGTCAGGTTATAGCCCATCTCTTCGTATTTTTTGCCGAGCGCGTGACGGCCTGAATGTTTGCCCAGCACGATGCTGTTGGTTTTCACGCCGACGGATTCCGGCGTCATGATTTCGTAGGTGATGCGATTTTTCAGCACGCCATGCTGGTGAATGCCCGCTTCGTGGGCGAAAGCGTTTTTGCCGACGATGGCTTTGTTCGGTTGGACTTGCACGCCTGTGATGTTCGACAGCGTCTGGCTGGAACGATACAACTCTTCGGTGACGACGCTGTTGGCGTAAGGCATCAGGTCTTTGCGAACGCGCAAAGCCATAACGATTTCTTCCAGCGAAGCATTGCCTGCGCGTTCACCTATGCCGTTGATCGTGCATTCGATTTGCCGCGCTCCGGCGGCGACTGCGGCCAGTGAATTGGCGACACCCAGTCCCAAATCGTTGTGGCAATGAACGCTGATGACGGCTTTATCAATGTTGCGAACGCGCTCTTTCAGCGTGGTGATGATGTGGTGGTATTCGCTGGGAATTGTGTAACCGACCGTGTCGGGAATGTTGACGACGGTCGCGCCTTCGTCAATGACGGCTTCGACGATTTCGCACAAGTAATCCAGGTCGGAGCGCGTGGCGTCTTCGGCGGAAAACTCTACGTCGCTAGTAAAGCTTTTAGCCAGCCGCACAGCATTGCGCGACATTTCCAAAACTTCTTCGCGCGTCTTTTGCAGTTTGTATTGCAGGTGAATGTCCGAAGTGGCGACAAAAGTGTGAATGCGCGGGTGCGCGGCGTCGGCCAAAGCTTCCCAGGCGCGTTCGATGTCTTCGCGCGTTGTACGGCAAAGACTGGCAATAATCGGACGACGGCAAACTTTGGCGACTTCACGGATGGCGGCAAAATCATCGTCCGAAGCAATCGCAAAGCCCGCTTCAATGACATCCACGCCGAGAGCATCTAATTGCTTGGCCATCCGCAATTTTTCTTCCAGATTCATGCTGCATCCGGGCGACTGTTCGCCGTCGCGCAAAGTGGTGTCAAAAATCGCTATTCGTTCACTCATCCTGTATTCTCCTGAAAACGTTTGGGTCTGAAAATTTTGATGGAAAGCCCAAAAGTGTAGAAAAACATTGGACTTCTGCCCAATGGTTCGCGCATCATAGCATCGCATCCCCCAACCGTGAAGTTTATTATTTTTAGAACAACATAAATCTCGATTATAGCCAGTTGCCCTCAAAGGAGGATCGTGAACAGATTTAAGAGATGGTGGAGCACTGTCAGCGGCAAGTTAAAGCCTGAGGAAATTCAGCCTGATGACGTCACGGGGCGAGAATTGTGCAGAATGCTGCAACGTTGCCCGATCTGCGGTGGAGGATTTGATGGGCATCTATATGCGCATTTTGCCGTCACTGTGATGGCAGATGAGCGCAATGGCCGCGTCAAAGAATTTCTGCGTGCCTGCGAAGAACATCAATGGGAAACCGTGCAGACATTCCAGGAATTCGATGCTCGGCGAGATGCAATGGTCGCGTATGCCATGCGCTGTCCCGGTGGGAGATTGGCTGCATTGCTGGAACGAAGCCCGTCGGAAAGTTATGAAGAAGACCGGTTGATTGCCTGCGACGTGCTGGACGAAGCCTCCAGCCAGCGATTGGGCATACTGGTTTCACCAGGCGATTGGCGCCGAATGCAATAACCGAAAACGCAATGAGGCTTGCCGATCGGCAAGCCTCATTTGTTTTGGAGAACCCTACCTGTGGATTTGTCTCAACTGGAAATTTTTCTATCCATCGCCGAAGAAAAGAGTTTTTCGCGGGCGGCGGAAAAAATGCTTCGCACACAACCGGCCATCAGCATCGCCATTAAACGGCTGGAGGAAGAGCTTGGCGAAACGCTGTTTGATCGCAGCAGCAAAAATGGCTCGCTGACCGAAGCCGGGCGCATTCTGCAATCGTATGCCCAGCGTATGATTAACTTACGCAATGAAGCCATCGAATCAGTCGGCGAATTGCGAGGCATGTTCCGCGGGCGGCTGACCATCGGAGCCAACGAAAGCACTTCGCTGTATTTGCTGCCGCCGCTGTTGATGGAATACCGCAAACGTCACCCGAACATCAAAATCGAAGTATTCCGCAACATCTCAGAAAAAATTCCGCTCGAAGTTTCCGAACGCAATCTGGATTTCGGCTTTCTTTCCTACGATCCGATGCACCCGAATTTGCAATCGCTGGAAATTCACCGTGACGAACTGACGCTGGTTGTTCCGCCCAAACACCGGCTGGCCAAAGAAACCCAGGTCACAGTCAAAGACCTGGGCAACGAACAATTCGTCGCGCACAACGTCAAAACGCCTTCGCGGACAAAAATTTTCGACCTGTTCGCGCAACACCACACGCCACTCAACATCTGCATCGAACTGGCGACGCTTGAAACGATCAAAGAATTCGTGCTGCTGGATGCAGGCATCGCCATCCTGCCGCGTCTGGCCGTCGAAGCCGAAATCAAAGCCGGCAAACTTGTTGAAGTAGGGGTTAAAGGGCTGAAGATTGAAAAGACATTGCGGCTGATTTACCGCCGCGAAGCTTCGCTGTCACACGCCGCCAAATCCTTTTTGGACATCGTCAAAGAAACCAACGAGATCAAATAACAGCAATTCTCAGTTTGGCTGAAAGCTGGCAGAAAAATTTGGGCAAAAACATTTCGGAGCTTTTTCTGCCCGCATTTTTCTGTCGGTAAAATGCCCTTTTGCGCCCAAACTGAGAATTACGGATCAAATAACCAATAGAGTTGTTGCGATGTTTGCGTTCAACAACTTAGCCTGAAGTTCCAGAGTCCGGCGCAGACGCCCAACGTCAGGTTGTATAAACCGAGATCGTGCATTCGCAGCCGATCCGATAGGATTCGATAACGTTTCAAACCGGCG
>JANRKX010000129.1:0-55354 GCA_033763255.1 Acidobacteriota bacterium | reverse complement strand
AACTGATGTTACGCGCTAAAGAATTGAACATTCGGTTTGACACGGTTTTCGTCCCGGCAGGGACGGTTTGATATTAGCCCGGCAGTTCACTGCCGGGAAAAGCAGCGAATGAATCGGCGTCCTGTAGGGACGCTTGAGTTTCTGCCAAAGCAGGGGTCAAGCGTCCTGACAGGACGCGGCGGAGAAAGGCACTGCGACCCGGCGTTGAAACGCCGCGCTAAACTCAACCGTCCCTACCGGGACGAAGAAACTGTCAAATGCTTTATTTGATCTGCCATCGCGTAACATCAGATGAAAATATCCCTGTATCTGGATGAAGATGCGCGCGACAAAGGGCTTTTTCGGTCACTAAAAATCAATGGCGTAGATGTAATTACCGTGCGCGAAGCAGGCAGGCTTGGTTACAGCGATCTGGAGCAGTTGGAATGGGCTGCCATCGAAGGACGTGTGATTTACACATTCAACCGCCGCGACTTCTTTCAGTTACACACGGAATTTCTGACGCAAGGCCGTAATCACGCTGGGATCGTTCTTGCTCCACAGCAAGAGTATTCAGTTGGCGAGCAGATGCGCCGTCTGCTGAAACTGATCGAAACAAAAACCGCTGAAGAGATGCAGAATCAAATCGAGTTTCTCTCCGTCTGGGGCTGATTTTATTTGAAAGCCAGCGTCACTAGATTTCCCAACTGGCCATCCACCGTCAACGTCAAGACAACTTCGCCGCTTCCGATCAGCGTTCTGGGTAGTTGCAGGTTCATTTGATCTTCGCCGATGAAGCTTCCTTGCGCGCCAGCGAATTGAATCGGGATGCTTACGTCGCCGATTCGGACTAAAACTTTGTCCATTGTCGAGCGCCCTCGCCAACCGGAACCGAACAACAGCAAAAACAATTGGTCGCTTTCCACGCCGAAATCAATTTGCAGAGGCACAAATTTGTTTTGAATCGGGTCTAGCCGCGCGACCGGCTCAAAGATTTGCGTACCGTCTGCTTTGACTCGCAACAGCACAGCCGCCGGAACGTCCTGACCGCTGGCGTTGGCGGTGAAAATTCCCGGAGCCGTTTTTTCAATCAGCACGTTCGCGCTGACAGATGTGTTTTGAGAGTTGGTGATGGTGACGGTGGCTTTGCCCAGAGCAGTGTCCGGCGGAACCAGAAAGTTGATTTGATTGGGCGAAACGAAAAACAACTGAGCCGGACGTTCGACGTTGTCTTTGTCTTTCACCTTGACGGAAGTCCCCAGCAGAGAAGTCGGCAAAGGATTGGTTGTGCCGATGTCGGTTCCGCTGGCCAAATTGGCTCCGAAGGCGGTGACGATTTCATCGGGCGCAAGCGAACCGCCAGTGAAACTGGCCGCCGAAACCAGCGCAATTGTGGCAATGTCCGGCGTCGAAATTTTGGTGATGAAGGCATCGCTCAATCCGCCGCCGAAATCTTGCTGAACAGGCAACACTGTCTGGAAATCGTTTTTCAACACCTGCCCCGTAATAAACACGTTGCCAAACGTGTCCACCGCAATGTCCAACCCGCGTTCGTCGAAGCCGTTATCGCCGGTGAAGGTGCTGCCCAAATACGTTGAATAAATCAGCTCGAAACCAGCCGGATCAATTTTGGCGACAAAAGCGTCGTTGTCGCCGCGCAAAGACGATTGCAACGAGCGCGTCACAGGAAAATTGGTGGATTCGGTTTTGCCTGTCACATAAGCGTTGCCGAAATTGTCCACGGCGATGCCGCCGACCGGGGTGATGTCGGAAACCAAGCCGGTGTTTTCCGATCCGTTGCCACCCAGAAACGTTGAATAAATCAGGGCCGAGCCTGTGGCGTTGTACTTGGTTACGAAAGCATCCACGTTGCCGCCGTAATTTCGTTGCAGAGCATTGGCCGTCGGGAAATTCAGCGAAAATGTGTAACCGGTGACGTACACATTGCCAAGCGGGTCAATCGCAATCCCACGCGCTTCTTCGGCGCGATCTCCGCCCAGGAACGTCGAATACACCAGTGCCGTCCCCGCCGGATTGAGCTTGGCGACAAATGCGTCTTCGACTCCGCCGAAGTTGGGTTGCAAAGCGGCGACTGTGGGGAAGCCTGGCGAAGTGGTGAAGCCCGTGATGTAAGCATTCGACAGTGCATCAACGGCAATGCCGTAACCGGCCTCTTCGTCGCGGCCTACGCTTTGCGACAATTCGCCGCCCAGATAGGTCGAATACAGATTCGCGCCGTCCGCATTGAATTTGGCCACGAACACATCGCGCGTGCCTTTCAGCGTCGCTTGAATCGGAGTTTTAGTCGTGAAGTTGGTCGAATCGGTTCGGCCAGTGATGTAGGCGTTATCAAACCGGTCAATCGCAATTGCATAGGCTACGTCCTGAAGCCCGCCGCCCCAGGGGGTCGAATACAGCAACACGTTGCCGTCAATGTTGAGTTTGGCGACGAAGGCGTCGGTATTTCCTCTGTACATTGGCTGGGCCGAATTCACCAACGGAAAGTTGGACGAGTTGGTTTCGCCTGCGAAGTAAATGTTGCCTGCCTTGTCCACTGCCACGCCTGCGGCTTTGTCGCCGTTGCTGCGTCCGCCAAGATAAGTCGAAAACACGACCGTTGAACCATTCGCACTGAGTTTGGTGACAAACGCATCGTTTGCTCCATCGCGCATGCTTTGCAGCGGGCTTTTGGTCGGGAAGTTCAATGACGAAGTCTGTCCGACGATGTAGACGTTGCCTTGCCGATCCACGGCAATTCCGTAACCGATGTCGGTTCCACTGCCGCCAAAATAAGTCGAATAATCAATTACCGGGTCAATGACCAGCGGCAGGTTGCGGTCGTAATCGCCGATTTCAAACCTGACACTGGTATTGCGGATTGCGGATTGCGGATTGCGGATTAAGCCGATTGAAAAGCTGCCTTCGACAGAGCGCCGTTTGTCACCAACTTGCTGGTAAACGACCGGTTTGAGCATCTTCAAATTCGCTTCGCCCAGGCTAAGCAGCAGGTCGCCTTGCTGGTTGAGTTCCAGCTTGTCTACGCCGTCAAAAGCGAGTTCGATCTGGCGCGGATCGGCTTGCGGAGCAACGACGAAGTCATATTCAAACTTGCGGGCGTTGCCGTAAAAGACCGCGTCAATGCCCGGATAGATTTTTTGCTGACGAACGCTGGCAAACGTCGGAACGTCGGTTCGCCATTCGCGTGGATCATCGCCGATGAAGTAATTGCTTTTGCCGGGCAGCGGCTGTCGGCCTTCAACCGTTGCGTTGGTCGAAGCTCCGATAAATTTCATTGAAACGGTTTGGCTGTGGCTGGTCTGATCGCGCAACTCAAAACGGGTTTCGGTGTCGGCTAGGTACACGGCATATCCCGGCTGCCGAGCCACAAAACGAACGTCCTGATTTGCCTGCCCACGATTTTCTTCAAAACTCAGCGGCAGCCGATTGAGCAAGGCTTGCGGAGCGGCGGTCAGCGACGCTGTGGCGATGGTTGGCTGTTGCGGCGAATCTGTTTGCCCGCCGGTAACGAGCACGCCAATCGCGCTGAACCAAGTCAGCAAGCCAATCAACAAGGCAGAAAATCCGATTCGAGTGTGCTGGGAAAATCGTTTGGTCATGACAGAAATTGAAGTTCGGAAGGGGCACGATTCGAATTTGGCGGCGCGGAGATGAATTGTGAACTCAGCCGATGGTCGCAAACAAACACGCCGCAAGCATTGAACCATCAGAACGTTTGCCGACGGGCACAACGCCGCGAATTATACGCATCACTCTGACCGATGAACAGCAATGAAAACCCGTTGCTTGGCTGTGAAAAATTTGCCGCATGCTTTGGCCCGAACTATTGCCGCATGCTTTGGCCCGAACTATACGATGCCGCGTTTTATTGGCTGAATGCCGCGACTCGCGTTGAAGATTTGCGGTTGCCTCAATCGAATCGCTTGGAAGCTTTGAAGGGAGATCGTAAAGGTCAATGGAGTATTCGCATCAACCATCAATGGCGTGTCTGCTCCCGATGCTGAATCGTTGCCAGCTTGATTGGCTTGAGCCAGTCGCTTCATTTTGAAAAGTAACGGCTGACCGTTGCTTCGGTCGGCTTGGCGGTCAGCATTGAAACCACAATCATCAGAATCGCCGAGACGATTGTCATCGGTACGACCGGCAGCAAGCCAAAAACCGAAGTCCCGCCCGACGTTCTGGCCAAAACTTCCCAACCGCCAATTGACCAAATCACTTTCGGAGTCGCTACGACAGATTGAAAAACGGCGACGGAGGCGACGCTTCCAGCCGCCCACAAAGTCGAAGCCAACGCTCCCCACTTGGTGCTGCGTTTCCAGAACAGCGCGGCGATCATCAGCGGCATCAAGGCTGAATAACCCGAAAACGCGTACGACACGGCGAGGTCGAAAATAGGTTGCGGAAATTTCAGCGCGATGAAGTACGCCAACAGTGTCAAGCCAACGACAAACAAACGACCAGTCATGACCTGCGCCTTTTCTCCGAAGCGTTCCTTGCCTTCGTAAAAGGCGAAGATGTCTTCAGTGAACATGGTCGAAAGCGCCAGGATTTGCGAATCGCTGGCCATTACCGCCGCCATAATTCCGGCTCCGAGCAATCCGGCCAGCCACAGCGGAGCGTAGGCTTCCAGCAAACGCAGCAGCACGTCATCACCAGCCGATTTGGCGCGGAGTTGGGTTCGCTCTTCGGGCGAAAGCGTCGGAGCTTGAGTCGCCAAAGTCTGTCTGGCTTCGAGCTTGGCTTGAATGGCAGGGACTTCGGTGGCGCGGTTGGCGGCGACTCCCAAAAAGACGGCGGGCAACCAGATCGCCAGCATGCACAGCGGATACAGAATGACCGTCTTTTTGAAATGCTGCACACGCTGCGCCGTCAGGCAGAAAATAATCATGTGCGGAAAGTTGATCGAAGACAGCGGAATGAACGTGTAGCTGAAAAAATACAGCGGCGAGATTTTCTCTCGCGTCAGCAGCGAAGCAGTCGTTGGCGATGCCAGCATTTCGTTCATCGCTTTGCCAAACCCTCCCATGCCTGCGCCGATCACGCCCAAGGCAATGGCTCCAAAAATCAGAAACAGAGTCGTCTGAAACGCATTGACCCAAGCCGTTCCGCGCATCCCGCCGAAAAAGACGTAGCTCATGACGACCAGCGCGACGACGGCTCCGCCCAGCCAGAAGGGAATTCGGCCTCCGCTGATGGCGTAAAGCGTCGTGCCTCCGCCCATCACTCCGATGATGATGTAAGGCAACAGCAGCGCGGTTTGAACTACGGTGATGACGGTTCCGATGTGGCTGCATTCCCAACGGTCGCGGAACATCTGCACAGGCGTCATAAAGCCGAATCGTTTGCCCAGCGACCAGACTCGCGTGCCGATGAAAAACAACGACAGCGGCACGACCAGCGCCGACGACGACGCCATCAATCCATAAGTCACGATGCCGTTCGAGAAAGCGTGCCCCGACGAACCCAGAATGGCGAATGCAGTCATGTTCGTGCCGAACAGCGACAGCAAAAAGACCGCGTTGCCCAGCGAGCGGTTGGCCAGAAAGTAATCTTCGGCGGGATGGTCGCCGGTTTTGCGGCGAAACGAGAAGATGCCTATGTACAGAACCGTCGCCAGATACGCGAAGACGAAGAGAGCAGGAATCAATCTGGAATCTCCTTCAACTGGAAAATCGAATGTCGAGTTTTGCGGGATTTGCGGTCAGCGGCGCGCATCGTAACAGACTTTGCAAAAAAGATAGAACCGAGAAGATGGCTCAAAAAAATTGCCGAGAAAATCTTGTCCAAGTCAGTAATTTCTTGACGGGTATTAAATCCGACTGCATACTGCGCCCACTTCGCTTGGTAAAACCATCTGATTACCTGTTTCAACTGAAAAATACTGAAGACTGAAAAGCTGATCGGCGGCAAGCCGCTTCGTGAAGCTCTTAAGGTTGATAGCGAAAACGAAACAGCCATTCACACGCACGGAAATTTCTTTAACTGACTTTGCTGGAATGAAAAGACGACCTGGCGTTGCCAGGCAAATCTGACGCAACAATCCGCTATTCATCTTTGAATTCGCGGTCTTTCTTGCCTCGCTGCAATCTGGCGTGCGCTTGTTTGAAAGCACTTGTCCAATTCAATAACCCAAACTTCGGAGGTTACGAAATGCAGAGAATTTTCAGGTTAAGTTGTCTTTTCCTGCTGGCGTTGACGATTGCCGGTTCGGCCATTGCCCAGACGACCAGCGGCTCAATTGCGGGGAACATTGCCGACCCCAACTCCGCTGCCATCAGCGGAGCCACAGTTAAACTGGTAGATGCGGCCAAAAACTTTACGTTGACGGCGACGACCGACAGCGAAGGTCGTTTTGTGTTTCCGACCGTTCCGCCTTCGACTTACACGCTGAATATCGAAGCAAAAGGCTTCAAGAAATCCGAACGCACCGGCTTGTTGCTGGTGGCGAACGACAAAATGACGCTTGGCGACATTGTGTTGGAAATCGGGCAGACCAGTGAAACCGTCACCGTCACTGCCGAGGCGACTCAGGTGCAGGCCGAAAGTGCCGAACGTTCGTATGGTGTTCAGGGTGAGATTGTGCAGAACATCGCCGTCAACGGACGCGGTTTCGTCAATCTGGCTTCGATTGCGACGGGAGTCGTGTTTACCAACAACACTGCCAACAACGAAAACATACAGGATGTCGCCGCCAATGGATTACGGCGCAGCGCCAATAACCTGCAATTGGACGGTGTGGCCATCGTGGATACCGGCAACAACGGAACGATGATTTCGGTGAATCTGGACGCCATCGCCGAGTTCAAGGTGTTGACCTCGAATTATCAAGCTGAGTTCGGACGCTCCGCCGGAGCGCAGATCAGCGCCGTGACCAAAGGCGGTGGCAAAGATTTTCACGGTTCGTTTTACGCATTCCGCCGCCACGACGGAATGAACGCCAACACCTGGTTGAACAACCGCAACAGCACGCCGACAAACCAAATCAACAAGCCGCGTCTGGATCAACGCGACATTGGATACACCATCGGCGGCCCGGTTTACATTCCCGGCGTGTTCAATAAAGACAAAGACAAATTCTTTTTCTTTTTCAGTCAGGAACATCAAAAACGCTTCACGCCGCCTGCTGCTCCGGTGCGCGTGACGGTTCCGACGGCGCTGGAACGCGCAGGCGATTTTTCGCAAACGCGCGACAACGCCGGAAACCTGTTTCCGTACATTCGTGATTACACTTTGAACCTGCCTTGCAACGCGACCGATCAAAGCGGCTGTTTCCGCGACGGCGGCGTGCTGGGAAAAATTCCGGCCAATCGGATTTTCACGCCGGGCCTGAACATTCTGAAAATTTACCCGCTTCCAAACCGCACGGGAACAGTCGGCTTCAACTACGAAACGCAGGAACCGACCAGCGATCCGCAACGGCAGGATTTGTATCGCGGCGATTGGAACGTCAACGAAAAATGGCGTGCGACGGGCAAATACTTGTACAACAAACGCTCGCCAACCTTTCCTTATGGTTCGTTCGTGTTGGGAACCAACCTGCCTGATTATCCGGCCAGATTTCCCAATAACCGTTACAGCGTGACCGGGACGGTGACGGGATCAATCAATCCGACGACCGTGCTGGAAGTGACTTTCGGACAAAGCCACAACTTCATTGATATTTTGCCCGGCAATTCCAATTTTAGCCGCGCTGGATTGAACCTAACGGGGATTCCGCTGCTGTTCCCCAGCGCAGTGCAGATTGATTCGCCGCCGCGCTTTATCTTCAACGGCGGACGCATCGCCAACGGCCCGAACATCGGATCGAACAACGCGCCGTTTTTCAATTTCAACACGACCCGCGATTGGTCGGTGAGCCTGGCCAAGATCAAAGGCTCGCACAACCTGAAATTCGGCTGGTTCTGGCAAAACAGCTTCAAACCGCAGAGCAGTTTTGCGGCCAACAACGGCGATTACAACTTCGTAGACAATGCGGCGAATCCCTTCGACACGCAGTTCGGTTTCGCCAACGCGGCCACAGGTGTTTACAACACCTTCAATCAGGCTTCGGATTACGTCATCGGCCAATACCGATACAACAACGTCGAATGGTTCGCCCAGGACAACTGGAAAGTGACCAACCGGCTGACCTTCGATTACGGCATGCGTTTTTACTGGATTCAGCCGCAATTTGACGAAGACGGTCAGACCGGAAACTTCCTGCCGGATCGGTACAACCGTTCCAATGCGCCGTTGCTATATCGCCCGGTTTGCATCGGCAACACGAATCCGTGCAGCGGCAACAATCGCCGCGCGGTTGATCCGCGTCTGCTGGTTTCGGGCTTTGTGCCTTCGGCGGCGAACACGCTGGCCAATGTTTTCATTGGGCGACTGGTTCCGAACACCGGCTCCATCACCAACGGCGTGTTACAGGCAGGCCAGGACGGATTGCCGAAAGGCACTTATGACAATCGCGGAGTCCATTTCGCGCCGCGTTTCGGATTCGGCTATGACCTGTTTGGCGACCAGTCGTTTGTTATTCGCGGCGGCGGCGGAGTGTTTTTCGACCGTCCGCAAGGCAACACCGTTTTCGACCTGGTGCAAAATCCGCCGACGACCATCGCGCCGACTCTCAATTTCGGTTTGATGCAGCAACTCAATCAAGGCCAGGTGTTGTTGGCTC
This sequence comes from Acidobacteriota bacterium, assembly GCA_033763255.1. GTDB lineage: Bacteria > Acidobacteriota > Blastocatellia > RBC074 > RBC074 > RBC074. The sequence goes on along the minus strand of JANRKX010000129.1, from coordinate 46,695 downwards.
CGCCGAATCTGGTCGCTTTTGACCTGGAAGGCAAAGTTCCAACCACCTATGCCTATAATCTGGGCATTCAATACAAGATGCCTTACTCCGTCGTGTTGGACGTTTCATACGTCGGAACGTCGGCGCAGCATCAACTGCAACGCCGCAATATCAACGCCCCAGCTTATGGCGCGGCGTTCCAGGCGGCTAATCAAGACCCGACGCTGGCTACCAGCGCGACGCCTGGAGCTACGGCTTTGCCTGTGGATTTCCTGCGTCCGTTCCCAGGCTTCGGCAACATTTCCTACATCGAACCTTCAGTCAGTTCGAACTACCACTCGCTGCAAATTTCCGCGCAGCGTCGTTACACCAAAGGTTTGCTGCTTGGCGTGAATTACACCTGGTCGAAAGTGCTGGGCACGCAATCCAACGATTTGCCGGGCATCAATGGTTTTGGGGCTGCACACACTTTGGACAATCGCCGAGCCAATTACGGCCCGCTGGATTTCGACCGGCGTAACAATTTCAACGTCAACTGGGTGTGGGATTTGCCGAAAGCCACTGACAACAAAGGTCTGGGCCATTTGCTGAACGGTTGGCAGTTGTCCGGCATTTACCGCTATCTGAGCGGTGGCCCGTACAACGTTTTTGTGAACATTCCAGGCTTGTCCGGTTACGGGTTGACTGGCACTTCGCAGGTCGAAGGCGCGCGCATTCGGTTGGTCGGCGATCCGGGTAGCGGCAACAGCCGTGATCCTTACCGCCAATTGAATCCCGCTGCCTTCACCATCGCCTCGGTTGGCAGTCAGGGCTTTGAATCCGGGCGCAACTTCCTGACCGTCGGAGCCGTGAACAGTTGGGATGCGGCGCTGTCGAAAGAATGGCGCGTCAAGGAACGTTTCCGCTTCGAAGCTCGTCTGGATGCTTTCAACGCGCTGAATCACACGCAATTTGACGGCGTGTTCAGTACTTTGAATGTGACCAGTTTGACCAATCCGACGCCTACTAATTTGGCGTCAGAAACAGGTAATCGAAACGGATTCGGCGCAATCAGTTCCACGCGCCCGCCGCGCAATCTGCAATGGTCGTTGCGCTTTAACTTCTAAGGTGTAACGCTTCACATTCCAGGCCGGATTCTTCGCCAAAAGAGTCCGGCCTTTTTTACGAAACGGAGAAAACACGATGAGCAAACGAAAGCAGGATTTCCAAGCCGCGCCCGTCGGACGGCGTTCGTTGTTGAAAGGCGCGGCGACTTTGGCGGGTGGGGCTTTATTGCCGGCATCGGCAATTTCAGCAATCGCTGAACCGATTGCGCCCGCAGCCGTCAACGCCATCAATGGATGTTCAAACGCCATTTTCGCTGGCAGTGGCAAAGCCGTTGTCGAAACCACTGCGGGCAAAGTCAGCGGTTGCGTTCGTAACGGCATTTTCACTTACAAAGGAATTCCTTACGCCGCGCCGGTCGCTGGCGAAGCGCGCTTTATGCCGCCGACAAAAGCCAAACCTTGGGCGGGCGTTCGCAGTTCGATGCAATACGGTCAGGTCAGCCCGCAAGTCGCGCGAACGGGTTGGGCGAACGATGAAGAAGCCTGGCTGTTCAGTTGGGACGACGGCATTCCCGGCGAAGATTGTTTGCGGGTGAATGTTTGGACTCCGGGAATTAACGACAACAAAAAACGTCCTGTCATGGTGTGGTTGCACGGCGGAGGTTTTCAGGCCGGTTCGGGACAGGAACTGCCTTCTTACGACGGAGAAAATCTGGCCAAACGCGGCGATGTCGTTGTCGTCTCGCTCAACCACAGGTTAGGCATTTTGGGTTATCTGAATCTGGCTGAAATCGGCGGCGCGAAATACTCAAGCGCGGCCAATGTCGGCAGCCTTGATCTGGTAGCTGCGCTGGAATGGGTGCGCGACAACATTGCCAACTTCGGCGGCGACCCATCGAACGTGACGATCTTCGGACAATCCGGCGGCGGCGGTAAGGTTAGTTCGTTGATGGCGATGCCTGCGGCCAAAGGGCTGTTTCACAAAGCCATTGTCCAAAGCGGTTCCGGTTTGCGAATGGTGCAACCGGAAACGTCGGCAAAAGTCGCAGCGGCTGTGCTGGCTGAGTTGAATTTGAACGGCAATCATCTGGATCAACTTCACAAATTGCCTGTGCAAACATTGATTGCCGCTGGAGCCGCCGCAATGCGTAAAGTATCTGGCGGCGGCGGTGGAGGTTTTCGAGTCTTTCAAAAACGCGCTGACCGTGCCGGTTGGGGACCGACGGTTGACGGCAAGATTCTGCCGCAACATCCGTTTGACCCGGCTGCGCCTGCGATTTCGGCAAACGTGCCGATGCTGATTGGCACAACGCTCAACGAATTTGCCGGAGGCATCAATAATCCAAACGTAGACGCTTTGACCGAAGCCGAATTGGCCGAGCGCATCAAAACAATGTACGGCGAACGCAGCGGACAGATTTTGGCGGCCTATCGCAAAGCCAATCCGACGGCAAAACCCTTCGATCTGTTCTCGTTTATTTCGACGGTTCCGACTCGGCACAACGCCGTCACCCAAGCAGAGCTAAAGGCCGCGCAAAAAGCGGCAGCGGTTTATCAATACCTGTTCACGTGGCAAACGCCCGTGTTGGACGGACGCCCAAAAGCGTTTCATTGCGCTGAACTGGCGTTCTGTTTCGACAACATTGATCGCTGCGTGAATATGACAGGCGGCGGAGCGGACGCTCGCGCGTTGGCCGCGAAGATGAGCGAAGCCTGGATTGCTTTTGCTCGCAAAGGCGATCCGAACCATGCCGGTTTGCCGAAATGGCCTGGCTTCACGGCGGACAAACCCGCAACGATGATCTTCGACAACAAATGTGAAGTGAAAAACGACCCCGACCGCACGGAGCGCCGTTCGATCACGCAAAGCTAATTCGGTACGGAACCGGGAGCGGTAGCGACTGGGCCAAGAGACCCAGTCGCTACCGCTTCTGGTTCCGTACCATCGCCCAACCAGGAGACAAGCAATGAAATTGAACAGAATCTCGCGCGTGGCAGTGATGGCTTTTATCGCGCTGACGGCTTTTGCATCCGCATTCGCTCAACCCGCTCAACAACGGCAACCGACTCCGAACGACACGCTGAAATCGCCCGAAGTGCTTTCCGACGGGCGAATTGTCTTTCGCATTTACGCGCCGAAAGCCAGCGAAGTCACTGTCGGCGGCGATTGGATTCCGCAAGGACTCGGAACCGGCGGCAAGCTGACCAAAGACGACAAAGGCGTTTGGTCAATCACCGTTGGCCCGTTGCCTGCGGATTTTTACAGCTACACTTTGACGGTGGACGGCGTGCGAACACTCGATCCGAAAAACGCGATGATTAAGCAGGGCGTCAACAGTGTAGACAACATGGTTTTCGTTCCCGGAACCGCCGCCGCTTTTCAAGACAGCAAAGCTGTTCCGCACGGCGAAATTCGCAAGGTTTGGTACAAGTCCTCGACGATGAACGAAGAGCGGCGATTGCACGTCTACTTCCCGCCGGGTTACGACACTGGCAAAGGCAAGTATCCGGTCTTTTATCTGCTGCATGGCGGGGGTGATGAAGATTCCGGCTGGAGCACGATTGGTCGTTCAGGATTCATTTTGGACAATTTGATTGCCGCCGGAAAAGCCAAGCCGATGTTGGTGGTCATGCCGAACGGCAGTTTGCCGCGTCCGCCGGTGGTTCCCGGAGCGCCGCCTGACCCGGCAGCGCAACTTGCATTTCAAGACAGGTTCGTCAGCGAATTGATGAAAGACATCGTGCCGTTTGTCGAAAAGACGTATCGCGTGCAACCGGGTGCGGCGAATCGAGCGATTGCCGGGCTTTCGATGGGCGGCGGACAAACGACGCGCGTGATTTCGACGAACCCCGATCAATTCGCCTATGCCGCCATTTGGAGCGCGGGTGTGAATCCGGCAACGACGGCGGATTTTGAAAAACGCGCTGCCTCGTTGCTCGACAACGCCGACAAGGCAAACAAGAATTTCAAACTGCTTTCGATCAGTTGCGGCGACAAAGATACGCTGGCGATTGCCGGGTCAAAGAATCTGGACGAGATTCTGAAAAAGCGCGGCATCAAACACGAAATGAACATCAGCCCGGGCGGGCATACCTGGATCAACTGGCGGATTTATCTGAATGATTACGCGCAGAAACTGTTCCAGGCGACTGGCAAATAACAAGAGTCAGTAGCCCGCGCGTAAGCAAGGGCTGGCTGACAAATCCAGGCCCTTGCTTACGCGCGGGCTACCGACACCTTATTCGCAAGGAACGACTCAAATGAAACCAAAACAAACCAGCATTTCTATAATCGTCGCACTCCTCTTCGCTGCGACGTTTACCGCGAATGCCTTCGCGCAGACGCAAATCAAAATTGCCAACGGTTCGCTGGAAGGCGTAACCGAAAAATCTGGCGTGCGCAGTTTCAAGGGCATTCCGTTTGGCGCGCCGGCAACGGGCGATAATCGTTGGAAAGCTCCGCAAGCCGTCCAAAACTGGACGGGCGTTCGCAAAGCCGACAAATTCGGCCCGCGTTGCATGCAGCGCAATGTCTTCGGCGATATGAATTTTCGCGCCAACGGCATGGGCGAAGATTGCCTGTATTTGAATGTCTGGACTTCGGCAAAGTCAGGACAGAAGCTGCCGGTGTTGGTTTACTTTTACGGCGGCGGCTTTATCGCGGGCGACGGTTCTGAACCGCGTTATGACGGCGAAAGCATGGCCACCAAAGGCATTGTCGCCGTGACAGTCAATTACCGACTGGGCGTGTTCGGCTTTATGGCGCATCCCGAACTGACCAAGGAATCGCCGAACAAGGCTTCAGGCAATTACGGCTTGCTGGATCAAGCGGCGGCGTTGAAATGGGTGCAGCAAAACATCGCGGCTTTCGGTGGCGATCCCAAACGCGTGACCATCGCAGGCGAATCCGCCGGTTCGATTTCCGTCAGCGCGCAAATGGCTTCGCCGTTGTCGCGCAATCTGATTGCCGGAGCCATCGGCGAAAGCGGTTCGATTTTGGGCGCGCTGTCGGCAGTTCCCCTGAGCGAAGGCGAACAAAGCGGCGTCAAATTCGGCCAGGCGATTGGCAAAGAATCTTTGGCCGCGTTGCGCGCCATGCCTGCCGATCAGTTGCTGGAAGCAACGGCCAAACCGGGCTTGCCGCGTTTTTCGCCGACGGTGGATGGATGGTTTTTTCCGAAATCGCCGTTTGAAATTTTCGCCGCCGGAGAACAAGCGCGCGTGCCTTTGCTGGCCGGAGTGAATTCGGCGGAATCAGGTTATTTCGGTGTGCTTGGGCGCGAAACGCCGACCGTTGAAAATTACCGTAAGGCGCTGGAACGGCTTTATCCAGGCAAAGCCGATGAAGTCTTCAAGCTTTATCCGGCAACGAACGAAACCGAAGTGCTGGACGCCGCGCAGGATTTGGCCAGCGACCGGTTCATCAGTTACAGCACTTGGAAGTGGACGGACGTGGCGACAAAGACCGGTGGCAAAGCGACCTATTACTATCGTTACGAACGTCCGCGCCCGGCGATGCGGCCTGAAATGGGCAACGCTCAACCGGGACTGGCAGGCGGCGTCATTCGCAATCCGCAACCGAACGCGGCTCCACCTCGCCCGCCCACGCGCGGAGCAGTGCATTCGGCGGAAATCGAATATGCGATGGGCAATCTGGATTCCAACAAGGTCTACGCCTGGACGCCGGACGATTACAAAGTCTCGAAAGTGATGCAGGAATACTTCGCCAATTTCATCAAGACCGGCAACCCGAACGGCAAAGGTTTGCCCGCCTGGCCGAAGTTCGCCGAAGGCAAGCGTCTGATTATTGACGTGAACACGCGCGCCGAAGCCGACAAGACACGGGCGCGGTATGAATTCCTGGATCGCTTAAACAGAAGGTAGAAAGATCATAAAAAAGCAGAGGCCAAAAATTTTTGCGCCTCTGCTTTTGAAAGGAAATTTCCGATGAATTCGACTCTCGCCGTTTCTCGAAGAGATTTTTTCAAACAAACTGCCGCTCCTTTGGCGGTTGCCGCCATGTCGCCAAAGCTGTTTGCCAACGCGCCGCTCAGCAAAATGGGCATCGCGTCCACGTCGTTTATGGGAGCGCAAATTGGCGCGGCTCCGCCGGCAAGCGTAACGACCGCCGCGCGAGCGGCGCAAGGCGCCGCGGGACGATTTCGCCAGCGTGACGCTTTGGAATTTCTGGAAAAATGCCATCAACTCGGAGCCGGAGGCGTCCAGACTTCACTCAATGGCGATTTGCAGAAGCTGCGCGCGCGCGCCGAAGAGTTGGGCATGTACCTGGAAGGCATGGTTTCAATTCCGCGTAATGGCGATCTGACCGCACTGGAAAAAGGTCTGGCCGATGCTAAAGCCGCCGGAGTCAGCGTCGTTCGTGCGGCGATGTTGAGCGGTCGCCGATACGAAACATTTCCCACATTGGCCGACTGGAAAAAGTGGGTGGATCAAACGTACGACGCACTGCGATTGGCCATGCCGGTTATCGAAAAACACAAGGTCGTGGTGGCGCTGGAAAATCACAAAGACTGGACGCTGGAAGATTTCCTGAAACTGTTGCGCACATATCAAAGCGAATACCTGCAAGTCTGTCTGGATTTCGGCAACAACATCGCATTGCTCGACGATCCGATGGAACTGATCGAAGGTTTGGCCAGATATGCGAAATCCACGCACATCAAGGATATGGGCTTGCAACCGTATCAGGACGGTTTTCTGCTGTCCGAAGTCGTCTTGGGGCAGGGAATGCTGGATTTGCCAAAGATTGTTTCTACCATTCAAAAGGCCAATCCGAAGACCAAGTTTTCGTTGGAAATGATTACGCGCGATCCGCTGAAAGTGCCGTGCATGACCAAAAAGTTCTGGGAAACGTTCCCCGAGCGCAACGGCAAATTCCTGGCGCAGACGTTTCGTCTGGTGCGCGATCATTCCAGCCGCACGCCGTTGCCGACAGTCGAACAGCTTTCGCCCGAAGCCAGAGCCAAAGTCGAACTCGATAATGTCATTGGCTGTCTGCGGTACGTCAACGAAAAGAATCTGATTTCCTGATGTTGTAGAGCAGGTTTTCCAACCGCTCTGCTTTCTGCAGGCAAATGTTTCGACCCGCTAAAGGCCTTCTGAACGAATCAGGAGCAGCTTGGAAAACCTGCTCTACATTGTTGGGTAGCCATTTTTGACAAGCCTCAAGACCGGCGCGTACACTCCCGGCTTACTGACCCAAAGTTTCTTCGCCGTGAAGGAGTCAACGCCACTTGCCGGGTGCGAACTCACCGAACAATTCAACGAATCGTCCGCTGATCGGTATCACGGAGCGGTTGAATGCCGAAGATACGTTTTATCTGCGGCGTTATTACTCCGAAGCCGTCGAAGCGGCGGGTGGAATTCCGATTCACATACCGTTGATTCCGCGTCGTGATTATCTGGCGGCGTTGTGTGATCGGTTGGATGGTTTGGTTTTATCGGGAAGCAACAGCGATCTCGATCCGGCGCTATTTGGCGAAGAGCCGCATACGAAACTCGGTCCGGTGGTTCCCGAACGCGACCAGACGGATTTGCTGTTGCTGGAACTGGCCGAGGCGTTTGCGATGCCTGTGCTAGCGATTTGTTTCGGCATGCAATCGTTGAATGTCGCGCGCGGGGGAACGTTGATTCAAGACATCGAATCGCACATCGCCAACCCGATCAAACACGAACAAGGGCAGAGTTATGCGCGGCCTTCGCACAGCGTTCGATTGGAAGCGGATTCGCTGCTGGCGCAATTGGCCGGAACCGAATCGGTTCGCGTCAACAGCAGCCATCATCAAGCCGTTGCCAAAGTCGGTCGCAACTTGCGAGTGATTGCCACTGCGCCCGACGGCGTGATCGAAGCTGTCATTGATGATCGCGCGGATCGGTTTGTGCTGGGCGTGCAATGGCATCCCGAAATTGCCTGGCAACAGGATACGTTGTCGCAAGCGATCTTCGAGAAATTTATCGAGGCTGCGGTACGGAACCAGGAGCGGTAGCGACTGGGTAAATCTCTTCCCGGTCGCTACCGCTCCTGGTTCTGTACCGGCTTTTTGTGATTTATGAATAAACAAGCCAAAACCACCATCGCGCTGCTTTCGACGACCCACGCCGTGCTGGATTCGTATTCCAGTTTTCTGTTTCAGTTGTTGCCGATCATGACCGTGCGGCTGGGACTGAAACCGGCGCAAGCCGGATTGCTGACGCCGCTGTTGATGATTAGCTCGTCGTTGATGCAACCGGTGTACGGGATGATTTCAGATCGGTATTTGAAACGTTCGATGGCGGTGTTTGGGCCGTTGGTGGCGGCGGTGTTTTTGTCTTTGCTGGGAACGGCAACCAGCTTGCCGATGTTGATGATGTTTGTCGTGCTTGGCGGCATCGGCGTCGGAGCTTTTCATCCGCAAAGCGCAGCGATGGTTTCGCGCGCGGCTTCGGCAGACGGACTTGGAAAGCATCAAGGCATGGTGATGAGCGTGTTTTCGTCGGCGGGAACAGTCGGGTATGCGCTGGGGCCGATTTTGATCGCTGCTGCTGTCAGTTTGTTCGGTTTGGAAAACAGTTGGTACACGATGGGGTGGGGCGTAGCCGTCTGGCTGCTGATGTTTCAGTACTGCCCGCCGCTGGAACGAATCGAACGCGCCGAAAATGCTCCGAGTTTGAAAGATGCATTGCGAGCAGCCTGGGCGCCGCTGACGTTGTTGTATTTTGCCGTTGTGCTGCGGTCTGCTGTGTCGGTCAGTGTGCAAACGTTTTTGCCTTTCGCGCTGCAAAGCAATGGCATGTCCGACAATCAACGAAGCTGGGTGCTGGCAGGCTTCATTTTGTTCGGTGGCATCGGCGGCTTTTTCGGCGGAGCGCTGGCCGACCGGTTTGGCGCTCGGCGAGTGACGATGCTGGCAATGTTGATCGCTACGCCGTTATTGGGCGGGGCGTTTTTGACGACCGGAATTGTCAGCTATTCGTTGATGATGCTGGGCGGGACAATGTTGAATTTGCCGATCCCGATCAGCGTCGTGATGGCGCAACGTATGGTTCCCGGCGGAGCCAGCACGGTGTCGGCATTGATGATGGGGTTTGCCTGGGGCGCGGGTGCGCTGATGGCTCCGCTGACGGGACTGCTCAGTGACCGCGTTGGATTTTTCAACGCGTTGTTGGCGGTGTCTGTGTTGCCACTGGCTTCGGCTGCGTTGTTGTGGCATTACCCGAAAGACGAAGATGTTGCCCGTTTACGCGTGCGTGAAGCGATTGCCGTTGGCGATTAAGGCTGATTTTGAATTTTTGATTTTGAATTGAGTGATTGACTTATGTTTTGGAAGCGGAAAAAGAGTGATTTTATTTCGTTGAATTTAAGCGGGCCGGATGAACCTGTGGTCGAACAGGTTGCCGAACCGGTTGTCGAAAAACCTGTTGAGAAAGTCCAACCGGCTCCGATGGCTGCTGAAGCAAAGCCGGACGAGCCGTCGAAGCGGGAAGAAAAACCGGTTGTTGCTGCGCCCGTGCCGCAAGTTCCGCCGGTTGTGGTCGCTCCACAGGTTGAAGAAACTGTCGAAGACGAAGGTTTCATGAAGCGGTTCCGCAAGGCGATTTCTTCGACGCGCGAAAACATCGCTTCGCGGTTGGAAGACGTCGTCAAAGGCAAAAAGCAGATTGACGCCAATACGCTGGAAGAATTGGAAGAAGCATTGATCGGCGCGGACATCGGCGTGCAAACGACGATGGAGATCATCGAAAACGTCCGCAAACAAGTGGATCGGCAGGCGCTGAAAGACACTGACGAATTGAAGCGAACGATCAAACAGCATCTGCTGGACATTCTGGAAGCCGCCGAACACGCGCGCGGAGTCGCTTCGGAAACGTCTGTGCCGGACGACGTGCGGCCTTATGTGATGATGATCGTAGGCGTCAACGGAGTCGGCAAAACGACTACGATTGGCAAACTGGCTCAACGCATTAAAGCCGAAGGCAACGAGATTTTGATTTGCGCTGCCGACACATTTCGCGCGGCGGCTTCGGATCAACTGGCGATCTGGGCGGAACGCGCCGGAGTTCCGTTGATCCAACAAAAGCAGGGGACTGATCCGGCGGCGGTGTTGTTCGATTCGCTGAAAGCCGCCAAAGCGCGCAACGCCGACGTGCTGATCGTGGACACCGCCGGACGGTTGCACAACAAAGCCAACCTGATGGCCGAGCTTGAAAAAATGAAACGCATCGCCAACCGCGAAGTCCCCGGCGCCCCGCATGAGGTTCTGTTGGTGGTTGACGCCGTCACCGGTCAAAACGGTTTGAGCCAGGCGCGCGAATTTATGAAAGCCGCCGACATCACCGGTCTGGTGCTGACCAAACTGGACGGCACGGCCAAAGGCGGCATTGCCGTCGCCATTGCCAAGGAATTGAACTTACCGATTCGATACTGCGGCATAGGCGAACAGGCTGACGACCTGGTCGTATTCGATCCGAAGGCTTACGTGGAAGGTTTGTTTGAATAGCCGCGAAGCAGTGAAAATCAAAAGGCAAATATCAAAAGTCAAAAGGCAAAGGGCGGAAGTTGCTACTTTGACTTTTGCTTTTTGATATTTGCCTTTTGCCTTTTGATTTTCCGATGAACGATTACGAATTCATTCAGCAAACGCTTGAATTGGCCAGGCAAGGCAAAGGGCTGGTTAGCCCCAATCCGCTGGTCGGTTCGGTCATCGTCAAAGACGATGAAATCGTCGGGCGCGGCTTTCATCGTTACAGCGAACTGAAACACGCTGAAATCTGGGCGTTGGAAGAAGCAGGCGAACGCGCGCGCGGCGCGACGGTGTACGTCAACCTGGAACCGTGTGCGCATCAGGGCGAAGGCAAACGCACGCCGCCTTGCGCCGGAGCTTTGATCGAAGCCGGAGTGCGGCGCGTTGTGGCTTCGATGATTGATCCGAATCCACGAGTCAACGGAGCCGGGTTTGATCAATTGCGCGCCGCCGGGATCGAAGTCGTCGCCAATGTGATGGAACGCGAAGCGCGTCGGTTGAATGAAAAGTATTCCAGGTTTGTGACGACCGGATTGCCGTTTGTTCTTATGAAAACCGCCTGTTCGCTGGATGGCCGCATCGCCACGCGCACTGGCGAATCGAAATGGATTACAGGCGAATCGGCGCGTGCGGCTTCGCAAACGTTGCGGCACGAATACGATGCGATTCTGGTCGGCATCGGAACCGTGTTGGCCGACGATCCGTTGCTGACGGAACGAACCGGCCAACCGCGCCGAAAGCCTTTGGTCAGAGTGGTGCTGGATGCCGAGTTGCGAACTCCGCTGGAATCTAAGTTGGTGCAATCGGCGGACGAATTTCCTCTGGTGATTTTCACAACTCAGAAACACCATTCGACGGAACGCAGCAGGGAATTGACCGAACGCGGCGCGACGGTCATCAGCGTCGAAAGCGTCGAATCACAATCCGGCAAGTTGAATTTGCCGCAAGTGCTCAGCGCGTTGGCTGAACGGCAAGTGACGAGTTTGATTGTCGAAGGTGGAGCGACCGTTGCCGCTTCGTTCATCGAACAGCGGTTGATTGATAAAGCGACGTTTTTCATCGCGCCGAAAATTATCGGCGGGCGCGAAGCTGTTTCGGCCATCGGCGGCGAAGGCTTCGCTCAGATCAGCGATGCTGTCGAACTGGAGGATTTGGTCGTTCGGCAACTCGGCGACGATTTGGAAGTGACAGGTTATCCGAAAGCTTGAAAAACATCTGCTTCGGCGTATGCTGACCGCCGATGCCAACGGTGCCGAGAAAAAACGGGTTCAGGTTTCAGGTGTTTACGGAAGATCACATTCCGGACGATCAGGATCAAGCCGTGCTCATTGCCTCGGCGTTTCAGGATTACTTGCTGGCAGAGTGGAGAAGAATTCATGGCTAAAACAATCAAAGCCGGAAAATGGGAATACACCGAAGAAGAGTTGCAGCAGATGTTTGAAGAAGCCACGCGACGCGGCGAGGAGGCGATGAAGACGGAAATTCGTGCTTCGTCGGCGCGCTACGATCAGAAAGCTAATCGGTTGGTGCTGGAGCTAAAAAACGGTGCGACCTTCATTGCGCCTTGCGATTTGATTCAAGGTTTGCGCGGCGCAGCGCCGGAGTTGATCGCCAAAGTGAAGCTTGGGCCGCGCGGCGCAACGTTACATTGGTCAAAGCTGGATGTGGATTTCACTGTTGGCGGTTTGCTCGAAGGCCGATTCGGGACGAAAAAATGGATGGAACGGTTGCCTGAATTGCTGGCAGAAACCAAATCATCTGCGCGCCGCCAGACTCGCACCAGAACTTCGTCAACTGCCAAAACCTCATCAACCAATGGTCGAAAGCGAATTCGCCAAGTGGCCTGACCATGTCCAATTATCAAAAAGCCAAACGCCGTTTCGGACAAAATTTTCTGGTCAAATCTCAGTACTGCGACCGCATTGCCGCTTCGGTAAAGCCGTCGCCGGAGGAAACCATTTTGGAAATCGGGCCGGGGCACGGAGCGTTGACCGAATTGCTGGTCGAAAGCGGCTCGCAAATCGTCGCCATCGAAGTTGACCGCGATTTGATTGCGCCGCTGACCGTCAGTTTTGCCAATCGCGCGAATTTCAAACTGATCGAAGCCGACGCTTTGAAAGTGGATTTCTGCCAGATTATTGCTCCGGCCTCGACGGCGCGCGTCGTCGCCAATTTGCCGTACAACATTTCCACGCCGATTTTGCAGCGGTTGATCGAACACCGGCGTTGCATCACAGAAATGACCCTGATGTTGCAACGCGAAGTCGTCGAACGCATTACGGCTGAACCGGGCGGCAAGGAGTACGGATTCCTGTCAGTGCTGGTACAGTTTTATTGCGAAGCCGAATCGTTGTTTGACGTACCGCCCAGCGCATTTCGTCCCGTGCCGAAAGTCGTTTCCAGTATCGTTCGGCTGAAAGTTCGGCCTCAAACCGCGGCGGCGGTTGGCGACGAAAGTCTTTTTATTGAGTTGACGAAAACTTTGTTTGCTCAGCGGCGAAAAACGATTCACAACAATCTGCGCGCGGGATGGACTCGGCTGGGACTATCATCTGCCGAGCAGGTCAAACCGGTTTTGGATTCGGCGGAACTCGATCCTCAGCGAAGAGCGGAAACCTTGACGATTGACGAACTGGCGCGGCTGACGAATACCATCGTGGCTTGTAGACAGGATTTTCAGGATTCAGCAGGATGAAGAAGTTTATCTTTCCATCCTGTTGAATCGTGTGAATCCTGTCTATGCTGTCTTCACTCGCTCGGCTATACTCCGCCTTCACTAACAGAAAGCGAAAATTGACAAATGGAAAGTAAACTACAAATCACACCTCTCGGCGGTTTAGGGCAATTCGGAATGAACATGACCGTCTTCCGTTACGAAGACCAGATGATCGTCGTGGATTGCGGAATGATGTTCCCGGATGAAGACCTGCTTGGCGTAGACATCGCCATTCCCGATCTCAGCTACATCGAAGAACACCGCGACGAACTGACCGCCATCGTTCTGACGCACGCCCACGAAGACCACGTCGGCGCGTTGCCGTTTGTGCTGCAAATCGCCAACGTGCCGATTTACGGCACGGAATTCACGCTCGGTTTGATCGAAGGCAAGTTGCAGGAATTCGGCCTGATAGACAAAACCCAAACCCACACCATCAACACCAAACAGCCGTTCAAGCTCGGACATTTTGAAATCGAATTTGTGCGAGTGTCGCATTCGTTGGTGGATTGCGTGGCGCTGGCGATTACCACGCCGGTCGGAGTCATCGTTCATACAGGCGATTTCAAAGTTGATCTGACTCCGGTGATGGGCGATGCCATTGATCTGAAACGATTGAATGAACTTGGCGATAAAGGCGTGCTGGCGTTGCTGGCCGATTCGACCAACGTCGAACGCGAAGGGCGCACCGGTTCGGAAAAAGCTGTCATTCCGGCGTTCGAGAAAATCTTCAACGAAGCCACTGGCCGTCTGATTGTGTCGTGTTTTTCGACCAGCATTCACCGGTTGCAGATCGTGTTCGATCTGGCGGCGGAATCTGGCCGCGCTGTGGCGTTGGTTGGTCGGAGCATGATTCGCAACGTCGAAGTAGCGATGAAATACGGTTATCTGGATGTGGATGACGGCGTGCTGGTCAGCCCACATCAGGCCAAACGTATGACCGGCGACGAAGTTTGTTTGCTGGTCACTGGCAGTCAGGGCGAACCAATGTCCGCACTGGCTCGAATGTCTGTGGACCAGCACAAAGACGCCAGCATTATCAAAAACGACACCGTAGTCATTTCAGCACGGCAAATTCCCGGCAACGAAAAAACGATTTCGCGGATGATGAATCATCTGTTCAAAAAAGACGCCCGCGTGATTGATTCCAGCATTGCGCGCATTCATGTTTCAGGGCACGGGCGGCAGGAAGATTTGAAGATCATGTACGATGCCGTGCGGCCAAAATTCCTGGTTCCGATTCACGGAGAAACTCGCCAGCTTTACCGCCACGCAGAAGCCGCTCGCAGTTGGGGAGTTCCGCGCAGCCAGATCGTTCTGGCCGAAAGCGGAGACGTGGTTGCCTTTGGCGAAGACAGCGCCGAAATTTCTGAAAAGATTACCGTTGGCCGAACGCTGATTGACGATTCAGGCTCAGGGCGAATTGATGAACTGGTGCTGCGCGACCGTAAACATCTGGCTTATGACGGCATCGTGTTGCCGATTGTGGCGATCAATAAAACCTCCGGCGAATTGGAATCCGCCCCCGAAGTCATCCAACGCGGTTTGGCACTGGGCGAAGACAGCGCGGAGTTTTTAGTCAAAGCCCGCGTCATCGTTGCCGAAACCATTGCCAACGCCAGCCATCAGGAACGCACAGATTGGGCCGTCATCAAGGAAAAAATCCGCCTGGAATTGAAACGCCATATTCAACGCGGAACCGGGCGCCGTCCGATGATTATTCCTGTTGTTTTGGAAATCTGATTCAGCGCCCTGAACCTGCTCAAAAACAACTCTGCCCGGATTGACAGGCTTTCCCGCCACAGTCGGCAAATCTTCTACTTTACTTCAGCCCGCTTAGCTCTGTGGCAGATTTATGCTGACTTGATTCAGTTCCCCCCTTCTTTTGAGTGATCTGGGGATGGCCGCCCCTGCACCTGAAAAATGGACGAAACGCCGAAAATTTTGTACCTTCCGCTCAACGCAGTCTTCAATCATCGAAACCATCTCTTTCGTAAGCGAGGAAAAGCATGAAGCCGTACACGAATCGTCGTCGAGCAATTTTATTTGCCGTTTGTCTGACTCTGTTTGTCGCGTTGTTTTGGTTGAACAACAGCGAGGCCAGCCGAGTTGCCCAAACAACCGTCACCGGCTTGGCTCCGTTCAAGTTGAATCTGTCGTTTCAATCGTCGTGGGAAAAAAGGTTGCAGTTGAAGCGCGGCGAAACTTTCGAGTTATCGGTCAGCTTGCCGTCGCCTTCTTCGCTGTCGCAGCACGGACGCATCGGAGTTCGTTGGGTATTGGACAAAGCCGACGCGGGAGAAGCATTGCCGACGATTACCAATCGCAAAGAAGACGCTTTTGGCATTTACACGACTCCAACTGTGAATTGGCGAAAAGTTTTGCACGCGCTGGACAGCGATGTTTACACGGTTTATCGCGCTCCAGTCGCCGGACTCTATCGTTTGGAAATTGCGCCGATCACAGACGAAGTTTCCACCTTTGCCAAACCGGAAAGTCTGCGTTGGCGCGAAGACGGCATTGCGCCGCTGGCCGTGACCTTCCCCGACAAAACTCCGTGGCCTGCCGGCAAAACCGTGCCGTTGACGGTTGCGATTCAGCCGCTGGATTTGAAAGATGCCGCGAAAGTTGGCGCGTATGTGGAATCCGAACCGAACGACACGCCGGAACTGGCGCAGGAAATCACGCTGCCTGAAGGTGATGGCATTCAGGCGATTCGCATCAACGGCGGCGCGGACGACATCGAGTATTTCGACAACGGCAAAGTCGGCCAGTCCGGCGACGACTGGTTTCGGTTGAATTTCAACGGCAAGGAACCGCGATTGTTGACCGCGAATCTGGCGATTCCCGATCACGCGCTGGCGGCGCAATTGCGGTTTTATGCGCTGGATGAAAAGAACCAACTCGCCGAATACACCGAAGGTCGCAACGAAAACGAGCGCGTGCATCAGCAAAACGAACAGCATCGCGCGGCCATCGTTCGCGTGCTGAAGCCTGGCAAAACGTACTTTGTGCGCGCCGAAGCCAACGCGCCGGGTTACGAATTGGAGTTGCGCGTGCTGAAACCCGCGCCTTACGACGATCCGCGAATGGCCGTGCGGCAGGCGATGTATGACCACCTGGGGCAGGTGGATTCGTGGCTGACCAATCGTCCGCGCGGAGCTTCGGTCGAACGCCGCATCCGCGACACGGGCAATCTGATGGGCACGCATTGCATGAGTTGCCACACGCAATCAGGCGTTTGGGGGCCGGCGGGGCCTATGGAAAACGGCTACGTGCTGGAAAACAAACAGAACTTCCGGCGGCTGGTGAATGTGATGTACGAATCGCTGCGCCCGACCAATTACCTGAAAGACGCCGCGAACAACACCAGCCTGGCACCGCTCGACGTGGGCGACGGCCCAGCGGGAACGCGCGTCGCCGGTCACAACGTTTGCACGGCGGAGCGCGTCGTGCGCGCGCGCAAGCTGCATTCGATGCAGGCGATTCGTGCCGCCAATCACACCATCCAAACCGCCGACCCCAGCGGCATCAACGCCGCCGGCCCCGGATCGAACGTCGGTCAATCCATCGTTTACAACTACGCCGGAGAGATTTTGCGAACGGCTTGGGATCGCACTGGTCATCCGCGTTATCTGGCTGCGTTGGAAGACAAAGCCGACCGAATACTCGGCGTACAGCCGCGTTATAGCGACGACCTGTCGAACCGGATAGAGTTTTTCAAACGCTACTTCCCGCAGGATTACGCCGCGCAAAATCAAAAGGCGCGGACGGTTTTGCCTACGCTGCCGCCCGATCCGAAACCGCAACCGACGCCAACGCCGTCGCCAAACTCATCTGGTGACGGCAAGCCTGTCGAACCTCCGCCCGCGCTGTTTCCGGCGTACAAACTGAAATCCGCCGAAGAAGCCGCGAAGTTGCTCGAACGAATTGCCGACACGATCAAGAAAGATGAAGCGCGATTGCGCGCGATTCAAAACAGCGATGGTTCGTGGGGCTTCGATCCTGGCAAAGCAGACAGCGAGAAATGGAAAACCAACGGCGAATACGATCCCGCGCCGACGGCGTTGGCGCTGATTGCCTTTCACGCGCTCGGTTACAACGACAACGATCCGGCGGTGGCGCGCGGCGTCAAGGCTTTGCTGCGAATGCAAAACCCGTATGGCCGCTGGAACAAAGCCGCACTGACGGGTTTTGTGACGACCAGCTACGCGCTGCATGCGCTGTCGCGGCTTTATCCAACGACGCCTGTCAAACCGACTCACGCCGAGTTCACGCCGCGCGTTGGTGAATCGCTTTCGGCAACCATCGCTCGCGTTCGCGCGTTGTCGCACACCGATGATCCCGCGTTGATTGATTTGATGATTCAGGCTTCGCTTCACAACAGCGCGCAAGTCCGCGTTTGGTCGGCGATGGCATTGGGCGGAGTTCACGACGAACGCGGCGTGCCGACTTTGCTGAAGCTGATGGGCGATCCGGTCAAGATGGTGCGCGACGCGGCAAGTTGGGCGATGGAACAAACGCTGCTGGATGACAAAGGCTTCGGCGCAGTGTTTGTAGCGTTTGAAACCGGCGGCGATTTGACGCGCGAAAGCATTGCCAAAGCTTTGGGAATGCGCGCCGACGCCGTGATGCCGAAACCGGCATTCAGCAAAACTCGGCTGACGGCCTTGCTTGATCGAGCCATCAACGACGACAAACATCCGGCTGTCAGAGCCTGGGCTTCGCGTGCGTCGTGGCAATGGTGGATTTGGAATCCGCCCGTCCGCGCGGCCATCAACCAAAGCTGGACGCGCAAACTGCTGGCCGCCGAACCGAACGCGCTGGTCGAAAACTCCTTCCGTTACCAAAGCCACGCACTGTTTGTCACCAACGGCCACAAAGCCAATGGCAGCGAAGAGCATCAATACAAAGAACTGGCCTCGCTGTTCAAAACGCTTGAGCAAAAATTGGATGACGCCGCGCTGGCTGAAGCCGTCAAAGATCGTTTGGCGCGCAGGCTGGTGGCGATTTCGGCGACGTTTTATGCCGCTGCCGGAGGCGACGGCGGCCCGGGTCAAATGGGTTACATCACCGCGAACAGCACGGAGATGATGGGCAAAGCCGTCTTGCGCCTGTGGAGCAAAACCGACGCGGCGAACATTCCAGAACTGCGATTGGTGATGGAAGGCGCGGCGAATGTCGCCTATCAACCGCTGCAGGACAAAGTGATTGATTATTCAACGCACGGCCCCGAAGTGTTGCGAACTCTGGCCGCCGCAGCCGTCAGCGATCCCAGCGCGGTGACTTTGCCCGCCGTTCAGGAAAAGGTCGAACCGCTGGTTGAGCAAATCCTCCGAGCCGCGCCGGATTACGACCGCCGCCAATCGCTGGCTCAACCCGTGTTGCGATTGTTCAGCCGAGCGAAATGGGCTGTGCCGAAAACCAGCGAGCAGCGAAACCTGCTGTACAGCTTGCTGATTCCCAAACACACTGCGGAACCGACCGCTGCCGAACTCAAGAAAATCATTGACGCAGCCGAAGCTGCCGTCCGCCCGATGGGATTGCCCGACGCTGATTGGTACGTGGCTGATCGAATGGGAGCGATGATGGCTACGAACACGGATTTGCACACGCCGGAGTTGTTGCGCTTCCTGCCGGGTTCGCCGAAAAATCCGCTGACAGCGCATTTCTGGTTGC
Source organism: Acidobacteriota bacterium (assembly GCA_033763255.1). GTDB lineage: Bacteria > Acidobacteriota > Blastocatellia > RBC074 > RBC074 > RBC074. Next base: position 27,754 of record JANRKX010000129.1, on the reverse strand, counting down.
CAAGCGTGGCGTGGGTGGCTTCGTTTGAAGACGGCATCCCTGAAGTTGATGCCGTAAACAAACAGCAGTTGTCGCCGGAACTTGCCGCCGCTCGTGCTCGCGCTGTGGAGTTGTTCGTGCAAATGCTGCAACCAACGACGCCGGTCATGAGCCGCAACATCGCTTTGCGTTTGGCGAACACGACCGCGCTCCGCCAAGACCCAACGGTGCAGGCTGCGCTTAGAAAATTGGTCGAAAGCGAAAAGAACAATGCCGCGCGCAACGCTTTGAAATACGCCGACCAGCAAACCTGGCTGGCCGAATTGCAGGAAGCCGTCAAGAAAGAACCGCTGGCTGCCAGCATCAAAGATCAAAACCTGTTGCCGCAATTCATCGCCAGTTTCCGGTACTTCAGCGATTACGTTGCGCCGGAACTCAACCGCAATCAGCGGATGGATGAAATGTCGTGCATGAAATGTCACGCTGTGGCCGGTCGCGTGCCTTCGATGGAACTGGCTGGGCCGGATGGCAACGGTTTCTGGACGGTTCAAAACATGCTGAAGAATTATTTGACTCTGCGCGAGCGCGTGAACCTTGCCGACATTGAATCCAGCAAGCTGTTACGCAAACCGCTCAACGTCCAAACCGGCAAGGAAGACGGCCATCAAGGCGGTCGCCGTTACACTCCGTCAGAGCGCGGTTATCAAATCATTCGACGCTGGGTTTTGGATCAAACACGTGTGATGCGAAGCACTGGCGCGCCGGCGGGCAGTAGCGGCAAGTAGCCTAGCTTACCCGTGATAAGATTCCGGCAAAATAACTCGTTCGAGGGAAAAACAATGAAGGTTTCAATTGAAAAATCAAAAACGAAGAAAGTCGCCCAATCGCTACGACTTCGGCGCAAGCCTTTGCCTGAATCCGAGTTGCCAAAAGAAGCACAAGAGTTCCGTCAAAAATTCCGAGAGTGGGAGCAAAGCTTTCAGACACAGGCAAAGCGCATGGCCTACATTCGCAAGCTTTGTAAAAGAATTGCTGAAGCTTACAAACCGGAAAAGATTATCCTGTTCGGGTCGCATGCTGCTGGAAAACAGACTTCCGAATCGGATATAGACTTGCTGGTTGTGATGGATTTGGACATCAGACCGATCGAGCAAATTCTGAAAATTCGACGCGAGTTGGGAATCGTGACGCCCGTGGATTTGCTTGTACGGACTCCCGACGACGTAAAAAGAAGGGTGGAAGAGGGAGATATGTTCATGCGTCTGGTCGTGGAAAGCGGAAAGGTGATGTATGAAACCTAGCACATTGGAATGGGTGGAGAAGGCCGAAGTGGATTGGGAAGTTGCACAGCGCAGTTATCGCGCTCGCAGTGTCGAGCTTCACGACGCTGTTTGTTATCACTGCCAGCAATGTATTGAGAAATACCTGAAAGCCAGGCTCAACGAAGCGAATGCTTACTTCACCAAAACGCATAACCTGGAAGACCTGCTCAAGCTTTTACTGCCCATTGAACCGGGTTGGACGGTGTTGCAACCAAAGATGGTGGCGCTTAACCCGTATGCAGTGTTGTTTCGTTATCCCGGCTTTGACGCTACAAAAGCCGATGCCAAAGATGCGCTCAAGGATTGTAAAGAGCTTCGCAAGATCATCCGCGCAAATTTAGGACTGCCCGTTTGAATGTGGGGAAGTATGATGAAACTCAACTACGAAAACATTCCATCGCTTACTCGCCGCGAACTGTTGCGCGTTGGCGGACTCAGTGTGGTTGGCGGCTATCTCAACGCCTTTCATCCGTTCAATGTGCGAGCTTCGCAAAACGTGCAACCGATGGCGACGGCTCGGCAAGTGCTGTTCATCAACATTGATGGCGGCATGAGCCAGATAGATACCCTGGACGCCAAAGAGGGCGCGTGGACGCCGAAGTATTTCGACATTCGCAGTTTCGGAAATGATCTGAAGCTGCCGGTTGGCGTAATGCCGAACCTGCCCGGCGTGCTGGATAAAATTACCGTCGTGCGTTCGATGGCGGCGTGGGACGTGGTTCACGGGCGCGCGCAGTATTACATCCAGACGGGGCATCCGCTGAATCTGGCATTGGCCAAAGAAGTTCCTTCCATCGGCGCGGTCGTCTGTTCGGAGTTGGCCAATCAGCGAAAGGCCAGCGATTCGTTGCCGCCCTTCATCGTGATGAACATGGCTGGCAATCAGGCTGGGTTGATTAACAACGGTTTTTTGTCCGCAGAGTTCGGGCCGATGAGTTTGAACGTTGGCAATGAACTGCCGAACCTGGCTCCGCAAAAAGGAATGGAAGCCACGATGCAGCGGCGCTGGGAACGTTTGCAGCAACTTGATGGCAGTTTGCGAAGCGGCAAAGGAAGTGTTGACCGCAGCTTCGGCGATTACCACGAATACTATCGCGGAGCCTGGGCGATTATGAACGATCCGCGCGTGCCGAAAACTTTCACGCTCAGCGACGAAGACAAAAAACGTTATGGCAACAGCGGCATAGGCAATTCCCTGGCGCTGGCTCGCAACCTGTTTCAAGCCGACGCCGGAACTCGATTCATTATGGCCAGTCACGGCGGTTGGGATCACCACGGCAACATTTACAAAGAAGGTTCGCGCAATCACGCTGTGCTGACGCGCGAACTTGATGCCGCCTTCAGCGCGCTGATTAAAGATTTAGACAGCGCGCCATCGAAACACGCGCCGGGCAAAACTCTGTTGGATGAAACCTTGATCGTGGCGATGAGCGAGTTTGGCCGCACCACCGGAGCCATAAGCGAAACCCGGTTGGGGCGCGAGCATTACATGCAGGTCAGTTGTGGAATGTTGGCTGGCGGAGGCATTCGTCGCGGTCAGGTCATCGGCAAAACCGACGACGCCGGCGGCAAGATTGTGGATTTCGGTTGGTCAGCCAAACGACCGATTTATATGGAAGACATCGCCTGCACGATTTATTCGGCGATGGGCATTGATTGGACAAAGACGATTGATAACACGCCGTCTGGCCGATCGTTTCATTACGTTGAACCGGCTTCGGGAACGAAATACGTCGGCTTCAAACCGGTGCAGGAACTATTCGACTAAATCGAAGCAAGCCACATTGAGACACAGCGACCAAAACAGGATGAACAAGATTTTCGACAGGATTTACATGACCTTCAAAGTTTGAGGCGATTCAACCGATTCCGAATCTTGCTCATCCTGAAAAAATCATGTTCATCCTGTTTCAAAGTTTTTTACTCTGATTCAGTAGTTAAAGACGAAATCGAGTTTGTTCAGCAAACTCCACTGCAAATCTTCCGCGCCTTGCTTGCGATCTAGTTCCAGCCACGACAGCGCAAGCTGTTTTTCCTGCGGCAGCGGATGCCGCGACAACGTAGCCAAATACAACTCATCAATAATTTCAGCATTCGTTTTTGCCGATTTCATTAGTCGTTCGACGCGGCTGTTGTTGGCGGCCTGCACTCGCCGAGTGACGAACGGATTGTTCATCAGCGACATGGCTTGCAGCACAGAGCCGCCCGGCTGGCGGTCGAACTGTTCGCGGTTGGCCTGACCGAAGGTTCGCAAAAAGCCTTTCGCTTCGCCATTGCCGATGTCTTCGGGCGAAGCGGCTTCCGTCCAAAACTTCACCGGAGCAATCGGCATTTCGTATGTCCAATCGCGGCGTTTGTAATCGCCAAAGACTTCTGTCGCCAGACAGATTGAATCGTGCAATTGTTCGGCGGTCATCTGGCGAACGTAATGCCGCGCGAAATACGGCGTGAAGCTTTCCTTCCACTCGCCATCAAAGCGCGACGACAACTGGTAAGCCGATGATTTGGCAATCGTTCGCATCAACTGTTTCAGGCTGAAACGCCGTTTGGCAAAGTCCGCAGCCAGCGCGTTTAACAGGTCATCGTTGGTCGGCTGGCAAGTCCACGGCTCTGGCAATTTTGCGCGCGGGTCTTGCCGAGCCATATCGAACGAATCCACAGGGTCAACGATACCGAGTCCGAAAAACTGTTTCCAGATCAGGTTTACCGTCGCTCGCGCAAATTGCGGATGCTGGGTCAGCATTCGCGCGAACTGTGGCCGCAACGGTTTGTTCGAATCGGCTTTTTCGCCGGTCAGGATAAACGTCGGTTCGATCTTGCCGCCTTCGCGCTGCAATCGCACCTGGCTCCAGCCTTTGGTGTCGTATCCAGTGCCGTCTTCGGTTACGGTGTAACGATCCTGATAAGTCACCACTCGCACGCGTGTTTTGCCGAAGAAAGCGCCCATCGCCCAAAAGTCGCTGCGCTTTTTCGAGGTCAAATCCAGACTGACTTTTTCCAAAAAGCCTTTGCCGCCGTGACACGAAATGCACTGGTAATTGATCCCCAGAAAAATCCGCGAGGCGTTGACGATGATTTCATCCGCTGTGTCTTCGTAATTGTCGTGGTACATCGTCACGCCCGTGACGTGCCATCGAGTCAAAAATCCGCTGGCGGCGGCGTCCGGCATCCAGTTGGTGTTCGGCGCGTTGGCCGTCAGCATTTCTGACACGAACCGATCATACGGTTTGTCTGCGCGCAGCGAAGCACGAATCCAGGCGTCGAAATGCTTCAACGTAGGATTGCCGATGCGGTTGCCGCAGACGCGAAACAAATCTCCGAACCAGTAGCCCCATTGCTGCCCCCACTCTTCGCTGTCAATCAACGTGTCAATCAATCGTTCACGTTTGTCAGCGGATTTGTTGCTGACGAAGGCTTGAAGCTGTTCCGGCGTAGGGATGCGGCCAATCAGATCAAGATAAACCCGGCGGCAAAATTCGTAATCGTTTGTCATTGGAGCGTGCGGCACGCCATCGGCTTTCATCGCGGCGAACAGATGTTGGTCAATCAGATTTCGGACGACGACCTTTTGATCGCTGGAGCCAAGTTGCGGCAATTTAGCCGTCACATCGCGGGTCAATTCGCTGACTTGTTTGTCCGGGCGCGCAGGGCTGCTTTGTTCGCTAGAATGCTGGTCAGGGAATTTGCCTTTGCCGGAAGCCGGTTTCTGCACTTGCAACGAAGCAATGCCGAATTGAGCTGCAACAACGATCCAGGCCAAGAAGAAAGCCGCTTTGATGAAATGCTTATTTCGCATTGTGCCTCCTGAAAATTGTCACTCGGATTTCAAAATCGTGGTGAGCAGGCCGCGCGCGTCCACTTTGCAAATTCGACGATTGGCGCGGTCGGCGATGAAGATGCCGCCGTCTTTGGCAACAGCGATTTTCTGCGGAGTGTTCAATCCGGCTTTGATCGCTTCGCCGCCGACGCCGCCAGCGTCTTGTCGGCCAGAACCGGCAACTGTCGTTATCACGCCGTTGCGAATGACGCGAATGCGATGATTGCCGCTGTCGCAAATGAATAAATTCCCTGCGGCATCGAACTTCAGATCGGTGGCGGAAAAGAGTTTGGCTTTTGCGGGAGGGCCGCCATCGCCCGAAAAGCCTCCGCCGTAGGTATCTTGCGCTGGGCCAAAGCCAGCGATGGTTTGAATGTTTCCTTCGGACTTCACTTGGCGAATGCGACTGTTGGCCGCGTCGCTGATGAAAATGCTGCCGTCATTTCCAACCGCCACCGCCATCGTCAAATTTATCTGAGCTTTGGTTGCTGCGCCGCCGTCGCCGCCGTGACCGGGAACGGTTCCGGCAATCGTCGAGATGACGCCATTGCGGTCTACGCGGCGAATGACGTGGTTGTAAGTGTCGGCAATCAGCAGCCGGCCTTCACGGTCAACCGCCATGCTTTGCGGATTGTTGAGCGCAGCCACCGTCGCCGCACCGCCATCGCCTGCATATTCAGCCTTGCCGTTTCCGACGATGGTGGAAACGATGCCCGACCGATCTACGCGACGAATTCGCTGATTGTAAGTGTCGGCGATCAACAAATTGCCTTGGGCGTCGAACAGCAAATCGTGTGGCGCGTGAAGCAAGGCTTTTGTCGCCGCGCCGCCGTCGCCAGCAAAACCGCCTTCACCGGTTCCGGCAATGACGCTCAGCCGACCGCGCAAATCCAGTTTGAAGACTTGATGAGCGCCGATGTCGGAGATGAACAACTCGCCTTTGCTGTTGAGCGCCAGGCCATTTGGCGAATTTAGTTTGGCGGTGCGGCCACTTTGAAAAAACAGTGTGGCTCCAGTGGCGCTCAACCGGGCAAGAAACGTTCGACGATGAATTTGCTGCGTTGACATAAGTCTGAGCCGTTTTTTCAAGCCAAAATTCCTTTTAGCACTTTGCCTTCTTCAGTAGGGCCGATCAGCCGATTGTTCAAGCCCTGGTAAGCGTAACTGAACCGGTATGGGTCAAGGCCAAGCAGGTGTTGAATCGTGGCTTGCAAATCACGAATGCTGACCGGATGTTCTGTTGGGAAGTAACCAAACTCATCCGTTTGCCCATAAGCCAGTCCGGCCTTGATGCCGCCGCCAGCCGTCCACATTGTGTAAGCGTTGGTGTGATGATCGCGGCCAACGTAACCTTTTCGCAATTCGGTGCGAACGTTGTTTTGCATCATCGGCGTGCGCCCGAATTCGCCTCCCCAAACAACCAGCGTTTCGTCGAGCAAGCCACGCTGTTCCAGATCAATCAGCAATCCGGCAATCGCTTGATCAATCTGCTGGCATTTGATTGGCAAGGTTTCGTCAATGCTTTCGCCAAGCGATGAGCCGTGATGATCCCAGCCCCAATCGTACAACTGCACAAAGCGGACTCCGTTTTCGACCAAGCGCCGCGCCAGCAAACAGTTGTTGGCAAACGTAGGGTCATCGCCTTTGTACAAAATGCGCGGATCGTCTGCGCTGTCTGACTGAGCCACGAAGCCGGGCTTGGCTCCGTACAAATCCAGAATGTGCTGCGGTTCTTTGCTGATGTCCATCACTTCGGGCACGGAGGTTTGCATGCGATAAGCCAGTTCGTATTGAGCAATGCGCGTCAGCGTCTCACTGTCGCCGCTGCGTTCAAATTCCGCCTGATTCATCTTCGCCAAAGTGTCCAAAGTGCGACGACGCAAGTTGCGATCAAGTCCGGCGGGATTGCTCAAGTACAAAACCGGGTCGCCAGTCGTACGGCACTGAACGCCTTGATAAACGCTGGGCAAAAAGCCGGAACCCCACAACGACTTGCCGCCGTCTGGAGTTTTTCCGCCCGAAAGCAGCACGACGAATCCGGGTAGGTTTTGATTCTCGCTGCCCAATCCGTAAGTCACCCATGAACCCATCGCCGGATTCCCCAATCGCGGCGAACCCGTCTGCACATAAAGCTGCGCCGGAGCGTGATTGAACTGATCGGTGTGAACCGTGCGAATGATGCAGGTTTTATCAACGACTTTGGCAAAGTGCGGCAACAATTCACTGACCCATTGCCCGCTCTGACCGTGCTGTTTGAATTTGAATTGCCCTGCCAGAATCTTCGGCACGCCTTTGATAAACGCGAACCGCTTGCCTTCCAGAAACGAAGGCGGCGCGTCTTTCATGTGCAGCTTTTGCAATTCGGGTTTGTAATCGAACAGCTCCAACTGCGAAGGCGAACCAGGCATGTGCAGGTAAATGACGCGCTTCGCCTTGGGCGCAAACATCGGCGTTTTCGGCGCAAGCGGGTTATTGGATTGCGGCTTGGCGACAGCTTCGCGCTGAAGCAACGATTGCAACGCCAGCGCGCCAAGCCCTAAGCCGCTGCTTTTGAAAAAGTGACGGCGCGTAATGGAAAGTATTTGGTCGTTCATAAGATGATTAGCTGGCAGAAAAATGGGGGCAAAAAAATGTTTAAAACTGAGCAGATCTCTGACAGGAAGTAACGCAAAAGAAAAGATAGCAATTGTGTCGTTAAGTTTTTTTTGCCCCCATTTTTCTGCCAGCTTTCAAACTCCGCAATGTAATTTCGTGACGGCCAAGATTGGCCCATAACAAAGCATCAATTTCAGTATGAGCAATCAACCTTTTAGCGTGATGCACAAAACGCTCCTGGGCATCTGTACTTTCAAACGCAGTCAGTTTGAATGCGACTCGTTCGGAAGCCAGCCGTAACCGTTGCTGTCCGAGTTCAACTCCATCGAAATGAACCGTGACAGGACGCAACACATTTTCTTCACCACCGAAAAAGTGCGTCAACGCTCCTTCGTACAAAGCCAGCCCCAGACAACTGCCCCAATCCGCCAGAATCTGCGTGAGAATGTTCCCGAATAGTTGTGCATCGGGTATGGATTCATCCCAGTCCGAAGTCACAATACGAAAGCGGAATCGCTCATGATGACTGAGCAGACAGTTTACATACTCTGCGAAAACCTTTTCAGGGCGTACATTGATCAACATACCGTACTTCAGACCTGTCAGCATTTGATAATGAATCAGTTGAGCCTTGTGGCTGCTGGTTAAAGAGTCGGTCGCTTTGAATTCTATGATCGCCCCTGAAGCAAGCAACACATCCAGAAAATAGGTTTTCTCAAACGTCTGATAGCTGACGCTTACAGGCACTTCCAATGTCACATCGCTGCGTCGAAGCGCCAAGGCTCGCTTGTAATGCTTCTCATCAAAGAATCTTCCGAGTTCCTTGCGAATCTCTAAAACAGCGCCAACCAAATCGTAGGATCGGTTCCCAAACTCTTCATAAGAAAGCAGGGTTAGAGGGTGTCGGCAAATAATTGGCATAATTGTTTTGGAAATTGCTGGCAGAAAAATGGGGGCAAAAAAATCTTTTAACCGAAGTCGCCACTCTGTTGCTTGTAATTGGCTATTATCGAATTTGTTAGAGTTTTGATTACTTTTTTTGCCCCCATTTTTCTGCCAGCGTTTTTAGTTTCGGCTCAAAACTTCATCCAGATTCAAAATTGCATTCGCCGTTACGACCCACGCTGCAAATTCTGTTTTGCTCAATCCAGTCGGAACTGTCACGCGAAGGGGTTTCAATAACGCTTCGGCTTTTTCCGGCGCAGCTTCAAACTCTTGCAATGCTTCTTTGTGCAAGGCCAGCAGCGGCAGAGCTTCGTTCGAGTACAACGGGCGAATCAGCGCCAATCGCAATCCGCGCTCAGCGCGCGTTTGGGAAGCAGTGGCCTCAGTGACCATACGCCTAGCCAAACCCGCAGAGGCTTCCAGATAAACGGGATCGTTCAAAGTGACCAACGCCTGTAACGGAGTATTCGTGCGGATGCGACGAATTTGGCAGACTTCGCCGCTGCCGCCGTCAAACGTAGTCATAGTCGGATAAGGCGTCGTGCGTTTCAGGTACGTGTACAGCCCGCGTCGGAATCGGTCTTCGCCTTCTGCATCAATCCAGGTTTTGGCGTTGTAAGTCGTGCGCCACAGCCCGGCGGGTTGCGGCGGCATGACCGGCGGGCCGCCCATTTTTGAAGACAACAACCCGGAAACAGACAACGCCTGATCGCGCACGGCTTCGGCGCTCAAACGAAACCGCGCGCCACGAGATTGCAGCACGTTGCGCGGATCGCTTTCGCGCAAGGCAATCGTCGTGTCCGAAACTTGTTTGTAAGTTTCGCTCATGGCTATGGCCTTGAGCATTTTTTTCAGCGACCAGCCGTTGTCTCGATACTCCGCCGCCAGCCAATCCAGCAATTCGGGATTCGTCGGAGCGGAGCCTTGCGCGCCGAAATCTTCTTCGGTTTCGACAATGCCAACGCCGAACAGTCGCGCCCAAATGCGGTTTGCCCAGACGCGCGGAGTCAGCGGGTTGTCTCGATTGACCAGCCACTGCGCTACGCCCAAACGATTGAGCGGAGCGCCATCGGGCAATTTTCCAAATGCTGCGGGCACTCCGGGCGTGACGGCTTCGCCCAGTTCCAGGAAGTTTCCGCGAATGTGGATTTTAGTTTGCCGTTGTTTGTCTCTGGTCAGTTCTCTCATCAACGGCAAGCGCACAACGTTGTCGTTGAACTCTTTTTGCGCTTTGAACGCCGCTGTCAGTTCATCGCGCAACTTGCGAAGCTCCGGCAATGGCTGGCGAGGCTGCAATGAATTCGCTGCCGCATCGCTGGCCATCAATCGAAAGCGGCGCAGCGTTTTGCTGTCGCCAGCCTGCTGTGACAGCGTGACGCGCAATTTGGCAGCGGCGTTGAGTTTCAATGGTTCGACAAAATCAAAAATGGCTTCGTGTTTTTCTTGCGGACGCGAACTGACCGACCAGCCTGTTTTTTCATCGCCATCAATTGCAGATTTGGCTTCGGCAAAATCCGCGCGAGCGTTGGCGAATCGCAACGAACGCGCGCCGGACGCTTCCAACAGCTCGGCGCTGAGTTCCGACAACAGAAATCCATTGCCGCGTCCGACTGCAAATTCTCCGCTGGTCGTTTTTTCGGTCAGGGCTTCCAGCCGCAACGCGGTGTGAGTTCCCGCGGCCAATTCCAATGTCACGATGTAGGTATCTTCCGGCGGAGCCTTGCCGCTGGCGGTGATGGTTCCGTCTTTGGCGGTGAGCGTTGCGCCGTCTTTGGAAATGGTTTCGATCACAGCGGGCAATCGCCATTTGCGCTCTTCGGTTTCGTAGGCTTTATCGGCAGCCTCTTCCATCGCGGTCAAAGCCTTGCTGACAGCTTCGATGTTGGTTTGCAACCGTTGACGCTGTTCCTGTTCTTTCGGCGTCAACAACTCCAGCGTGGGTGCGTCGGTATACAGATCAGCGTCTTCGGTTTGATTGAACAGCGCGTAAAAGCCGTAATACTCCGCGTGCGAAATCGGATCGTATTTGTGCGTGTGGCATTTGGCGCACCCCATCGTCAATCCCATCCAGACCTGCATCGTAGTGTCTACGCGATCTTTGACGGCGGCAACGCGAAACTCTTCGTTGTCGGTTCCGCCTTCGTCATTGGTCATCGTGTTGCGATGAAAAGCCGTGGCGATCAACTGTTGCTGAGTTGGATTGGGCAACAAATCTCCGGCAAGCTGTTCAGTCGTGAATTGATCGAGCGGCATATCAGCATTCAACGCATTCACAACCCAATCGCGGAACGGCCAGATCGTGCGCCCCAAATCTTTTTCGTAGCCTTTGGTGTCGGCATAACGCGCCAAATCCAGCCACATCCTCGCCCAGTGTTCGCCGAACTGCGGTTTGGCCAACAGCTCATCCACCATTTGTTCATAAGCCGCCGGTGAAGCATTCGCCGCAAACTTGTCGGCGATTTCCGGCGTCGGCGGCAATCCAATCAAATCCAGCCACAAACGACGAACCAATGAATGCGGCGGAGCCGATGAACGTAACTTCAAACCTTTTTTCGCCAAGGCCGCGCCAACCAACGCATCAATCGGTTGCAGCTTTCCCGCGATGACAGGTTTGACTACAGGTTCAAACGACCAATGGCGTCCCCACTTCGCGCCTTCGGCAATCCAGCGGCGAATGGTTTCAATCTGCGCGGCGCTGATTTGTTTGTGTGCGCTTGGCGGGGGCATGACCACATCAGCATCGGTGCTGGTCATTCGCGTCAGGATCAAGCTTTTGTCAGGATCGTTGGGAACGATGGGCGAACCGCTGCGACGTTTGGCTTTGGCGTCGGATTCCACGTCCAGTCGCAAATTGGCTTTGCGATTCTTTTCGTCAGGGCCGTGACAGGCAAAACAGTTCGCAGCCAGAATCGGCAACACATCGCGGCCAAATCGCACAGATTCAGCGCCGGACGCGCCAAAGGAAACGAACGTGGTTGTCGCCGCAAAGGCCAAGACCAGCTTGGCGATGCGACGGCGTAATGGCAATGATGAAGTGGGAATTGTTGGAACCATGATGCGAGAACAAATACTGCTTCGATGATTTTTCGGCAACCCCGAAATGGTATTTCTCGCACTCGCGCGGCAACTTCACCAAACGAAACCAACGTAAATAATCGCTGTGGTGAAAAGGTCAGGGAGATTTTGCGCTCAGTTTGAAATCGTTGATGCGCTGGCAAGCCGCCAGTTCAATCGTGCTGCCAGCGGTTTCGGCTTCTTTTCGCAATGCGGCGCGTTGCGTATTGTCCCAAGCCGGTTTGTCCGAATCTTCTTTGGCGGGTTTAGCCAGCAGAAAGTAGCGACCAGGCGCGATGTGTTTGAACTGAAATGTGCCTTCGCCGGTGGTGTTTGTTTGCGAATAGCGCAGAACATCGTCGGCATTTTCTTTTTCGGCGGGAATCAGATGGATTTGAAGTTTGCGGTTGGCTGGAACAACAAGGCTGCCTTTAAGTCCGGCAGCGCCTTCGGCAAGTGTGACAAGAACGCCAGTCAACTTTCCGCCGTTTTTCAGCGTTGCTCCGGTTTGAGCCAGGCTGGCAATCGGTGCTGCCGTCGCCGCTTGCGACCTGCGCGGAGCGGCGACAGCAGTTGGGGTGGCCGACTTTATGGAGCGGACGTACCAGTTTTCATCGGGCAATTGCGTCTGCAATCGCCAACGTCCCGCCTCCAAATTCCGAAGTGTGAAATCTCCATTGGGCATCGGAACGGTTGAACGCGGAGCTAAAACTCTGCGGTTCGATGCGGCGCTATTAATACTCTCTTCGCGCTGTGCCGTCAAAAAAATTTCTTCAATGAAAGACCGGCGCGGTGAAGAGCACACCGCCGCTTTTTCAATCAGGATTTTTCCGCTCAGCAAGGCCAAAGGCATCAGGCTTAGCTGAAGGCCGGAAACATCGGCTCCGCGAACGGAAACCGGGCGACGTTCGGAAACCCAATCGCTTTCGTTTGCCGAGCCTGGCCGACGCGCCGTGATTTCGTATTCGCCATCCGGAATGTTGTAAAACGCAAAGCCGCTGCCTGCGCGTTCGTTCTGAAACGTAGTTGCCAACAGCGAATCGGTTCCGGTGACATACAACCGAATTTCCAATGTCGCGGAGTTCGCTGGCGCGGGTTGTGAAGCCGCCGGTTTTGCGGTTTGAGCTGTGATGACTTTGCCGCCAACCGAACGACCTTTTTCCGCGCGGTAGCGAATATCTATTCCGGCGATTTCCGCACCTGCTGAAACCGGCAGCGGAATCGCAGCATCGCGCGACGAAGACGGATAGTAAGTCGGAGCGTCCTGATTGAACGGCGAAAGCGGATTACCTGGTCCACCGCCGCCGGGTCTGCCTGCTTGGCCAAGTTGTCCGGCTTGCACGATGTAAGTTCCGGGGTTCAATCCGTAAATTCGATAAATGCCTTGGTCGTCAGTTCGCCAGCCTCGCCCAAAACCGCGCGCGGCAGACAATTCATCCGGTTCGCCTTTCAGATTGCCGATGCGAACGGCGTTGACCGTCACGCCTGTTAGCGGTTCGTTGTTGGCGCTGACGATTTTGCCAGTGATGACGCCGCCTTTGACCAATGTGATGTTGGCGACATCGCCCAGCCGATACAAATTGCTGCGGTTTCCTTCTGTGTCTTCTTCATCTTCGGGCAGGGGCGAAACAAAGCCGGGAGCCGCTGCCGAAATCGCATAATTCGCCGGAGGCAGGTTGCTGAATTCAAAGTTCCCTTCGTCGTCGGTAATAACTTGCGAAGGAGCCAACGGCTGAATGTTTTGCGTAACCTGAACAGTTTGCACGGCTCGTTCGGCTCGGCCACCGCCGCCGGTTTGAGCGGGAGCGGCAGTTTGTCTGCGCGTCAGGTTGCGACCAATCGGGATCGCCGTGACCGGAACATTTGCCATCGGCTGGCCGTCATCGCCGAGCACGCGGCCTTTGATCGAACCGGTTTTCGGCGCTTCGGGTTGTTGAGCGACAGCATTCACCGCACAACCAACCAACGTCAACAAACACAAAATGGATAGAAGTTTGGTTTTCATCATTGCGCCAGATTCAACGTGAGCGTTACGTTCGCCGGTGCGCCATTGGTGACGGTCACGGTTTGTGTAACAGCGGGGATTCGGATTTGTGGTTGAGTTGGCGTTTGCCCAGCTTGTCCACCTTGTCCGGCACGACCTTGCCCTCTGCCACCACCTTGTCCGCCGCCAAACGTGGTTGCCGTTACGCGAACTTCATAAACTCCCGGCAACAGGTTTTCGATGCGAAATTGGCCATTGGCCTCGATGCGAGCGTTGTTGCCGCCTTGCCCGCCGCCCGTTGATGCCGCTGAATTTGCCGCGCGCGCCGTAACGTTCAAGCGAGTTCCAGCCGGCAAAACTCCGCCGCTGACGACCACGCGGCCCTGAATCACCGCCGAAGCAAACGCGACAACGACGCGAATGCCTGTGAGGGTTTCGCCCGAAGTGACTTCAACGTCGCCATTGCTGGGTGAGCCGTTGCGCTCAATGCGAAGCAGACGAAACGAACCGTTGCCGCCGAAGCCGCCGCCGTTGACGCTCAGCCGAACAACGCCGGGAGCCAGGCCGCCTACGCGAAAGATGCCGTCGCGTCCGACCTGCGCCATGCTGTTTCGACCGCTGCTTTGCCCAGGTGCTTGTCGTTGTCCCTGTTGACCCTGCCCGCCGCGCGAATTGGCGAAGATCATCAATTGCGAAAGTCTGCTGGTCAGAGTTGGATCGTTTGTGCCTTCTATGGCGACAGTGCCTGTGATCGAAGCGCCACGATTGACTCGGATTTCCACACCGGTGGTGTCATCGCTGGTGATTTCAAAACTCGCGGCTTCGCTGAAGTATTCGCTGCTGGTTGCCGTGCCGTTGGCAAAACTCATGGAAGGAACTGACGCTGCGTATGTCCCCGGCAACAAACCGGTGATTCGGAATTCACCTTTTTCATTGGTCGAACTGCTGTTGGCGGGAGTTGGCGGTTGACCGCCTCTGCCGCCGCGCGCGACTTTGGCGACGCTGATTGGCAAAGACGGAACCGGCTGACCGGTTTGAGCATCCACCGCGCGACCTGTCACGGCAAAGGCTTTCATCGGCCCGGCCAACACAATATCTATGCCTTCGACTTCGCTGCCAGCGGTGACTTCGACAATTTTGGCTTCGGCCTCTTCAGTCGCGCCGGGATGAAATGTTCGCGGATAATTCGCGCGGCGAACCTGTCCCGGTGCGATGCGATTGCCGCCGTCGTTTCCGGCGCTGACCAGATACCTGCCTGCGGGCAATCCATAAGCGCGATACACGCCGCGGTCGTCGGTTTCCAATCCGAAGCGATTGCCGCCGGATGCCGGACGCGCTTGTCCGGTTTCGTTGACCGTCGTCAGGTTGATGCGTTCTGCAATCACCGGACGCCCATTGTTGTCAGTGACTTTGCCTGTGATGACTCCGCCGCGAGCCAGCGCGAAATCAACCTGCGGCGCAATCTGGCCTTCGCTGACGTTGACGGTTTTGCCAGCGCCACCGAAACCTTGCGCGTTGCCGGTGACGACAAATGTTTCCGTCATCGGCATCACTCGATAACCGCCAGCCGCCAATCCTGTGAAGCGATACAAGCCGTTTTCATCTGTGATGGTTTGCGTGATGTTGGGTTGCTGATTCTGTGGCTGAGCTTGTCTGCCGCCGCCCTGGCGATTGGCTTGCGTAATCTGGTTGGCGATCAATGCCATCGGAATGCCTGCGGCGGGCGCTTCGCCGAGTTTGACCATTCCGGTGATCGTCGCCGTTCCGGGTTGTTGCGAAGTTTGCGCTATTGCCGACAACGTCAACAACAGCAGCAATGTCGCCAATCGGTAAGAAAAAAACATAGCCGACTCCTTATGGTTTTGTTCGGTCAATTGTCTGTTCGTGATTGCCAGTAAAGACGCGAACGGAGTCGGCTTGGTTGATGGAAATTTTCTTCAGCGTCAGGGAGCGATGTAATTCGTCACAGACAATTCGTAATAGCTGGAATAGAGTTTTTCGTCGTAATCCTTCAAAAACACGGTCATCTTTTGCAGCAGCGTGGTCAACCGATGACCCGATTGCCGAGCCGGGTGTGGGCCACGTCCGGCGATGGCGCGAATGAACAGACTTTTGTCTGTCAGCGGCAATTTGCGAACATTTTCCGCAAAGTCGCCGAACACACCATTTTGGAACAAATACTGTTCGACGTTCGACAGATAAAAAGCCGTCACCGTGTAGCCATTCTTTTTCAGGTACTCGGCCACCGAAGCAATTCCTTTTTTACCGGCGAAATCAGCGACCACTGGAATGATCAGATTCTTGCGATGCAGTCCGCGCACAAATTCGTAATCTTCTTTTACAGCCAGGAAATTTCCCTGTTTTCCGAAGAGGTCTTCACCGGCCAAAATTTCCCGCAGTGTAGGGAAGTAACCGCCCCAACCACCACCGCCGTCCGTGCGATACGAAATCGCCAGACCTTCGTCGCGGAAACTTTTGTACACATATTCCAGCGCATATTTGTCGTTGTCCGACAGCGGAAATTTGAATTCTTCCTGAATCAGTTTGCGGATTTCCGCCAGATTGGCTTGATATGCTTTTTCGTCCATCGCCGCCGCGCTGAAATAGTTCAGCAATTCATTGATCGAAGCATTCGCCGCCGGAGCTTTGTCTTTTACTTCTTTGGGCGCGTCTTTGGCAGGCAGCGGGCGACTGAGCAGCTTGGCCAGAAATTGCGCCGGATTTTCCGACGTGTGAAAGACGGCTTTGTACATCAAATGCTGGATGATCGCTTGTCGTCGAATGTCGAACAGAAACACGATCTGCGGACGGGTTTTGGCGATGTAAGTGTAATTCTGCTCCGGCCCGACACCCAGATAAGCTCCGCCTGTGGTTCCGGCTTCGCGCAGTTTTTGGACGACGTGCAAATACGACGTTTCGTTGGAGGTGAAATTGTCCGAGCGGAACGTGCCGCCTTCTTCGGAAAATTCGCGGCTTAGTTTTGAAAACTCTTCGGCGGAAAAACTTTCCGGCTGTTTTGGCTTGGCCGGCTCGGACTGGGCAACAGGTTTGGCTGGTGGAGCTTGTTGTTGCGCCGCCTGACCAGATACAGAAATTGCGCCGACAACCAATGCAAAGCTCAGAACCAACACCGAAAACAGATTGTGCCAACCAAACGGCTGACGATTTCCACGTGAAGACTGCATAACGATTTCACCTCCGATTTGAATCAAGACAGGCGGGTTATACCAGAAATCTACTGAACCATGTTCGTAGTTCCGCCAGCGTGAATTCACAGTTAATCCAACTTCCACGGTTTGCGGTAAGGCCGCGAGAGCATTTGGTTGGCTTCTTTGTCGCCTGGGATTTCTTCTTTGTCGGCGTCCCATTTGAACGACCGGCCAAGCCGCGTGGCGATATTTCCCAGATGACACATCGTGGCGGTCAGATGACCTTCTTCCACGTCGGCGACTGGACGTTGGCGGCTCTTGATGCAATCCAGGAAGTTGCGAATGTGAGAAGTCTGCGATTGGTTGGCATCGCCTTTGACCTGCAATGGCTCGACGGCGGGTTTGTCGGCTTTGCGCCAGGTTTCAGGGGAAATCGTGAAACCGTTTCGCATGATGCTCAGCGTGCCTTTCGTGCCGTGAAAAACCAGATATTCATCGCGCGTGCGATTGACTTCGCGGCCAGACCAGGTGACGACGCAATTGCCAAAATCGTAAAGCACTTCCTGAACGTCTGGAGTTTCGCCGCCGTCTTTGATGGAGTAACGGCCACCGAAAGCCGACACCGCGCGTGGGCCTTTGGCGTTCAACGCCCACCGAGCGATGTCCAGATTGTGCGCTCCCCAGTTGGTCATTTGCCCGCCGGAATAATCCCAAAACCAGCGAAAGTGATAGTGACAACGGAACGGATCATACGGAACCGCCGGAGCCGGACCGAGCCAGAAATCCCAGTTCAAACCTTTCGGAATTTCTTTGCCGGGTCCGAGAATTTCTTCGGGTTTGAAACCCGGCAGGGCGTTGCGTGTGTATCCGGCAGTGATTTTGTGAACTGTGCCGATGCCGCCTTCGCGTATGAGTTTGACGGCTTGTTGATAATGATCGCCTGAACGTTGCTGGCATCCGGTTTGAACAACGCGATTGTGTTGCCGAGCGGCAGCGACCATTCGACGGCCTTCGCGGACAAACAGCGACAACGGTTTTTCGCAGTAAACGTCTTTGCCTGCCTGACAGGCGGCAATCGTCGGAATCGCATGCCAGTGATCCGGTGTACCGACAATCACCGCGTCTACGTCTTTCAGTTCCAATACGCGGCGGAAATCTTCAAACTGCGCGATTTTGCTGTTTGCTGACCGGGCAGTTTGAGCCGTTTTGGCCGCGCGTTCCAGGTAAGGTTGGAAAACATCCGCAGCCGCCACCGGATTTACATCGGGCTGTTTCAGAAACTGCGACCAAACCGAATGTCCGCGATCGCCCGGGCCTATGATTCCCAGGTTGACTCGGTCATTGGCTCCTAAAATTCTTGTTCGGCTCAAAGCCGTTCCAGCGCCAGCCGCCAAAGTTGCTTTGGCAAAAGTTCGTCGGTTGATTGGTTCCATGATTTTCTGTTCAGACTTCTCCTAATTGAAATGTTGGGTTGGATTGAAACGCACGAATCTTATGATTCAAGTTGCAGGCTGACAACCAATCTGAAGGTGAACTCAGAAATTTCTGTCGTCGAACGACATCATCAATCCGCCTCTTCAATCTGGCATCGGAGTTCTTCGATCAGGCGATTCAGTTCCCGACGGTTCAAGATGTTGTTTCTCTGGTTTGGGTCACTAAAAAAGTCATACAGTTCTTCGCGGCCATTGGCATATTGGATGAATTGAAACGGCGGGCGAATGATTGAACGCATCACTGCTTTGGTGTCGGCGGGATATTTATCAGGGCGAATGGGCGCCAAATTCACTTCGGAAAATACAGTGGAAACCAGCGGCTTCGAATCGTCATAAAACAAACTGGCCAGCGAAGCTCCTGGAAATTGTTGCTGTTCTCCGATTCCTAACAGGTCGAAGGTTGTTGCTGGCAAATCCCGCAACGAAATCGGCGTGGAAATGACGCTGTTTGCGGGAATCCGTTTTGGGTAAACCATCAATAACGGCACATGCAACAAAGGCAAATATAAGTTGTCACCGTGTGTGAAATGGCCATGTTCGCCGAAATTTTCACCGTGATCGGCGGTGACAATGACCAGCGTGTTTTCCAGCACGTTGCGCCGTTCCAGTTCGTCCAACAGCAAGCCGATTTGTTCGTCCAGGTAAGCAATCGCGCCGTCGTAAGCCGCCTGTTCGGCCAGGTTTTCCTGCTCGGTCATTCGCTCGCGGTTGTAGCGAAATGAACGGCGCAAGTCATGACGCGCGCGATAATGAGTTGCGACCGTAGCGCCAAATTTGGTGTCGAAAGGCGCTGGCGGCAAATACGGTTCGTGAGCGTCGAAGTAATTCAGGAATGCGAAAAACGGCCTTTCCTGTCCGGGCGATTCATCCAGCCAGTCCAGAAAGCTTTGATTGATTTGAGCCGCAGATTTGCGTGTGACGATTTCCTGATTGCCGATTGCTCGACGCAGTGGCGCGCTGTGAATGGCAGAACGCAGCAGGGAAGAGCTGACAATAAATTCGCTGGCTGACGGCGAATAATCGTCGTAATGATCGAAGCCGCGATTCAAACCGGATTCGTAACCGCAAACCAACGTATTGGCGACGATGCCAGCAGTGGCGTATCCGAATTCGCGTAAGGTTTCGGCGAGCGTTGGTAAGCGGCGATCCAGCGGTTTTTCCCAGTCGCTTGAAACTTCGTGAGGGTAGTGTCCGGTGAACATTCCGGCGTGTGACGGAGCCGTCCACGGAGCAGTGGAAATGGCGGCTTCAAACATTGCTCCGCGTTTGGCAAACGCCGTCAGTTTTGGTGTGGTCGGGCGGTGGTATCCGTACAGCGACAAGTTCCGAGCGCCAACCGTATCCATCACCAGCAACAACACGTTCGGAGCATTGGATTTGGGCAGTGGCAACGCGGCCAGCGCGCGTTGTTCGCTCCAGTGCAACCAGCCCTCGCAACCCAGCGCCAGCAAAATCAAAATTGATGTGGCAAGTTTCGCGGCCAGTTTGATGGTTGCCGGTTGTAAGCGTTTCGCCAACTTTTGACCGATTTGCACTGCCAAACCCGTTGCCAGAACCAGCGAGGCGTACCACTGAATTTTCGGGAATAGCAGCAACCAGCCTGTTAATGCCAGAAACGCGAACATCGCCAAGCTTGTTCGTGGCGATTGTAATTTAGGCCAGAATCGCATCAGCGTCGCCAACACAATTCCCGCGCCGACAAACAGCAACAGGTTAGCTGCTGCCGTCATCCAGACAATTCGCGCGCCGAGCAAAATCGCATGCCCAAACATGAATTTACGCGCGCCAAGCAAAATGACTTCGATGAATCCGGCCAGCAATCCGCTGACGGCTGCCAATGTCAGCAACTCAATCAGTGAAGTAAATTTCTGGCGCAACAGATTGGTTTTCATGACGCAAGCCCGGTTAAATGTAGCCAAGTCCGCTCAATCGTTGGCGGATAAGCTCTTCGCCATCGGGCGCGAAGCCCGTTTCAATTTGCGGCATTCCGCCAATTAGCGAACGCCCCTGCATCGAAGCCGGTATGTCGTATCCGCCAATTTCCAGCAACGTTGGCGCAAGGTCCATCAAATGAACTCCGCTGACTTCGCCGACCGCAGGCAAACCGTTTCCGGCCAGAATGAAGCTGCCGAATTGCGAATGATTGCAATCGTCCGGGCCGGTGTCGTTTTCCTGCACGTGAATCGAGTTGTAACCGACGCCGCCGATCGAGCGCCAATACAGCCCGCCGAAATGCACGATCAAATCCGGCGCAACGTTGCGAACGTGACGATAAATTTCCTGCGGGCGAAAAACCATTGTGCCCAACGCGCGCCCGGTTTCGTCTGTGGTCGCTTCCAATCGTGCTTTGAAGTCGTCGCGGAACTTTTCGTAATCCGCCGGGGCAATTACGCCGTTCGGTTCGCGTCCGCGAACGTTGAAAAACACGCGAGCGTAATAACCGCCTTCGCTCCAGACTTTGGTTTTGTCCCAGTTGACGCTGAGCTGGCTGAACGGCGTGATTTGTTTCGGGTATTCGTTCAACACCAACAAGCCTTCGCGTACCAGCCATTCGTTGACGCAAAAACCGCCGTCCAGCCGTTGCGCTCCGTGATCTGAAGCGACGCCCACGACGGTTTCCTCGTCCAGCAATTCCAGAATGCTGCCGAGTTCTGTGTCCAGGTATCGGTAATACTCGCGTATGACTTCGGCGAATTCGTTGCCGGGGTCGTGCAAAACATGGCGCGAGTCGTGAAACTTCCAAAATCCATGCTGCAACCGATCCAGGCCGATTTCGACGAAGTGAAAATAATCCCAGTCAGAGTTTCGCAACCAGTGCCGCACGTTTTGGAAATGCTTCAAACTCATCGCGTAAATTTCATCCAGCAACCAGGCTTTGTTGTTGGTGCGGAATCCTTTCACGTCAACCGGATATTCGCCGACCAGTTCGCGGATTTGATCTCTGACCGCAGCCGGGTGAGTGTAATTGTCGGTGTTGGTGTCCGGCGTCAGAAAGCAGCCGACGCAGATGCCGTTGACTTTGCGCGGCGGAAACGACGGCGGCACGCCGATGATGACGGAGCGTTTTCCTTCGCGCGCGATTTGATCCCAGATGCTCAGTTCCTGAACGGATTTGGAATTGACGAACCCAAGTCCGTTGTACGAGCGGTCGCTGCGATTGCGAAATCCGTACACGCCCAACGAACCAGGGTCCTGGCTGGTGGCCATACACATCCACGCGGGAACGGTGATCGGCGGAATGATGCTTTCCAATCGCCCGTAACTTCCGGCTTCCATCAACCGGCGAATGTTGGTCAGTTTTTCGTCGCCGAACAGCAATTCGGGGACAGCGGCGTCCAATCCAATAACAAGAATTTTCATGACAAAAGAGAAACTCCTTCCATCGCGGGCGATGGATTGACGCCCAGAGCAGCTAAAATCGTCGGAGCCATATCAACTAAATTCGGCAAGCCGGACGGCTTAGCGAAAGGCTGATTCATCAACAGCACGCCGGGAACCAGCGCCGGATCAATGATGTGATCGCCGCTCCATTTTTTGTGATTGTCTTCGAAATGACCGGCAGGGATTCCGCCCAGCGTCGTCGTCCAAGACATTCGATAACCTTCGGCAAAATTCACCAGCAAGTCTGGCGATTCGTCGGCATAAGCTCCCGAATAAACTTGCTCGCGCGTCAGCACGTTGCGAATGGC
This sequence comes from Acidobacteriota bacterium, assembly GCA_033763255.1. Classification (GTDB taxonomy): domain Bacteria; phylum Acidobacteriota; class Blastocatellia; order RBC074; family RBC074; genus RBC074. The sequence continues at coordinate 5,727 of JANRKX010000129.1, read as the reverse complement.
CAGACGATTTCGCTCCGCGTCCCCCAAGCCTGTAAGTTGATTGGCGATGGCTGTTTTTAACGACGCAGTTTCGTTGGCGGAAACGCAGCCGCGTTCTTCGCGGCCTTTCAGGTTCAGGTAAATCCCGCTCAGCCCCAACGCATAAGCTTTCGTGCGATCCCAGTCCACGTGGCGCAAAAAATCGCCCTCGGCTTCGCCCGGCGTCAGGCCGCGTTTCAGCGTCAGCAAGTCTTGATCGTGTAACCAGGTATTCAAATGAAAGCCGCGCTCGAAACTGTTCATGCCGTGATCGCTGCACACAATGAACAGCGTTCGGTTGTCGGCAAAACGCATGACTTCACCGATCAGGGCGTCGCAATGCCGGTAATGATCCCGAATGACTTCGGAAAAATGTGGCGAGTTGGAATCGTTGCGGGGCGTTTGCGAATCGCCGAAGCGCCAGAACATATGCGCCAACCGGTCGGGCGAATCGAACAGGCAGTAGAAAAAACCTTCGTCAAACCGATTGAGTTCATACAGCATCATTCGCTGGCGTTCGTCGAATACCAGATTGCATTGATTCAGATAAGCGTCTTCGTTAAACCGCCCGTTATCCAAACCGTTGTGATCTTCAGGCATCCCGGCGGTGTGAAACGCGCCAAGTTTCTGATTGAGTTCTGTCGCGTAATCGGCGGGCGAACTGATGTCGAACAACGGAGCTTCTGGTTCAAAGTTAATCGGCGAAACGTACAATTCGAAATGCGGAGCCGTGCGAATCAAATACAGTCGAACCATTCCTCGCAGACTGCGAAACAATCCCAGTTTGAATTTCACGTGCAGCCAATCGCTCCACTCGCGTTCGCGCAATTCGAGTGCAGCGGGATTGCCATCCGAACGAATCGAAGCCGTTCGTTTGGCAGGATCGAATTGCACATGAAGCGCAAACCGCGATTGAGTTTTTGTCTTGGGATCAATCGGGCCGGGCAGGAAAGTTTCGATACGATTGTCCGGCGTAGGGGCGACGGTGATGACTTGCTCGCCTTCTTGCGCATCAATGTCGCTGATCGAAGTGAAAAACGTTGCTGTGCCCAGACCGCCGCGTAAATCTGGGACTCCCATGCCGGAAAGCATTCGCCCTCGAATCTTGTCGGGCGGATAAGTGCAGGGAAATCGTAACACTACGGAAGGAATGCCTGCCTGCGACAGCCGTTCCCAAATGGTTTCGCCACGTCGCAGGTTGACGGCTTTCGGTGGCACGAAAGCGTTTTTCTGTTCGTAGCGGTTAAAAGACAAATCCGGCAAATACGTTTTCGGATCGCGTCGAATGAAATCGAAAATGCCGTGTCCGCCCGGATTCGTGCCTGTCGCAAACGTTGACCACGCCACAGGCGTTTGCGCCGGGTAAGTGGTGCGAAGACGCGCATAACCGCCTTGCGCTTTGAGCTTTGCCAAATGCGGCAATTCGCCACGATCAAACAACAGTTCGACCAGCTTAGGCTCAAAACCATCCAGCCCAATCACGATGACTTTTTTCATAACTGCCAACCGAGTTTATTGCCGTGGTGTGGATTGATTCGGTTTACGCTGGAACAGCGCCAGCAAACGCGCTGCAAAAGCCAGCAAACGACGCCAGACAATCAGCGCAAAGCCGATGATGGCGGCAAAAGTGGAGGCAATCGGCAAGATGGATTCCGGACCGGTGTACAAGAATGCTAAGAAAGTGGTGATGAAGAGATCGTCATTTGAAAACAGAAAAAACATACTGCTCCTTCTACGGCTTTTCAGACTCAGGTAGCGGAAACCAGAGTGAAGTCAGATTGCGGATAAACTTGCGGATTGGCCATGGCGGAACATGGCAGTTGCGGATGAAAGATGAATGGAATCCTGCAAAGCTGGAATTGAGCGATACGAATGTCGCTCGAATTGAGCAAACGATAATTGTCTACTTTGTTAGTGAAAGAACTCTGATAAGGCTAAGGGAGGCCTTTTCGTTTTTTTAGACGAAAAAGAGTTTGGGTCAGTTTCGCGGAAAGTTTTTCGCCTGCACCAACTCCGTTTCAATTGCAAAAACAGGTGGAGAAACTGAGCCTGACCCTCCGCTTAGATCAGGCCCAGCCTTTCTCCCGAACAGGCAATGCCCGCCAGGAAGATTGATAATCACCAGTAAAATTGGATTGATTATTGTTGATGGTGTAAAGCTGGTCTGACGTTTTTTAGTCTGACCAAGCTTCACGTTTGTCCAAGACGGCACGTGCTGAACTAAGGTCACGAAAAAAACACACCATCAAAAAAAGAAAAATTGACGCTCGGCTGAGATGTGTCGGCGCCGTAGTTTGATTGCAGTTAGCAAGAGAATCATTCGACAATTTATTTTTTCAGGTTGAACCGCTGCGCTTGTTTCTGTGCCTTCAACGCCAGTTCGGTTGCCAGAAAACAGTGAGTCTGAGTCATCGCGGTTTCTGTGCGATTGAGTATGTCGTTGATAAGTTTTTCGCCGTAAGTCAGCGGCACGTCGGTGCAATCAATTCGCTGAACGCCTTTGTGGTCTGTCAGGAACAAGTGATTGGCTCCGGCTTTTCCGGCGATGTCCACGTTTTTGCGAACTTCCATATAACCTTCGGTTCCAATCACCGTCAGTCGCGTGTCGCCCCACGTTGGCAATCCGTCGGGCGTGAACCAGTCCACACGGATGTAACCCGCTCCGCCATCGCCGCGCAGCATTGCATCGCCGAAATCTTCCAGACCAGGCCATTGCGGATGATTGACGTTGCCGACTTGCGACGCGAGGACTTCGGCTTTGGTCGAACCGGTGAAATACAAAAACTGATCGAACTGGTGCGACGCGATGTCGCACAAAATGCCGCCGTATTTTTCGCGCTCGAAAAACCATGCCGGGCGAGTTTTCGGATTCATGCGATGCGGTCCCAGGCCGATGGTTTGAATGACTTTTCCGATGGCTCCGGCGCGAGCCAGTTCGGCGGCTTTGACTGTTGCGCGATTTTCAAACCGTTCGCTGTACATGATCGAATAGATGCGGTGCGTCTGCTCCTGCACGCGGCGAACTTGAGCCAATTGTTCCAGCGTGGTGATGCCGGGTTTGTCCACCATGAAGTCTTTGCCATGCCGCATGACTTCAATGCCGAGCGGCGCGCGTTCGACCGGAATCGAAGCCGACACGACAAGCTGGATGGTTTTGTCTTCCAGAATTTCTTTCTCGTTACGCGCGAGCTTCGCCTGCGGAAAGCGTTTGGAAAACGCCGAAGCCAGATCGGCTTCTTTGGCAAAGAATGACACCAGTTCACCGCCGCCGCGCAAGACGGCTTCGGTTTGTCCGTTGATGTGGCCGTGATTCAGGCCAATCACTGAAAAGCGAATTCGAGGTTTGGTTTGTGTGGTCATAAGTTATCGCACTGAAAAATCCATCCATTGTTCTACCTGGCCGACTTTCTTTTTGGCCAGCGCGTCTGTGACGACGACGCGCAGCAAATAATCGCCCGGCTGGAAATTATTCAACAACATTTGCCCGACGAAATCGAATCGTTTGGCGTTTGTTTTTGCCGGAAGCTCGATTGATTTGGCGGGCAATTGCTTCAGCAATTTTCCGTCGCGGTAAATTTCAGCTTTGACCGTAAGCTGCGGCTGATTGGTTTTCTTGTCCACCGTGACGTTGTAAATCGCCGCGCCGTATTTGACCCAACCGGTTTGGGCGAAGCTGCGAACGTACGGCGAAGTTTTCACTTCTGTAGATTCTTTTTCGCCTTCGGCTTTGGGAACGGTCAACACCAGACCGGACATTGCCAATCGGCTTTTGCTCAAATCAGGAACGCTGATGAATTCGCTGGCTGTTCCCAATCGTCCGCTTTCGGCATCGCGCAAGACGGCTCGGAACTGATAAGCGCCGGGCTTTTTCAGCGGGAAGTCCGCGCGATAAGTCAGCCCGTCGGCCATCACCTGTTTGTGCTGAGCTTCGTCAAAAGTCAGCGCAATGTGTTTGGCGTTCAAATCCAGTGCCGCGCCTTTGTCGTCAAAAGCGAACGCCGCCAGATCAAGCTTGATCGCTTTCTTGCCGTCGGCGGTGTCTTTGAACGTCAGCTTGGAGCTTTCGATGTGAAACAGTGTGCGAACCATCGAGCCTTCTTTGTCGGAGTTGAAATAGTACGGCGTCATCTTCAAAGACAAATCGCGGACTCCCAGCGGAGACAACATCGCGCCGAAAATCTGCTGGCTGCGAGTTTTTTCCGCTGCGATTGGTTCGTCATCGTTGTAGCCGTAAAAGCCTTGCCGGGCGCGGACGCGCAAGCCCGGACGTTTGATCGTCACTTTGATTTTGTGCTGTTTGCGGTCGAATTTGTCATCGTCCGGGTCAAAGCCGATCAAGTAATAACTTTGCTGGTCGTACAGAGCTTCTTGAATGCCGATGTTCAAATCGTTGTTGTTGAAAGTGGCAAAGCCGCCGGTTTGTGCGGCCAGATTTACGGGGCCTTCCAGAGATTCTTGATTGTCCTGCATGGCTTGGGCGTAATCGTCGCCACTTGGCCGCCCGCCCGTTTCTCCGCCGGGAACCAGCGGCAACAAACCTTTCGCGTCCATCGAATAAATCACCACGCTGGAACGGTTGGCCATTTCCACCAATTGTTTCAGGGCTTGTTGCACCATTTCGCTTTGCGCGACGGCGTCGGGATCGTTGGGATTGCTGCTTGGCGGATAAATGCTGAAACCGTCGGAAAGCAGAATCACGCTTTTGCGCCCGGGCAGCGGGCGCAATCCGTTGACGACGAAATTGATCGCGCCAAGTGTGCCTGTGGCAAACATAGTGTCGCGGAAACTGCTCATGCCGTCGTCAATGGATTGTTGCGCGCTGGCGGCTTCCTGGCTTTCTTCGGATTCGCCCAGCGCGCTTTCGCTGCCAAAGCTTGGAGTCATGTCGCGGCTGAGCGGATTCCACATCAGCTTTTCGACGGCGGCGTACAGCAATCGTTTGTCGCTGGTGAATTGTTCCAGCATACCCAGACCGCGCCCGGTGCGAATAATGGCGACCAGATCGCCGGGCTGCATTTGCCTGTCCAAAAACTGGCGCAGCGTTTCGCGCACGCGCTCCGTGCTGGTGAATCCCAATCCCAGATCGTCCACGATGAAGGCAATAGTTCGGCGAACGTCTTTGGGGTCAATTTGCTTGGTCGGCATGTTCGCCGGCGCAGGCGGCGCATCGGATTTTTTAACTGGCGGCAATTCGCGCTTCACGGGCGGCAGGCTGATGTGTTTGAAATGCGTCAGGTCTTGTTTCTTGCCGTCAACCAGCAACTCGAAATCATCCACTGTCAGGTTTTCGACGTGATTTCCCTTTTTGTCTGTGACAACGGCGTCAATCTGGACAAGTTGCGTCGAGATGCGAACCACATCTTGATTTTGCTGCTGAGTTTGCGCCGGTGGATTTTGAATTGCCGGGTTTTGCGTTGATTGTTGTGCCGAATTCGCCGGTGACAACCAACAAGCGCCCAACGCCAGAAGCGTCAGGAAAACTGTGGGACGATTGCATTTGACCATTATCCTTCTCCTCGCAGCTTCTTGACGCACAGGCATTCGGTTCGGTCACTTTGAACTGAAGAACTGATGTTACGCACTAAAGAAATGAGCATTCGACTTGACCCGGTTTTCGTCCCGTCAGGGACGGTTTGAGATTAGCGCGGCAGTTTACTGCCGGGAAAAGCAGCGAATGAATTGGCGTCCTGTCGGGACGCTTGAAGTCTC